>NZ_JAIMBX010000002.1:0-748422 GCF_032907385.1 Devosia sp. BK
GGGCGTTCGACTTGCATGTGTTAAGCCTGCCGCCAGCGTTCGTTCTGAGCCAGGATCAAACTCTCAAGTTTAATCATGACATGGTCGCTGAATGCACATTTGCGTTTGACGAGGACACACACCTTATTTGTCTGCAATCCGAAAACTGCGACAAGGTATATGTACCTCTTAGGAAACGTGCACCCATCGAAAGTCTTGTAACAACTTCCACCGGAATTGCTTCCAGCTTCAGTTCGCAAGAACCTCGCCGTCCACGTTTCTCTTTCTTCTTTTCTTCACAATGTCAAAGAGCTGACCTTCACACCCCAAGGGCCGAACGTCGGTGAGGCAACCGCCTCGCATTTCTACCAACAAAACAAACCCGCGTTCCGGTTGCCCGGCAGCCAGCCTGCCCTGTCAGATTGCGCTAATCAGTGGGAACAACTAAAGTCATTCGCGTCGTCAGCGTCGCGGTTTCTAGTGAAGTTCTTTTTCACTGTCAATCGCTTTTTTCGAAATTTCAGCAGAACCGAATTTCCGAGAGTTGCTTAATGTCCGAATTTTCGTTCGTTTTCAGCAACTTGGCTTTCGTCGTTGGCGTCTTGCGGCGCCGCGGTCTCAAGCGATGACCGGGTTATAGGGGCGGTCCTTTTTTCTGTAAACCCCTCATCGTGACAAAAACGACATTTTCCAAATTGGCTGGGATCGGCTGTGTGGAAAACTCGACTGAACCACCAGAGATTTCAGGCGTTACGGTCTGTTCGTGGTTTCTGGTCCCTAAACGGCAGCGTGATCGACCCTCAAAACTCACTCCCCGCTTTCGCCGCATTTTCGCAGGATATGACGGCCATTGTAATCGGCCTCCCGTCTCCTTAGGTTGCGCGTATATAAAGGAGCGGCCGACGCACGGCCCCTTGGGGGAAGACCAGTTTATAAGCGAAGGACGGCGCGTTGAACGCTGCGCAAAGAAATCGCCATGCTTCCCTGTTGCGCGCCAGCGGGTTTGAAGAAGGCCCGGCCCTGACGATGCAATCGACCGATGGTGAAATTCCCCAAGGACGGGAATTGAGCTTTGCCTGGTTGAGCGGCACGGTGATGACCGGTTTGACCAGCGTCCTTCTTATGGGCGCGGCACTCTATGTCTCTTTCCAGGGTCAGGATACCTTCTCTACCGCCTATAAGGCATTACAGCTCGCAGCCCCGCGGCTGAGCCAGACCCTTTCGAGCGATATCACCGCCAAATCATCGCGCGTCCGTCCTGTTGCCGAAACCCGCTCGGATCTCGAAACCATCGAAGCGTCGGTGCGCCAGGTTGTCGATGGCCGCGAAATGTTGCGCAATCAGCCCTTCATCCGTCTGCGCGCGACGCTTGCAACGACGGCGACAAATCTCTCGGCCGATGCGCCCTCTTATGATCCCGTCGCTATATTGAATGCCACCCAGCCGCTGCAGGCCGTGGCGCTCGATCTCAACGCCGACGTTTATGGCACCGATGTCGATGGCGAAGTCGCGGTGAAAACCGCCGACATGCCGCTGAGCTATGTCCCAAAGACCGACATTTCCGATCAGGTCGCCGCCGATTTCGTCCGCGGCAGTGCCGACGCCACCTTCTATACGGAAGACGCGCCGCCGACCCTGGCCTATGCCGCGCTTGGGCCGAGCCTTGAAGACCTGACGAACCAGGGCACTGGCACGACGCCCAATGGCGTTGCGGAAAATGTCACCGTCGTTCCCAAGACTACGGTCGCTGCCGCCAATGGCCCCGGCCGCACCGAACGCTTCATGACTGTGCGCGAACTTGGCCCGCTTGCCGATACATTGACCCGCAACGGCTTCACCGCCGCGCAGGTGTCGATGGTCGAGGCGACGCTTTCCAATCTTATTCCGGCAGGCGGTCTCCCCGCCGGCATCCGCCTTCGGATTCTCTATGGTCCCCTGACCAGCGACGCCAATAGTCTCGTGCCCTATCGCATGTCGATCTATCGGCCGGAGGGCACGCCGGGCGATCCACATATCGCGACCGTCGCCCTCAGCGACAATGGCCAATATGTCGTCGGCCTCCAGCCGGACTGGGTGGATTTCCCGCAAGAAGATATCGAGCAGATCAATGTCGGCAATCTGCCCACGGTCTATCGCTCGATCTGGGAAACCGGCCGCAAGCATGATCTGAGCGACGATACGATCGAGCGGATTATCGGCATGTTCGCCTACGACGTCGACATGAACAAGCGCATCGCGGCCGGTGACACGATCGAGATCCTCGAAACCCAGGACACGCCGGACGCCAAGCCCGAGCTTCTCTATGTGTCGCTCACCCTATCGGGCACCAAGCGCCAGCTTTATCGGTTCGCAACCGCCGACGGCACGGTCGATTTTTATGATCCCGACGGCGAAACCGGCAAGCGCTTCCTCAATCGCCGTCCGCTCGAAGGCGGCGGCACGCTTCGCTCGCGCTTCGGCTATCGCATCCATCCGATCTTCCACACGCGCAAACTGCACACCGGCGTCGATCTTGCGGCCCGCACTGGCACGCCGATTTATGCCGCGGGCGATGGCACGATCGAATATTACCGCTGGCAGTCGGGCTACGGCAACAAGATCGAAATCAAGCACGTCAATGGCTACGAAACCGCCTATGGCCACCTCTCGCGTTTCGTCGACGGGCTTGGCGTGGGCTCAAAGGTCCGCCAGGGCCAGGTGATCGGCTATGTCGGCTCGACCGGCCAATCGACCGGTCCGCACCTCCACTTCGAGATGCACATCAATGGCAATCTCGTCGATCCGCTGAGCGTGAAACTCCCCAAGGACAATGTGCTGGCGGCGCAATATCGCGACAGCTTCAAGCAGGCCATGGCCCAGATCGACGATCTCCTCTCCCGTGAAGGCACGCCGACCAAGGTCGCCTCCGCCGCTCATTCCGACTAGGCGGGTTTTCGCCAGGGTCCCTATTCGGCCCGGGCGATCCACACCGCCAATTCATTGCCGCCGGGCTCGCGGAAGTGGAAACGGCGTCCGCCCGGAAAATCGAACTGCGCCTTGGTGATGACGCCGCCGGCGGCGATCACTCGACGCTCGGCAGCGTCGATATCCTCGGTCCGCACGATGGCCATCGTCGCGCCAACCTTGTCAGGTGCCTGATCGACACCACCATCGATCCCCGCATTATCGATCGCATCATAGTCCGGCCCATAGCTTGTCGCGCCCCAACCGAAGGCCGCGCGAAAGAAGCCGCTCGTTGCGGCCCGGTCGGTCGAAGGAAATTCGATATAGTCGATTTTGTCTGTCATGGCTGCCCCCGATGTTCTTATTTTGTTCTAACCACAACACCTATCCGGTTCAAGCAGAATTCGACGCATATTCCACGAAAAGAAAAGGGCCGATCGTGCGATCGGCCCTCTCCGTCAGCTGTGGTGACTACGCCGCTGCATCTTGTTCCGCATCGCCGCCAGGAAGGAGAACGATCCCCTCATCCCCGGCATCGACGATGACCCGCGATCCATCCGAGACCTTGCCCGAAAGGATCGCCTCGGCCAACTCGTCCTGCACGGCGCGCTGGATGACGCGCTTAAGCGGACGCGCGCCATAAGCGGGATCGTAGCCTTCGTTCGCCAGCCACTCCCGCGCCTTGGCGGTGAGTTCAAGCGTGATGTCCCGATCGTGCAGAAGCTTTTCGAGCCGGCCGAACTGGATATCGACAATGGAACCCATGTGTTCGCGCCCAAGGCGATGGAATAGCAGGATTTCGTCGATCCGGTTCAAGAACTCAGGCCGGAACGACGCCTTGACCATGTCGAGCACCTTGCCCCGCACGAGCTCCACCGATTCCCCATCCTTGAGATCGACGAGATATTCCGCGCCGATATTGGAGGTGAGGATGATGACCGCGTTGCGGAAATCGACCGTACGCCCCTGCCCGTCCGTCAGCCGCCCATCGTCGAGCACCTGGAGGAGAACATTGAACACATCGGGATGCGCCTTTTCGATCTCGTCGAAAAGGATCACCTGATAGGGCCGACGCCGCACGGCTTCGGTTAGCACGCCGCCTTCGTCATAGCCGACATAGCCCGGAGGGGCGCCGATCAGTCGAGCGACGGAGTGCTTTTCCATGAACTCGGACATATCGAGCCGCACCATGGCGGTCTCGTCGTCAAAGAGGAACTGCGCCAAAGCCTTGGTCAGCTCGGTTTTGCCGACCCCGGTTGGTCCGAGGAACATGAACGAGCCGATCGGCCGGTTCGGATCCTGCAAGCCGGCACGCGACCGGCGTACGGCCTTTGCCACCGCCGCCACGGCTTCGGACTGCCCGATGACGCGCGCGCCAAGCGAGGTCTCCATGTGGAGGAGCTTTTCGCGTTCGCCTTCCATCATCCGGTCGACCGGAATGCCCGTCCAGCGCGACACCACCTGGGCGATATCGGTCGGCTCGACAGTTTCCTTGGCCATAACCGGATCGGGCTTGCCATCGCCATTCGGGTCGTCCGCCGTTTTCAGCCGCTTTTCGAGATCGGGAATGACGCCATAGGCAAGCTCGCCCGCGCGCGCCAGGTCCCCCTGCCGCTGCGCGATTTCGAGCTGGGAACGCGCGGCATCGAGCTCTTCCTTGAGCTTGGTCGATCCCTGCAGACGTTCTTTTTCCGCAAGCCACTTTGAGGACAGTGCCTGCGCCTGTTCTTCGAGCCCGGACAGATCCTGTTCGAGCCGGTCGAGCCGCGTGCGCGAGCCGTCGTCGCTTTCCTTCTTGAGCGCCTCGCGCTCGATTTTGAGCTGCATGATGCGCCGATCAAGCTCGTCGAGCGCCTCGGGCTTCGAATCCACCGCCATGCGCAGCCGCGCTGCCGCCTCGTCCATCAGGTCGATGGCTTTGTCGGGCAGGAAGCGGTCGGTAATATAGCGGTTGCTGAGCGTCGCCGCACTTACGAGCGCCGAGTCGGCAATGCGAATGCCGTGGTGCAGTTCGTACTTTTCCTTGAGCCCGCGTAGGATCGAGATCGTATCTTCGACGGTCGGCTCGGACACGAAGACCGGCTGGAAGCGCCGGGCCAGTGCCGGATCTTTTTCGACATGCTTGCGATATTCATCGAGCGTCGTCGCGCCGACGCAGTGGAGCTCACCGCGCGCCAGTGCAGGTTTAAGGAGATTGGACGCATCCATCGCCCCATCCGCCTTGCCTGCGCCGACAAGCGTATGCATTTCGTCGATGAAGAGAATGATCTGCCCCTCGGCCGACTGCACTTCCGACAGCACAGACTTCAAGCGCTCTTCAAACTCGCCGCGATACTTCGCGCCGGCAATCAGCGCGCCCATGTCGAGCGACAGCAAGCTTTTGTTCTTGAGCGATTCCGGCACATCGCCATTGACGATGCGGATGGCCAGACCTTCGGCGATCGCCGTCTTGCCGACGCCGGGTTCACCGATCAGCACCGGATTGTTCTTGGTGCGGCGGCTCAGCACCTGAATGGTGCGGCGGATTTCTTCGTCGCGGCCGATAACCGGGTCGAGCTTGCCTTCGCGCACATCCTGGGTCAGGTCGCGGGCATATTTCTTGAGCGCATCATAGGCGTTCTCAGCCGATGCCGAGTCAGCCGTGCGGCCCTTGCGGATTTCTTCGATCGCGGTGTTGATGCCCTGCGGCGTCACGCCGGCAGCGGCCAGAATGCGCCCGGCATCGGTGTCTTTTTCGACAACCATGGCCAGCAGCAATCGTTCGGCCGTGACAAAGCTATCTCCGGCTTTCTTTGCGGCGCTTTCTGCGGTGTCGAACACGCGCGCCAAGTCACGGCTCAGCGACAATTGCGCAGCATCGCCTGAAACTTTTGGAATCTTGTTGAGCGCCGCCTCGACGCCAGCGCGCGCAGCCTTAGCGTCGCCCCCGGCGCGTTCGATCAGACCCGAGGCCAAGCCCTGGTCATCGTCGAGCAGCACTTTTAACAGATGGACCGGCGCAAACTGCTGGTGGCCCTTGCCCAGCGCCGTGGTCTGCGCGCTCTGGATAAAGCCGCGCGAGCGCTCGGTGTATTTTTCGATATTCATTCAACTCTCCAAGTCTTGCTCGCCACCCAGCCCCCAAGAGGCACCGGCATGACGACGGAAGCGTCGGTGATGAAACGCCCGAAAAACCCGGCGCGCTGCATCATCGAAGAGATATATGGGAAGGATTTTTGGGGCGGCAATGGTGGGCGACTTGCGAAACCGCCGAGGTATGGTGAGGATCTATCAGTAACCCTCATGGTGAGGCGCGAAGCGAAGCGCAGCCTCGAACCACGATGGTGTGCCACCGCAATAGGGGAGCCAGATTGGAAGTCACCGTATACATCCTCCGCTGCTCCGATGGCTCCTACTATACCGGGCTCACCAAGCGCGACATCGAAGACCGCGTCGATGAACACAATGCCGGTTCAAACCCCGGCTATACCCAGACCCGCCGTCCGGTCGAACTGGTGTTCATCGAAACCTATGAGCGGATCGTCGACGCCATCGACCGCGAGCGTCAGATCAAAGGCTGGAGCCGCCGCAAGAAAGAAGCCCTCATTCGCTACGACTACGAAGGCCTCCCAGCGCTCGCGAGCCGCAAGCATCGGTGAACCCGCCCCCGTGGTTCGAGGCCCCGGGTCAAGCCCGGGGCACCTCACCATGAGGGCTCCGGGAAGTCAGCCAACCCCAAACCTCCCAGTAACCCTCATGGTGAGGTGCGAAGCGAAGCGTAGCCTCGAACCACGAGGGTGTGCCCCGATATTTTAGATCAATAGGTGGCCCCCACGCCCCGGCGACACATCGACCCGGATCCACCCGTCCCCATCCCGCCGCCCAATCAACTCGGCCCGCGCGCCGTTCTCAAAACTGTAGAGCATATCTGCGCCCATCTGATATGGCCCCGGCGCCGCGTCATATGCCGCCAGATAATGCCGCCCAATTGCGCCGCGCTCAGCCGTGGGCAGCGCGGCATCCACCGCCGCCCATGCCTCCGCGTCATCGAGCACCACACGCCCTTTCGGATAAAATATTGCCGATCCCCGCGACGACCCCAGTTCGCCATAGTGGATCACAAACGCGTCCACACCCTTCCGCCACTCCGGCACATATCGAATGCGCGCCGAGTCAGCTTTCGGGTGCAGCACGCCATAGTAAGCGGCCAGATGCAGTTGCGCCGCCACGGCAATCTCTGCTTCGGCGTCATCGCCCAGTTCGAACAGCACCGCCTCCATGCCCGGCACCACGGCGCGGATTTCCGTTGCCGCCATCGCGGCAAGATCGCTCCGTCTCGCGCGCCAGAGCCGGCGCACCGCACCGGGATGATCACCCGCCAGTTCATGCACGTGAAAATCGATGCCGTTGAATGGCAGGTCCTGCGGCTCCGGCCCCTGCCGCCGCTCGATGATGCCGAGCATCCACTCAAGCGGCTCAAAGCCGAGATTGTCGAAATCGGACTGCAAAAATCCTGTCGACGACCAATAAGGCCCGGCAATCCCCGGCCGCTCGAGTTCCCGTGCCGTCAGCGCCGCAATGAAATCAGAATCGAAATAGGGCCCGTCCGCGTCCTGCGACTCACCCGCCCCCATCCGCCCCAACACATGGGCAGCGCAAGCCCGCACATGATCCGATGGATGGTCGAGAATTTCGGGCAGGCACTTGCCATCCCAATCCGCAATCCCGCCAATCAGCACAATCAGGCCCTCGACCCGCTCTGCCAGCGGCCCCGCGCTATGCGACAGCAGCTTCCGCAACCACGGCAGAATGACCTGCGGATAGGGCTCGCTATCGCCTTTGTATCGCAGCTCATGGAGGAAAAACGCGACGACATCGTCGTGCCGCTCTGCCTGCCTGTCGACAAGGCCAAGCAGCCACCGCGCCCGCTCAAGCTTGGCGGCCGTTGCCGCTTCACTCTCATCGAACACTTGCGCATGTTCCGACCAGAACACGGCCATGGAGAGCCGCTCGATGGCTGCCGCCCGCGTTTCGGCATCGTCGCTCTCGACGAGCGCCGCGACACCTTCATACCACTCGGGCCAATCCTTGGCCTCGAATTGATGCAGCGGCGCCTTGAGAAGGGATGAGGTTGCGGTTTTTTCCATGCCGCAACCCTAGCAAAGCATCCGACGATTTTGAGGCAGGCTCAGGCCCGCTCTTCCCAGACCTTGGCCAATTCGACGATGGTCTGCACCGCCCGTTCCATATCCTGCTGGCTCACCCATTCGAGCGGCGAGTGGAAGGCGTGGCCGCCGGCAAAGATATTGGCGGTCGGCAGGCCCATGAACGACAGGCGCGAGCCATCCGTGCCGCCGCGGATCGATTTTTGCACCGGGGTCATCCCGGCCCGGCGGATCGCCTCGGCGGCGTTTTCGATGATTTCAGGGTGCTGGTCGAGCACCTGTTTCATGTTGCGATATTGCTCATGGGTCGTGATCGCATAGCGCGAGCCGGGGAAATCGGCGAGTACCGACCGGGCGAGATCATCGACCATGTCGCGCTTTTGCCGAAGACCTTCCTCGGTGAAATCGCGGATGATCATCTTGATCACGGCCTTTTCCATCGACCCGGTGATTTCGGTCGGATGCACGAAACCATCGCGGCCTTCGGTCCCCTCGGGCGATACATCGCGTGGCAGCCGCGCGAGGATCGCGCCGGCGATCTTGATGGAGTTTTCCATCCGGTCCTTGGCATAGCCGGGATGAATGGCAACGCCGGTGATTTCGAGCGTCAGCCCATCGGCCGAAAAGCTTTCGTCCTCGACATGCCCGGCCGTGCTGCCGTCCATCGTATAGGCAAAGCGCGCGCCGAGTTTTTCGAGATCAGCCTTATCCACCCCGCGCCCGATTTCCTCGTCCGGCGTGAACAGCAGTTTTATCGTGCCGTGCCGGATCGATGTGTCCTCGAGCAGAATCTCGGCCGCTGTCACGATCTCAGCGAGGCCAGCCTTGTCGTCGGCCCCGAGAAGGGTCGTGCCATCGGTCGTCACCAGATCATTGCCGATCTGGTTCTTGAGTTCAGGATGCTCGGCGACCTTGATGACCCGCCCCGAATTGCCGAGCGTGATATCCCCGCCCTGATAATTGCTCACGATTTTGGGCTGCACCCCGGTCCCCGAAAAATCGGGCGCCGTGTCCATATGCGAGCAGAAGCAGATGACGGGAACGTCCTTGTCGGTATTGGCCGGCACCGTCGCATAGACATAGCCATGCTGGTCCATATGCGCGTCGCTGAGCCCGATCGCGAGCAGTTCCTCGACCAGAACCCGCCCCAGATCCTTCTGCTTTTCCGTAGATGGCTGGCTCGGCGAATCCGCGTCGGATTGCGTATCGATAACGACATAGCGGAGGAAGCGATCGAGAACGGTATCGGTCATGGGTCTATCCGGCAGATAAAAACGACATTGCTTCAGCATAACGCGGCGGAGGCCTGAGGCACACCCGGGCAGAGCCTATCTGTCCACCCAAAATCTCACGTCTGCCCGCCCAAAATATTGATGGCATAGGCGAGAATGCCGATGTTGAAGGCGAACGCCGCCATGGTGTGGATCAGCACGACGCGCCTGAAACTGCCGCTCTCGATGCTGACATCGGAGGTCTGGAAGGTCATGCCAAGCGTGAAACTGAAATAGAAAAAGTCCCAATAGTCGGGCGTGTCGACCTTGGGGAAATCGAGCCCGCCGCGATCGGAGCCATCGGCCTGCCCATAATAGAGGTGGGCATAATGGAGCCCGAAGACGACATTGGCGAAGAGCCAGGCGAGCGCCAGCGTCACGAGGACAAGCGGAATTTCGCCTGCAGCGCTGCTCTTGTCCCCCACCAGGGTCCCGATGGAAACAAGCACCACAAGCAGAATGACGATGGTAATCGCCAATAGGCCCGTGCGGTTGGTGTCGTTTGCCGCAGCGCTCCGGCGCATGTCGAGCGCGTCATGGCCGCGAAGCCGCAAGAGGTAGAGCAGGAACACCACACAGGCCGCGTCGAAGCCGAACAGCAGCGATTCCGAAATCGGGACCCCAGCCAGCAGCGCTCCCGAAACGACGACGACGAGCGCCACCGCAAAGGCAATGAATGAAGGCGGCGCGACATAGGCACGAAGAAGACCGATCACGCGCATCGACAAGGGCCCCGGTTCTGTTCCAGCCAATTGGAACGTCCCGATGTCTTCTACATTAGCTATGATCTGATGCGAAACAGGACGGAGACCCAGATGCTTTGGATAATTGCGATCATTCTGCTCGGACTATGGGCCGTCGGGCTCGCCTTCAAGGTCGCTGGTGCGCTGATCCACCTTCTCCTCGTGATCGCCGTGATCGTCGTCCTCTTCAAGCTCTTCACCGGCCGACGCAGCGTCTAACGCCGCACAAAGCCTGATCAGTTAAGTTTGGATATCAACATGCTGCAGAGGCTGGGCGCGATCCGCACCCAGCTTTTTGTGCTGTCCTAGGCTCTGTCTAGAGCGCCCAGACTAGCAAGAGCATGGGCACCGAGACAAGGATCACCAACAGGGACAGCGGCAAGCCCAATCGCCAATAATCGCCGAACCGATAGCCGCCCGGCCCCATCACCAGCGTATTGCACTGGTGACCGATGGGCGTGAGGAAATCTGAGCCCGCGCCAATTGCCACAGCCATCAAGAAGGCCTCAGGCTGATATCCGAGATCGGCCGCAAAGGTCGCTGCGATCGGCGCCATCACCAGCACGGTCGCGGCATTGTTGAGGAACGGCGTCACAGCCATCGCGACGACCAGAATGAGCGCAAGCGCCCCATAGGCCGGCAGCACCGACGCCGTCGAGGACAGCCAATTGGCAATCAGGTCCGTTGCCCCGGTGGTGCGCAGCGAGTCGCTGACCGGGATCAGCGCTGCCAGCATGATCAGGATTGGCGCGTCGATATGGGTATAGACATCACGCAGCGGCACGGTACGGGTCGCAACCATGAAAACAGCGGCGGCAAAAAACGCGATCGGGACTGAAACAAGGCCAAGCGCCGTGCTACCCATGGCAAGAATGAGGATCAGGACCGGAATGAGGCCATTGCGGATGCTGCCAATGGTCAGGTTACGCTCGACGAGGGGCAAACAGTCCCAATCGCGCAACCGTCCCGGCAGCGTGTCGAGATCGCCCTGCAGCACGAGGACGTCGCCAACATTAAAGCGGATCTCGCCCAGGCGCTCGGTCAGGCGTTTATCGCGACGCGCAACGGCGAGGAGGTTGAGACCTTCAGCGTCGAACAGTGCCAATTCCTTGGCGGTGCGGCCGACCAGCGACGAACTATCGCCCACAACGGCCTCGACCACCCCGACTTCCCTCGCAGACACGGCATGGTCGCGCCTTTCGGAAAAGGCGAGCTTTCCCTGCGAGACGATCCTGTCGAGTGCATCGGGCTCGCCCTCGACGATCAGCAGTTCGCCTTCATGGACAAGAGAATCGGGCAGCGGCAGGCGGCGCTTGCCGTTCGCCGCGATGATACCGGTGATCATCGCCTGGCCACCGCCAAGGCGCTGCACCGCGCCCACGGTTTCCCCGATGCTGGGCGAATCGGCCGGCACGCGGACTTCGGTCGTATAGTTCTTGATGGAAATGGCCTGATCGAGCGAGCTTTTGACCTGGCTGCGCTCGGGCAGAAGTCGATAGCAAAGCGCCAGGAACACCACACCCACTAAAGCCAGCGACGCGCCGACGGGCGTGAAATCGAACATCGTAAACGGAGTACCTGTCAGTTCCTCGCGCACGCGGGAGACGATGACATTTGGGGAGGTACCGATCTGCGTCATCAGACCGCCGAGCAGCGCACCAAAGGACATCGGCATTAGAAACAGAGACGGCGACACACCAGATTTTCGCGCCATCTGAAAGGCGATCGGCATCATGATCGCCAGCGCACCGATATTCTTGATGAACGCAGACAGCAGAGTGACTGTCAGCACTAGAACCACCAGTTGCGCGCGCGGCGTCCGCAGATTGGGCGCAAAGCGCCGGACGGCAACTTCCATGACGCCCGAGCGCGCCACTGCGGCGCTGACGACAAGGGCGCTACCGACGATCACGACGATATCGTCGGAAAGGCCGGTGAACGCATCCTCGGGCGCAACGATCCCCGCTGCAACTGCCGCCAGAAGCGCCCCGACGGCGACCAGATCATAGCGCCATCGGCCCCAGACGAAGGCGACCATCATGAAGAAAATGATGCCGAACGCGAAAATTTGCGGCGTGGTCATTCAGTGTACTCCCCCAGATTTGGGCAACGGCCCAACCTGGCGATAAGTCGAAGCCAGGCAGCAATTTTTCGCGCGTCGTAAACAATTGCCTGATGCAAGCATCGCTTACATAGATCGCAGCAACAGCGCTCTTACCCCTGCTCCCGTGAACAAGCCGCTGAGTCGATCACGCCGGAATTTCATCGAGCAGGATCGAAAGCTCAGCCAGGGGCTCCGCGCCCTCGTCAAGCTTATGGACCAGCCGCTCGCCTGCCTGCTCCAGCCGCTTGTTTGAAGCCAGTCTTTTGCCAACGGCCTTATCTGCCGGCGTGAACGCGATGGCGCGAGGACCGGCATCGATCTGGGCCACACCAAGCGCCGCCGCCTTGAGGCCAAAGCGCGCGTGGTCTAGCAACATCTCGACCTCGGGTGGGCGATCGCCAAACCGGTCTTCCAGTTCATCCGCGAAATCATCCACCTCTTCTGGCCGCGAAAATCGCTGCAACCGGGCATAGAGATTGATGCGCAGCACGGCCTCGGGCACGTAGTCGATCGGGATACTGCCCGATGCGCCAAGGTTCAGCTTTGCCGAACGCCGCTTCTCGGTTTCCTCGCCCTTGGCCCGACGCAGCGCCCCTTCCAGAAGTTGCTGATAAAGGCTGGCCCCAATCAGGTGCAGGTGTCCGGCCTGATCCTCACCCAGAAGATCCCCCGCCCCGCGCAATTCGAGATCGCGCGCGCTGATCTCGAACCCGGCACCCAACCGGTCAAAGGCTTCTAGCGTCGAGAGTCGCGCCCGCGTTGCTTCGGCAATCTCCTCTTCGGGCGCGGTATAGAGATAGGCCACGCCCTGCGCTCGTCCGCGCCCCACCCGGCCCCGCAATTGATGCAATTGCGCCAGTCCAAAGCGATCCGCCCGCCAGATAAGCATCGTATTGGCCCGCGGCACATCAAGGCCACTTTCGATGATATTGGTCGCGAGCAGCACATCGCCCTCGCCATTGGCAAAGCCGAGAAGCGCGGTATCGATCTCCTTTGCCGGCAGTTCGCCATGCGCCACGACGACGCTGAGATCGGGCACGATGCGCGCCAGTTCCTCGGCGACCTTAGCGATGTCTTCGATGCGCGGCACGACGACGAAACTTTGCCCATTGCGGCGCTTCTCGCGCAGCAGTGCCGTCCGCGCCGATGCCGCATCGAATGGCACCAGGAACGTCCTGATCGGCCGCCGCCGCGCTGGTGGTGTCGCGATAATGCTCGCGTCCTGCAATCCCACCATCGCCGCCTGCAATGTGCGGGGAATGGGCGTCGCGCTCATCGAGAGCATATGAACGGCTTCGGTCATCTCCTGCAGCTGGCGCTTGATCTTGGCGCCAAACCGCTGCTCCTCGTCGAGGATGACGAGACCCAGTTCGGGCAGGCTCACATCGTCCGCAACAATGGCGTGCGTCGCAACCACGATGCGGATTTCACCACTCTCCAACTGCGCCTTCACGGCCTTGTTCTCGGCCGCCGAATTGAGACGCGAGAGGTGACCGATGGTTATCTCGGTGCCCGCAAAGCGGCGCTCGAAACTATGAAGGTGCTGTCGCGCCAGCACCGTCGTTGGTGCAACGACGGCCACCTGCTTGCCGGCCAGCGCCGCTGCAGCCGCAGCCCGTAGCGCCACCTCGGTCTTGCCAAAGCCGACATCGCCACAGACGAGACGGTTCATCCGCCGGCCTGAGCCGAGATCCTCCAGCACCGCGGCAATCGCCGCTGCCTGATCGGGCGTTTCGGCATAGGGGAAGCGCGTGGCAAGGCGTTGATAGGCGGCCTTTGGCGGCCGCAACACCGGCGCTTCGGCCTTGAGCCGCGCTTCGGCAAGTTCGGCCAAACGCGCGGCGGCTTCATCGATCTCGGCACTGACGCTGGCGCGCTTCTTGAACCAGGCATCGGTATTGAGCCGATCGAGCGTCACCGCATCGGGCTCGGCACCATAGCGCCATAGCTTGCTGAAATCCTCGACCGGCACCAGCAGCGACGCATCGCCATGATATTCAAGCCGGATCGTATCCTGGGCAACGCCATCGACTTCGACTTGGGTCAGATCGCGGAGAATGCCGACGCCATGGTCTTCATGGACGACGACATCGCCCACCCGCAATTCGACCGGCGCCAGCAATTGCTGCGCCGATTGGGTTGCATTCAATCGGCTCCCCAGCACATCGGCTGCCGCGATGACGACCAGACCGGCACGCGCATCGACAAATCCCTCGTCGAGATCGAATGGCGCCATATAGACGCCAGCCGATCCATCCAAGGCACCGAGCCCGGCACCCAGATCCGAAACGTCGACGCTCTGCCGCCGCAGGATTTTGCGGAGGGGCTGTTGCTCGCCCGGCGTTCCGCAGACGATCACCTGCCGCTTGAGCGCCAACTGCTCCTTGATGAAAGCGCTAAGGCTCCCGCCCGGGCTGCGCACCGCCGAAAAGTCCGGCACTGTCTCGAGCTCGTCGAGATCGACATCCAACTCTTCGGTCTTGGCGCAAGCCGCATCCCAAGCCTTTGCATCGAGATAAAGCTCGTCGACCGGTCGGGCTTTTCTCGCTTCCCCGAAATCGCACGCTGTGGAATAGGCTTCGGCGATCTGTTCGTGGATCGCCGCGATATTCTCGTGAGCCATGGGCGAAACGACCATCCGCCCCTTGGGGAGATAATCGAACAGCGTCTCAAGCTTGTCATAGCGCTCGCCGAGGCGATGCTCATCGACATCGACCGTGTCGGCGTCCTCCGCAATCCATTCCGACGCGGGACCAAGCTGCAGCGTCTCGATTTCCTCGAGCGAGCGCTGGCTGCGCGGATCATAGCGCGTCATCGTTTCGATCGTGCCGTCTTCAGCGTCCGTAATCCGGATCGGCGCATCGGCATCGGCCGGAAACACTTCCACTACATTGCCGCGAATGGCGATCTCGCCGGGCTCGTCCACGCGATCGTCGATCACATAGCCCGTACGCAACACGAAGCGCTCAAAAGCCTCGCGATCAAGCAGCTCTCCCCGCATCAGGGTAAGCAGCGCCTCGTCGACAATTTTGCGCGGCGGCAGTTTCTGCACCACCGCCTGAGGCGAGGTGACGACGATCCGACCGGTTTTGGCCGGTTCGGTCATGCGCCGCAGGCTTGCCATCCGCCGCCCCATGCTTTCGCTCGATGGCCGGGCGCGATCATAGGGCAGGCAATCCCAGGGCTGCAGATGAAGCACATCAGCCCCAGGGGCAAAGCCGGCCAGCGCCCGCGCTGTTTCCTCGCTCCGCCGCTCGCTCGAAGCGACATAACAGAGGTCGCCCCCGCTATGCGTCCACAACTGCGCGAGCCGAAACCCGACCGCTGCAGCCGTAGGTTGTGTTGCCGCCCGGCTGTCGCCGTTTTGCTGGTTGGGAAGGCCCGATGGCAGAAGAGGCGAGACAAGCGCCGGGTCGTTCTGACTAGCCACGGGCCAGTCCCTCATCTGCGCAGGAAGAAACCACCGCTACCGGCAGCAACAGGCCGATAAAGCGCGAATACGATAAGACAGACATGCGTGAGGACTCCATGTGTCCTCCAATACCCGCCGTCCCCCATGGTTCCGATGGAGCGGTCGAGGTGCGCTCGCGCATATCACGGGTTTCATGTCCGGCCCTCTTTTAGGCGCGCTCATGCGTGCCGAAACGCGCGGATTTTCAAACGGACAACCCTCCGGGCAAAAACTGCTACGCCGCCGCGGGATATTAGACTACCAGTTTCATAGACATTGTTGATTTGTGACGCCCTCGGGATAGGCTTTGCTCCGGTTAGGGCTGCAGGGCGGCCCACGAAGAAAAGGGTCACACCGTGTCATTGTTCGCGCGCGTCAGCGGAAAATTCAGTCGCCTTCTGGTGGTCGGGGCGCTTTTGTCCTCGGTATCGGCCAGTGCGGTTCTGGCTCAGGAAACCCCTGTGCAGGGCGGCACGCTCGTTTATCTCGAGCAGCAGGCCCACACCAATCTCTATCCCCCGGCCGGCGGCTTTTATCCCAATAGCGGCATTCTCAATCAGATCACCGACAAGCTGACCTGGCAGAACCCCGAGACGCTCAAGAACGAGCCCTGGATTGCACAAAGCTGGGAGATCAATGCCGACGCGACCGAATATACCTTCAAGCTGCGCGATGGCGTGACCTTCTCCGATGGCACCCCGCTCGATGCCGAAGCCGTCGCCAAGAACTTCGACACCTTCGGTCTCGGCAACAAGGAGCTGGGTTATCCGGTCGCCGAAGCGATCAACAACTATGACCACAGCGAAGTCATCGACCCGCTGACCATCAAGTTCGTCTTCAAGGCGCCAGCTCCCGGCTTCCTCCAGGCGACATCGGTTATTGGTTCGGGCCTTGTGGCCCCGAGTGTCCTCGATCAGCCCTATAACGAACTGGGCGATGCGACCAAGATTATCGGCTCCGGCCCCTTCGTTGTCGAAAGCGAAGTGCTCGGCCAGAGCCTCAACCTCAAAGCGCGCGAGGATTATGCCTGGGGGCCGGAGAGCCTTGCGCATCAGGGACGAGCCTATCTCGATGCCATCCAATATGTCGTGACGCCGGAAGACAGCGTCCGCATTGGGGCACTGCTCGCCGGACAGGCCGATGTCATCCGCCAGATCCAGGCCTATGACGAGGCGCAGGTGGAGCAGCAAGG
This sequence comes from Devosia sp. BK, assembly GCF_032907385.1. NCBI lineage: Bacteria > Pseudomonadati > Pseudomonadota > Alphaproteobacteria > Hyphomicrobiales > Devosiaceae > Devosia > Devosia sp. BK. The sequence continues at coordinate 16,828 of NZ_JAIMBX010000002.1, forward strand.
CTATGAAATCCTCTCCGCGCCCACCCGTGGGGTCAACAACAACGTCTCCTTCCGTCCCGAAAATCCGCTCGTCGCCGATCTAAAAGTGCGTCAGGCGCTGACCGCCGCGACCAATAGCGAAGAGATCGTCTCGACGCTTTTTTCGAGCCACTATCCGCGCGCCACGTCGGTGATCGCTTCGACCGCTTCGGGCTATGTCGATCTCTCTGACAAGCTGGCTTTCGATCAGGACCGCGCCAAGGCGCTGCTCGATGAGGCCGGTTGGGTTCCCGGCGCCGATGGCATCCGCGAAAAGGACGGGCAAAAGCTCGAACTCAATATCTATGAGTCCCTGCCCCAGCCGCAAAACCGCGCGACGCTCCAGCTTCTCAGCCAGCAATGGGCTCAGGTCGGTGTCAAGCTCAACGTGCTGGCCGGCGATAGCGGCAGCGCAACGACGGATAATCTCGACCCGCTGAAGACCCCGCTTCGTCCAGCCATGGTCGGTCGTGCCGATCCCGATGTGATCAAGTCGAATTTCTATCCGACCAATCGCGACTCGCTTTTGCAAAAGGGCGGCACCAACCCCAATGCGACCTGGGAAGATCCTGAGCTCAACAAGCTCCTTCTTTCCATCGCCTCGGAGCCCGATAGCGACAAGCGCCTCAAGCTCACGGCCGATGTTCAGGCCTACCTCCTCGACCAGGCCTATGTGATCCCGATCTTTGAAGAGCCGCAGGTCTTTGCCGGTGCGCCCTATGTCCACGACGTCACCTTCGACGCCGTCGCCCGCCCGAGCTTTTACAACACGTGGCTTTCCCCGCGCTGATCCCAAACCAGGGCGCCCCGCCATCGGGGCGCCTCCCTATTTCAGGAGTTGGCGATGACTCAAGCGATCGTTTCCCGCATCGGACAGGCCCTGGTGGTGCTGCTCCTCGCGTTCACGGCGTCCTTCCTGCTGCTGCAGGCGCTGCCGGGCGACGCCATCCTGATCAAATACCAGAACCCGGAAATGGGTCTGACACCCGAGCAGATCGCAGAAATCCGCGTGCTCTATGGCGCCGATGCACCGATTTGGGCGCAGTATGGCAATACGCTTTGGAATTTCCTCCAAGGCAGTTTCGGCTATTCCATCCAGGCCGGCGTGCCGGTCAATACGCTCCTTGCCACCAATCTGCCGCCAACCCTGCGGCTCGCGAGCCTCGCGCTCTTCATCGCCATTGTGCTGGCCTTCGCCATTGCATTTGCCTCGACCCTCGCGCCATTCCGCTGGCTGCGCAACGCCCTCGCCTCCTTGCCGGCGCTGATGATCTCGGTGCCGGTCTTCTGGCTCGGCATCATGCTGATCCAGATTTTTTCCTTCCGGCTGCGGCTGGTGCCTATCATCAATCCCAATGAATTCCAGGCGCTGATCCTGCCGGTGCTGACTCTGGCTTTGCCCATTGCGGCGCCGCTGGCGCAGATCCTCATCCGCAGCCTCGACGAGGTGGAAGCTCAGCCCTTCGTTGCGGTGGCCCGGGCCAAGGGCGCGACGCGCAAAGGCGTGCTCTGGCGCCATGTGCTGCGCAACGCACTTTTGCCGGTCTTGACCATTGCCGGCCTCCTCTTCGGCGAATTGCTGGCCGGCGCCGTCGTCACCGAAACCGTCTTCGGCATCAACGGCCTCGGCCGTATTACCGAACAGGCGGTGAGCAACCAGGATACCGCCGTCCTTCAGGCCATCGTCATCCTCGCCGCCGGTGGCTTCATTCTCATCAATCTTCTGGTCGATCTCGCCGCGCCCCTCATCGATCCGCGTCTCAAAAGAACAGTGGGAGCCCTCGCATGACGACGCTCGATCTCTTTGGCGCCCGCGCGCCATCGCGCCGCATTCCGCGCTTTGATCCGACGCTGGTTCTCTCCTGGGCCATCGTCGCGGTCGTGCTCGCCTGGGCCTTGGCCCCCGGTCTCTTCACGCCCCATAGCGGCACGGTCGGCATCGCCGGCAATCAGCTCAAGGCGCCCGACGCCGCCCACTGGTTCGGCACCGACGAAATCGGCCGCGATGTCCTCGCGCGTATCATCTATGGCGCCGCCAATTCGCTCGCCGGCGCCATCGTCGCCGTCGCGGTCGGCTTTTTCGGCGGCACCGCGCTGGGCCTCGTCGCCGGTTCAGTGGGCGGCAAGCTCGACATCGCCATCATGCGGATCGTCGATGTTCTCCTGTCCGTGCCCGGGCTTTTGCTGCAGCTCTCGATCATCATCATTTTGGGCTTCGGCACGGTCAATGTCGCCGTTGCCGTAGGCGTCACCATCGTTGCCGGCTTTGCCCGGCTGATGCGCTCCGAAGTCATCCGCGTGCGCCAGGCCGATTATGTCGAAGCGGCCTTCGGCAGCGGAGGGCGCTTTGCCGCCGTGCTGTGGCGCCATGTCCTGCCCAACTCGCTCGGCACGGTCATCGCCTATGCCGCGCTCCAGTTCGGCAGCGCCATCCTCGCGATTTCGACCCTCGGATTTCTCGGCTATGGCGCGCCGCCGCCGACCCCGGAATGGGGGCTTCTGATTTCGGAAGGCCGCAAATATCTCACCGCCGCCTGTTGGCTGACGACCTTTCCGGGCCTTGCCGTCATTCTCGTCGTGCTTGCCGCCAATCGCATCAGCCAATCGCTGCGGAGATCATCATGAACATGCTGGCCTTTCCCTCCAAAAAGTCCCTGCTCGATATCCGCGACCTGACCATTTCCTATCATCTCCCCGAAGGCCGGCGGCAGGTGGTCAATGGAGTGTCGTTTTCCATCGGCGAAGGTGAAGTCGTGGCGCTGGTCGGCGAATCCGGTTCGGGCAAGACCACCACGGCTCAATCGATCATCGGGCTCTTGCCCGATAATGGCCGGATCGAGAGCGGCAGCATCCGCCTCAACGACGCCGAACTCAGCGATTGGGCGTCCCGCCGCTTCGATGCCATTCGCGGCAAGGTCGTGAGCCTTATACCGCAGGACCCCGGCAGCTCGCTCAATCCCGTCCTGACCATCGGCCGGCAGGTCGAGGAAATCCTGAAACTTCACGGCTGGCGCGATCGCAAGGCGCGCCACGCGCGCGTGCTCGAACTGCTCGCCCGCGTCGGGCTGAGCAATCCCGAACTGCGCGCCAACCAGTATCCGCACGAACTCTCGGGTGGCATGAAACAGCGCGTGCTGATCGCGATCGCCGTCGCGCTCAAACCGGCCCTGATCATTGCCGATGAGCCGACAAGCGCCCTCGACGTCACTGTCCAGCACCGCATCCTCGATCTCATCGACGAACTGCGCGCCGAATCCGGCACGGCAGTCTTGCTGGTCACGCACGATCTCGGTGTCGCCTCGGATCGCGCCGACCGCGTGGTCGTCCTGCGCAAGGGTCATGTCGAGGAACAGGGGCCGACGTCTGCCCTGCTCGCGCGGCCCACAAGCGCCTATGCAAAGCAGCTACTCGCCGATGCGCCCTCGCTCGCGCCAAAAGGGTTTAGGGACGCCCCAGAAAATCCCGAAGCCGCCATCGAGGTCCGCAACCTCCGCCAGGAATTCGGCCACGGCAAAACCCGTGTCCTTGCCGTGGATGATGTGTCCTTCTCCATTGCTCGCGGCACGACCCATGCGCTCGTCGGCGAATCCGGTTCGGGCAAGACAACGACCGCCCGCAGCATGGTCGGCCTCCAGCGCCCTACCGCTGGCAGCATTCTCATCGAGGGCACGGAGGTCACGTCGCTTTCGGGCGAAGCGCGCCGGCTGTTCCGGCGCGATGTACAGCTCGTCTATCAAAACCCCTTCACCTCGCTCGATCCGCGCCAGCGCATCCTCGATATCGTCGGCGAACCACTGCGCAATTTCGAAACCTTGACCCGCAAGGCGCGTGACGAGCGCGCTGCCGCAATGATCGAAAAGGTGGGCCTGCCGGCCGATGTGATCACGCGCAATCCACGCGCCCTTTCGGGCGGTCAGCGCCAACGCGTCGCCATTGCCCGCGCGCTGATCCTCAAACCGCGTTTCCTCGTTCTCGATGAAGCCGTGTCGGCGCTCGACGTGACGGTTCAAGCGCAGATCCTCAACCTTCTGGCCGAGCTCCAGGACCAGCTCGGGCTGACCTACCTCTTCGTCACCCACGATCTCTCAGTGGTGCGCCAGATCGCCCACACCGTCACGGTGATGCAGGCCGGCCAGGCGGTCGAAACAGGCCCGGTTTCGCGCGTCTTCACTGAGCCAGCGTCTCCATACACAAGCGATCTCCTTGCCGCCATTCCGGGCCGGCGCCTCGGCGCCAGCCATCCCGTCCTCCACTATTCAGGAGCCGCCGAATGACCAGCCCCAAGCGCCTGGGCTTTTTCTCCCGCCTGCTCGACAGCGTGTCGCCCGGCGAACGTTATCGATTGGGCGCCGAACAGATCATCCATGCCGAGCGGCTGGGATTTGACAGCGCCTGGGTCGCCCAGCACCATTTCAACTATGAAGAAGGCGGGCTCCCGTCGCCCTTGGTGTTCCTCAGCCACGTTGCGGCCCGGACCAAAACCATTCGCCTCGGCACCGGCATCATCACCCTCCCGCTCGAACAACCCATTCGCGTCGCCGAAGACGCTGCCGTGCTCGATCTCTTGAGCAATGGCCGGCTCGAACTTGGCATCGGTAGCGGCGGCACCGCCAGCTCCTTCGTCGCCTTCGGGCTCGAAAGCGCCGCGCGTGGTGCGATCAATGGCGCCAATCTCGATGTCCTACGCAAGGCCCTCGGCGGCGGCGATCTCGGTGGCGGCAATCACCTGCACCCCGAGGGCAAGCCGCTCCTCGAACGAATCTGGCAGGCCACATTTTCGGTCGATGGCGGCGCCCGTGCCGGCGCGGCGGGCGATGGGCTCATGCTCTCACGCACCCAGCCGCGCGCGCCGGACAATCCGGACGCCAGCCTTGCCCACCTGCAGCATCCGATCATCGATGCCTATCTCCAAAACCTGCCCCGCGGCGTCGAACCGCGCATTCTCGCGTCGCGCACGCTCTTCGTCGCGGATGAGCAATCGACGGCGCTCGAATGGGCCGACCAGGGCCTCCGCCGGATCGCAGAGAAGTTCGCGGCGGGCGGTCATATCCTTTCGGGCAATACATTGCCCGATCTGATCCGCGCCTTCGACACCCATGTCGGCACAGTCGAAACCGTGATCGACAGCCTCTCGCAGGACACGACGCTCGCGCGCGCCACCGACATTTCCTTCCAGGTCCACTCGGTCGATCCACCGCACGAGTTGATCCTGCGCTCGCTCGAACTCACCGCCACCGCAGTCGCGCCCGCGCTCGGCTGGCGCGCCCGGCCATCCATCGCAATCGCCAGTTGAACAAGGATTTTTCCATGACCACCGATCTCATCGATCGCGTTCTGTCCATCGCGCCGGGGTCGCATCTCGACCAATTGCGCCGCCACCGCGAAGTGGCCCGCGACAATATCGAGAAAGCCTACGTAGCGCTGTTCGAACCCGTGAATACAACCGAGGTCAGTTCACTCGAGCGCTTCGCCATTGCCCGTTTCGTCACCGGTCTTCATGGCCCGCTTGTCCTTGGTACCCATTATGCCAAGGCACTCGACAGTGCCGCCGATAGGTCCGATATCGTGGCGGCAATCACGGCGGAAACCGCCGCGGGCAAAACCACCGGCCCCTATGGCACTTATCCCGAAGGCCCGCTGTCCTCGGAAAACAAGGCTGGTCTGATCTACGCGGTGTCTTTGGAAAACCGTTCGGTGCTCGGCGAGAAACTGAGCGCGGCTCTCGAACATGCCCATCTGCTGGTCTTCCGCCCGCGCGACGCAAGCAAGGCAGCGCTCGATGCGCTCCTTGCCGCAGGCTGGAGCACGGCCGGGATCGTCACGATCTCCCAGCTTGTGGCCTTTCTCTCCTTCCAGGTACGCATCGTCGAGGGCCTCAGCGCGCTTGCAGCGCATCCGGCCGCCAACAATCTCAACGATCGCCTGCCTGAGGCAGCGTCCGCCACCGCCTGAGGAATTTCGACCGATGTCGCACACCAATACCCCCAATATCTTTACCCAGGACGAACTCGGCTGGACCCCCTGGCTGGAGCCGCTCGCCGAAGCCGAACTGACCGAGCGCCACTGGGCCGGTCTCGTCGATGCGTCCCGCGCAAAGTCTCCCTATTTCATGCTGCTCGCGCATGATCCCGAAGTGCTCGAAGCCCGCACCAAGGCCGACAAGGATATTTTTTACAATCCCAATGGCGGCCTGCCCCGGGCCGAACGCGAACTCTCGGCCACCGCGACCTCGCGGCACAATGGCTGCATCTTCTGCGCTTCGGTCCATTCGCGCTTTGCTTCCAGCCATTCTAAGCGCCGCGACGATGTGCAGAAATTGCTCGATGAAGGCACGGGCGCCGATCTCGGCGAGCGCTGGAATGCCGTCAAGGATGCGGCTGTCGCCCTCAGCGATACCCCGATCGCCTTTGGCAGCGCGGAAATCGACAAGCTGCGCGCAGCCGGCCTCGATGATTTCGAGATCACCGACGTGATCTCGGCCTCTGCCTTCTTCAATTGGGCCAATCGCCTGATGCTGTCCATCGGCGAACCACTGCCTCCGCAGCAGAAATAGCCTTGGAGTCCGGCGTCGCCCTATCTTGCGGCGCCGGATCATTCGCCGAAGCCTAAGGCAAACAGTCCTGCGCAAAATCCTCGGTGCGGAGGGAGCCGTCCGCCGGCGCCTCTCCCAACGAGTACCAATGCTGATTTGCCGCCACGACCTCGACCGTTCCGCTTTTCACCTGTCGGCCGAAGCGGACCTCTACTTGGTCATCCACGACACAAGCCCTGTCGCCGTCCGACATAACAAGCCGCGTGCCCGGATAGCCCTTCGTCGTCAGCGCCGTTCCAATGGCATCAGCCAATTCGTCATCATCTGCGTCGAGATGTTCGCTCGCCGCGGCCTTGGCAATGCGCGCAACCTGGTAGAGATCGGTCATGCTTGCGCGGCCGCTTGATCCATCAAAGGGCGGACCCGCCGGGATATCGCCTTCGATGATATCCTGCGCGTGCGCGGCAGAGATCAGCATCGCCGCCAAGGCAAGAACCGTCAGAAGTCTCGATGCCCTCATGGCTACACTCCCAATCGGTTCATTCTGCCGCAGCGAACAAGATCACCCTGACTTACGATTATGCAGCGTGACTGTTAGTCCCGAGATGAACCGTCGAGCGCTGGCCTTGCGGGATTGAGGTTCCGTCGCGCTGGACCTGACGCCGGTTGAGCTTGAACAGGTCGACCAGTTGCGCGAGCGCATCGGCACCGTGCTGCAGCGTCGCACTGATCTCGGTCGTGCGGTCGCTCATCATGGCGTTTTCCTGGGTCATCCGGCCAAGCTCGCCCACCGAACTATTGATCTCGCGCAGCCCTATGGACTGATCCTGTGCGGCGCTCGCAATCGCGTCGACATTATGGTCGATCGCCTTCACCAGTTCTTCGATTTCCCGGATGGTTTCACCGGTCCGGCCGACGAGACGCACCCCGTCCATGACCTTGGCGCCCGAATTGCTGATCAGGACCTTGATGTCCTTTGCAGCCTTGGCCGAGCGCTGGGCCAGTTCGCGCACTTCGCGCGCAACGACGGCAAAGCCCTTGCCCGCATCGCCCGCACGCGCCGCTTCGACGCTGGCATTGAGCGCGAGAAGGTTGGTCTGGAAGGCGATGTCGTCGATCACCCCGATGATCTTGTTGATCTCGCCTGACGCCAGTTCGATATCTTCCATCGCGCTGACCGTCTCGGTCACGACCAGCGTCGAGGCCTTCGTCGATTCGCGTGCGGTCTGGACGAGCTTGCGGGTTTCCTCGGTATTGGTGGCCGATGAGCGGACCGTCGTCATGATCTGCTCGAGCGAGGCCGAGGTCTGGCGCAATGCGGCTTGCTGTTGCTGGGAACGGTCCGAGAGCTGTAAGGCCGCCTCATACATTTCCTGGCTGCTTTTCCGCACGTCGCCCGTCTGACCCAAGACACTCACCAGCGTCTTCTGGATTTCGCCGATCGCCATATTGTAGTCGGCCCGCAGGCGCTCGAATTCACCCACCAGCGGATAATCGAGGGTCACGCGGATATTGCATTGCGACAGCCGATTGAGCGCTGCGCCTAATTCTTCGACGGCCGACATGCGCTCCGTTACGTCGGTCGCAAATTTGACGACCTTGAACACATGGCCTTTGTCGTCGAGGATGGGATTATAGGACGCCTGAATGAAGACGCGCTTGCCACCCTTGCCGAAGCGCAGGAACTGGTCGGTCACGAACTGCCCGGCCGCGAGTTTCTTCCAAAACTGCCGATATTCCGTCGAGTTCGCATAGTCCGGCGCGCAGAACATCGCGTGGTGACGGCCGACGATCTCGCCGGCGCTATAGCCAAGCACGGAAAGAAAGTTTTCGTTCGCCCCGAGGATCGTGCCGTCGGGCGTAAATTCGATCACGGCCTGCGCGCGCGATAGGGCCGCCAGTTTCCCGTCGTCCTCGGCGCTCTTCATTTTGGCCGGAGTGATATCGGTCGCGATCTTGACGACCTTATAAGGCTTGCCGCGCCGGAAGACCGGATTGTAGGTGGCCTCGATCCAAATTTCGTCCTTGGCCTTGGTGATCCGCTTATACTGGCCCTGGTCGAACTCGCCCTTGGCAAGGTTGGACCAAAACGCCTGATAGGTCGGTTTCTCGGCATCTTCGGGCAGAACGAACATGCGATGGTGCTTGCCCACGATTTCCGAGCGATCATAGCCGAGCGCCTTGCAGAAATTGGCATTGGCATCGAGAATATTGCCCGTCAGGTCAAACTCGATGATCGCCTGCGATCGGCCGATCGCTGCCAACACAGCATCTGAATCGGAATCCTTGGGAGCAAAGATCGGCATGCACGTCATCCTGTATTGAAAAGAGGGGCGCCAAGCGCTTGCCTTGCCAATCCAAAGACTTGAGGCCGCTCGGTATTCCCCGCAATCACGGAAGAAAGATCCAAGCAGAACGCGCACCGAACTGACTGCCCTATTTAGAGCTTAGATTTTCAAATATTGGTTAATTACAGTCCAAACCAAGACTAGATCGCGCCCGGAAAGGTCAGATGACACTCATCCTTCGCACTGCGTTTCAAGCCGATATCCCGGCGATTTTCGATGTCCGCACCAGCGTGAAAGAAAATCACATCTCGCTCGAGCGGATGGCCGAAATGGGCATCACGCCCCAAACGATCGCCGCCGCGCTCAGCGCGCAACCTTGCATCTGGGTCGCCGAACAGGATGGCGAGGTGATTGGTTTTGCCATGGCCGATACCGACGACGCCTGCGTCTTCGCCCTCTTCGTCCGCCCGGAATGGGAAGGCCATGGCATTGGCCGCCGTCTCATGGACCGCGCCGAAGCGTTCCTCTTCGCGCGCCATGACACCATTTGGCTCGGGACCGACGCAACCTCCAGCGCCGCGCGCTTTTACGACCGGCTCGGCTGGGTGCGAAAACATCAAATGGAAAGCGGCGATACCCGCTTCGAAAAGCAACGCGCGCCTTCCTGAAGCTCTGCCCTCAACTGCCCCCGGGGCTATACGGCCCCTTGGCCTCCCCCCAACCCCAGTGCGGCATTGGTGCCATTTCGGACACCGTGGCGCCGGGCTGAGAATTGATCACCGCAAGACGCGATCCCCATTCGAGATAGCTGATCAAGGCCGAAGCAAATTCTGGATCTGCCGGAAGCCCGAGATCGGTATAGCTATCGAGCAACAGATTGATCCACCGCCGCCGCATCGGCTCGGAAAGCTGGCGGTTGAGATGGTGCCGCACCATTTCAAGATGCCCGCCATGCGCTTCGGAATAAAATGGCGGCCCACCCATGACCTCGGCCAGAAACTCGGCCACGTGACGCGGATGCTCGGGATCCATTCGCGCAAAAACCGGCCCCAGTAGGTCATCTGCGTGAACGCGCTGATAAAATACCTGGGTGAGACGGGACAGTGCATCAATGCCCCCGATCCAGTCATATAGGCTAGGTGTCGTCATGGCGCTCTCCTCAGGCGCCACTCTGCTGAGACCCGGTCCCTTCGACAAGGAGTTACCCGATGGTGAGTACCCCTGGCTTTGACGCCAAGATGATCGACTGCCCGGCCCTCGTCACCATTCAACTCGTCTCGGGCAAATGGAAGACGCGCATCCTCTGGCACCTGCGCCATGGCGAGGCTGGCTTCGGCGAACTCAAGCGCGCCCTTCCCGGCATATCGCCAAAGGTGCTGACCGATCACCTCGAGGCGCTCGTCTCCGATGGACTGCTGAAACGTTCGGAGAGAAAAGAGAAAAATGTCGTCCATAGCGCCTATGACTATAGCGACTATGGCCGAACCCTTATTCCGGTCCTCGACGCCTTGGGCAATTGGGGCCTTTCACACCGCGCTCAGTAGGCCAAGGCCCCCGGCTCCAGCGCCATTTAACGTCCCGCTAAGCTAACCCACGGTCTGCAGTTTCGTTCGCCCACGGAATTTAATACAAATTGCCGCGCTTGGGGGATCGCAGATGCGGATCGTTATCGTCGAGGACAATCGCACCAATCTCGAGGTGCTGAAAAAGCTCGTCAGTCGGTTTCCCGATGTGACGGTCTCGGCCTTTTCCGAAGCGCATTCGGCGCTCGCCGATGCGGTGATGAACCCCTGCGATCTGATGATCGTCGACAATGTCATGCCCGGCATGTCGGGCATCGATCTGATTTCCCATATCCGCAAATTGCCAAGCCATCATCATGTGCCGCTGGTCATGATCACCGCCGACGCCGATCGGCCGACGCGGCTGGCAGCGATCGATGCCGGCGCCACCGATTTTCTCGCCAAGCCCGTCGATCCGCTCGAACTGCGCTCGCGCCTCACCAATCTCCTTGCCCTCCGCCGCGCCCAGAACCAGCTCGAAGACCGCGCCGTGCATCTCGAAGCCGAGGTCGCACAAGCCACGGTCCATCTCCAGCGGCGCGAAGAGGACATGATCTATCGCCTCGCCCGCGCCATCGAAGTGCGCGATCATGAAACCGGCGACCATGTCGAACGCGTCGCGCGCATTGCCGGCACGATCGCCGAGGAAATGGGCCTCGATCAAAAATTCGTCCGCACGCTCTGGCTCGCGGCCCCGCTCCACGACGTTGGCAAAATTGGCATTTCCGATGCCATCCTCAACAAGTCGGGCAAGCTGACCGAAGGCGAATGGGCGCAAATGCGGGCCCATCCGCTGATCGGCGCCGATATCCTCGCCAATGGCGATTCCGACATGCTGCGCATGGCCGAAGAGATCGCGCGGTGCCATCACGAAAAATGGGACGGCACCGGCTATCCCCATGGCCTTATCGCCGAAAATATTCCGCTCGCCGCCCGCATCACGGCCGTTGCCGATGTGCTCGATGCCCTCTGCAGCGCCAGAAGCTACAAGATGGCCTGGGCCGCCGAGGCCGCACGCGACGAACTCGTCCGCTGTTCGGGCACGCATTTCGATCCGGCCTGTATCGCGGCGCTCGTCCGCGCCTGGCCACGCATTGCCCCGATCTGCGGCAATGCCATGCAATCCAACGCAGCGTGAAAGGTGCGTACCATGCTCCGACTAGCATCTTCCCTTGCCCTCCTCGTGATCGCGACAGCCCCAGGCTGGGCCGTTGAGCTGGCCAAGCCGGCTGCCGAGCCGATCCTGAAAGTTCAAGGCGCCATTACCACGATGAACGATGGCGAAACCGCTGCCTTCGATCTCGCCATGCTCGATGCCCTGCCCCAGCACACGATCAAGGCGACGACCCCCTGGTATGATGGCGAACACGAATTCAGCGGCGTCGTCATCGGCGATTTGCTGGAGACGCTTGGCGCCAGCGGCGAGAGCGTCACGGTGACGGCGCTCAATGATTATTCGGCCGAAATCCCGATGGAGGATATCAAGGACTACCCCGTCATCCTCGCGACCCGCGTTGATGGCGAGGAGCTCTCTGTCCGTGACAAAGGCCCGCTATTCGTCATCTATCCGTTTGACGAGCATCCCGACCTCTATAATGAGGTGATCTTCTCGCGCTCGGTCTGGCAGGTTGCCAGCCTGACGGTTCACTGAGATGCCGACGGCGACCGCCAGAGCCCGGCAAGTTGTGTCCCGCAGGATCGGGCGGGGCATCGTCTTTCTGACCCTTCTCAGCGTCGTCCTGCTCAGTTCGGTCATCTGGCTTTTCGCCGGCCTCAGCGAGCGGCAGAACACTATCCGCTCCGGTGTGCGCGAAGACATCAGTTGGGCAGCCTACCAGGCCGACCGTGAAGCCGCGCGCCTCATCGAAGCAATCCAGACCGCACAGATCGACCATGACGTCGGCGACGTTTCCATGCGCTTCGATCTCCTGTTCAGCCGCACCCATCTCCTGACCCAAGGGTCCTATACCGAGATTTTCCCGGCATCGTCGCTTGTCGGGCAAAAGGCGGCCGCGGCCAATCGCGCCATCAATTCCATGGTCGCGACCATGGATGGCCTTGCCGCCGACCCCGCCAGTTTCCCCGCTGAAGCCGCCGAAATTCTCGGCATGGCGCAGGCCGCGCGGCAGGCAACGGGCGATCTCCTCGTCGCGACCAATTCCGCATTCAATGAAATTCGCGTCGAAGAGCGCAACGAGACACTCTTCATCTATTGGCGCATCGGCCTCAGCGTTGCCGCGCTGACCATTGCCTTGGTGCTGATCGTCGCCCTTCTTGGCGTCCAGCTCTATCATCTCTCCCGCAGCGGTCGGGAAGTCGAACTTCTCAGCCGCCGCAACGAGCGCATCGCCAAGAAGGCCAAGAGCGCAAGCGCGGCAAAGTCGGCATTCCTCGCTACCATGAGCCACGAAATCCGCACCCCGCTTAACGGCATCATCGGCATGACCGAACTTTTGCGCGGCTCGCGACTCGAGCGCGACCAGATGCATCAGGTGGAAACCATCCGGCTTTCCGGCGACATGCTGCTCGATGTCATCAACGACATCCTCGATTATTCCAAGCTTGAAGCCGGCGCCGTGCGGTTCGAACCGATCCGCGTCAGCCTGCGCGAAACCATGGTGCCGATCGAGCGGATGATGAGCGTCCGCGCCGAAACGGCAGGGCTCAAACTCGTCTTCGACTATCCCGATGTCAGCGTCTTCGTCGATGCCAACCGCATCCGGCAGGTGCTGGTCAACCTCATCGGCAATGCCATCAAGTTCACGCCCGCCGGATCCGTCGTCGTCACCGGCACGGTGCGCGGCGATCGGCTGAAGCTCGAGGTGCGCGATACCGGCCCCGGGATTTCCGAAGCGGACCGCCAAAAACTCTTCCGCGAATTCAGCCAGATCGATAGCTCCAATACGCGCTCCTTTGGCGGCACTGGGCTTGGCCTCGCCATCTGCCGGCGCCTCGTCAATGTCATGGATGGCAAGATCGGGGTGGAAAGCGCCGTCGGGCTCGGCAGCACCTTCTGGTTCGATCTGCCGGCCGGGCCAGTCGAAACGATCGACGAAAACCATGTCGCGCTAGAGACGCTTCCACCTGTGCAGCTTGGCGGCACCGTGCTCGTCGTCGATGACAATCCCATCAATCGCGACGTTGCCGTCGGTCTCCTTGCCAAGCTTGGGCTCGATGCCGTCGCGGCCTGCAATGGGCAGGAGGCGCTCGATATGCTGGCCGCCTCGCGCTTCGATCTCGTCCTTATGGACATGCAGATGCCCCAGATGGACGGCCTTGAAGCAACGCGGCAATTGCGCGCGCGGGGATTTGCGCTCCCCGTCGTGGGCCTGACGGCCAATGCGTTCGAATCCGATCGCGAGGCCTGCCTCGATGCCGGCATGGACGATCATTCGGCCAAGCCCCTGACCACCGTCAAGCTGACCGACATCCTGCAAAAGCACCTCTCGCCCGAGGCTGTCCAGCTCGCGCCTCTCTCCGAGAATGAGGTGGACAAGGACCATCAGGAAAGCCTCAAAGAAGCCCTCGGGGAAGACGAATTCGACCGCCTCGTCGAAGACTTCATCCAGTCCTGCGAGCATATGCTGGCCCAGGCGCAACTGGCGCTGTCAAAGGGCGACGCCGATGGATTGGATCAGGTTCTACATACGCTCAAGGGCGCGGCTCTGACGCTTGGCTTCGTCTCCCTCGCCGATGCCGCCCAAGCCGAGCGCAGCAAAACTTTGCACACGGTCCGCCTCGAAGACATTCGTCACCACTGCCAGGTGGCCGCATAGCCTCTTGTCACGTCGTCCAACGGACAGCCGAAAACAAAAAGGCCGGGCACTGCGCCCGGCCTTTTCAATTCTGAAAGCAGTGCTTACTCGGCAGCGTTCGCCGTGCCGCCAGCCGTCAAAAACGCCGGCAATTCGCTGACGTCGGGCTGCGGTGCATTGGCCGGATCGCCATTGCCATCCTGGGCAGTGGGGCGACGGCGGCGCGGACGGCGCTCACGCTGCTTGCGCGGCGCGGCTTCGCCTTCGGCCTGCGGTGCGGCAGCACCAGCTTCGGCCTGTTCGCCGGCTGGCTGACCAGCATCCTCGGCTGCAACGGCAACCGGTTGGGGCTGCGCTATGTCGTCCTGCGTCTCGTTGCCGGCCTGAGCCTGAACCGGCTGGGGCGAGGCAAAGCGCGAGTTGATGTCCGAGACATCGTCATCGAACTCATTGTCGTCCTGGCTCTGGCCATCACGCTGGCCATTCATGGCCTGCTGGGCGGAGGAGACGATGCGGAAATAATGTTCGGCGTGCTGGAGATAGTTCTCCGCCATCACCGAGTCGCCCGAAGACTGGGCATCACGCGCCAGTTGCAGGTACTTTTCGGCGACATGAGCTGCATTGCCGCGGACTTTTACGTCCGGCCCATTGCTCTCGTAATTCCGCGACAATGGGTTGACGTGTTTGCGTCCGCCGTTCCGGCCACGCTGCCGGTTCTTATTCTGGTTTGGTCTCATCGGGTCGCTTTGTCTAACTCTAGATCGTTAAGCGTCACATCTGGGCGGACCGGATATCGATCCGGTCTGGCCCCACATCCCGCGATCATCGCTGAGGATGGGGTTATACTGGCTTCATGAAGACCGTATGCTCTCGGGCGGCGCCTCCCGGAAAATTCCGCCCAGATCATCCACTTGCGCCGAGCATTTCGGACAAGCGCGGCGAAAGCCGCAAACTATTGAGATCGGGTGTGATGGCCGCGGCGCCCATGATGCGCCAGTGACAGCCCGGATAAACTAGCCGCATTCGCTGGTTTTGACCAGCATAAATTCTTTCCCGCTGGCCTCTAACGCTTTTCAATTCTTTATGTGGTGCGCCGAAACCACACGATCAAGCCCTGCCAGATCCTTATGGACCGCGACATCTTGAAATCCCGCCGCCAAAAACAGCGCACTGACCGTTTCGCCCTGGTCGTAGCCAATCTCTACCAGCACCCGCCCATCCGGCCGCAACCAGTTCCCTGCCTCCGCGGCAATCACCCGATAAGGCGCAATCCCATCCGGCCCACCATCGAGCGCCAGCCGCGGATCGAATTCCCTAACCTCCGCCGCCAGCGTCTCGACAACAGCACTTTCGATATAGGGCGGATTGGAGAGGATCAGGTCGAACCGCTCTTCACCTCTCCCTCTGGGGGAGAGGTCGGCGCGCAGCGCCGGGTGAGGGGGCCTTGGGTCGGGAGACATAAGCGCCCCAAACCAATCCCCCTGCCGTAGCGTCAGCCGCCCCTCGACCCCATGCCGCTGCGCATTATCCCCGGCCTGCGCCAGCGCCTCCATACTGACATCGGTCGCGACCCCGACGGCATCGGGCCGATTGACCAAAACCGCGATCGGGATGCACCCGGTCCCGGTCCCCATGTCGAGCAGGCGCCCGCCCTCGGGCAGTGCCTCGAGCGCCAGATCAACAAGCAATTCCGTATCTGGCCGCGGCTCCAGCGTTGCGCCATTGAGCCCGAAGTCGAGCCCATAGAATTCTCTATGGCCGATGATCCGCGCCACCGATTCACCCGACAAACGCCGTTTGAGCACGTCGGCGAGGCTCAATGTTAACGTGTTGCTAACAGTTTCGCCCTCGTTGATGGCCAATTGCAGTGCATCGAGCCCGAGCACATGCCCCACCAAAAGCTTGGCGTCGAGCGTCGGCGTCGCAAAGCCTTTTTCCGTCAGTTCGTCCCGCCACCGCCGCCAAAGCGCGCCGATGGTCACGGTCTCGCTCAGTTCGAATTCTCCATAGCGGCCAGCTGCGCCGCCTGGTTTTCAGTGATCAGCGCCTCGATCAGTTCATCGAGCGCTTCGCCCGCTATCACCTTGTCGAGCTTATATAAAGTCAGGTTTATCCGGTGGTCCGTCACGCGGCCCTGCGGGAAATTATAGGTCCGGATCCGCTCCGAGCGGTCGCCTGATCCCACCTGCCCCTTGCGCTCGGCCGAGCGCGCGCTGTCGCGTTCTTCGCGCTGCATTTCATAAAGCCGCGAGCGCAGCACCACCATGGCCTGCGCCCGGTTCTGATGCTGGCTCTTCATTGCCGAGGTCACAACTATCCCCGTCGGCAAATGCGTGATGCGCACCGCCGAGTCGGTCGTGTTGACGTGCTGTCCGCCGGCCCCCGAAGCGCGCATCGTATCGATGCGGATGTCTTCATTTCTGATTTCAATATCAATGTCTTCGACCTCGGGCAGCACGGCCACGGTCGCGGCCGAGGTATGAATGCGCCCCGAACCTTCCGTCGCCGGCACGCGCTGCACGCGATGGACGCCAGACTCGTACTTCATCCGCGCATAAACGCCCTTGCCCGAAACATTGGCGATGACTTCCTTATAGCCCCCCATTTCCCCGGGGCTTTCTTCCATCAGCGTGACCTTCCAGCCGCGTAGCGAGGCATAGCGCTCATACATGCGGAAGAGATCGCCCGCGAACAAAGCGGCCTCGTCGCCCCCCGTACCACCGCGGATTTCAAGGATGATCGACTTTTCGTCGGCCTCGTCCTTGGGCAGCAGCATGATGAAGATCGATTGGGTTAATTGCTCAATCTTTTCATCGAGTTCTTCGAGTTCCGCTTCGGCCATTTCGGCCATCTCCTTGTCCGCACCCTTGGCGAGGGATGCGGCCTCGGCGCGATCCATCAGCGCCTTTTTATAGGCATTGATTTCGCCGACGATCGGGGAAAGGTCGGAATGCTCTTTGCTGAGCTTGGCCAGTTCATCCGGGCTCGCGCCGCCCGAAAGGGCCGCCTCGATATATTGGAAACGGGTGGCAAGCGCGTCGAGCTTATCCTCGGGCAAAGCGGGCATGCAATAATCTTTCCGGGCACAATAGCGGCCTTGGATAGTCGCGAGCGCCAGCAATCGCAAGGGAAACTAGGATTGATGAAAGAGCCGAAATTGGCCTCAGCCCATAGGGAGGTTCTGTTTTTCAACCCATTCGGTCAGCAGTTCGCGGATCGCGACACCATCTGCGCCGACGGATAAGGCCGCAGCCACGGAGTCCTGGATCGGCTTGAGATCGAGATTGAGCACCATCTCCTTGATCGGCCCGATCGATGCCGGCCCCATCGAGAGCCGCGTCATGCCGATCGCCATCAGCGCCAAGGCCTCCATCGGCCGCCCGGCCAATTCGCCGCACATCGTCACCGGCTTATTGTGCCGCCGCGCCGCATCGACAACGAGCCGGATCGCCCGCAAACGTGGCAGACCGATCGGGTCGTAATTCTTGGAAACGCGGGGATTGGCGCGATCGGCAGCCGTCAAGAACTGGACGAGATCGTTCGAGCCGATCGAGACGAAATCGGCCTCAGGCATGATCTGGTCGAGCTCGAAGAGCAAGGATGGCACTTCCACCATGGCCCCGAGTTCGAGGCGCGACGGGATAGGTTCGCCCGCACGGCGGAGGCGTTCCATTTCCTTGAATATGACGAGCTTGGTCTGCCGGAATTCGAATGTCTCGGTGACCATGGGGACGAGGACTTTCAGCGGCCGTCCGCGCGCGGCGAGCAGCAGCGCCCGGACCTGCGTGCGCAACAGACCCGGCCGATCGAGCCCGAGGCGGATCGAGCGATAGCCCATGGCCGGGTTTTCCTCGGCCATCGAGCGCAGATAAGGCACGACCTTGTCCCCCCCGATATCGAGAAGGCGGAAGACGATCGGCCGATCCCCGGCGATTTCCATCGCCTCGGCGTAGAGATCCACCTGCTCCTGCAAACGCGGCAGCTTGCTCGCGATCATGAACTGCAATTCGGTGCGGAAGAGGCCGACGCCCGAAGCACCGGTATCGTCGAGCATGGGTAGATCGGCGACGAGCCCCGAATTGTGCAAGAGCGTAATATCGACGCCGTCTTTCGTCACGCTCGGCTTGTCCTTGAGCGCGGCATAATGCGCCCGGCGCTTGGCCGAAATCCGCACCTTGTCGATATAGGTCTGCTCGACATCGGGCGTGGGGCGCAGATGCACCTGACCGGTCGGACCATCGATGATGATATCGTCGCCCGTCTCGCACATCGAAACGATCGAATCCGCCTGCCCCACGGCAACGAGCCCGAGCGAACGCGCAACGATGGCGACATGCGCAGTCGAGCCGCCCTCTTCGAGCACCAGCCCGCGCAGCTTCTTGCGGTCATATTCGAGCAATTCCGCCGGCCCCATATTGCGGGCAACGAGAATGGCATTGTCGGGGAGCTCGCGCTGCCCCTGCTGGTTTGTATTTGTCAGAACGCGCAGCAAGCGATTGGCGAGATCGTCGAGATCATGCAACCGGTCGCGGATATAGGGATCGGTCTGGCGCAGCATGCGGGCGCGCGTATCGTTCTGCACGCGCTCGACAGCCGCTTCGGCTGAAAGACCGTTCTCGATCGCCTCCGTCAGCCGGTTCACCCAGCCGCGGTCATTGGCGAACATGCGATAGGTTTCAAGGATCTCGCGGTGATCCGAGCTTGGCTGCATATCGCCATGGTCGAGCATGGCATCGATCGAGACGCGCATGCTGGCGAGCGCCATATCGAGCCGCAGCTTTTCGGCATCGGTATCTTCGGCGATGAAATTGACCACGACAACGCGCGGGTCGTGCAAGACCACCGTGCCGAGCGCAATTCCATCGGTAAAGCTCACGCCGTTGAACATGCGAGGACGCCTGAGATCGATATCGGAGCCCGGCTTGATCAGGTTGTCGAAGTCGGAAGTCGCCACCATTTCCGCAAGGATTGTGGCGGTAGTCAGCATGGCCTCGGTTTCGTCCTCGCCATAATGCCGGCGCTCGGCATTTTGAACGACCAAAACCCCCAGGGTTTGCCCGGCTCTCAGCACCGGCACGCCGAGGAATGAATTATATTTGTCCTCGCCCGTTTCCGGCCGATAGGCAAAACCGGGATGGCTCGGCGCATCGTCAAGGCTGAGCGGTTCGGCCTCGGACGCGATAAGACCTACGAGACCCTCGCCGAGGCGAAGCGTCGTCATGTGAACCGATTCGGCCTCAAGGCCCTTGGTGGCGAACAGTTCGAGCGCGCCATCGTCGCGCAGCACGTAAAACGAGCAGACGTCTGCTCGCATGTTTTCGGCGATCAGACCCACGATCTTGTCGAGGCGCGCCTGCGAAGCCAGAGGCTCCGCCATGGTTTCGCGCAATTGCCGCAGCAGCACCCTTGGGCCGCCTATGGTCGTGACCATCCCGTCTTCGGCAGCCCCGCCGAGCCGCCCCCCTTGATCGGACGCGGCCCCATTCCCCCTCGAAACGAGATCAGGCGTCCTTCTTGTCCAATCCGTAATAGGTGTGCAACGCCCGGACCGCAAGCTCTGCATATTCCTCGT
Source organism: Devosia sp. BK (assembly GCF_032907385.1). Taxonomy (NCBI): domain Bacteria; kingdom Pseudomonadati; phylum Pseudomonadota; class Alphaproteobacteria; order Hyphomicrobiales; family Devosiaceae; genus Devosia; species Devosia sp. BK. The sequence continues at coordinate 36,555 of NZ_JAIMBX010000002.1, forward strand.
CGATCAATACCGAGGTCTTGATTTCCGAAGTCGTGATCAGCTGGATGTTGATGCCCTTGTCGGCCAGCGCCTTGAACATGGTCGAGGCGACCCCGGCATGGCTGCGCATACCGACACCCACCACCGAGACTTTCGCCCCGCCCTTCGAGCCGGAAAGGCGCGCATATTCGAACTTTCCGCCATTTTCTTCGAGCGCGCGGACGGCCTTGTCATATTCGCTGTCGGGCACGGTGAAGGTGATATCGGTCGTCGCGCCATCATCGGCAATGTTCTGGACGATCATGTCGACGATGATGCCTTCGTCGGCGAGCTGGCCGAAGATGGCAGCGGCGACGCCGGGCTTGTCCTTGACATCGCGCAGGGTGATCTTGGCCTCGGCCTTGGCGAGCGTCACGCCCGAAACGATCTGCTTTTCCATGATCTCATCCTCATCGCAAACGAGCGTGCCGGGAACACCGGGCGACCCATCGGGCGCAATCTGGGGCGCATTGGGGTCATCAAAACTGGAGCGCACCAGAAGGCGAACCTTGTGCGCCATGGCCATTTCGACCGAGCGGATCATCAAGACCTTGGCGCCGAGCGAGGCCATCTCAAGCATTTCCTCAAAGGAAATCTTGGTCATGCGCTGGGCCTTGGGGACGATGCGCGGGTCGGTCGTATAGACGCCGTCCACATCGGTATAGATATCGCAGCGATCCGCGCCCACTGCTGCGGCAACCGCAACGGCCGAGGTGTCCGAACCACCGCGGCCCAGCGTCGTCACCCGGCCATGGGGCGAAATGCCCTGGAAGCCGGTGATGACAGGCACCCAGCCATCGCTCATGCGCTTGTCGAGTTCGGTCGGATCGATCCCGGTGATCCGCGCCGCGCCATGCGCGTCGTCGGTATGGATCGGTACCTGCCAGCCAGCGAAAGACCGCGACTGGATGCCCATTTCGCTGAGCACGATGGCCATCAGGCCGGCCGTCACCTGCTCGCCCGAAGCCACGACAGCATCATATTCGCGCGCGTCGTGGAATTTGCTGGCGTCATTGACCCAGCCGACCAGTTCATTGGTCTTGCCGGACATGGCGGAGACGACGACGGCAACTTCATTGCCGGCTTCGATCTCGCGCTTCACATGGAGAGCGGAATGGCGGATGCGTTCGATATTGGCCATCGAAGTGCCACCGAACTTGACGACGATACGGGCCACTGGCTTCCCCGGCTAAAGCGACAATCCAAAGCACTCTCCGCCGAACCCGGCGGTACGCTTTCATTAGCGCGGGGGAATGCCACAAACCGGCGATGGGATCAACTGGGATCACGCTGCCTGCGTCACCCCGCGCCTTGAACGGAAGCCTCAAGCTGGGCCATATGGGGACAAAGGAGTTCCCCATGTCCGAGACCACGATCAACGACGCCGAAATCGCCAAGTTTACGGCCATGGCCGAAGAGTGGTGGGACCCCAAGGGCAAGTTCAAGCCGCTCCACAAGTTCAACCCGGTGCGTCTTGCTTATATCCGCGACAATCTCATCAGCCATTTTGGCCGCGACACGACCATCATGCGCCCGCTTGAAGGCTTGAAGATCGTCGACATCGGCTGCGGCGGTGGCCTTCTCTGCGAACCGCTGACCCGGCTCGGCGCCACGGTCACCGGCGTCGATGCGGCCCAGCGCAACATAACGATCGCCAAAATCCATGCCGAGAAATCCGATCTCGACATCGATTATCGCGTCACGACCTCCGAGACCCTCGCAACGGCCGGCGACAAATTCGACGTCGTCCTCAATATGGAAGTCGTCGAACATGTCGATAATGTCCCGCTCTATATGAAAAGCTGCGCCGACTTGGTCGCGCCGGGCGGCCTGATGTTCACCGCCACCCTCAACCGCACCGCCCGCGCCTATGCGCTTGCCGTGGTCGGCGCCGAATATGTGCTGCGCTGGCTGCCCAAGGGCACCCACGACTGGCGGAAGTTTCTCACGCCCGACGAGATCCACAGCCTCATCACCCGCAATGGCCTGAAAGTGATCGAAGACAAGGGTGTCGTCTTTCACCCCATCGCCGACGAATGGCGGCTCTCGGAGGATACCGGGATCAATTACATGGTCCTCGCCCACCGCCCCGCCTAAGAAAAAGAGCCCGCTTGACGCGGGCTCCTTTGTTTATGCCTTCAGTAGATCATCCTTGCGGACATTGAGGATCAACCGATCCCCTTCGACCCGATCGATGTGCTCGGGGAAAATATAGCGGTCAGAGGCGAGGAAGCCATCGGCGTCGAGCCGGACAAACCCTTCGCGCAGCGCCTTTTCCTGCAATTCACGGGGCAGGTCGTCCCCGGGGCTGAACACATCGGCCAAAAGCGCCGACATCGTATCGCGTTCTTCTTCGAGCACCGGGCTTACACCGGCCGCATCGATCTCCGGCTGATCCGGCGCTTCATCGGTAATGCGGAACGTGTCGACCTTGCCGATCGAATGCATCGCGCTATCGAAAACCTTCATGCCTTCGGCAATCGTATTTGGAATGGCGTCCATGGAAAAATCCTCCTTCTTGATGAGGGCCGAACGCGTGGCCTAAAGCCGACGTTCATTCACTTTTCTTTGGGCTCGCCTCTCGCCATCCCGGCAGCGTCGATCACAAACCGTACCGCACGGTACGGTAATTCCTTGAAGCTGCCCTGGAATGGGTCTAAACAGGGCAACCAATCTCGGCCCCACCGGCGCAACACTTCGAGGAACCGCCATGCCCGTCTATCGCTCACGCACCACCACTCATGGCCGCAACATGGCCGGCGCACGTGGCCTGTGGCGCGCCACCGGCATGAAGGAAGGCGATTTCGGCAAGCCGATTATCGCGGTGGTGAATTCCTTCACCCAATTCGTGCCCGGCCACGTGCACTTGAAGGATCTCGGCCAGCTCGTCGCCCGTGAAATCGAAGCCGCTGGCGGTGTTGCGAAAGAGTTCAACACCATCGCAGTCGACGATGGCATCGCCATGGGCCATGACGGCATGCTCTATTCGCTGCCGAGCCGCGACATCATCGCCGACTCGGTCGAATACATGGTCAACGCCCACACCGCCGACGCCATGGTCTGCATTTCCAATTGCGACAAGATCACCCCCGGCATGCTCAACGCCGCCATGCGTCTCAACATCCCGGTGGTTTTCGTTTCCGGCGGCCCGATGGAAGCCGGCAAGGCGATCGTCAAGGGCAAGCTGCAGGCGCTCGACCTCGTCGACGCCATGGTGATGGCGGCCGACGATCATTACACCGACGAAGAAGTCCAGGCCGTCGAAGAAGCCGCCTGCCCCACCTGCGGCTCCTGCTCGGGCATGTTCACGGCCAATTCGATGAACTGCCTCACCGAGGCTCTGGGCCTCTCGCTGCCCGGCAACGGTTCGACCCTTGCGACGCACTCCGATCGCAAGCGCCTCTTCCAGGAAGCCGGCCATCTGATCGTCGACCTCGCTCGCCGCTACTATGAGCAGGACGACGAAACCGTGCTGCCGCGCTCGATCGCGACGAAGCAGGCTTTTGAAAACGCTATGGCGCTCGATATCGCCATGGGCGGCTCGACCAATACCGTGCTGCACATCCTCGCTGCAGCCCATGAGGGCGGCGTCGATTTCACCATGGACGATATCGACGCTCTCTCGCGCCGCGTCCCGGTGCTCTCGAAAGTCGCGCCGGCCAAGAACGACGTGCATATGGAAGACGTCCACCGCGCTGGCGGCATTTTTGCAATCCTCGGCCAGCTCGATCGCGGCGGCCTGATCAATCGCAAAGAGCCGACGGTGCATGCCGCGACGATGGGCGACGCCATCGACAAGTGGGATATTTCCCGCACCAATTCCGAAGCCGTGCGCAATTTCTACATGGCCGCGCCCGGCGGCGTGCGCACCACCGAAGCCTTCTCCCAGTCCAATCGCTGGACCGATCTCGACACCGACCGCACCAATGGCGTCATTCGTTCGCCGGAAAATCCCTTTTCCAAGGACGGCGGCTTGGCCGTGCTCAAGGGCAATATCGCTGTGGACGGCTGCATCGTGAAAACGGCCGGTGTTGACGATTCCATTCTCAAATTCACCGGCCCGGCCCGCGTGTTCGAAAGCCAGGATGCCACGGTCAAGGCGATCCTCTCCAACGAGATCAAGCCCGGCGACGTTCTGGTGATCCGCTATGAAGGCCCCAAGGGCGGCCCCGGCATGCAGGAAATGCTCTATCCCACGAGCTACCTCAAATCGAAGGGGCTCGGCAAAGCCTGTGCGCTTCTGACCGATGGACGCTTCTCGGGCGGCACCTCTGGGCTTTCCATCGGGCACGCATCGCCGGAAGCGGCCGAAGGCGGCGCCATCGGCCTCGTGCGCGAAGGCGACATCATCGAGATCGACATCCCCAACCGGACTGTCAACGTCTTGGTCTCCGACGCCGAAATGGCCACACGCCGCGCCGAACAGGACAAGCTCGGCTGGCGTCCGGCTCACCCGCGCAAGCGCAAGGTGACCACCGCCCTCAAAGCCTATGCCGCCCTCGTCACCTCGGCCTCCAAGGGCGCCGTCCGCGACACCAAGGCCATCGACAAGCTCTGGCACTGATTGGCCACTGCGGCCGACACAAACGCGATCCCTCCCTCCCCCTCCCAGGGGGAGGCTAGGTGGGGGCACTCTCTCCACACCTCAATACGACAATCGCGTGACAAGCGCCGAACGCGCTGCTATAGCCCCGCCCAGCCACTTTAGCGGTCTGCCAAGACAGCTAATCTGGTCAGGCTCGATAGCGGGGATTCCACCCTCCCTATCGGGCCGACCTAACCTCCCAAAAATCGCAAAAACCTTTGGCCGTCCTGAGCGAGCGAACAATGCATTCGCCTGCCGATGCGCCAATTTTCTCGGTCCCAGCACTCCGTTGCGCTATGACGTCGCCAGCCTTTCGGAGACCGCGTCATGAATGTTACCCGCCGCCACATCCTGCGTCTTGCCGGCGCCAGCACCGCCTCGGCCGCTCTCGCAGGTGCCATACGCGCCGAAGGCGGAAACTTCTCCATTTTGCCGGACTATCAAGGCATGTTCGCTACATCGACCCCGCTCCATGTACGCGACGTCACGCTGAAGGTGCGCGATCTCGAGACGATGATCGGCTTCTATACCGAGATCATTGGTTTAGCTGTTCTCGACCAAGCGGGCGCCAGCACTCGCCTCGGCGTCGATGGCATCACCCTTCTCACGCTCGAACATCACCCAGAGGGTCAGCCAGAAGGTCCCATGGCCGCCGGCCTCTATCACACCGCCTTCCTGCTGCCCTCGCGCGCCGATCTCGCCTCATGGCTCATCCACACCGCCATGGCGCAATATCAGTTCCGTGGCTTTGCCGATCACCGCGTCAGCGAAGCAGTCTATCTCGACGATCCCGAAGGCAATGGCGTGGAAGTCTATGCCGATCGTGACCCCGCCTTCTGGACTTGGGACGGCACCCGCATCGTCATGGGCTCCGAGGCGATCGATTTCGATGGCCTCTTGGCACTGACCGATACACAAAGCGACACTTTTAGCGCCGCCCCGTCAGGAACCCGCATCGGCCACATCCACCTGCGTGCCGGCAATATCCCAGCCGCAGGTGACTTTTACGGGGTCGCCCTCGGCCTCGACACCACCAGCGGCCGCGAGGATGCGCTGTTCCTATCGAGCGGGCGTTACCACCATCACGTCGCGCTCAACACTTGGGAAAGCCTTGGCGCCGGTCAGCGGAATGCTGGGGCCACCGGTCTTGCCGGCTTCACCCTCTCCGCAATTGACGAGGCAACGCTGAACGCCACGCGCGAGCGTCTGGCCGCCGCCGGTATCGACCTAAAAGAAGAGGCCGGCAGCCTGACGGCAACCGACCCCTGGGGTACCTTGGTGACGATCGCTAAAGCTTAGCGACCGGCGATCGCATCCAGCGTCGCAAAATCTTCGTCGCTGAGTTTTAGCGCAGCGGCGGCGACATTGTCTTCGAGGTGCTTGACCTTGCCTGTGCCCGGAATGGGCAGCATGACCGGCGAGCGCTTCAAGAGCCAGGCGAGCGCGATCTGGCTGCCCGATGCATTGTGCTTCTTGAGGATTTCGCGGGCCTTTTCATGGCCTTCCACGAGTTCGCCGCCCGCCAGCGGGAACCAGGGGATGAAGCCGATCCCGTTCTTTTCGCAATAGTTCAGCACCTCTTCGCTCTGCCGATTGGCAAAGTTGTAGAGGTTCTGCACCGTCGTCACCTTGAAGTATTTCTGCGCTTCTTCGATATCGCCGACGCTGACTTCGGAAAGGCCCGCATGGCGGATAATGCCTTCTTTCTGCATGTCGGCGATCACGCCGAACTGCTCTTCGCGCGGCGTCTTGGGATCGATGCGGTGCAACTGCCAGAGATCGATGCGCTCGACCTTGAGACGACGAAGGCTCAGCAGCGCGCCCTGACGCAGAAATTCCGGACGGCCGAGCTGCGGCCATTCATTGGGGCCGGTGCGGGTCAGGCCGCTCTTGGTGGCAACGATCGTGCCCTTGGAATAGGGCGCCAGCGCCTCCCCGATCAGCTCTTCGCTGATATAGGGGCCATAGCTTTCGGCCGTATCGATGAAATCGACACCGACTTCCGGCAGGCGCTTCAGCACGCGAATGGCCTCGTCGCGATCTTCGGGCGGACCCCAGATGCCTTTGCCGGTAATGCGCATGGCGCCAAAGCCGAGGCGATTGACCTTCAGGTCACCGCCGATGGCAAAGCTGCCCGACAGGGAAGCGTCGAGTGTGGTCATATCAGTCACTCCATATGTGGATGCGAAAGGAACTATCGTCGCGCCGGGTTCGATCCCCGGAAACCGGATCAGCCGGTGGGAATACCGAGCTCGGCACGCAATTTCTTGGTCAGCCCGCTCGCCACCAAAGCGTGGGAACGGGCGATATAGGCACTTAAATCATCCTCGCCGAGCGGCGCATCCTGGGTGACGGAAACCCATTGCCGCTTGGCGAAATAGGGCGCCTGATCGACGCCATCGAGCGCGGTCAGAATATCGAAACTGGCCTCGCCACTCTTGAACACCAGCCGATGCGGGGCAGCGTCGGATAGGAGGCAAAACACCTTGCCGCCTACCTTGGCGACCCGCGCCTCCCACTGATCGACAAAGCTCACGCCCGGAAATTGTCCAAGCTGCGCGTCGAACCCAGCGCGCGTAAAGAGGCTCAATTGTGCTCCTCGGGCACATCGGGCAGCGGCAGGAAATCGACGCCATCCTCGATGAGAGCGGCAATTTCATCCTGCGATGCCTGGCCATAAATGCCGCGGGCTTCAACCTCTTCGAAATGGATTTTTCGCGCCTCTTCGGCAAAGCGATCGCCGACATAATCGGCTTCATCGACGACCTTCTTGCGGTACTGCCGCAGCAGCTCGCGGAATTTTATGGCTTCCGGCGAAGAGGACGAGAGCGGCACCCGCTCATGATCCGTGCGCGCCACCGCCGGCGCCATCAGGGCCTTGTCGACTTCGGCGCCGCCACAGACGGCGCAGGTCACGATCCCGCGCGCCTTCTGCTCGTCATAGGCAGAAGCACTCTTGAACCAGGCATCGAAACGATGTCCGCTCGAACACTGAAGGGCGTATTGGATCACGGCTGTTGTCGTCTTTTATGGCGCGAGATCGCGCCGGTTATTTGAGGATATAGGCAGCCCGCTCAGCTCTGCAAACCCGGCCGCGCAAACTCTTTTGCATTGGCCAGCGCCGGAATGCGCTGCCGCGCCTCGACCACCGCGGCCGGATCGATCTCGACCACCAGCACACCGGGCTCGTCGTGATCGAGCTCGGCGACGATCTTCCCCCAAGGGTCGATCACCAGCGAATGCCCATAGGTGGCACGACCATTCTGGTGCACCCCGCCTTGCGCCGCCGCGATCACATAGGATCCGGTCTCAATGGCTCGCGCCCGCAACAGCACATGCCAATGCGCCTGCCCCGTCGGCACGGTAAAGGCTGCCGGCACCGCAATTAGCGTTGCCCCGCCATTGGCGAGCGCATTGTAAAGTTTCGGGAAGCGCATGTCGTAGCAGATGGAAAAGCCGAGCGTGAAATCGCCTAGCGGCGTTACGACGGCTTCCTCGCCTCCCTTATAGGTCGCGCTTTCGCGATAGGCATTGAGCCCGGCAATATCGGCATCGAACAGGTGGATCTTGTCATAGACCGCCTGCTGGCTACCATCGGGCGCAAACAGCACCGAGCGATTGGCAAAGCGCCCATCTTCCAACGGCACGGGCAACGAACCGATATGGATATGGATGCCCAGTTCCTGCGCCAATTCGCCAACGCGCTTAAGCTGCGGATGGTTCTCGAACGGCGCCGCCACGGAACGCAACTGCTCCCGGTTTTCCGGAAAGATCATGGTAACTTCAGGGGTCAGCACATAATCGACGCCCTCGGCCGCGGCCTGGCGCAGCATGGGTTCGAGCGCTGCAAGATTGGCGTTCGGATCAAGGCCCGAACGCATCTGGATGGCGGCGATTTTCATGACGCTGAACCCTGGAAACGTTTACTGCGCGAGCAGCGGATCGAGCCCACCGGCCCGGTCGAGCGCCGCCATATCATCGTAGCCGCCGACATGGGTCTCGCCGATGAAAATCTGCGGCACGGTGCGGCGGCCATTGGCCCGCTGGGTCATCGCGGCGCGCAGATCAGGATCGAGCACGGTGATCTCGGTATAGTCGGCACCTTTTTCGTTCAGCAGCGATTTCGCCGCGTGGCAATATGGGCAGGTTGGGGTTGTGTAGATTTCGATTTTGGCCATGGAAAGGGGCTCCGTCGATGGGTTGATCTCTTATATGGGGTCTTCATCGCCCCTGACAACGCGCGCAAAGGTCAGAATATCCACCCCGCTCGCGCCCCCGCGCAAAAGCGCGCGCGTCGCCGCCTTCACTGTCGCGCCCGTCGTATAGACATCGTCGACCAATACCACCCGCCGCCCACGCAGTCTTACTAGCGCATCGGCATGCGCGACGAACGCCCCCTGTACATTCCGCGCGCGCCCGTCGCCCGAAAGCCCGATTTGCGATCGCGTCTTGCGATGACGCCTCAGAAGGTGCGGATCGACATCGAGCCCCAGTTGCCGCCCCAACGCCTGCGCAAGCAGCAGCGATTGATTGTAGCGCCGGAAGCGCAATCGGCTCGCGTGGAGCGGCACCGGCACCAGCAATGGCCGTGCAGCCCAGAATTCGTGCCCTGCCCCGCTCATCAGCCGCGCGCAGAACGGCGCCAATTCAGTCCGATCGCCGTATTTGAGCCGCGTCACAAGCGCCTGTGCGATTTCGCCATAGCGCACCGCCGCGCGCGCCCGCGAGAAAGGTGGCGGATCGGCGAGCGCCTCGGCGCTCACCGCATCGTCACCCAGCGACACATCGAAAGGGATACCGAGCACGGGACAGAGCGGGGCGCTGATAGAGCCGAGCTGCGCAAAACAGGCGCCACAAATTCCTTGCCCACCCGCCATGGGCGCCGCGCAAACGGCGCAGGCGGGCGGATAGAGCTGATCAAGCACCATCGTGCCGAGCGCCCGGGCCTGCGCCCAAAGGCTCGCGATCAGATCAGCCCCTTTGACTTCCCGCCGCCCCGTCTCCATAACGCCACTATTGCCCCCTGGCTCGCATCTGGCCAGTTCTTTTGGAAGACATTTTCATGTCCCAGCCACCCAGAATTTTCGACGCCGCCACAATCGGCAGCCACCTTCGCCGTCGCACCTCGCGCGAAAATTTCGTGCGCGATCTAGTCTTCGACGATCTCGTCGATCGCCTTGGCGCCCATATGCGCGATTTCACAGACGCCATCCTGATCGCGCCCGATGTCGATCTCCTGCCAAGGCAAGTCGCGACCGGATCGAGCACAGTCACGCTTCACCCCGTCGACGCCTTCGCCAATGACGATTTTCCGGACCTGCCCACGGGCGAATTCGACCTCGTCGTCTCTCTTCTCCATCTCCAGGCTGTCAACGATGTGCCGGGCCATCTCGCCCGCCTCCGCGCCAAGCTGCGCCCCGATGGGCTTCTCCTCGTCGCCATGATCGGCGGCGAAAGCTTTAGCGAATTGCGCGAAGCCTTTCTTGCCGCCGATGTCGCCACCTCAGGCGGCGCGTCGGCGCGCGTCGCGCCCATGGTGCAGGTTCGCGATGGCGGCGCCCTCCTCCAGCGCGCCGGCTTTGCTCTGCCGGTCGCCGATGTCGAAACCCATCGCGTCCGCTATTCGAGCGCCATTGCGCTCATGGCTGAACTCAAGACGCTCGGTGCCTCAAACCCGCTGATGGACCGTCCGAAAAAATTCGCCACGCGCACCCTCATCACCAAGGCCGCCGAGGCCTATCACGAGCGCTCATCCGACCCCGATGGCCGCGTCCGCGCCACCCTCGAAGTGATCTGGCTCGCCGGCTGGGTGCCGCACGAGAGCCAGCAAAAGCCGCTGCGCCCCGGCAGCGCCAAGATGAGCCTCGGCGATATTCTCAAGAAAGACTAAGCATGGACCATCTCAAGGGCCACATCGCCATCATTTCCGGCTCGCCCGGCTCAGGCAAGACGACGACGGCCGAAACCCTTGCCCACCGGCCCGGCATCGCCAAGGTGCATGTCCATTCCGACGATTTCTGGGGCAATATCAAAAACGGCCACATCCCGCCTTGGCTCCCCGAGTCCGATGCGCAAAACCGCATGGTCAACCAGATCGCTGCGGATGTGTCTGCCCGCTATGCCGAGCACGATTATCTCGTCCTCCTCGATGGCGTCGTCCGCCCCTGGTGGCTCCCGGCGTTCGAGGCCACCGGTCGCCCAGTGCATTACATTGTTCTCCGCACGTCCGTGGAAGACGTTGTCGCCCGCTGCCTTGCCCGCGGCGGCGACAGCCTGACCGACCCCGCCGTCGTCACCGACATTCATGGCCAATTCGCCGATCTCGGTGTCTATGAAAGGCACGTCTTGCCAACCGACGGGCTTGACCCAGAAGCCACCATCGAAGCCGTCATTGCCGCGCTTGAAAGTGGGGATTATCGTCTGCCTTGAGGTGGTGGGAGAACACGATGAAAGAATGCAAGGTGATCCGCGGCGGCGCAGGCTTTCACGGCAAGCAGGGCATGGACTATTTCTCGGGCGTCTCGGCAGAAAGTGCCGGCGCCACCCGCATCTGCATGCATCTTCTGGTTCTACCGCCCGGCGGCAAGGCCAAGCCGCATTTCCATGAGCATCACGAGACTGCCATCTTCCAGCTCGAAGGCTCGACCTCGTTCTACCACGGGCCGAACCTCGAATTTCTCGATAAGGTCCGGGAAGGTGACTATGTCTATATTCCCGCCGGCGTGCCGCATCAGCCATTTAATTCGACGGGCCAAACTGCTCGAGCGCTGATCGCCCGCACCGATCCCAAAGAACAGGAAAGCGTTATTATCCTGCCTCAAAGCATGAGCCGGATCTAGACTTCGATAGTCTTTTTAATGGTTTATCGGAAGACGCGCCGTCTCTGACGCCTAAAACTTAGGTTTATGCGCAAACTTACCGATTTTTAGCCTTATTTCTTTACATGGGACAAAGGCCCGAAGGGCTCTCCGACAGGAGTTTGTCGTCAGCGTACCGCAGGATGCGGATCAGGAAGCCCATGTCCCTAAAGCACCTCCCTATTCTTCAGAAATTCCTTTTGACCATCGTTGTCATGGCGGCCGTCGCGCTGATCCTCGGTACGGTGAGCTGGCGCGAGATCACAAGCCTCCGGGATACGATGCTCAATGTCGGCGCCAAGGAAGAGGCCGCGCGTGAGGCTATGGACCTGCGCATGGACATCATCGCCATCTCGCGCATGACCTATCAGCTCGCCATGGAGCCGCAGCGCGTCGAAGATTTCACCGCCGAGCGCACCCGCCGCACCGAGGAAATGCTCGCCCGCTTCCCCGTAATCGAAGCGGCCGCGGACGCCGAAGAATTGCGCCTCCTGGCCGATGTGAAGCCGGTCATGGCGGCCTATTTCGACAAGATCGGCACGATGCTGACCGTTGCCGCGACCGGCGATGACACTCAGATCCGCGCGGCTCTCGCACAGGCCCTGACCGCCCAAAAGACCGTGACCGATACGGTCAAGCTCTACAGCACCTATTCTGGTGAACTGATGGCGTCGATGCGCGCCGAAGCGGAGTCCAGCTCCAACCGCGCCTTGATCATCGTGATCAGCACCGCAGCGATCGGTATCATCCTTGGCCTCGTCCTCTCCATTTTGATCGGCCGCCGCGCCATCGTCGCGCCAGTTCGCGCCCTGACGGAAAAAATGGGTCTCTTGGCCGATGGCCAGCTCGATATCGAAATCGAAGAAGCCACCCGTCGCGATGAAATCGGCAATATGGGCCGCGCTGTCGAAATCTTCCGCGAAAACGCCCGTCAGATTGCCGCGCTCAGCGCTGAAGAAGCCGAACGCGCCCGTGGCCTTGCCGATCGTGCCAAGGTCATGGATCGCCTTGCCAATGAAGTTCATGGCGCCGTCGGCGCTGCAGGCCGCGGCGATTTCTCCCGCCGTGTCTCGGGGGAATTCGGTGATGCGGGCTTCAATGCCATTGCTCAGAGCGTCAATGACCTGATCGATACGGTCGATCGTGGTCTGACCGAGAGCGGCGAAGTCCTTTCCGCGCTAGCGCAGGCCGACCTCGCCCCGCGTGTCGAAGGCCAATATGAAGGCGCCTTCGCCAACCTCAAGACCAATACCAATGCCGTGGCCGATCGCCTCGCCGAAATCGTCAGCCGCCTGCGTAACACCTCGCGCATGCTGAAGACGGCAACTGGCGAAATCCTCTCCGGCGCCAATGACCTTGCCGAGCGCACCACCCGACAGGCTGCGACCATCGAGGAAACCTCGGCGGCCATGGAACAGCTGGCATCGACCGTGCAGCAAAATGCCGAGCACGCCAATGACGCGAGCCGTGCTTCTGGCGCGCTCACCCAGGCCGCAGAAGAAGGCGGCGTCGTGATGGCCGAGACCACGGCTGCGATGGAACGCATTTCCGGCTCCTCGGCCAGCATTTCCAACATCATCGGCATGATCGACGACATCGCCTTCCAGACCAATCTCCTCGCGCTCAACGCTTCCGTGGAAGCGGCCCGTGCTGGTGAAGCCGGCAAGGGTTTTGCCGTCGTGGCTGTCGAAGTCCGGCGTCTGGCTCAGTCCACCGCGGAAGCCTCGCGCGACGTCAAGCAATTGGTCGAGCAGAGCGCGCGTGAAGTCGCCGCCGGTTCGCAACTCGTCGTCGATGCCGCCAAAAAACTCGATCTCATGCTCGACATGGCCCGCACCAGCAATGGTCTGATGGAAGGCATTGCCCGCGACAGCCGCGAACAGGCTTCGGCCATCGACGAAGTCGCCGTTGCCGTACGCCAGATGGACGAAATGACCCAGCACAATGCGGCGCTCGTCGAAGAAACTAACGCCGCGATCGAACAGACCGAAGGCCAGGCGACCGAACTCGACCGCATGGTCGACATCTTCAAGCTCGGCCACGAGGCGCCTGCTGCCCGTGCGCCCGCGCCACGCACCAAGCCTGCTCCGCAGAAATCCGCCGCCGCTGGCCGTTACCTCTCGCAGGGCAACGCCGCCATCGCCCAAGACTGGAGCGAGTTCTAAGGCGATCGCACTGGCCAAACACCCCCTCCCAGCCTCCCCATCAAAGGGGGAGGTGCAAGGCCGGTGAATGAGGCACCATCCAACCTCGGCCGCGATGCTACACTTCCCCCTTGGTGGGGGAGGATGGGAGTGGGTGACCTCGCGAGCCCCACCCAAGTCTCTGTCCATCACAAACAAAAGGCCGGCATCACTGCCGGCCTTTTCAATTTCAGTTTCAAAGAAGCGCTTACGCGGCTTCTTCGTCGCTTTCGCTCTCGGCCGCATCGGCCTTGGTGCGCTTCGGGCTCTTGGCGAGCTGCTTTTCGATGAGCTGCACGGCTTCGGTCAGCGTCAGCTTGTTGACCGAGCTGATTTCGCGGCTCATGCGATCCATGGCCTGCTCGAAGAGCTGGCGTTCGGAATAGCTCTGCTCTGGCTGGTCGTCGGAGCGATAGAGATCGCGCACGACTTCCGAGATGGCGATCAGATCGCCCGAATTGATCTTTGCTTCGTATTCCTGGGCGCGGCGCGACCACATGGTGCGCTTGACGCGAGCACGGCCGGTGACGGTGTGCAGGGCGTTGTTGACTTCGTCTTCCTCGGCAAGCTTGCGCATGCCGACGGACTTGATTTTGGCAACGGGAACGCGAAGGGTCAGCTTGTCCTGTTCGAAGCTGATGACGAACAGTTCGAGCGTGAGGCCAGCGACCTCCTGCTCTTCGATGTTGACGATCAAGCCAACACCGTGGGCCGGATAGACGACATACTCACCCGTCTTGAACCCGAGCCGCTGCTGAGACTTCTTGGCTACCATAAGCTGGAACTCCTTGTTGACGCCCCAGAATGGCCAGTTCCTCGCGGAAAAGACTGTCCATCCACACTACTGCCCCCAAAAGGGGCCTTATAGCAGTACGAGCACCCACAGGCTTCGGTTCCGCTTTGTTCCGAAGCGCCATGCAACAGGAGATGTTGTGTCAAAAAAATCGTGCCCTAAGGCACGCTCTGGGTGAAGGGCTTAACTGCATTTGGTGAGACCATAGCACAAAAAATCAGCAAAATCAAAAGGAACGAATCGCCAGCACTGGCGTTCGCTGAACTTTGATTTTTATGCGACGATTCTATGTCGAATCGAGACGCGTCCGATAGTTAGCCTCAACGGCCCAGCGCAGAAGGCCTCAATCGCCTTCGCCGGCCGTCTCGGAAAAGTACTTTTCGAGCTTGCCTTCTTCGCCGTCGCGTTCCTTGGCCTCGGGCAGCTCATCGCGGCGCTCGGTCAGGTTGGGCCAGACGCTCGAATACTTCCGGTTCAGTTCAAGCCAATTGTCGAGACCGCTTTCGGTATCGGGCTTGATGGCTTCGGCAGGACATTCCGGTTCGCAGACGCCGCAATCGATACATTCATCGGGATGAATGACCAACATGTTCTCGCCCTCGTAGAAACAGTCGACCGGACAGACTTCCACGCAATCGGTGTATTTGCAGGCGATGCAATTGTCAGTGACGATATAGGTCATAGAAAGGGCAGTCCTTGGCGGTCATCGCGGCCGGGGCGGGCTAGGCGACAGTCTCAACGGCTTTGGTGCTAAACTTTTTTGGGCGGGCCTGCAAGCGTCGAACCGGCCGCAAAAGCCCACCTCATACCCGCAAGCACCGCACACCTTACGACATTTGCGCGCGGAGGGATTACTCGTCCTCGTTGCGCAGTGCGTCGGTCTCGCGGCGCTCTTTCTTGGTCGGTCGTCCGGCTCCGGATGGGCGCTCGGCGATCGCGGCCTCGAATGCGCTCCGCTCCTGCCGCGGTGGTTGAGCGGGCGACATATCTTCGTAGAGCCCCTGCGCCTCAGTCGCCGGGCCGCGCCGCGTCCCGGGATCGAGCACGCGCCAGACCACAATCCGTCCATGCAGCGACATCGTCAGCACATCGCCCGCGCCGATCTTGTGATCGCTGCGATCGGTCCGCTCGGAATTGACGCGAATGGCGCCGGTCTCGATGATTTTTTGCGCCAGGGTGCGCGATTTGACGGCGCGCGAGAAAAACAGGAACCGGTCGAGCCGCTCCTTGCGGAGAGGTTCGCCCGGCCCTGTCAAAGCTTACTCCGACTTGCCGCGCAGGGCGGCAAGGGCTGCGAAGGGGCTATCGGGATCGAAAGCCACCTTGCGTTCTTCGCGCTGCGGACGACGTTCGGGACGTTCGACCTTTTCGGGGCGCGGCCGCTCATCATTACGCGGGCGGGTATTGGCCGGGCGGCCCTGCGGACGCGCATTGGCAACTTCGCCCTCGGGACGACGCGGGCCCTTGGGGCGCGAGCGATCCGGACGGCCGCGGCCTTCGGGCTTGGCTTCGCCACCCTCGGCAGCTTCAGGCCGGCGATTGCCGGGCTTGCGACCATTGTGATTGTTGTCGTTGTGACGACGACCACCGGGGAACCAGATCTCGTCGAATTCGGGCTCAGCCGGCGCGGCAGTTTCCGAAGCCTTGGCTTCGTCGATCACGCCCTCTTCCGCAGTCGGCGTCGCGTCGAGGACCGGCTCAGCGGCCACTTCAGCAACCGGAACGTCTTCTGCGGGTGCATCGACGGCGGCAGCATTATCGTCCAGCACGGCCTCAAGCGCTGGCGCCTCCGCACCGATTTCGGCGACCGGTGCCGGTGCGGCAGCCTTTGGCGTGCGCCGAACGCGATAGCCGAGCGACGTCAGGATCGAGGCAAAATCCTCGCCCGAGCAACCGAGAAGGCTCGTCATTTCGACGGTCACGCGGAAACCATTGCCTTCGGCAGCGCCGGCTGGCGGCTCGCCCTGAAAACGGGTGGGATCGATGGCAATCAGCGGCCGGATAATGTCGGCGAGACGCTCAAGAATATCGATACGAACGGCACGCTTGCCGGCCACCTTGAAGCCGGCAATCTCGTAAAGCCGCGGATCCACTTCGGGATCGACAAGGAAAGAGGTCCGGCCCGAGAGCACGATATGGGGAATATCGGTGACGCCGGGCTGGCGCACGCCGCCATTTTTCAGCGCAAAGAGGATCAGTGCGAGTTCGCGCGGCGCTGGCTTCAGCGAGAGCGGTACATAGATATGATAGGCGCCGAATTTGATGCCAAGCTTGCGCATCTTGCCGCGCACGTCCTGGTCGAGATTTTTGACATCGTCAGAGACCTGCCCGCGCGGCAGGAGACCAAGATGCTCGAAAAGCTGGAAGGCAATGCCACGCGCCGGCCCTTCAAGATCGGCTGGCGCTTCGAGCGCCATGACCTGCTCCAGCGTCGTATTGACGTGGTGCCGCAGCCAGAGGCCCAAGCGATCCTGAACGCGTTCGAGATCGGTGCCGGTCAGCGATTCGTCGGCAAGGATCAGGATACGCGGACGATAAAGGCTATCGCCCTCGACAAGTTCAGCCACGAGATCACCGCGCCAGCGCAGGCGTCCATCGGTGGCCAGAACGAATTCTTCGTTGGGCGCGCCCGCCAGACGGTCGGCGCGATTGCGGATCTCTGGAGCGACGACCTGATCCGCGGCACTGCGCGTGCCCTTGGCGTCAAGTTCGCCATCCATCCGCGCCAAAGTGAAGCGGAAGCCTTCAAGCGTGCCGAGAAGATGGCCCTCAAGCCTCACTTCGCCGCGCTCATTGATCTCGGGAGATACCATACGTTTGTCTTTCAGATGGCGGAGCAGCACGCTGGTGCGCCGGTCGACGAATCTCTGGGTGAGACGCTCATGGAGCGCATCACTCAGGCGATCTTCAATCTCTCGGGTCTTTTCGCGCCAATGTGATGGGTCTGCAAGCCAGTTTTTGCGGTTGGCGACGAAGGTCCACGTCCGGATTTGCTTGATCCGATGACTAAGAGTCTCGATGTCGCCCTCTGCATTGTCGCAAAAGCGCACCTGCTCGGCAATCCAGTCTGCGTTGACCGATCCATTTTGCCTCAAATCCGAAAAGATCCGCGTGACGATCTCGCCGTGGGCTGCTGGCGAAATCCCCTGATAGTCAGGGGTCTGACAACATTCCCAAAGGAGTTTGACCGCTTCGTGGCCACGCGCCAGCCCACCCGCCTCGTTGCGCGAGAGGAATTCCAGGGCAAGCTGATCGGTTGCGATCGGCACGCGCGTCAGAGTTTTGTCGTCGGGCGTTCGCTCTAGGCTGGAGCGCAGCCGATCGATGGACGAAAAATCCAACACGGAATTGCGCCATTGCAAAACCTTGATCGGCTCGAAATCGTGCGTTTCGAGCTGCACCACCAGTTCTTCGTCGAATGTGTCGGTGCCGCCCGTCACCCCAAAGGTGCCGTTGCGCTTGTGCCGCCCCGCGCGGCCCGCGATCTGGCCCATCTCGGCCGGTGTCAGCGGCCGGCTCTGGCGGCCATCGAATTTCATGTCATCGGCAAAGGCGACATGGTGGATATCGAGATTGAGCCCCATGCCGATGGCGTCGGTCGCAACGAGGAAATCCACGTCGCCATTTTGATAAAGCTCGACCTGGGCGTTGCGCGTGCGGGGGCTGAGCGCACCCATCACCACCGCTGCCCCGCCCCGCTCGCGGCGGATCAGTTCGGCGATGGCATAAACCTGCCGCGCGGAAAACGCGACGATGGCGCTGCGGCTTGGCTGGCGTGAGATTTTTTTCGATCCCGCATACATCAACTGCGAAAACCGCGGCCGCTCAATGATCTCGGCATGCGGCAACAGCTTGCGGATCACGCTCGCCATCGTCCCTGAGCCGAGCAGCAGCGTTTCATGAAACCCGCGCGCCTTGAGGATACGATCGGTAAAAATATGTCCGCGGTCAAAATCGGTCGCCGTCTGGATTTCATCGACTGCGACGCAATCGACGTGAATATCCATCGGCATGGCTTCCACGGTCGCCACCCAATAGCGCGGTTTTGGCGGCACGATTCGCTCTTCGCCCGTCACCAGCGCCACGGCCTGTTCGCCGACGCGTTCGACGACGCGCGCATAGACTTCGCGCGCCAATAGACGCAGCGGCAGGCCGATCATCCCCGTGGGATGAGCCAGCATGCGCTCGATGGCAAAATGGGTCTTGCCGGTATTGGTTGGGCCCAAAATGGCCTTGACCGACTGGGAGGATGCGAAAGTCATTGAGCAACAATGTAGGGTGCGCAAATGCCTATGGCGAGGGGCAGCACGCATTGTCCCACAAAAGCACGGTTTTTGTGATCAAGCGGCGAGGCGTTAAGCTTTGGAACGCAGCGGAAACGAACAGGGACAGAATCGGCACAGTTCAGCAAATCCGTCTTTGTTCACGGCGATGGGTGGTGGGGAGAATCGCTCGAAGCACACAAGTGTCGTTGGATGGTCTGCGTCCGCGCCCCGATAACGCCATCTGGGCTTCATCTTGATTGAAAAAGCGTGAATTTCGGCGGAATCGCGCCGTTTCGTAGCGAACTAGAAATGCCAGAACGTTCAGATTATTTGCGGAGTTAAGAGCTTTGTATCGGCCTACTGGCGGCCTTGAACCGTAAAATTCATACCTTTTCGTTTGACGTCCCATTCTGGGTCGCAGAGCCTGTGAGAAATCTTGCGACCAAGGCGCGCGTACAGCTAGGCTCTCTGAAGAATATCGATCGCATCCCGGTTGCGACGCTAAAAATCAGCCATGTCCCAAAGCGGGGCACTTCGCTCCGCTCGGCTTTGGTTCCTTAACATCTGGACCACATCGGGAACGAACAGGGTCAGAATCACGATCGAGGTCGAGATACCCGGTTTGTTCTACGCCATGGCTGGTAGGCCTATGGGCGAAGTCCTACCGTTCGACCTCCCGCAAGCCGCTAACCGCCTTCTTGGCCTTCACGTCCATGACCAAACCCCTAATTTCTGAGCTCGCCCGCTTTCCCGATCAGTTCGTTACCGCAAACAAAAAGGGCGCCGAAGCGCCCTTAACAATCTCGCCCCGCAAAGCCGGGCAAAAAATCAGCAAAAATTGAGAAAAAACCTTTTGACCGTCCCAACCCGGGACGGCGGGCCTCAGCTCTCGGCTTTGACCAGCACCATCGAGAGGTCACCCATCGAGGTGCCGAGCAGCACGCGATAAGGAATAAAGTATCCCGTTTCGCCGAGCGGCATGTACCAGATGAGAATGCGGCTCTCGTCGGCTAGATAATTGGTGATCTCGTTGCTCTCATAGTGGCCCGAAATCGGCTCGTAATCGATCGAGCAGAGCACGACCGGCCCCTGATAGCCCGTGCGCGGTGACGTCGCGTCGTCGGTATCGACGAAGCTCATGTCGAGATTGAAGCGTTCGACGCCGGTAAAGATGCGCATGCGCCGATCGCAAACCGATTTGTCGAGCGCCCCGCCTTTGAGGACAAAGGCCGAAACGAAATCGCCCACACCCGTCAGATGTCCCCGCTCGACGGGAACGCGATCGAAATCCCCAACTGGCGGATCGACCTTGAAGGACGTGACGTTCTGACCCGAGAAGCCGACATCGACATTGAATTTTTCGCCATTAGCCCGGGTTTCGAGCGCAAAGCTTTCCGAGCGCAGCGTTGAGCCCGAGGAATTGCCCTTGGCGGTGATATTGGCCGTGCCGCTCGCCACCACTGCGCCAAGCCCGGCCACATTGGCTTTGACATCGAGCGTATAGGCGCTGCCCGTGTCATCGAGGTCCACACGCATCATGGCGACATTGATGCCGCCAAGCGTAAGGACGTAGCTGGCGCTGGCGTCGACTGGAGAGGCCTGGACCTGAGTAAGGCCAAGAACAAGGGCTAGGGAAGCAAGACTGGTTCGGATCAAGATAAAGGTCTCGGCTCGTGCAAAAGGCGGGCATCGGGCCCTTCGCGAATCACGATAAGAGGCCAAAGTGCCGGGCTCTTGTGGTACTGGCAAGGCACTCGCGGGTCTTTGAGCCCTGCCCGACCTTGACGCGCCAAGCCATTTTCTCTAAGACGCCCGCAGATTTCATCACAATCGAGGCCCGTTGCGGGATTCCCCGCCACGCAGGACCTTTACACAAACAGGAATTCTGAACATGGCACGTCGCTGCGAACTGACCGGCAAGGGCGTTATGGTGGGTAACACCGTTTCGCACGCTCTCAACCGTCACCGTCGTCGTTTCCTCCCCAACCTGATCAATGTGACGCTGATCTCGGACGCTCTGCAGCGCCCGGTCAAGCTGCGCATCTCTGCCGCTGCCCTGCGCTCGGTTGAGCACCGCGGTGGTCTCGACGCCTTCCTCGTCAAGCAGGATGACGCCGACCTGTCCCCGCTCGCTCTCGGCATCAAGAAGGAAGTGCGCGCCGCTCTCGCCGGCTAATCGCACTCTTCTCAAGATTTCAGCCGCGCGTGCCAAAAGCCGCGCGGCTTTTCTTTTTATATAAGCTTCATCAATGCCACGCCGGTCTTCTGCCGGAGAGTGGCTCTCAGAGGTGCATTCTGATGCTGTCTCGTTTCCTTGGCGCTGTCGCGGCCATGGTCGTGGTCGTTGCCGCGTCCAACGTTCTCGTGCTCTATCCCTTTCAGGTCCAACTTGGCGGCATAAATCTCGCCGATCTTTTGACCTGGGGTGCGTTCACCTTCCCCTTCGCTTTTCTGATCACCGACCTGACCAATCGCTATGATGGTCCGCGCAATGCCCGTCTCGTCGTGCTGGTGGGCTTCCTCGTCGGCCTCGCGCTCTCATTCTATTTGAGCTTCCATCCGCTGCCTTGGAATGCAGGCGGCGCTTCAGCCACCACCCAGCGCATCGCGCTCGCCTCGGCCGCAGCGTTCGTTACCGGCCAACTGCTCGATATCAGCATCTTCTCACGGCTCCGCGCCGTGCGGGCCTGGTTCCTGCCCCCGCTCGTCGCGTCGCTCTTTGGCTCGCTGATCGACACCACGATCTTCTTTACAGTCGCATTCGCGCCTTTCCTTGCCGGCATCGATGCGCTGTTCGGGCTGCAGGATGGCTCGCTGGCCTTCCCCGCGCCCTTCCTCGGGATTGGCCCCGAAGTGCCGCTCTGGATTTCGCTCGCGGCAGGCGACTTCATGGTGAAGTTCCTGGCAGCACTCGTGCTGCTCGCGCCCTACCGCGCCCTCATGGGCCGGCTAAAGCCGCTTCCGCCGCTCGGCAGTGCGGCGGCGCTGCGCTAACAGGTTACGCGGATCTCGGCGAAGCCGGTCTCGGCTTCGTTGCCGCCCGAGGTAACGGCCAACATGCAGGCGGTCCCGTTGAGCGGCACATTGCCGCCAGACGGCACGGTCGTGCCATCGGTCAGCGAGATATAGCCATTGTTGACGTTCATCACCGTGATCGTCGCATCCGTCCCGCAGACGGGATAGCTGTCGCCCGAGGCGACGAGCAGCCGCATGCCTGATGGCAGGCAGTCTCCGTCGCTCTCGGCCGAAACCGTCGGCCCCGAAATCGAAGGCAAGGTAGCAGGCTGTGTGCCGGCCGCAGCGCCATTGCCAGCGCGCCAATTTTGTTCGAGCACCGCCAGGCGATTTTCGATTGCTGCAAGACTGGTGTCGCTGCCGGTCGGCGCGGCAACGGCAGCGCTAGCTTGCGGGCTGCTGCGCTGGGCATAAAGATCAAGGCTCAAACGCACTTGCGCCATCTCGGTCGAGATCCGCAAAACTTCCCGGCGCATTTCGGTATAGGTCCAGGCGGTCGTCGCGAGAGCCGCAACGCCGACGACGGCGGCAACACCGGCCAGAAGCGATCCCGGCCTTAGCCGCCATTTGCGCCGCGGCGCCTTGCGGGGCGCGGAGAGGCCAAGCTTTTCGCGTGCACCAACCCGCATATCGGCAGTTACGCCACCAACGGTCGTCTCGTCCCGATCCTGGCTCGGCTTGTCATCCACGCAGCATGCTCCCGGCCAATCGACGTCGCGATTGGCCTTTCATCCAACTGGGGCCGAACTAAGGACCACAACTATTGCGCTGGCGTTGCGGCCACTATCGGCGCCGGTGCCTGCTGGCCGCCGGTAAACACCGAACCGATCCCGGAAAAGAAGCCCGATACCGCTGCGCCACGATCCTTGATGGCCGCCTCGGTCGCCGCCTGGCGGGTGATGGCGTTCCCGGCATCGGCCAGGGCTTTATCATCAGCCGCCTTGCGGGCCGCAACCTGAGCGTCCGGCACGGTGGGCGGGCACAGGGCCGCGGCATCCAGTGGTCCCGCTGCAACGGGATTGAAAATGTAGCGGTTCTCGCACACGTCCCAAGCCGGCGGCGTCTTGTTGAGATCAAAGAGGTCATAGCCCTCCTTGATATTGCGCCAGAACGCGAGGTGCTGATTGGACGCAAACTGGGCCAGGTTCGCGCTCGTCATGCGGAACGGATAAATCTGTACCTGGAAGGAGGGATTGCCGCCCTTAAAGCTCTCGCGCGCCAGAGCATAGATTTCCGCCATGCCACCATCCGTCATCGCATAGCACCCCACTGACTTGCAGTCGCCATGCACCATCAGGTTGGAGCCGCTGCGGCCATTGGCGCGATCGAACTTGTTGGGAAAGCCCGTGTTGAAGGCGAGGAAATAGGCCGACTTCGGGTTCATGAGGCCGGGCGTGATCGTATAGAACCCTTCCGGGCTCTGATAATCGCCTTCCCTGAACTTGGGACCGAGATCGCCCGAAAAGGCGCAGATGTTATAGGTCTTGAAGAGCTTGAACTGTCCCGAATTGGTGTGCTTCCACACCTCGAGCACGGCCTCTTTCTTGAAGATGCGCACGACCATGCCTTCGCCGGGCGACGATCCAATATCATGAAGCGCCTTCACCATGGCCGGAGCCAGCGGGATATTGTGGCGGTTGTCGCCGCCCTTGACGAAGTTGGAACAGGCAGCAAGGCCCACACCCAGCCAGGCGAGAATGATGACGGCGGCGAGGCGATGAAAGAAGGTGGCAGTCACTTAACAAGGCCCAGATAACGGCTCCGCACGGGAGCAATGGTTAGCGCAGCATGAGCGGGCTGAGTGAACGAAGCCTTATCACGCTCCCGATCTCGGCGAAAAGCGGCGGTTTTTCACGCAATAGTGTGTGGGATGTTGGCATAAGAAAAAGGCTCCCGCATGCGGGAGCCTGTTCGTTGAACGCAGATCGAAAGACCTAGAGATTGGTGCCGATCGCGAGGAATTTTTCGCGCCGCTGCTCGCGCGTTTCGAGCCGTGACTTGCCGGCGAAATCACCGAGGAAAGAACTGAGTGCGCGGCGGGTCGCGTCCATCACCTGACCATGGTGGCGATGCGCGCCGCCGGTTGGCTCGGGAATGATGCCGTCGATCACCTTGAAGCCCAAAAGGTCCTGTGCCGTGATCTTCTGCGCGGTTGCCATGTCCTGCGCGCGGGCGGCATCGCGGAAGAGGATCGAGGCGCCGGCTTCTGGCGAAATCACCGAATAGATCGAATTTTCGAGCATCAGCACGCGATTGGCCGTCGCAATGGCGATAGCGCCACCCGAACCACCTTCGCCGATGATGATGGCAATGTTCGGCACACCGAGTTCGAGACCCTTTTCGGTCGAGCGCGCAATCGCCTCGGCCTGGCCGCGCTCTTCGGCGCCGATGCCGGGATAGGCGCCGGCGGTGTCGACAAAGGAAATCACCGGAATGTTGAATCGGTCGGCCATATCCATGATGCGGACGGCCTTGCGATAGCCTTCCGGGTTAGCCATGCCGAAATTATGCTTGAGGCGCGTTTCGGTGGAATTGCCCTTTTCCTGGCCGATCACGGCAACGGATTCGCCATTGAACCGGCCAAAGCCGGCCTGAAGCGCAGCGTCTTCACCAAAGGTCCGGTCGCCGGCCAGCGGCGTCCATTCGGTGATCAACGCGCCGACATAGTCGGAGAAATGCGGCCGCTGCGGATGGCGGGCCACCTGCGTCTTTTGCCAGGGTGTGAGTTTTTTATAGATCTCGACCAGGGCTTCTTCAGCCCGGGCGGAGAGCCGGTTCACTTCCTCATCGATCGACACGGCCTGATCGGACGCGGCCAAGGACTTGAGTTCGGCGATCTTGGCTTCAAGATCGGCAACCGGCTTTTCAAAATCGAGATAAGACTGCATCCCACCCGCCCGTAAGGGTCGTTATTGCCGACCCGGACTATTCCAGGCCCCGGCTCTTGCGCCCTAAAGTGGCCGGAAAGTGGCGATGGTTCAACACCGAGTCAAGTTTTGCGACGGATTTGCCGGGGAAAGCTCAATCTTAGTCGCTAGCGAGCGGGTGATGCGTCTCGACCAGGGTCTTGAGTTTGTCGTCGAGCACATGGGTGTAAATCTGCGTGGTCGAGATGTCCGAGTGCCCAAGCAGCATCTGCACCACCCGCAAATCGGCCCCACCGGCCAGAAGATGACTGGCAAAGGCATGGCGCAAGACGTGCGGCGCGACGCGTGCCGAGGAAATACCGGCCCGCCCCGCAAGTCCCTTGAGATCGCGCGCAAACACCTGACGCGCCAGATGCCCCGATTCTCCCTTGGCCGGGAACAGCCAGGGCCCCGCTGGCAGCGTCTTGACCCAGGCGCGGACCGCGTCGCGCGCCCGGTCGTTCATCGGCACGACCCGTTCCTTGCGGCCTTTGCCAACAACGGTGATGAACGCGGCTTCCCGCATCACCGCCGAGCGCTTGAGCTCGACCAGCTCGGACACCCGCAGCCCCGCGGCATAGAGCATTTCGAGGAGGCAATAGAGCCGCAGCGCAGCGTTCTGCCCCTCTCCCTCCGCCGTGTTGGCCTCTGCCTCGGCCAGACTGAGCAGCCTATCGACTTCGGCGACCGACAAAACCTTGGGCAGCGGCCGCCTTGTCTTGGGGCTCGAAACGATCCGCGTCGGATCGTCGCCCCTGATCCCATCGGCACATAAGAATTTGTGAAACTGGCGCACAGCCGACAGGTGCCGCGCGCTCGACGAGGCCGACAGTCCCTCTTGCTTGAGAAAATCGAGATAGGCGTTGACCGTCTCGCGAGAAGAGTTTTCGAGTGTCTCTTTATTCCCCGCGACAAACCCGGCATAGCTCGCCAGATCGCGCCGATAGGCCGCAATCGTATTGGCCGCAGCCCCACGCTCGGCGCTCATCATTTCGAGAAAAGCGCCGATCAGGTGGTTGCCGCTCATTGCGCGGGCGCCGGGCTCGGCCTGCTCGTCACATTGGGTGTCGGTAAACCTGCAGGGCGCGTCGGCGCACTCT
This sequence comes from Devosia sp. BK, assembly GCF_032907385.1. NCBI lineage: Bacteria > Pseudomonadati > Pseudomonadota > Alphaproteobacteria > Hyphomicrobiales > Devosiaceae > Devosia > Devosia sp. BK. Next base: position 62,277 of record NZ_JAIMBX010000002.1, read on the forward strand.
CACCCAACAGGTCCTGCGTCGAAAGACGCAAAGTGACAGCCTTGGGCGTTGGTTCGACGAATGAGACAAGCGCGAACATGCCCGCATAGACGAGGCCCACGAGAAAAACGATCGTGATCAGGAGGCGAAACAGTGTCGGCATGGCAGTCCAGTCGGCGTTTGAGAGCAAACCTTGGCACAGAAAGGTTTCCATCCGGTAGGTGAAATCGCGTCGCGCTTGACATAGGTGAGTGAGATCGCTTCAAGCGACATGAAGTCGGAGGGCGCCTGGCGTGAGCAAATCGGACACCACCGCGCGCTCGGCGCGCGCCAAGGCATTGGCCGAGCGTCTCGGCGGCCGTCCGCTTGTGCTCGTCGGGATGATGGGCGCGGGCAAGACCACGGTTGGGCGGCGCATCGCCACCCGTCTCAATCGCCGCTTCATCGATAGCGACGAAGAAATCGAAAAAGCCGCGCAGATGACCATTCCGGAAATTTTCGCGCAGCGCGGCGAGCCCGAATTCCGCGCCGGGGAAACCCGCGTCATCTCGCGTCTCCTCAAGGAAGACGGCATCGTCCTCGCAACGGGTGGCGGCGCCTTCGTCAATCTTGAAACTCGGGCCCAGATCAAGTCCGGGGCGGTTTCAGTCTGGCTCAAGGCCGATCTCGATATACTGTTCGAACGGGTCTCGCGCCGCTCCAATCGACCGCTTTTGAAGACCACCGACCCCAAGGCGACGCTGCAAAAGCTGATCGAAGATCGCTATCCCATCTATGCCGAGGCAGACCTGACCGTCCTCAGCCGCGACGTGCCGCAAGACAGCGTCGCCGCCGACGTGATTTCCGCTCTCCTCCATCACCTGCGCTGAAGGTCCGAAAAAATGGCCGCAATCACCCAAACGGTTCACGTTGCCCTGGACGAGCGCGCCTATGACATTCTGATCGGCCCCGACCTTCTCGACCATGCTGGCACGATTCTCGCCGAAAAATTCCCTGGCCGCCGCTATGGCATCGTCACCGATACCAATGTCGCCCAAGCGCAATTGCCCCGCCTCGTCGCGAGCCTCGATAAAGCCGGCCTCACCCACCAGACCATCACCGTGCCCGCCGGCGAAAGCACCAAGAGTTGGGAGCATCTGCAAACAGTCGTTGAAGGCCTGCTCGCTGCCAAGCTTGAGCGCAATGATCTCGTGATCGCGCTGGGCGGCGGCGTCATCGGCGATCTCGCCGGCTTTGCCGCCTCGATCACCCGCCGCGGCATGGATTTTATCCAGATGCCCACCTCGCTCCTCGCCCAGGTCGATTCCTCCGTCGGCGGCAAGACCGGTATCAATTCACCCCACGGCAAGAATCTCGTCGGCGCTTTTCACCAGCCCAAGCTCGTGCTGGCCGATCTCTCGACCCTCGACACCCTACCCCCGCGCCAGTTCGCCGCCGGCTATGCCGAAGTCGTCAAATATGGCCTCATCGACGATCCCGAATTCTTCGAGTGGCTGGAAGCCAACCACGCCGATATTTTTTCCGGCGGTCCGGCGCGCGGCGAAGCCATCGCCCGCTGCTGTGCCCACAAGGCCCGCGTCGTCATCGAGGACGAGAAGGAAACCGGCGTCCGTGCCCTCCTCAATCTCGGCCACACCTTTGGTCACGCGCTCGAAAAAGACACCGGTTATTCTGATCGCCTGCTCCATGGCGAGGGCGTTTCCATCGGCATGGTACTAGCCCATACCTTTTCCAATCGCCTCGGCCTATCGCCGGGCCAGGATTCCGGCCGCGTCTCGGCCCACTTGCGAAAATCGGGCCTGCCCACCACATTGGGCGACATCCCCGGAACGCTCGGCTCGACCGAGACCCTGATGGCCGCCATTGCGCAGGACAAGAAAGTCTCGCGCGGCGCCCTGACTTTCATCCTGACAAGAGGCATTGGTCAGGCTTTCATCGAAAAGAATGTCGATCCTGCCAAGGTTTCGGCTTTTTTGGAGGAGATGCGTTCTCCTTAACTTGGCAAAATCTCGATGTTGAGAGCGTGAACCTGCTCCTTGAGTTCGGCATTGAGCACATCGAACACCGCACGGTGTTGCGCCACGCGGCTCAAACCGTCAAAATCGCTGGTCGCGATTCTGACGCGGAAGTGGGTTTCCCCGCCTTCACGCCATCCGGCATGACCCCGATGCTTGTTCGATTCGTCGATCACCTCGAGGTGGGTTGGTGAGAACCGCTCGGTCAGCTTGGTCGTAATGGTGTCCTTCATGGACATTGGCGGTCTCCGCTTTAGGCTTTTGAATGCGCTCCGATGAGCGCCACTATTGAAAACTAGGCATTTAACTAGGTGCTATGAAACAGCAATCCAAGCTTTTCGATGGGATCCGCATCAGACCGCGCCGGGAAGAAAAGCCCGAGCCGGCCGAATTCACCTGCGAGTGGGAAGGCTGCGAGGAGGCGGGCGAATATCGTGCGCCCAAGGGTCCACGCAGCGAAGGGCAGTACCACCATTTCTGCCTTGAACACGTCCGCCACTACAACAAGGCCTTCAATTTCTTCGCCGGCATGAGCCAGGAAGAATTGGACGAAGCGCTGACGACGCCCCCCAAGGCCGAGTCACGTTCGAGCTTTGCGACCGGCAATCCGCAGAACGCCCGCACTGCCGGCCGCACAGCCAGCACCCGCCCGGGCGACAAATATGGCGATCCCTTCGGCGTGTTTGCCAAATATCGCTATCGCCAGTCCCAGACCCCGGCCGCCGAGCGCGTCAAACCACTCAACGAGAACGATCGCCGCGCTTTCGAACAGCTTGGGTTTCCGGGCCATGCGAAGTCCGATGACATCAAGCACGCCTATAAGAACCTCGTGAAGACCCACCATCCCGACGTCAATGGCGGCGACCGATCCTCCGAAGAAAAACTCCGGACGATCATCGCAGCCTATTCTCATCTCAAGAAAATGGGCTTCGTCGTCCGCTGAGCTGATCTTGAAAAAAGCCAATGTCAGGCGGGATTCCCGCGTGACAGTTTGGCTACCAGCATGTCAGCATTGCTGCTATAGAGCCCATGGCCGATGGGCCTCCCGCCTTTGAAAATCTCTGATCCACGAGTCCTGCCATGACCGATTTCACCAACCAGCCCGACACCGAATACAAGGCCCGGGATCTCTTCGGCATCGATACCGACATGGTGGTCAAAGGCTATGCGGAGCGCTCCGATCATGTGCCGCCGGCCGATCCGGATTACCTCTTCGACCGCAACACGACCCTTGCGATCCTTGCCGGCTTTGCCTTCAATCGCCGCGTCATGGTCCAGGGCTATCACGGCACCGGCAAGTCGACCCATATCGAGCAGGTCGCGGCGCGCCTCAATTGGCCGCTCGTCCGCGTGAATCTCGACAGCCACGTCAGCCGCATCGATCTCGTCGGCAAGGACGCCATCGTCCTCAAGGACGGCAAGCAGATCACCGAATTCCGCGACGGCATCCTGCCTTGGGCCGTGCAGAACAATATCGCCCTCGTCTTCGACGAATACGATGCCGGCCGCCCCGACGTGATGTTCGTGATCCAGCGCGTGCTCGAGCAGTCGGGCCGCCTGACCCTCCTCGACCAGAACCGCGTCATCGTGCCCCATCCCTCGTTCCGCCTGTTCGCCACGACCAACACCATTGGTCTCGGTGATACATCCGGCCTCTACCACGGCACGCAGCAGATCAACCAGGGACAGATGGACCGCTGGAGCATCGTCACGACGCTCAATTATCTGCCGCATGACAAGGAAGTCGGCATCATCCTTGCCAAGAACAAGGTGCTTACCGAGACCGACAAGGGCAAGAAGCTCGCCTCCAACATGGTGCGCCTCGCCGATCTCACGCGCTCGGCCTTCATCAATGGCGACCTCTCGACCGTGATGAGCCCACGCTCGGTGATCACCTGGGCCGAAAACACCCAGATTTTCGGCGGCGATGTCGGCTTTGCCTTCCGTCTCACCTTCCTTAACAAGTGCGACGAACTCGAACGCCCCGTGGTCGCCGAATTCTACCAGCGCGTCTTCGGTGAAGACCTGCCGGAATCCTCGGCCAACCTCGCGATCACGGCCTAGTTCATTCACGACGTCCTTCCCGCGAAAGCGGGAATCTCTTTCCGAGAGGTCGTGCCAAAAAGAGATTCCCGCTTTCGCGGGAATGACGCGGTGAAAACAGGTGCGCTCTCGCGTCCGCGCCTCGGATGGCAAATATGGCAAATCCCCCGCGCAGCAAGCCCAATAAGCCCGATCAAACCCTGGTCTTCAAATCGGCCATGGGTTCGACGGTGCGCGCGATCGGGGGCAAGGCCGATCTCGAAGTCACCTTCACCGCCGACCGGCCCCTGCTGACCTCCGATAAGGCCCGGCTCGCCAACCTGCCGCGCCTCCCCACCAAGCGCGATATCGCCATTGCCCGCGGCCAGGGCGATGCCATGGCCATGCGGCTTGCGAGCCACGATCCCGATGCGCATCGCAAGCGCAGCCCCATGGATCCGCAGGCGCGCGCTGCCTTCGATTCCCTTGAGCAGGCGCGTGTCGAAAGCCTCGGTGTTCTGCGCATGCCCGGCATGGCTGGAAACATCCACGAAATGCTGGAAGATCGACTCTTCCGCGCCAATTTCGCCGAGGTCGACGACAAGAACGAAGCCCCGCTTGCAGAGGCGCTGGGCCTGATGCTGCGCGAAAAGCTCGCCGGTGTCCCCGTGCCGCCCTCGGGCCACGCGCTGGTCGATCTCTGGCGCCAGGAGATCGATTCCAAGGCCGGCACCTCGATCGACAAGTTGCTGTCGACCTACGAAAGCCAGGAAGATTTTTCGCGCGCGGTGAAGGCCGTTCTGCGCGACCTTAACCTCATTGCCGAAAGCGAATTCGAGGACGGCGACGCCTCGGACGAAGACGAGAGCAACGACAGCCAGCCCGAACAGGCTCAGGGCTCCGACCAGTCGCCCGAACAGGGCGAAGGCGAGAACGAACAGGCCGAATCGGAAGAAGATCAGCAGTCGGGCGAAAGCGAAGAAACCGGCGATGTCGAAGGCATGGAAGCCGACATGGCCGATGTCGACGACGATGCCGAGGCAGAAGCCGGCGAAGACGCCCCCATGCCCCCGCCCGCCAAGGACGGCGGCGAGCGCCTCTCCAACCAGTTCAACTACAAGGTCTTTACCCAAAAATACGACGAGATCGTCAAGGCGGCCGAACTCTGCCCGCCCGACGAGCTCGACCAGTTGCGCGCCCTGCTCGACAAGCAGCTCGAGAACCTCGCTGGTGCCGTCGCGCGCCTTGCCAACAAGCTGCAGCGCCGTCTAATGGCCAAGCAGAATCGCTCCTGGCAGTTCGACCTCGAAGAAGGCCTCCTCGACACCGCGCGCCTGACCCGCGTCGTCACCGATCCCTTGCAGGCTCTCAGCTTCAAGGTCGAGAACGATACCGACTTCCGCGACACGGTCGTGACGCTCCTGATCGACAATTCCGGCTCCATGCGCGGCCGCCCGATCACCATCGCGGCGATCTGCGGCGATATTCTCGCGCGCACGCTCGAACGCTGCGGCGTCAAGGTCGAAATCCTCGGCTTTACGACGCGCGCCTGGAAGGGCGGCAAGAGCCGTGAAGCCTGGCTCGAAGCCAATCGCCCGGCCAATCCTGGTCGCGTCAACGACATCCGCCACATCATCTATAAGGCCGCCGACGAGCCGTGGCGCCATGCGCGGCGCAACCTGGGCCTCATGATGCGCGAGGGTCTCCTCAAGGAAAACATCGATGGCGAAGCGCTCGAATGGGCGCGCAAGCGCCTCATGGCCCGCCCCGAGCAGCGACGCATCCTCATGGTGATTTCCGATGGCGCCCCGGTCGATGACTCGACGCAGTCTGTCAATGCCGGCAATTATCTCGAGGCGCATCTTCGTCAGGTGATCGAAGACATCGAGACGCGCTCGCCGATCCAACTCGTCGCCGTTGGCATCGGTCATGACGTCACGCGCTATTATCGCCGCGCCGTGACCCTGCTCGATGCCGAAGAACTGGCTGGCGCGCTCACCGACGAGCTTGCCGCGCTCTTTGACGAAGAACTCCCGGCGCAAGCCCGCAGGCGGCCGCGGGGATGAAGCGGCAGGTCTTTCTAGCGACCTGCTGCTTTGCGCTTCTCGCCTCGCCAAATTATGCTTTGGATGTAATCGTCACCGCCGCTCAAGTGACGCGCTTCAAGGGCGCGTCGCTCGATCAGCCCGTTGACAAGCTGATCTTCCGTGGCGGCCTGACCATGCAATCGCAGGACGATCTCTTCGGTGGCCTTTCCAGCGTCACTATGACAGGTCCCGACCAGAACGTCGCTTTCGTCACCGATCGCGGCCAGTTCGTCTCCGGCAAGCTCGCCTATGATCAGGACGATCGCCTCCTCAGCATAATCGGGGTCACCATGGACCCGATCCAGAATTCTGCCGGCGAAGCCCTGCCCCGTCAGTTCGCGCGTGATGCCGAAGGCATGGACACGGTCTATCGCGATGGTCAGCCCGTCGCTGTTCGCGTCAGCTTTGAAAATCTCACCCGCGTCGCCGATTTCGCCATCACCGAAAACCGTCCCGGCGGTCCCGCCCGCGAAATCGCCATTCCCGATTGGATGACCAAGCTGCGGACCAATCGCTCGCTCGAATCGATCTGCATCGCTCCAGCGACCTCCCCGATCGCCGGCTCGACCCTTCTTCTCACCGAGGAAGCGCTCGACGAAAACGGCAATCATCGCGGTCACTTCCTCGGCCAGAATGACAAGGGGCCGGTGACCTACTTCAATTCGCCGGTGGTCAACCCGACAGACTGCGCCTTTCTGCCCAATGGCGACCTTCTCGTCCTCGAACGCGGCGTTGCGCTCTTCAGCTTCGTCATGAACCTGCGCCGTGTTCCCGCCGCCGAAGTCCGCCCCGGCAACCTCATGCGCGGCGAACTGTTGCTCTCCGCCGAAGGCGCCGAGATCGACAATATGGAATCGATCCTCGTCCACCAGACCCCCGCCGGCGAAACCCGAATCCTCATCGGCTCAGACAACAATTTCAACGATTGGCAGCGGCAACTGCTGCTGGAATTCGCGCTGCCGGAATAACCCCCTCATCCGGCGCTACGCGCCACCTTCTCCCCAAGAGGGAGAAGAATAACAGGCGCTAGTAGAGGCTCGGAGCTATTCCTCTCCCACTCGGGGAGAGGGTGGATCGCGCAGAGCGCGAGACGGGTGAGGGGGATCCCTTCAAAAAACAAAAAGGGCCCCGTAAATCTCCGGAGCCCCAAACTTCAAAACCCGACAAATCAGACAAACGCGCCGTGGCAGTGCTTGACCTTCTTGCCCGAACCACAGGGGCAAGGCGCATTGCGCGAGAGGCCGACCAGCAGTTTCGGATCGAGCGGCGCCAGCGCGCCGACGTCGGAATCGTCGCCCACCGCATCATTCTCCCCGGTCGTCGGGTCGATATGGGTCTCTTCGAGCTTTGTTAGATCAAGCATCGGCGGCGGCTCAGGCTGACGCATCTGGATCTGGATATGGCTCATCTGCTGCGTGACCTGCTCGCGGAGGCCCGAAAGCAGGCCCTGGAAGAGCTCATAGGCTTCCTGCTTGTATTCGGTCAGCGGATCGCGCTGGGCGATACCGCGCCAGCCGACGACCTTGGAGAGGTGGTCGAGCAATACGAGGTGCTCGCGCCACAGGCCATCGATCGACTGCAACAGGACGGACTTCTCCACCTGGCGCATCACCTCGCCATAGGCCTCGTTCTTGGCCGCGATGACGGCATCGGCAGCGTCGCGAATGCGGGTCTCGACGGTTACCGCCTCGATGCCCTCTTCCTTGGCCCATTCGCTGATCGGCGCATCGACGTTGAGATAGGCCTTGGCGTCAGCCTGCAGCTGCTCGGCATTCCACTGCTCGGGATAGGCACGCGGCGGAATGGACTTGGCGACGATATTGTCGACCACGTCATGGCGCATTTCGGTGACGGTTTCGCTGACGTCCTCGGCATCCATGAATTCGAGACGCTGTTCGAAGATCACCTTGCGCTGATCGTTCATCACGTCATCATATTTGAGGATGTTCTTGCGGATATCGAAGTTGCGGCTTTCGACCTTGCCCTGCGCACGCTCGATGGCCTTGGTCACCCATGGGTGGGTAATGCTCTCGCCCTGTTCGAGCCCAAGCTTGCCCAGCATGGAATCCATAGAATCCACCGGGAAAATGCGCATCAAGTCATCCTGAAGCGACAGATAGAACTTCGAATGGCCTGGATCGCCCTGACGGCCTGAACGGCCACGGAGCTGATTGTCGATACGGCGGCTTTCATGCCGCTCGGTGCCGATCACCATCAGGCCACCAGCCGCAAGCGACTTGGCCTTCTCTTCGGCGATCGTTGCCTTGATCTCGGCGATCTTGGCTTCGCGTGCTTCGCCTTCAAGCTCGCCGGCCTCGCGCTCGATGCGCATTTCGAGATTGCCGCCGAGCTGAATATCGGTACCACGGCCCGCCATATTCGTCGCGATGGTGATGGCACCAGGAAGGCCCGCATCGGCGACGATGAAGGCTTCCTGCTCGTGGTGACGCGCATTGAGCACGTTCATCTTGCCAACGTTCTTCTTGCGAAGAATGTCAGCGAGCATTTCCGACTTCTCAATGGAGGTCGTGCCGACGAGCACCGGCTGACCGCGCTCCTGGCATTCCTTGATCAGGTCGGCAATGGCATCGAACTTTTCCGCCGCCGTGCGATAGATCGCATCGTCTTCGTCGATACGCTGCACCGACAGATTGGTCGGGATGGTGACGACACCGAGATTGTAGATGTCGGCGAATTCTTCCGCTTCCGTCGAGGCCGTACCGGTCATGCCGGCGAGCTTTTCATAGAGGCGGAAATAATTCTGGAAGGTGATCGAGGCGAGCGTCTGGTTTTCCGACTGGATCTTGACGCCTTCCTTGGCTTCCAGCGCCTGGTGGAGGCCTTCGGAATAACGACGACCCGGCATCATGCGGCCGGAGAATTCGTCGATGATCACCACCTCGCCGCCTTCTGGCGTGTCGCGGGTGATGTAGTCCTTGTCCTTGCGGAAGAGCTTGTGTGCGCGCAGCGCCGAATTGGCGTGGTGCACGAGCGCGACGTTCTCGACGTCATACATGGACTCGCTCTTGAGCAGTCCCGCTTCGGCCAGCGCCGCTTCGAGCTTTTCGACGCCCTGATCGGTAAAGGTCGCAGAGCGGTGCTTTTCATCGAGTTCGAAATCGCCCTCGCCGATGATCGGCATCAGCGCATTGATCTTGATATAAAGCTCGGAGCGATCTTCGGATGGACCCGAAATGATCAGCGGCGTACGCGCTTCGTCGACGAGAATGGAGTCGACTTCGTCGACGATGGCAAACGCGTGCCCGCGCTGCACCATCTGGTTGCGCGCATATTTCATATTGTCGCGCAGGTAGTCGAAGCCGAATTCGTTATTGGTGCCGTAGGTGATGTCGGCGGCATAGCTTTCGCGCCGCTGCTGGTCGGTCAGGCCATGGACGATGATACCGTAGGAGAGGCCGAGGAAATTGTAGATCTGGCCCATCCAGCTCGCGTCGCGGCGGGCGAGATAATCGTTGACCGTCACGACATGGACGCCCTTGCCGGTCAGGGCATTGAGATAAACCGCAAGGGTCGCGACGAGGGTCTTGCCTTCGCCGGTGCGCATTTCAGCGATGGCGCGATCGTTGAGCACCATGCCACCGATAAGCTGCACGTCGAAGTGGCGCATGCCGAGCACGCGCTTGGAGGCTTCGCGGACGGTGGCGAAGGCGGGAACGATCAGGTCTTCGAGGTCAGCACCCTGAGCCAATTGCGCCTTGAACTCTTCGGTCCGGGCGCGCAGTTCATCGTCGCTCAATTTGGCCAGTTCGGGCTCGAGCGCGTTGATCGCAGCCACCTTGCCCTGATAGCGCTTGACCTGCCGATCCGACGGCGATCCGAAAATCCGCCGGGCGAGCGAAGCGAGAGCCATGGGTGTTCATCCTTCAATTTCTGTGGCGTGGCGAAAGGGGCGGGCAGCTTGCACCGGAACGCTTTCAGAAAAAGTGAACCTCACTTCTTCAAGTCGAAAACGTTTGAAACAAAGACCTGGTTCATTCATGCGAATGAACCAAGGGCGCCATCGGCCCATCTCGCCTCGTCACAACTCTGGGAGGCCCTTTTGGCTCCCCGTGTGGATTGATCCGTGGAAAGCAGCGACAAACGGCCCCTGCTCCACGCTTTGAAAAAGCGGCTGAGATGTAAGAGTGGGGTCCTGTCTTGTCAATGTTGGCGAAATGGGCCACACCTTTCTCGCCCGGCCCCGCTGGCGCCTCGGCACCAGCCCAAACCGACCGGAAAGCGGCACAATTTGGCCCCCTTGTTATGTGAGGCAAGGCGCGCTTTGGGCCCCGCTGCCCCGATTGATCATGCCCGGCCCGCTGGCCGGCCCAGGAGATCCAGGACGTTCATGATGAAGTTTTCCTCGCGCCTGATGCGCACCCTTTGCCTTGCCGCTCTCATTGGCGCTGCGCCGACGCTGGGCGCCTTCGCTCAGGATGCTGCCGCACCGGCCGCTCCCACCGCCGAGGCACCTGCCCCAGTCGCGCCGGAAACTGTCGTCGCCAAGGTCGGCGATGACGAGATCACCGAAGCCGATCTCAACTTTGCCGCCGAAGACCTGGCCCAGGACATCGCGCAGATGCCGGCATCCGAACGCCGGGCATTTCTCCTTCGCGTCCTCATCGACATGAAGGTCATGGCCGGTGCTGCAAAGACTGCCGGCATGGACCAGACCCCGCTCTTTGCTCAGCGCCTTGAATATCTCAAGGACCGGGCGCTCCGCCGCGCCTATTTCGCCGATGCCATCGCTGCCGGCGTCACCGAAGAACAGGTTCGCGCCGAATACGATAAGTATGTCGCCCAGTTCCAGCCGCAGGAAGAAATTCACGCAGCCCATATCCTGGTCGAGACCAAGGAAGAAGCTGACGCCATCGAAGCCGAGCTCAAGGGCGGCGCTGATTTCGCCACCATCGCCAAGGAAAAGTCGATCGATCCAGGTTCAGGCGCCAATGGCGGCGACCTCGGCTTCTTTTCCAAGGGCATGATGGTCCCTGAATTTGAAACCGCCGCCTTTGCCCTCGCCAATCCCGGCGACATCTCGGCGCCGGTGCAGTCCCAGTTCGGCTTCCACATTATCAAGCTCGAAGAAAAGCGCGAAAGCCAGCCGCCAGCCTTCGAACAGGTTGCGCCGCAGCTCCAGCAGCAGGTCCTGATGCGCGTTTTCAATGAAAAGGTCGCCGAGCTGATGAACGGCGTCACCGTCGATGTCACCGACCCGGAACTCAAGGCCGCCATGGACGCCCAGGACGCCGCTGCCGCCGCGCCCGCCGAAGGCGAAGCCGCTCAGCAGTAGTTTTTGAGTTTTTGCAATTTTGGCCACTCGGTTTCGACCGGGTGGCCTTTTTGTTTGGGCAATTGTCAGGCTGGGTTATAGCCCGCGCAGCCCATGAGCATGCCGTCGACGACGCCCTCGATCGAGCCCATCGCCTCTTCGAGCCGGTTGATCAGCAATTGGTGCCAGGCAAAGGAGATGATCATGTCGATGATCAATTCGCCATTGACCTCCGGAGCCAACTCGCCCCGCGCCTTGGCCCGCTCGATGATCACCGCCGTCGTTTTCTTGCGCTCTGTCTGATAGGCAAAGAGCGCGGCAGCCGCATCGGCATCGTTCTGCGCCTCGGCAATGATGGCGCGGTAGACCGTGCCGCAAAGGCTATCCTTCCAGAAGCCGAGCAGGTGATTTTCAAGGAGCGATATCAGGTCGCCGCGCACCGACCCCGTATCGGGAAAGCCTCGCGCATTCTTGAACCGCTGATAGACATCGAGCATCAGCAGCGTGCGATTGGGCCACCAGCGATAGATCGTCGGCTTGCCCGCACGCGCACGCCGTGCCACGGCCTCGATGGAAAAACCGGCAATCCCCTCTTCGTTGAGGATTTCCTGCGCCGCATCGAGGATCGCTTCCTGGCTCGCCGGATTACGCCGCGCGCCGATCGATCGCCTGGTGTTTTCGTCTGGTTCAGCCGTGCTGGTCATGGCGTCTATATGGGCCGAAATAATCTCAAAGAAAAGACTTGAACGAAACGGCTCGTTTCGTTATTTAACGGAACGTACCGTTTCGATAGAGGTTCCTATGTCCTTTCCCGCCCGTGCCCGCATGGCCGTCCTGATGACCTTTGCGGTCTACCCCGTGGTCGTTGTTTACGCGACCATCGTTGCTGCTGTCACCCCCGGCTGGGAATTTTGGCAGCGCAGCATGATCCTCGTGCCGTTCATGGCGACGACCATCGTTTTCTTTATCGTCCCCTTCATCACCACCCGTTTCGGCGCCTTCATTGCCGGCAAGAAGAGAGTAGCGGCGTAAGGCCGCAAAGCTTCCCCCTCACCGACTCGGCTGCGCCGAGCCACCTCTCCCCGAGAGGGAGGGGAAAAGGTGGGCCACCTTTTATTCTTCTCCCCCTCGGGGAGAAGCTGCCCGCAGGGCGGATGAGGGGGATCTATCAATAGGCCCCCAACGCTCCCTCACCCCTAAAACCCACCAAGCCTTGCACCCGTCATACTAATCGGGCAAACCGGGACGGTCATTTTACCGCTCAAGGTTTTGCCATGGCTGCCCATCCGGTTTCCCCGCTTGCCCCGAAATCCTATCCGGACCTGCCGGCAATCGATGGCGTGCGCTTCGCCACCGCCGAAGCCGGCATCAAGTACAAGAACCGCACCGACGTCCTGCTGATGACCTTCGACGAAGGCACGACGGCTGCCGGTGTTCTGACCCGCTCGAAATGTTCCTCGGCTGCCGTCGACTGGTGCCGCGCCAACCTGCCTGGTGGCAAGGCCCGTGGCCTCGTCGTCAATTCGGGCAATGCCAATGCCTTTACCGGCGCTAAGGGCAAGGAAAGCGTTCAGCTCACGGCCGACTATGCCGCCAAGGCGCTCGGCTGCTCGACCAATGAGATTTTTCTGGCCTCGACCGGCGTCATCGGCGAGCCTCTCCCTGCCGCCAAGTTTGCCGGCGTGCTCGATGAAGCCGCGACGCGCCTCACCCAGACCCCATGGATCGAGCCGGCCAAGGCCATCATGACCACCGACACGTTCCCCAAACTCTCGGGCGCCGTGCTCGACATCGACGGGGTCGAGGTCAAGATCAATGGCATCGCCAAGGGCTCGGGCATGATCGCGCCCGATATGGCCACCATGCTCTCCTTTGTCGTCACCGACATGCCGATCGCCGCCCCGGTTCTGCAGGCGCTGCTCTCCAAGCACGTCCAGAAGAGCTTTAATTCGATCACCGTCGACAGCGACACCTCGACCTCGGACACGCTCCTCGCTTTTGCCACCGGCAAGGCCAAGCTCGATCCGATCACGAGCATTGACGATCCGCGCGCCAAAATCTTTGGCGAAGCGCTTTTCGATGTTCTCTTTGAACTCGCCATTCTCACCGTCCGCGATGGCGAAGGCGCCACCAAGCAGGTCGCCGTCAATGTCGAAGGTGCCACCGACGACGCCTCCGCCTTCCGCATCGCCAAGTCCATTGCCGATAGCCCGCTGGTCAAAACCGCTATTGCCGGCGAAGACGCCAACTGGGGCCGCGTCGTCATGGCCGTGGGCAAGGCCGGCGAACCCGCCGATCGCGACCGCCTCGCCATTCGCTTCGGCGACCTGCTCGTCGCTGAAAACGGCGAACGCGCCGCCGTCTATGACGAAGCCGCCACCTCCGCCTATATGAAAGGCGAAGAGCTTGAAGTCACCGTCTCCCTCCGCCTCGGCACCGGCTCGGCCACCGTCTATACCTGTGACCTCACCCACGGTTACATCACCATCAACGGCGATTATCGGAGCTGATTTTCAGAGACGATAAAAGCTGAGGGTAAGAGCCCACGGCCGCCACCCACGCGATGTCACCCCGGCGAAGGCCGGGGCCCATCCTGAGATCTCAAGATGGATCCCGGCTCAAGGCCGGGATGACAGCGGGTGGTTTTGCCGAGAAACGAAGAAAATCATGACCCAGCCCCCCCTCCCCTCCGTCGAAACCTTCGAACGCGCCGGCCTAGAAGCCTGGCCCGGCATCGAGGTGAAGTGGGACGGCAATTGGGTGCGCCGCGCCGCCGGCGGCTACACCAAGCGGGCCAATTCCGTGCAGTGCTTTGACCCCAATGACGACGCCGATGTCGAAGATCGCATCATCGGCGCCAGTTCCTGGCTCGTCGTCCGCGGCGTCAAGCCGGTTTTCCGGATCACCCCGCTTTCGGCCCCGGCGCTCAACGAAGCGCTCGACGACGCCGGCTGGGATACGATCGATCATTCCTATCTCTATGCGATGCCCATCGCCGACCACGAGCCCGACAGCGAGGCAAAGCTCTTCTCCGTGCTCGATCCTGCATTCATCGCGGTCCAGCAAAAGCTCCAGAATTATCCCGAGCCAGTCCTTGCCGGCATGAAGGCCCTTCTCGGCGTCATGGCCGTGCCGGCAACCGGCATCGTCGTCTATCGGGATGGCGAGCCCGTCGCCTCTGGCCTAATGGCCATTTCCAATGGCATCGTCATCACCGGCAATGTCGTCACCGACCCGACCCGCCGTCGCCAGGGCCTAGCCGCCGCCATGATGCAGACGGGCCTTAACTGGGCCAAATCCAAGGGTGCGAAAACCGCGGCTCTAAATGTCCAGGCCGATAATCCCGGCGCCCAGGCGCTCTACCAAAAGCTCGGCTTCACCCATCAATACGATTACACCTATCGCATCCCGGGAGCGGTCAAGTGAGTGAAGCCAAGCCCATCCTGCTGGTCGTTGCCTGCGCTCTCGTCGACGCCGACCGCCGCGTCCTCATCGCCCAGCGCCCTGAAGGCAAGCATATGGCAGGCATGTGGGAATTTCCCGGTGGCAAGGTCGAACAAGGCGAAACGCCCGAGGCAGCACTCATCCGCGAACTGCGCGAGGAATTGGCCGTCGAGACCAAGGAAGCCTGTCTGGCGCCCCTCTCTTTCGCCAGCCATTCCTATGAGCACATGCATCTCCTGATGCCGCTCTATGTCTGTCGCCGCTGGCAGGGCACGCCGCAGACCAATGAGCACAAAGCGCTCAAATGGGTCCGCCCGCAGGCGCTACGCGATTACCCCATGCCGCCCGCCGACGAACCGCTCATCGCGGCTCTCTGTGATTTGCTCTAATAGGGCCTAGGGTGTGTGGGGATTCAGGTCAGGGTTAGGAGAAAACGGCGGTTTTCAAGACCCGGAGCGGAGCGTACGTTTGGGTACGTGAGCACCGGAAGCGCAGAAAACTGGTGTTTGCAGCCAACCATCACCTGAATACCCACACACCCTAGTTCGGCCCCACGACCTTATAGCGCTCGCCAACCTTGACCGGATCGCCCGGATAAAGGTTGTTGAGGATGTAGAAGAGGTCGCGGCCACCCGGAACGCCGGACATCTGCGCGGCGAGCTTGTCTGCCGTATCGCCGGCCTTGGCCGTCACCACGCGCATAGAGAGCTTGCGGATCTGGTTGAGATCGCCGGCTTCGGCACGACGGAAGCTCTTGATGGTCGCATCGGCCCCCGCGGCAAAACGCTGGCTATCGGCCTTGGCGGCAAAAATGAACCGATAGACCGCCCCATCGAGCCGCATCACGGCAACGCGGAAGAACCATTGCTCGGTCTGCGCCAGGCCCGAAGCCATCTCGATCCCGTTATAGGTGTGCGAGGTGACCGTCTCGGACTTGAGCCCGGCGATCCAGCCGGATTTCAGATAATCCGTCAGCGGCATGTTGGGTTGCACATCGGCACTGTCGAAGCGCACCGCTTCGCCATCGCCGGCAACGCCAACCACCGCGCTCTGCGCCGTCTGCAGCGTATAGCCCTGCGGCACGGTAAAGGTGAACTTCGAACCCGACTGGATGAACCGATTGCCGACGATCGAGCCCTGCGATGGGCTGTCGCCAAAGGCAAGCCCTGAGATCGCAGCCATATAGCCTGCGCGATCCGTCTCGCCGACAGGCGCCGTCCCAAACATCTGCTGGGCGGTTTCCATGGCCTTTTGAATACGCTGCGGCGTCGAGGGGTGCGACGAGAGGAACCCGTTGTCGCCCGCATTCTCGCCGGCCGAGAATGTCGCAAACCGGCTCATTACGCCAAGGAAGCGCGCCGCGGCCTGCGGATCAAAACCCGCCTTGCCGGCAAACTTGATGCCTTCGCGATCGGCTTCAAGTTCCTGCTGCTGACCAAAGGCCGCCAGCGATTCTCGCGTCCGGTTGGCGGTCGCATCCGTCGATGTGTCGCCACCAAAAATCCCGGTGATGACGCGATCGACGATCTGCGTCGTCCGTGTCTTGTCCGTACGCGCGCGCGCATGACGCAGCGTCACGTGGGCAATTTCATGCGCCAGAACCGCTGCCAGCTCGCTCGTATCTGAAGCCAGCGCGAGAATTCCGCGCGTCACATAGATATAGCCGCCCGGCAGAGCGAAGGCATTGACCTCGGACGTGTCGAGAATCGTCACCTGGAATTGCGCATTGGGCTGATTGGCCGCCGCCAAAAGGCGCCCGACGATCCGCGCCACCATAATCTCGGCTTCGCGGTCCGAATAGACCCCGCCATAGGCGGCGATGATCCGCGGATGCTCGCGGCGTCCGATGACGACATCATCGGGCTCCGTGCCTTCCGGCACGACCATGGGTGCGGGATTGTCGCCGGTCTTGGTGACGGCAACAGACTTCCCGGTCAGCGACGAGCACGACGCGACAGCCAGGACGGACAAAGCTAGGGCGCCGAGGCGCAGTGACTTGGATAGAGAAAGCGCCGTCATCGCGTCGCCAAAACCTCGATCTGCTCGGGATGGGTGATTTCGATGCGTGGACCATCCCGATCGTCCACCCATCCTCTAATGCGAACCAGCGCCCCCTCAAGCACCGTCGGATCCATGCCATCCGCCTCGAAAAGGCGTAGGGCTGGAGCCTCGATCACAGCGGTGAAGTCTTCTTTCCAGAAGCGGCCAAAATTGAGGTAGACACGAGAGCCAGACCGGTCGGCGAGGAAAACCCTGCCTTCCACCAGCTCATAATGTCCAACCCGATTCAGCAACTCGTCCGGTCGGTCCGCCGCCCGCACGCTGTAATAGGGATTGCTCCAAATGCCAAGCCGCTCCGTGCGCGCCCGCGCCTCGGCGGCAAAAAGCTGATCGAGACAGGCGCGATTGTCGGGGAACGAATAGACCCGCGCCAAGCCCTGTTCGACCATGAAAAGCTGCGCCCAGATTTCCCCATATGCCGTCTCGACGAAGAGATGCGCCAGCGCGCGGTCATAGCGGTCGATGCGTTCGCCACCAAAACCGAGCCGAGCGGGCTTGTTGAGCGAAAGATCGGACAGCACCTTTTGCGCTTCGGGCGCCAGCGGCCAGGTCTCAAAACCTTCCCGGCCGAGCGGTAGTTTTGGCGCCTGCGTCCCGATCAGCCGCACCTTGCGCCCATCGTTCAGAACCACCGTGTCGCCATCGGTCACTTCGACGATCGTCCCGCCGGGCATCATGTCGAGGCTCTCGCAGGCCAATGCGGAATTGGCCAGCAAGGCGAAGGCGGCAGTCGACAAAAGCTTGTTCACGCGCAATCCGTCCCCCGAAAGACTTCGTTCACCATAAGGACCAATAAGGCAAAAAAGCATTACCAGATCCTGACCATCCCCGATCACAAGCCGAGATTGCCAATCACATCGCTCTCAGCCAAGCTCGGGGCAAAGGGGAGTGCACATGAGCAAAACGGGAACGATCCACACAGGTACGGCAGGCTGGGTCTTTGCGCCCTGGCGCGGCACCTTCTTTCCCGAAGGGCTCGTGCAGAAAAAAGAACTCAACTATGCCAGCCGGCATCTGACCAGCATCGAGATCAACGCGACCTTTCGCGGCAACCAGAATCCCGAAAGCTTTGCGAAATGGGCCGCCGAGACGCCTGAAGGGTTTCAGTTCTCGGTCAAAGGCCCGCAGCTTGTCACCCATATCAAGCGGCTCAAGAACGTGACCGAAGCCCTCGCCGGTTTCTTCGCCTCCGGCCCGCTTGCGCTTGGAGATCGCCTCGGGCCCTTTGTCTGGCAGTTGCCGCCCAATCTCAGCTGCGATCCCGCAAGCTTTTCAGCTTTCCTTGCTGCTCTGCCCCGCGACATCGACAGTTATCTCGCTTTGGCCAGCAAAGCGGACGGCACTAAGGCCCCGCCCTATCTTGAGGCTAATGGCCTCACTAATTTCCGGCACGCCGTGGAAATGCGCCATCCGAGCTTTTATACGGCAGAGGTCGATGCGCTGCTGCGCGAACACAACGTCGCCCGCGTCATCGCCGATACGATCGACAACCCCAACCGTGACCTGACCGCCGATTTCGCCTATTGCCGCCTGCAAGGCCCAGCCCGGCCGGACGCCAGTGGTTACGAGGACGCGGACATCAACGATCTCGCCACAACCATCACCGGCTGGCGCGATGCGGGCGTGGACACCTATGCCTACTTCGTCCACGAGGACAAACTGCACGCGCCGGCAAACGCCATGGCACTCGCAGCCAAGCTCGGCATCACCCTAAAGATGTGATCACGTCCCCGTGCTCCGCTGGTTTTTGCCGTAAAGCGGAGCTATCGCACCCACTCCAAGCGTCACTTGAGAATATTCATGGCAACTCTGGCCTCCCGCCCCCTCGACAAACTCGCCACCGGCGCAGCATTCTTCCTCGGCTTCGCGACCATTCTGGGCGCCCTTGGCAGCCAATATATCGGGGGCCTGCAGCCCTGCGAGCTCTGCCTCGAACAACGCCTTGCCTACTATTGGGGCCTGCCGCTTCTCGCGCTGATCTTCATTCTCTGGAACCGCCTGCCGCTGCCCGTCTGGTACACCGCCATGGCCATCGCCACCGCGATCTTTGCCTGGGGCACCTATATGGGCGCCTACCACGCCGGCGTCGAATGGCGTTTCTGGCCCGGCCCCACGGCCTGCACTGGCGTCGGCGGCCCCATGAGCTTTGATCAGCTCAACAACATGACGCCCGTCATCGGCTGCGACGTCGTCCAGTTCCGCTTCCTCGGCATTTCCCTCGCCGGCTACAACGCCCTGATCTCTCTGGCGATGGTGGTGCTCCTAATCGCCGCGATGCTGTTTCAAGCGCGGAGGAAGGGCTAAAGGCCGTCCAAAGCGTCATCAAGATCCTGCCAGGCCGAAAGCACGCGGATAACCTCGACGCCCGAATTCAGGATGCGGTAGACGATCAGATATTGTCCAATCGGTCGTCGCCGCAAAGCCTTGTGTTCATAGCGATCTAACATTGCAAATCGCTCGGGGTGGTCCGCTAGCCCTTCACAAGCCTCGACCAGTTCCTGGACGAAACTGGCCGCACGACTGGGGCTGTCGACCACAATAAATCGCGCGATATCAGCAAGGTCCTCGACGGCGGCCGGGGTGAGCTGAACAACCATCAAGAAGCTTTCTTGGCCAGGTCGGCAACGAGTTGCCGAAGCTCGGCAAAAACTTCTTCTGCAGGTATAAGCAATCCAGCGTCAGCTTGCGCTAGCCCTACAGCGATCTTCTCGTCCAGTTCCCGCAATCGCGCCTCGCGCTCTTGCACCAGCCGCACACCTTCGCGCAGAACTTCGCTCTTGGAATTATACCGCCCGTTTTCGACAAGATCGTTCACGACCTTTTCGAGCGTCGCACCCAGATCCGCACTGATCGCCATGTCGATATCTCCTGCAAACTCCATCCAATAATAGTTATTGGATGGGCTTGCAGCAAGTCCGCATGACCATCGATGCCCTCAGGGCTCGAGCTCGATGTCCCAATAGAGATAATCGAGCCAGCTCTTGTGCAAATGGTTCGGCGGGAACGCGCGACCGTTATTATGAAGATCATGCACCGTTGGCGCGAACGGCGCCTGATGCGGGAACATCTTGATCTCGCTCGGTAAACGGTTTGCCTTCTTGAGATTGCATGGCGCACAGGCCGCCACCACGTTTTCCCACGTCGTCAGCCCGCCCTTTGAGCGCGGAATGACGTGATCGAAGGTCAGGTCATCGCGTGAGCCGCAATATTGGCACTGGAAGCGATCACGCAGAAAAACGTTGAAGCGGGTAAAGGCCGGATGCCGCGCCGGCTTCACATAATCCTTGAGCGACACGACGCTCGGCAGCCGCATTTCGAAGCTGGGCGAGTGGATGACCGTGTCATAGAGCGAGACGATATTGACCCGCTCGAGGAACACCGCCTTGATCGCGTCCTGCCACGACCATAGCGAGAGCGGGTAATAGCTGAGCGGCCGAAAATCGGCGTTCAACACGAGAGCGGGACAGGCCTCAGGCGACACATGGATGGTCACGAGAGTCTCCCGAAGCGGGAATCTGTAAAGTCCATAGCCCCTTTATAGTAAGCCCTTTGTGTCAGGGCTGTGAAGCGGGGATGAAGGACTTATTTCGCGGCAATTTTCGCTATGAAATCGCTGGCAAAGCTGAGTCCATCAGGCGAAATCCCGTGCCCCACGCCGCGGCTGACGTGATAGCTCACATCAAAACCGGCTTTGGTCAGCACGGCATTGGCGTCGCTTGAGAGATTGGGATCGACCACCTGATCCATATCCCCATGGACAAGGCAGATCGGCGGCTTGGCCATAGTGTCGCCGCCGAGGCCCTCGGGCGGTAGATAGGCGCCAGAAAAACCGATGACACCCATCAACCGCGCCTTGAGCGCCGTTCCGGTATGAAGCGCCATCATGGCACCCTGGCTGAAGCCAGCGAGAATTGTGCGCTCGGGCGCAATGCCAGTCTGGGCCCAGAGATCGCGCAGGAATTCTTCGATCACCGGCCGCGCTTCCAGAATGCCCCGCTGCCGCCCCGCGACGCGATCACCCGTCCAGTCGATCGAAAACCATTGAAACCCGCTCATGCCCGTTGGCGTCGGCGCATTGGGCGCAACGAACAGCGCGCCCGGCAGCAGGCTCTGCCAGTGCGGCGCGAGGCCGATGAGGTCGTTGCCATCGCTACCATAGCCATGCAGCAGCACCACTGCGCTGTCCGGCGCCTGCCCATTCTTCGGCGCCATCATCGGACCCGAAAGCTTGGTCATAGAAGAATTCCTTCCCGGTCCCGCATCATCGCGAAATAGCGCCAGAACAATAAGGCCGCCGCCGAGCGATGCGGCGACCAGCTCTCGGCAAGCCCGATCATTTCCTTGATCGTCGGTCGCGCGTCAAGCTCGAGACCGTGATGCACGGCCTTGAGGAGCGCCAGGTCTCCGGCGGGAAAAATGTCGGGATGCGCAGCGCAAAAGAGCAGATAGACCTCAGCCGTCCATGGCCCGATACCCTTGAGCGCAACCAGCGCCTTGATCGCTTCCTCTGCCGGCAGCGCATCCACCTCGGCAAAGTTGAGTTCCCCTGCCGCCACCGCCTCGGCAATCGTCCGCACCGCAACATATTTTCCGCGCGAAAACCCGGCGCCCCGCACAGTCTCCTCGTCGAGCAGCAAATAACTCTCGGGCTCCAATGCTCCGGGCAAAAGGGAAAACCGACCCCAAATCGCCGCCGCGCTTTGCACCGAAAGCTGCTGCCCGCAAATCACCTTGGCCATGCCGGCAAAACCCTTGGGATTGACCCGCGGCAATACCGCACCGACCCGCTCACGCATGGGAATGAGCTGAGGCACCAAAGCCATCAGGCTATCGAGATGGGCCGCAACGCCCTCCGGCGTGTCGATCCGCGGTGACGCGCCCAGCGCGAAAGTGCTAACTGCAATAACCATGTCAAAACCACTTCTTCGCTTCGCCCCAAGCCCGAACGGACGCCTCCATCTCGGCCACGCCCTGTCCGCACTCGTCACCTGGACGGCCGCCAAAACCTGGGGCGGCACTGCGCTTTTGCGCATCGAAGACATCGACATCAACCGCTGTAAACCCGAATTTACCGACGCGATTGTCGAGGACCTCCATTGGCTTGGCCTCTTCTGGCCCGAACCGGTCATGATCCAGTCCAAGCGCTTCGAAGTTTACGCGGAGGCTGCGAACCGATTGCGCCAGCGTGATCTGATTTATCCCTGCTTCTGCACCCGCGCCGAGATCGCCGCCCATGCCGACGCCACCGATCCCGATGGCGCGCCGATCTATCCCGGCACCTGCAAACATCTCTCCAATGCCGAGCGCATCGAGCGCTTCGAGCGTGGCGACCCCGTCCAGTTCCGCCTCCATACCGATCTCGCGATCGAGGAAGCCGGCATGCTGACCTATACTGTTATCGGCCCGACGCTGACCGACCGCCCCCAGATCCGCTACGCCCGTCCCCAGCGCTGGGGCGACGTCGTCCTTCAGCGCAAGGACATCGGCACCAGCTATCACCTCAGCGTGGTGGTCGACGACGCCGCCCAGGGCATCACCCACATCACCCGCGGCCGTGACATGGAAGCGGCCACCGATATTCACGTCCTCCTCCAGATGCTGCTGGGCTATGCGACGCCCATCTATTACTTCCACCGCCTCCTCCTCGACCACGATGGCCAAAAGCTCTCCAAATCCAAAAACAGCCAAACCCTCGCCGATCTGCGCAGCGAGGGTTGGACCGCCGACGATGTGAAGCGGGCCGTCGGCTTTTAAAAAAGTCGCGAAGCGACACCTCTCCCTCTGGGGTAGAGGTCGACGGCAAAGCCGGCGGTTGAGGGGGCCTTCTTCCTAACTCAAGCCGCCTTCTTCGCCTCCACAAACTCCTCCACTGTCGCCGCCACGGCCACCTCGAACGGCGTCAAGAACCCCCCGCCCAATATCGATTCGAGGCGCGGATCGACCAGCTCCATCTCATGGGTCCAGAGATAGCGCATGCGGTGCAGATCCCGCATCACGGGATTGACCAGCCCCATCATCGCCAATCCCCACCAGGGGAAAGCTTCCACCTTCACCTTTTGCGGCAGGGCGGCTTCGATCGCCGCCATCACCTGGCGATGCGCGACCCAATGGCCGGCAAAGTGGAAATTCTCGAACGCCTGCAAACTCTCGCGCTTTTCGGCCAGCACCGCAAAGGCTCGCGCCAGATCGGGCAGATAGGCCCAGCTATGGCGCATATCGAGATCGCCCATGTGATAGATCCGGCCCTTGCCCAGATCCATCAGCATGCCATCGCCGAACCATTCGCCGCGATTGCCCGGCCCATAAAAATCCCCGCCGCGCAAAATGATCGTCTGAAACTTGCCCGCCGCTGCAGCCTCCCGCAGCATGGTTTCGAGTTTGATGCGGATCTCCCCGCGCGGCGCCTCGGCACTCTGCCGCGTCGCGGGCGAAACGACCCGGTCCCCGGCGCGATAGTTGTAAATCGTGCCCGGAAACAGCAGCGTCTTGCCGCTCGTCCCCAGCGCATCGATCACCACTTGCAACTGCTTTTCCGAGCGGCCATTGCCCCATTGGTCATAGGGCAGGTGGAGCGCATGGACGACGACATCAGCTTCCGCGATCGCGGCCCGCACCACGCCGACATCATCCGCATCACCCGCGACAAACGTCGTGCCGCTGACCGGACGCCGATTTGTCCGCCCCAGTCCCGTAACCTCCCACCCCGCATCGCGAAACGCGATCATCGCCGCATTCCCGATATGGCCATTGCTGCCGAGGACAGTCACCTTACCCTTGCTCATTCTTCAGCTCCATTGTGCGATTGCTGAAGCTCACTCTGCGCGCTACAGATATTTATAGCGATTGCGCAAAATCCGAGATTTGATATTCACCCATGAATAGAGAGCCCGACTGGTCCCTGTGGCGCAGCTTTGCGGCCGTCATCGAAAACGGCTCCCTGTCCGGTGCCGCGCGAGCGCTCAAATCCAGCCAGCCCACAGTCGGCCGCCATGTTGAACTGCTCGAGGACCAACTCGGCGTTCAACTCTTCGAGCGGAGCCTCTCCGGTTTAAAGCCCAATGAAACAGCCCTAAAACTTTACGGCCCCATTGCCCGCGCCAAAGGCGAACTGGCCGAAGCCACCATGATGGCCGAAGGCGCCCAGGACGATACCGGCGGCACCGTTCGCATCACTGCAAGCACCATGATTTCCAACTATGTGCTGCCCGAAATTCTCTACGCCATTCGCATGCTGCATCCGCGCATCGCGCTCGAAATCGTGCCGACCGATGCTGCGGGCAATATCCTCATGCGCGAGGCCGATATCGCGGTGCGCATGTTCCGCCCCACCCAGCTCGAACTGGTCACCAAACACCTCGGCGATATTCCCGTCGTTCCTATCGCCCATCAGCGCTACCTCGCGCGCCGCGGCCGGCCCACGAAAGCCGAAGAGCTCTGGAAACACGACCTCCTCGGCTTTGACCGGTCAGACGCGATCATCCTCCACGCCCAAAAGCTCGGTTTTCCGCTGACCCGCGACAATTTCATCATCCGCTCCGACGACCAGCCCCATCTCTGGGAGGCGATCCGTGCGGGGCTCGGCATCGGGTTCGGCCAAGCCAATCTGGCGCGACAAACGCCGGGGCTTGAAATCCTGCCCATCGATCTGGCCATCCCGCCCCTCCCAATATGGCTGACGACACATCGGGAACTGTTCACCTCCCATCGCATTCGTGCCATCTATGATGCCTTGGCGGAGCGCCTTTCCGCCTATATGCAGGGCTGATCGCCGCACATAGTCAGGTCGTTATGGACACTCTTCTCAATATCGGCATCGCGCTGGCCCTCCTTTTCGTCGTCATCGTTCTCGGCATGGGCCTGTGGAACATGACCAAGGGCGGCTCGTCCAACACCAGTCAGCGCCTGATGCGCCTCCGCGTCATGGGCCAGGCCGTCGCCATCATCCTGCTCATGGGCGCCCTCTTCTTCTTCGGCGGCCGCGGCGGCTAAGCCATCATCCCACCTACAGAAGCACCCCTCTCCCTCGGGGGGGAGGTTGGGTGGGGGTGGTCGAGAGCCCCCGACACACCATGCAAACAACTGACGTCTTGGCGAAAGGAGAAAAACCCTGTTCCTCCCCCTCCATGACGTCAACCCGCACCGCCATGTCAGCTTCCCCACCGTCACCTATGGCCTCATCGGCCTAAACGTCCTGATTTTCCTCATCCAGATGCTGATGCCGCCCTCGGCGATCGATGAGGCCGCCATTCGCTTCGGCATGATCCCGATCGTCGTCCGCGATCTCTACCCCGCTCCGCTCCCCTGGCTCCCCGATTGGGCGACACTCCTTACATATGCCTTCCTTCATGCCGATTGGCTGCACCTCCTGACCAACATGCTCTTCCTCTGGGTTTTTGGTGACAATATCGAGGATGCGCTGGGCCACATTCGCTTCGTCGCCTTTTACTTTGCCTGCGCTGTCCTTGCGGCGCTCGCCCATCTCGCCTTCAACCTCGATGGCAATGGCCCTCTTATAGGCGCGTCCGGCGCTGTCGCCGGTGTCATGGGCGCTTATATCCTCCTCTTCCCCCATGCCCGCGTCTTTGTCCTCGCGCGCATCGTCATTCCCATTCCGCTGCCCGTCCCCGCCTTCTGGATGCTCGGCTTCTGGGTCGCCACCCAGCTTTTCTATGTCCTTATAGGATCGACCGAACCCGTCGCCTGGTGGGCTCATATCGGCGGCTTCCTGGCCGGCATCGCCCTCGCCCCACTGATGCGCCGCAAAAGTGTTCCGCTTTTCGGCGGGCGATAAACGACCCTCACTCACAAGCGCCACACCTCCCCCTTGATGGGCTCTGACCCGTCCCGTTGGGGAATTCGCTCCAGCGGAGCGAATTCAGGCGAGGAGGCCGGGAGGGGTGTAAGGAGCCACGAAGCCTGAGTTCCGCAGACACTTTCTTTACCCAAAACCCTTAACCTAACCCGCGTCTCGTAAGTATCGCGTCAGGACAATCAGCCATGGATACCGACCTCGCCTCCAGCCTCACGGCGGCTCGTAGCGCCCAGACGCATCAGTCGGTCCAGATCGCGATCGTAAAGAAGCAGCACGATATGCAGACCCAGCTTCTCGACATGCTGCTGCAACCGGCCCAGGCCGTGCTCCCGCCCGGTCAAGGCACGCAGATCGACAAATCGGCGTAACGCCGATGGCCAGCGCCATCGCTACCAATCCAAATGCCATGGTCACCCGCCTCGCCCTCCGCGATGGCGCCAGCACCAATTCGCTCCTCGCCCAGGTCGCCAAATCCCGCGGCGAGATGCTCGCTGCCCAAGCCGAAGAAGCCCGCTCGGAAACCCCGAGCAAAGCCCTGCTCACGCCCACCAATGGCGCGGAAGTCGATCTTTTGGTTTAGGCACGAGTGCACTAAGGCACGTTCCAGAACTCGGTCGTCACCCCGGCCTTGAGCCGGGGCCCATCCTGAAATCTGGAGATGGATCCCGGATCAAATCCGGAAGCCGTGGGCTGTTACCCCCTCAGCCCGATCAACGCGTCGATAACCGCCTTGCCATCGCGGCTGTTCCACTCCGCCGGCCCCTGCAACACCGCGATCTCACACCCTTCGGGATCGAGCAGCAACGTCGCCGGCAGGCCCACCGCCACCGCCTCGCGCTTCAGTCGATCGAAGGCGGCAAACGTATTGTCGGCATAAAGCGGCAGGTTCTGGAATTTTCCCTCGGCCAAAAACTCTTCGGCCTTGCCGAGGCCGCCCTCTCCGATATCGAGATTGATCGGCACGACCTGGAACTTGTCCGAATTATACTCGCCGGCAATCGCGTCGAGCGCCGGCATTTCTTCCCGGCAGGGCACGCACCAGCTCGCCCAGAAATTGACGAGTAGCGACTTGCCCGAAAAGTCGGCCAGCGTCATCGCCTTGCCGCTCTCGTCCTTGAACGCCATATCGGCATAGCCCCGGCCTTCCCCTGTGCCCATTAGCGCGGCGAGTTCACCTGTGGCTGCCGCATCGACCACCTGCGCCTGCGCGATCTTGGCGGGGCATGATTTGGCCTGGGCAGTGTTGCCGAGATAAATCCACGCCGCTATAGCTAGCGCCAAACCTGCGACCCCCACAACCAGAAGCGCCGGCACTGTTCGGCGGGCTGGTTTGGGCTGGCTGGTTTCCGACATGGGTACCTCCCGAAAGGCATAAGATGAGCAACAAGATGTGGGGCGGCCGTTTCGCTTCCGGCCCCGACGCCATCATGGAAGAAATCAACGCTTCGATCGGTTTCGACCAGCGCCTTTTCCGCCAGGATATTGCCGGATCCAAAGCCCATGCCACAATGCTCGCTGCCACTGGCATACTGACGCAGGCCGATCGCGATGCGATCCTTGCGGGTCTAGACGAGGTGCTCGCCGAAATCGAGAATGGCTCGTTCAAATTCTCGCGGGCGCTCGAAGATATTCATATGAATGTCGAATCGCGCCTCCGCGAAAAGATCGGCGACGCCGCCGGCCGCCTCCATACGGCCCGCTCTCGCAACGACCAGATTGCGACCGATTTCAAGCTATATGTCCGCGACACCATCGATCACCTGGTCGCGCAAATCCACACGCTGCAATTGACCCTCGTCAAACGCGCCGAGGAAGAAGCCGAGACCATCCTGCCCGGTTTCACGCATCTCCAAAACGCCCAGCCCGTCACCTTCGGCCATCATCTCCTCGCCTATGTCGAAATGCTCGGCCGTGACGCCGGTCGCCTCACCGACGCGCGTCGCCGCCTCAACGAAAATCCGCTTGGGTCCGCCGCCCTCGCCGGCACCCCCTACCCGATCGATCGTGACATGACGGCCACGGCCCTCGGCTTTGATCGCCCCACCGCCAATTCGCTCGACGCCGTTGCCGACCGCGATTTTATCCTCGAAACCCTCGCCGCCGCAGCCATCTGCGCCATGCACCTTTCCCGTTTTGCCGAGGAAATGGTCATCTGGTCCTCGGCGCAGTTCGGCTTCATCCGCCTTTCGGACAAATTCACCACCGGCTCGTCCATCATGCCGCAGAAGCGCAATCCGGACGCGGCCGAACTGGTGCGCGCCAAGATCGGCCGCATCATGGGCTCGCTCAATTCTCTGCTGGTCGTCATGAAGGGCCTGCCGCTCGCCTATTCCAAGGACATGCAGGAAGACAAGGAAGTCGCCTTCGACGCCCTCGACGCGCTTTCCCTGTCCCTCGCCGCCATGACCGGCATGGTTTCCGACATGGCGCCGAACCGAGAAAAAATGCACGCCTCGGCCTCGGCCGGCTTTTCAACGGCCACCGATGTCGCCGACTGGCTGGTGCGCGAGCTGAACATCCCCTTCCGCGATGCCCACCACATCACCGGCCAGGTCGTCGCCCTCGCCGAGTCGAAAAATTGCGGCCTCGAAGGCCTGACCATCGAAGATTTCAAGAGCGTCGATGAACGTATCGATAGCCGCATCCACAAGGTGCTGACGGTCGAAGCTTCAGTGGCCGCGCGAAAATCCTATGGCGGCACAGCGCCGATCAACGTCCTCGCTCAAGCGGCGCGCTGGAAGTCGACGCTCACAGGCGAAACCCACGAGCCTCGCGCCGTCACCAAGAAGAAGCATGGCGGCCATGGCGACGGCGGTATTGAGTAAAGCGACGAACTACTTCACTTTCTTCCTTCTCCCCTTGAGGGAGAAGGTGGCGCGCAGCGCCGGATGAGGGGTTTCGAGTTGTGCCGTAGGCAAATTCGCTCCGGTGGAGCGAATTTAGGCGAGAAAGCCATGAGAGCTACGCTCGAATGGCTGGACCAACCGCACGCGCGGCATCCGCGACAATAAACCCCTCACCTGTCTCGGCCTGCGGCCGATCCACCCTCTCCCTCAAGGGGAGAGGGAAGACGGAGAAAAAATGCCTGATCTAAAGCGACAAATGCGCCTCACCCCGCGCCATGTCGCCTATCTCCAGCCCGACACGGTCCTCGAAACCTTGCCCCCGCCGCCCGAGGGCATGACTGAAGCAACGGAAGCCGACCACCGCGAAACCATCGCAAAATTCTTCGGGCCCGACGACCACGACGAGACCTGGATTTTCGCCTATGGCTCGCTGATCTGGAAGCCGGCCTGCGACTATGTCGAAGTCCGCACCGGCCTCCTCCACGGCTGGCACCGCGCCTTCTGCCTCGGCTGGAACAACCGCTTCCGCGGCAGCGATGCCAATCCCGGCCTCATGCTGGCCCTCGATCGCGGCGGCGCATGCAAGGGCGCACTCTACCGCCTCCCATCCGCCAGGCGCGACGAAAACCTCATAAAACTCTTCGAGCGCGAAATGGGCTGGAAGCCCACCGCTTTCCCCCCGCGGATGGTGACAGTCCGCTCCGGCGACCGCAATATCCGCGCCCTCACCTTCTGCATTGATCGCAATTCCGGCCGCTATATTTCTGGCCTCTCGGAAGACCAGATCGCCGACGTTCTCGCCAAAGCCGTCGGCACCCGCGGCTCCATGGCCGAATATCTGTTCTCCACCGTCGAACACTTGGAACAGATGGGTCTCCACGACGCCCACCTCTGGCGCCTCCAGCACCTCGTCGCCGAGCGCATCGAAGCCGTTTATGAGACGGATCGATAAGTCTCACTTTTGTTTTTTGGGGCTTTGGCTTACGACAGCCCCAAGTTCATCCACACACTCGGTTGTCATCCCGGCGTAGGCCGGGACCCATCCCGAGATGCAGCAAAATCCCATATCTCAAGATGGGCCCCGGCCTGCGCCGGGGTGACGTTCTGAGCGGGGGATAAAAAGGGCAAAATGGTCCACCATTTCAACCACCGCGACGGCACCCTCTATGCCGAGGACGTCAACCTCAACGACCTGGCGGAAAAGGTCGGTACGCCTTTTTACGTCTATTCCTCGGCAACCCTCCGCCGCCACGTCCGCGTCGTCCGCGAAGCCTTTGAAGGCATCCCGACGCTGATGGCCTATGCCATGAAGGCCAATTCCAATCAGGCCGTCCTTACCCTCATGGCAAGGGAAGGCTGCGGCGCCGACGTCGTCTCGGGCGGCGAACTGCAGCGCGCCCTCGCCGCCGGCATCCCTGCCGAAAAAATCGTCTTTTCGGGCGTCGCCAAAACCGTCGCCGAAATGCGCCAGGGCCTTTCCGCCGGCATCAAGTGCTTTAACGTCGAGAGCGAACCCGAACTCGAACGCCTCTCCATGATCGCGTCCGACATGGGCCTCACCGCCCGCGTTTCCGTCCGCATCAATCCCGATGTTGATGCGCGTACGCACGCCAAAATCTCGACCGGCAAGTCCGAAAACAAATTCGGCATTCCGTTCAAGCGCGCCCGCGAAGTCTACCAGCGCATCGCCGAACTGCCCAATATCACTGCCGTCGGCGTCGACATGCATATCGGCAGCCAGATCACCGATCTCGAACCTTTTGGGAACGCCTTCGGCCTCATGGCGGAACTCGTCGAAACGCTCCGCGCCGATGGCCACACCATCCATCATGTCGATGTCGGTGGCGGTCTCGGCATCCCCTATAATCAGAACGAAGACGCCCCGCCGCCCCCATCCGCCTATGCCGCCATCGTGCGCGAAAAGGTCGGCCAGCTTGACTGCACCTTGGTCATCGAACCCGGCCGCCTCCTCGTCGGCAATGCCGGAATCTTGGTGACAAAAGTCGAATATGTGAAGGAAGGCGCGTCCAACTTCATCATCGTCGACGCCGCCATGAACGACCTGATCCGCCCCACCCTTTACGAGGCCCATCACGACGTCGAACTGGTCAACCAGTCCAACCTGCCGCCCATCACCGGCGACATCGTCGGCCCCGTCTGCGAAACCGGCGACTACCTCGCCAAGGGCCGCACCATCCCCGGTGTCAAGGAAGGCGATCTGCTCTCCATCATGAGCGCCGGCGCCTACGGCGCCGTCATGGCCTCGACCTACAATTCCCGCCCCCTGATCCCGGAAGTCCTCGTCGACGGCCCCCGCTGGCACGTCATCCGCCCGCGCAAGAGCATCGAGGAATTGTTGGCGCTCGATAGCGTGCCGGATTGGATCTGAATTGGCAGGCGAGCACCGCCCTTATCCCTCTCCCCCTCGGGGAGAGGTGGCCCAGCAAAGCTGGGTCGGTGAGGGGGATGTCGCAGCAAACGCGCCCCCCGGAAGAAGCCCCCTCATCCGGCGCTATAGCGCCACCTTCTCCCCGATGGGGAGAAGAATAGAAAGAGCTGGGACTTAGGAAGCGCCCCCTACTCTTCCCGAGCCTGTCGTGCCAGCGAAACCACCTCGACAGGCCGCCCCTCAAGCGCATCCTCAACTTTGGCCAGCAACTCCGCCAGCGTAAACGGCTTCACGATCACATCGTAAACCAGCGCCTCTAGCCCATGCGCCCGCTCGCGCTGATCGGCAAATCCGGTCATCAAGACAATCGTCACCTCGGGAAACGACGAGCCGACCTGCAGCGCCAGCGCAATCCCGTCCATCACCGGCATCTTGATGTCCGAAAGCAGGAGGTCGAACTTGCCCTCCTCTGCTTCCATCGTCTCTGCGGCGAGGCCACCATCTTCTTCGGCGACGACCTCGTGCCCCTTCATCGTCAGCGCGCTGACTACAAAGGCGCGGACGGAGGGATCATCTTCAGCGACAAGAATGCGGGCCATATGTCGTCTCCGGGCAAACGGCACTTGGGCCGCTGCAAGGCTAGAACCAGTTCTGGGGTGAAGAACCGGCGTTAGAATGCATTGAATATAGGAACGATCCCGTCAGTGGTGAACCGCCGGGGCTTCGGCTTCAACAGGCGTTTCCGCCGCGCCATGCTGTGGTCCCGGCGCATCGTGGCCGGCAGGCCCCGCCTCGGCTTCTGCGCCATGCGCTTCGGCAACCGCCGGCTCGCCATGGCCTTCTGCAGCGGCCGCCTCCGGCGCACTGTGACCGTCGCCCGCGGGGCTCGGCGGCACACCGGCCGGCTGCGTGGTTTCGCCGCCATTGATGGCTGTGCGTCCGCCCGCAAAACTCAAGCGCACCCGCGTCGCCTCGACGGGCGGCAGCGGCAGGCGCGTATCGAATGTCGCGCGCTCGCCCGCCATCAGATCGCGGATGCGTGGCGCGACGCTCCACTCATAAACCGTGTGACCCGTGCTATCGAGGAGGCTCACCAATACTGGCGGCACCGAAACCGGGTTGGGCATCAGCCCCACGATCTGTCCCGAAACCACCAGCACTTCCTTGCCTTCGCTAAGGCTGCGTGTCGATTGCAGATCCGACAACTCGAGCCCAACGACGTTCACGCCCAGCCCGATGGCCTGATAAATCCCCGCAAGATCAGGATTGCGCTCGACGATCTGGACGCGCCCGAAATAGCCAAGCCCCAGAATGCCGACAAGGGTTACAGCGCCGGCGATCCGTGCCGTCCGTCGCATACGCGCCAGCGGCATGCTGGCGGCCATGGCGACCTGGCGGCGCGACAGTTTTTTCTGCCGCTCGCGCACCTCGGCCGCTGATTCCCGTTTTTTCGCCGGGCGCGGTTCCACCGGATCCAGCGGATCGGCCGGACGTGGCGCGTCTTCGACGGCGGTTTTTTCTTCCGCCTCGATCGCAGCGTCGAGCGCCTCTTCGCTCATATTGTCGAAAAGCCGGTCCGATTCAGGCTCGGATTTCGGCACCAGTCGCAGATCCGGCCCCGGCGGAGGCAGCGCCGGCTGCTGCCAGGATTGCCGGCAACTGGCGCACTGCACCTTACGACCAGCCGAGCCGATGGCCTCGAAGGTCACCTGGTATTTCGTCTGGCAATTGGGGCAGGTAATGATCATCTAAACCGGCGCAACCATATTGGGCTTGCCCTGACCCTAGCCTGCCGCGGGTTAATACTCCTCAAACCGGCAAGAAGCTGAGGCAAGAACACAAAACTGCCGCTTTCCCCCGTCCATAGCGGGTGCGATGCCGCAGACCCGGCACGACGCTGCTATGATGGCGCGGTCTCTGATTCGCGTGTTGCGGCAAGACCACCGGACGAGCTGGGGAGCACCCGTTCTTGATCGAATTTTCCGATGTCGGCCTTCGCTATGGCAATGGTCCCGAAATCCTGAGTGATCTGACCTTTTCCATCGAGCCCGGCTCGTTTCATTTTTTGACCGGCCCCTCGGGCTCGGGCAAGACCAGCCTCCTCCGGCTTTTGCTCCTGGCGCTCAAACCGAGCCGCGGCAAGGTCACCATGCTCAATGAGGATGTAGGCACCCTCGATCGCGATAGCCTCCTCCAGATGCGCCGCCATATCGGCATCGTCTTCCAGGAATTCCGGCTCCTCGATCACCTGACGACTTTTGAAAATGTCGCTCTGCCGCTCCGCGTCCTCGGCCAGCCGGAAAGCGAATATCGGCCAAACGTCACCGAACTTCTCGAATGGGTCGGCCTCGGCGAGCGCATGCATGCGCTCCCGACCGTTCTGTCGGGCGGTGAAAAGCAGCGCGCTGCCATCGCTCGAGCCGTTATCGCCCGGCCCAAAATTCTTCTGGCCGACGAGCCCACCGGCAATGTCGACCCCGATCTTTCAAGCCGCCTCGTTCATCTCTTTGCCGAGCTCAACCGCACTTTGGGCATGACGATCATTCTCGCCACCCACGAATTGCCGCTGCTCGATCGCTTTTCCTATCCGCGCATGGTGCTCAACAAAGGGACGCTGACCATCCATGATTAGGCAATTGCTGGCGCGCCTGACGCGCCGTAGCGCTGGCGCACCCATCGTCCCCAAACACAGCGTCGCCGGCCGAACGCTCCTCATGCTCATCACCATCATGAGCTTTTTGTCCGCCGTCACGCTCGGGGGCGTCGTCCTCGTGCAAAAATCGGCGATCGCCTGGTCCGCCGATGTCGGCCGCGAAATGACCATCCAGATCCGCCCGGTCGAGGGCGAGGTGATGGAAAGCAATCTGCGCACCGCCGTGTCCCTCGCGCAGGCAACGCCCGGCGTCGCCGGTGCGCGCGCCCTCAGCCTTGAAGAAAGCCAGGCCCTGCTCGAGCCTTGGCTCGGCGCGGGTCTCGATCTCTCCGCCATTGCCGTGCCACGTCTCATCGTCGTGCAATTGGGCGATCCGGTCGACGCCGATATCGATCAGCTCCAGCGCAATCTTCAGGCCATCAAGGGCGCGAGCCTTGATACCCACGCTGCATGGCGCCAGCAGCTCAACACCATGGCCGGCACGGTCGTCATTTCCGGTCTGCTGGTTCTCGGTCTCATCGGCGTCGCGACCGTTCTCGCCATTATCTTTGCGACGCGCGGCGCCATGGCCACCAATCGCGAGATCGTCGACGTCCTTCACTTCATCGGCGCCTCCAACAAGTTCATCGCCGGAGAATTCCAGGGCCGCTTCCTCACCATCGGTCTACAGGGCGGGCTTCTCGGCGCGCTCCTCGGCACGCTGTTCTTCATCCTCATCGGCACCGCTGCCGGTTCGGTGCTCCCCACAGAGGCGACGACCCAGGTCGGTTTCATCTTCGGCAATTTCGTCCTCGGCATCGATGGCACCATTTTCGTCATCCTCGTCATTCCGGTCATCGCCGTCCTGACCGCCGTCACCTCCCGCATGACCGTCCGCCGCTACCTCAGCGAAGCCTCCTAATCATCGCACCCAACGGTCGCTGCAGAGCCCCCTCATCCGGCCCTTCGGGCGACCTTCTCCCCGAGAGGGAGAAGAATAGCCCAACGCGCCCTTCCTATTCCTCTCCCTCTCGGGGAGACTTGGAAGCGCCCGGAAATCGCTCCAGTGGAGCGATTTCAGCGAACAAGGCCCGGAAGGGCAGGCTCGGCGAAGCGTAGGTCGGTGAGGGGGATGCTTCCAAAGCGCCAAGCCCCCCTCGTCATCTCGCCCCTATCCCGCTAAGGATAAGCCGACGCCAGGAGCACGCATGCCACTGAGAACAGCCATCCAGGCGATCCGCACGGGTCTCTTCTATTTCGTCTTCATCGGCCAGACGGCGATCATTGCCATCATCATCGGCATTGTCGGCCTCATCGCAGGCCCCACCCGCTTCACCTGGGCCTTGGCGCGCTATTGGTGCTGGTCGAACGTCCAGTTGCTGCGCGTCATCACCGGGCTCCGCACCAAGGTCACCGGCGCCGAAAATATCCCACCCGGCGGCTGCATCATTGCGAGCAAGCACCAGTCCGATTGGGACGTCTTTGCTATTTTCCCCTATACCGGCCGCCCTGCTTACATCGTCAAGCAGGAGCTGATGAACATTCCCTTCTTCGGTTGGGCCGCACGTTCGCTCGATTGTATCGCGGTCGATCGCAAGAAAGGTGCCGAGGCGATCCCGGCCATGATGCGCGGCGCCCGTGATGCCATCAATCGCGGCTGCCGCATCGTCATCTTCCCCGAAGGCACCCGCAAGGCGCCCCTTTCGGCTCCCGCCTATCGCCAGGGCATCGTGCGCATGTATGGCGAACTCAATGTGCCGGTGGTCCCCGTGGCGCTCAATTCAGGCCTCTTCTGGGGCCGCAATTCGCTCATCATCTGGCCGGGCCTTGCCCAGGCCGAGATCATGTCGCCGATCGAAGCGGGCCTTGCTCCCGACGTTTTTGCCGAGCGGCTGCGCCAGGCCATTGAGCCGCTCTCGGACGCATTGGCGCTCGCTGCCGTCGATAAAGGCCTTGTTCGCCCGATCGATTCCGACCTTGCCGAGCGGATTGCTGCTGCCCGACAGCGCACCTCCGCATCTTGATCCCCTAGAGCCACCCGCCACTAGATGTAGTAGGACTGAAAACGCCGCTTGACTGATTCGCGGTATTTGTTCTAATTTTGTTCTACTCCGTGCAGGGAGGGACAGGATGCTTTCTTGGATCGAGGCGGGTTTCGAACCGCCACTTCGCCATAAGAAGACCAGCCAGTGGCTCGGCCTGTCCGGCCATGCCTATGCTCTGGAACATGAGAATCTGGGGGACTTTGTTCTCAACGGCGCCGATCTCTATCTGATCGCGCGCGGCAACAGTGTCCTCTGGGTCGGCTGCGGTCTCGATCTCATTGCCGAACCTGCCATTCGCCTGCGTTTCCGCAAAGCTATGAGCCGCGCCGATGGTGTGTTCCGCCTCGCTCGCCCCATGCTGGACGATGGCCGGCTGTCCGTCATTGCAGATCTCGAAGGCGCCGTGCCCGCAAGGATCGATCAGGCCGCCTGACTCGTTGCCTCATTGTCTTCGAGCCGCCGCGCCAGATCCATCAGCACCCGGTCATGAATGCCGAGGCTTTCAAGATGCCGCGCGGTATTGATGACATAGTCGACATTTCGTCCCGAAATCCCGACACCGACCTTCACCATGGCCAGTTGCGCGTCGAGATCGAGATTGCCGGCAAACTGCTCGTGGGTCTCGTCGACGATGAAGGTCAGCGCTGAAACCCGCCGCCCATCGTCGAGCACGACCGGTCGGATCACGTCGCGGTAGACCATCGTCACCTGCTCGCGTTCTTCGAGATAGGCGCGAACGTCAGCCCAGTTTTCATCAGCCACTTCGAACACCATGCCGCGCACGGAACCGCCCCGCGTGAGGCCGAAAACCAGACCCGGCTGTTCCTTGGTGCCCCGGTGATGGTGCGAAATGATCGAGAGCGAGCGATGCGCCCCCTTGAGGCGCCCGATCTGCGTTGAAACGAACGGAAAGCCCGGGTTCCAGATCAACGAACCATAGCCAAACACCCAGTGGCTTGCTGCAGTCGTTTCCGTCATCACCATCTCCGCTTCAGTCCCACACCTACCTTCACGGCGGTGCACAAGCTTAATCCCGGCCTCGCCCCGGCCACAACCATGGGGCAGATAATCTGATGCCAACAAAGGCGGTCTCAAGGCGACCCGCTTTTGCATTTTGCCAATCCCGTAGCATGCCGCCCGAAATGGCCTAGGGTTCAGGATGACGACATGCGAAAAACAAAGAGCTAAAGCGCGCGATGCGAATCTGAAAGATCGCGACGCGCTTTGGAGATAAAACCGACCCATGAAGAATCGAATCATCGCCCTTGGCGCCGTCATCCTGCTCGTCATCGCCGCCGTCGCCGGCGCCTGGTATTATTTCGCCGGCCAGTTGCGGCAGCAGATCGAGCTCCTCACCTATGCCGATGGCGAGACCTCCCCGCGCCTCACCTGCGCCAATCTCGGCGTCAGCGGCTTCCCCTTCGCCTTCGATGTCGATTGCACCGATGCCGTCGTCACGACGGGCGATGTCATGATCAAGGTTCCCGGCCTTCGCGCCAGCGCCATGGTCTACGAACTCAATCATTTCCTCGGCTCGGCCAAGGGCCCGGCGGAAATCTCCGATGCCTTTACCGGCCAACGCTCCGCGGTGTCCTGGACGGCGCTTGAAGGCAGCCTCCGGCTGACCGACAACCGCATCGCCCGCCTTTCCCTGATCGGCGACGACATCGGCTGGAACGATCTTTTGCTCGGCGACACGCTCCTCGCGCGGACCAAGCACGCCGAATTCCACCTTCTCGATATGCCCGAGGCGCACAATGCCGAGCGCAATCTTTCCGCGCTCGCTCTTTATATGCGCGCCGATGCCCTCGAACTGCCCGCCGCGACGCTGACCAACACGGCCGTCGAAGTCGAAGCCGAACTCACCGGCATTCCCGACGACTATTCGACCATTGGCCTCACGCCCGTTCTCCCCACCTGGCAGCAGGCCGGCGGCGAACTCAAGATCGTCTCGGTCAAGATGACCGACGATACCGCCGATCTCAACGCCAGCGGCAACCTCGCCCTCGGCCCCACCGGTCTCGTCGATGGCACCATCAACATCGATTCCCAGGGCGTTGCCGAACGCATCGGCCCCATGATCGAAGAACCCTGGCGCACCCTCGTCCTCGGCGTCCCCGGCGCCGACGGCCGCCACACCAATCAACTCAACTTCCGCGCCGGCACCCTCTCCTCCGGCCTCCTCCCCATCACGACTTTGCCGCCGCTTTTTTAATCTGAGGCAAGTCGGTCTCTCAACCGCGGCCCCTCCCCTTCCAAGGGGAGGCTGGGTGGGGATAGCGGCAATCACCACTGGCCAAGGTCAGCCCCACCGAATCCCCCAAAGCCCGTGTTGCCAAAGGCGGGCAACTATTCTATAGAGCCCCCAATCCCAACAGAGACGTGTCTCTGGGCCGCTTTCGGCGGCGCAACGATTTTGAATTCGGAGTACCGACCATGGCAGTGCCAAAACGAAAGACCTCGCCGATGAAGCGCGGCTTCCGCCGCTCGGCCGACGCGATTGCAAACCCCACCTATGTCGAAGACAAGGATTCGGGTGAGCTGCGTCGTCCGCATCACGTCGACCTCAAGACCGGCATGTATCGCGGTCGTCAGATCCTCGCCGTCAAGAGCTAAGCCTTAGGGCTGGCGACGCGAATGCGCGCGACCTGAAATGATGTATCGGCCGATCCTTGCAAAAGGGTCGGCCTTTTTGTTTTGTCCAAGGGACCGCCGACAAGAGCGGCCACAGCCGGAGAGCCAGATATGACCATGCGTATTGAATCGGACACGATGGGCACCATCAATGTCCCGACCGACAAGTATTACGGTGCTCAGACGGCTCGCAGCCTCGCCAATTTCGACATTGGCGGCGAAAAGATGCCCAAGGAAATCATCACCGCCTTCGCGATCCTCAAGAAGGCCGCGGCGATCACCAATACCAAGCTTGGCCTCCTCGACCCCGCGCTGCGCGACCTGATCGTTGCCGCAGCCGATGAAGTCATCGACGGCAAGCTCGACGATCATTTCCCCCTCGTCGTCTGGCAGACCGGCTCGGGCACCCAGTCGAACATGAACGTCAACGAGGTCATCTCAAACCGCGGCATCGAGATGGCCGGCGGCACCATGGGTTCGAAAAAGCCGGTGCACCCCAATGACCATGTCAACATGAGCCAGTCGTCCAACGACACCTACCCGACGGCCATGCACATCGCCGCCATCGAAGCAGTCGTCAATTACCTCTTCCCGCGCGTCAAAATCCTGCGCGACACGCTCCATGCCAAGTCCGAAGAATTCATGGACGTGGTCAAGATCGGCCGCACCCATCTCCAGGACGCGACGCCCCTGACCCTCGGCCAGGAAATGAGCGGCTGGGTCGCCCAGATCGACCTCGCGGTAAAAGCCATCGAAGTCACCCTGCCCCAGCTGCGCGAACTCGCCCTCGGCGGCACTGCCGTCGGCACGGGCCTCAATGCCCACCCCGATTACGCCGTCGCCGTCGCTGCTGAAATCTCGACGCTCTCGGGCCACGAGTTCATCACCGCGCCGAACAAGTATGCCGTCATGGCCGGCCACGACGCCTTTGTCGGCACTTCGGGCGCCCTTAAGCAGCTGGCTGTCGCTTTCATGAAGATCGCCAATGACGTGCGCTGGCTCGCCTCCGGCCCCCGCTCCGGCCTCGGTGAATTGACCATTCCGGAAAACGAACCCGGCTCCTCGATCATGCCGGGCAAGGTCAATCCGACGCAGTCCGAAGCCATGACCATGGTCGTCGCCCATGTCATGGGCAATGACGCCGCCATCGGCTTTGCCGCCTCCCAGGGCAATTTCGAGCTCAACGTCTTCAAGCCCGTCATCGCCTACAATTTCCTGCAGTCGGTCCGCCTCCTTGCCGATGCGGCCAAGTCGTTCAACGACAATTGCGCCGTCGGCATCGAACCCGACCGCAAGCGCATCAAGCAGCTCGTCGATCAGTCGCTGATGCTGGTGACCGCGCTCAACCGCAAGATCGGCTATGATAACGCGGCCAAGATCGCCAAGACCGCACACAAGAACGGCTCGACGCTGCGCGAAACCGCCATCGACCTTGGCCTCCTGACAGGCGAAGAATTCGACGCCGAAGTGAAGCCCGAGCAGATGGTCGGTCCACTGACGATCAAGAAGTAAGCTTCGTCAGCCTCAAAAAAATGCCGCCCCAACCGGGCGGCATTTGTTTTTACCGGTCTTGTTCAATGGGTCCGCGACACCTAGCTCTAGCCTCACCCCAGACACGAGGTACGACATGAGCAATTTCAACGACCAGGTCATCGCCGACTTTAACGCCAATGGCGGCAAGCCCGGCGGCTATTTCGAAAACGCCCCGGTGCTCCTGCTGCATTCGATCGGCGCAAAGTCGGGGCTCGAACGCACGCAGCCGCTGATGTATCTGCGCGAAAACGACACCGGCCCCTGGTATGTGTTTGCCTCCTATGCCGGCGCCCCCAACAATCCGGCTTGGTATCACAACCTCATCGCCCACCCCGATTTCGACATTTCCGTAGGTGACGGCACGACCATCAGCCGCCTTCCCATTCATGCCCGCGTCGTCGAAGGCGAAGAGCGCGACGCGATCTATGCGCGCCAGGCGAGCCTCTTCCCGCAATTTGCCGATTACGAAAAGAAGACTACGCGCGAGGCCATTCCAGTCATCGAACTGACCCCGCGCCACTAAGGCAGGTTATCCCTCGCAACACCGAGGCTCACCTCGTCCCCACCCCACCAGATGTCACCCCGGGCTCGACCCGGGGCCCATCCTGAGATGTCGAGGCACCCCGACCCAAAGCCGGGGTGCCATAAGAGCCTGAAGCCTAGCCCCGCGCCGCCGCCTCGATTGCAGCGACATCGATCTTCTTCATTTTCATCATCGCTTCAAAGGCCCGCTTGGCCCCCGGCCCGCCCTTCTGCATGGCTTCGGACAGAGCGCGCGGCGTGATCTGCCAGGAAATGCCCCACTTGTCCTTGCACCAGCCACACATGCTCTCTTCGCCGCCATTGCCGACGATGGCGTCCCAGTAACGATCGGTCTCTTCCTGGCTGTCCGTCGCGATCTGGAAGGAGAACGCTTCGCTGTGCTTGAAGGCGGGTCCGCCATTGAGCGCGATGCAGGAAATGCCCATCAGGTCGAACTCGACCGTCAACACGGCTCCCGCGTCGGTCGATGGATTATCGCTCGGCGCCCTGTGCACGGACTTGACGACGGTATCGGGAAAAGTCTCGGCATAAAACCGCGTTGCCGCTTCGCCATCCTTATCGAACCAGATGCAAATCGTATTTTTGGCGATCGTCATGATTGTCTCCTCAAACCAGCCCGCCGAGCGGGATCACCAATACGACGCCTGAGCCTTGGCGTCTTCGACACCCAGTCTGGCTCTTTTTCAAAGCCTGTCCAATCACCACTTTTCCCACAATCCATGAAGCCGCTGGGAACTCGTTGGCCTTAGTGATAGTTGCCGATACACTGTTAACCCGTGTTATTTCCGCGTATCGGATGCCGATCTTGACTGAAAGCCACAGAGCGCCGGGTGTGGCGCCCCATGTCCGCGCTCTTCGTCAGTCCGGTTTGCTCAACGCAGCCGACGACGATCACTTCGAAAAGCATATTCAGCTCGTGCGCAACGCGCTCGGCGTCCCCGTCGCTATCGTCTCCCTGCTCGAAGAAGATCGCCAGGTTTTTGCCGCTCATGCCGG
The DNA here is from genome assembly GCF_032907385.1 of Devosia sp. BK. NCBI lineage: Bacteria > Pseudomonadati > Pseudomonadota > Alphaproteobacteria > Hyphomicrobiales > Devosiaceae > Devosia > Devosia sp. BK. The sequence goes on from NZ_JAIMBX010000002.1 coordinate 103,587, forward strand.
CCTGCCAAAAGTCTGGGCCGAAAAGGGCGAAACCCCGCTCACCCATTCCTTTTGCCAATATGTCGTGCGCGAAGAAGCCAATCTTTCGGTCGCCGACGCGCGCCTTCATCCGGTGCTCAAGGACAATCTCGCCATTCGCGATCTCGGCGTCATCGCCTATCTCGGCACGCCCCTCCGTCTGCCCACAGGGGAGGTCGTCGGCGCTCTCGCCGCCATCGATACCGATGCGCGCGCTTGGAGCGAGAGAGATCGTCTCCTTCTTGAATCCATTGCCGAAGTCGTCAGCGACAAGATCCGCGCCTATATTTCCGATCTCAATTGGGAGACAATGTTTGCCCAATTGCATGAAGGCATGATCATGGGCGAGGTCCTCCGCGATGATGCGGGCCACGTTCACGATTGGCGCCATCGCGAGGTCAACCCAGCCTGCGGCAGGATGCTCGGCATCGATTATCGCAAGATAGCCGGCAAAACCCTCCGCGAGCTTTTTCCAGCCATCGAGCGTGAATGGCTCGATGAAGTCGCCTCTGTCGTCGAAACGGGCCAGCCTGCCCGCTTCCTCCGCCAGTTCAGCGGCTTTGATCGATGGTATGAGGGATCTTGCCAGTCGACGGGCCCCGATACCTTCGTCATGCTCTTTATGGACGTCACGGCTCGCGTCAAAGCCGAAGAAGAATTGCGGGCGAGCCAGGATTTCACGACGCTGCGCCAGGCCGCTCTCCTTGAAATTGGCGACAGGACCCGCGCCACCATCGATATCGATCTGATCCTTGCAAGCACCGCCGAAGTCCTCGGCAAGGCGCTCGGCAGCACGCGTGCAGGGTATGGGCAGGTCGATCCTTTGACCGAAACTGTCGAGGTCGGTCAGGATTGGACATCGGGCAGCGCCGTCTCGATGGCCGGCATGCATCATTTCCGCGATTACGGGTCTTTTATCGAGAATTTGAAGCGCGGCGAAGATGTGCTGATTTTCGATGTCTCGGAGGACGAACGAACCCGAGACTCCGAGGCGCTGCTGCTCGCCCATGATATCCGCATGCTGGTCAATATCCCGATCATGGAAAGCGGCGTCATGACCGGGCTGATGCTGCTGCATTTCGATAAGCCCCGCCCCTTCGGCAAGGTCGAGGCCGATTTCGTTCGCGCCGTCGCGGACCGCACCCAGGCCGCCCTCAAACAGGCGCGAGCCGTCGCCGCCGAAAAGTTGCGCGAGGGCGAAATCAGCCACCGCCTCAAGAATTCCATGGCCATGGTCCAAGCCATCGCCATGCAGACGCTCAAGGGCGCCGATATCGAGGATCGCCGCGCTGCCTTCACCGCGCGCCTTTCCGCACTCGCCAATGCGCATGAGCTCTTGTTGAAGCGGACCTGGCATAGCGCGCCGCTCGATGAAACCATCCGGTCCGCCCTCCTACCCCACGGCGAGGCGCACCGTTTCCATATTTCGGGGCCGACGCTCGATCTCAGCCCCAAGCAGTCGCTGTCCATGTCGCTTGCGGTCCACGAGCTTGCGACCAATGCCATCAAATATGGGGCCCTTCGCGAAGCCGAGGGCAAAATTTCGATCGGCTGGAGTCTCTTCCGCTCCGAAACCGGTCAACCCATGTTTGGCTGGACCTGGCAGGAAAAAGGCGGCCCCATCATCGCCCCGCCGCAGCGCTCGGGCTTCGGCTCGCGGCTGATTTCCCGCGTGCTGCCATCGGATTTTGCCGGTGAAGTCGCCATCGACTATCCCCCAACCGGCCTTGTCTGCACTCTTACCTGTCCGGCTTGGGATACAGTGGATGTACCGCCGGCCGATGCCGACCTTGTCGAGGTCTCGGCCTGATGGATAGGCTGATCAAAGTTCTTGTCGTTGAAGACGAACCGCTTCTGCGCATGGGCATTGTCGATCACCTTGAAGACGAGGGTTTTGCCGTCCTCGAAGCGGGCAATGCCCATCAGGCCATCGCACTTCTCGAGCGCAGCCCCGATCTGACCGTCGTCTTTACCGATGTCGATATGCCCGGCGGCATGGGCGGCATAGAGCTTGCGAATATCGTCCGGCAGCGCTGGCCCGATATCAAGCTCGCCGTCACCTCCGGCTTCCGCCTCGTCGGAAACGAAGAACTCCCCCACGGCAGCCTGTTCTTTCCCAAACCCTATGACCCGCCTGCCATCGCTCGGGCGCTGAGGAAACTCGTCGCAAAGTCCTGAGGCAGGCGAATAGTCTTCTTCCGCCTTCCCCAAACCTCTGGCATGCTCGTGCGACCAATCGGAGATCCGCCATGACGGAAACCGTCGTCCTGCCCACTCACACCGTCACCAGCCGCCGCCGCAATGGCTTCATCGTGCCGCTGCTGATCATCCCCTTCTTGATCTACAATCTCGTCGTGTTCCTCTTCTTCGGCGGCAATCCGATCAATTGGGCGGCCGGGCTTTTTTCCATTCCCATGCCCTCAGGCATGCCCTGGGCCGTGACGGCGGGCGATCTTCTCCTCGTCATCGGCGTCATCATGCTTTTCTTCGAAGTGCTGAAATCGACCCAGACGGCGCGCAATTCGATCATCGAGCACATGCTCTCGATGTTCCTCTTCGTGATCTTCCTCGTCGAATTCCTGCTCGTCGGCGCCGCCGCCAGCTCGGTCTTCTTCCTTCTGATGGTCATGAGCCTGATCGACGTCGTCGCCGGCTTCACCGTCTCCATCACCAGCGCCAGCCGCGACGTCTCCATGAACTGACTTGGGCTTCTCCCGGATGTCACCCCGGCGAAGACCCGGGCCCATCCTGAGATGTACCGGCCATCCCCCAAAAACAAAAAATCCCCGCCTCATCAGCGGGGATTGTTCTTTTGAACTCTGGTCAAACCTTCAGGCCACAACCGTCTTTCGATAACCTTCCGGCATCCGGCGCACCGCGATAGCCGCGCTCTGCGCATAGGCCCCGACGGCGCGATCGACACTCGCCCGGCGCCGTTCGCGCTGCGGCGGCAACCAATCCCGCGCCGCAATCAACTGGCTGATGAATTCAACCGTCGGCGCCCCGCTCGCAAGCGATGGACGCGCCGGAGCCGGCGTCACCAGCGCGGGCAATTGGGATCGATATGTCTCAGTCTCGGTCATCTGGAACCCTCGCCTGTCTCATTGCGAGCCGGTTGTCCCATTTTGAGACGGGACAACACTGCTATGCCCCTATAGGAGCAACGGGCGTGCCAGATGTTAACGGAATGTTAACCGATTACGATCCCAAATCGTCGTCAGAGGTCAGAAATTATCCTTGCCCTTGCGGATCGCGGCGAACACCTCGGCCGGATCCTTGCCTTCCAAACCATAATGCGCCGCCAGTTCCGGCGCATCCGCCCGGAGGAATGGGTTGGCGCGTTTATCCTCGCCCAATTCGAACGGAATCGTCGGCTTCCCACCATTGCGCAGCGAGTTCACGAGATCCGCCCGCTGCTGCAGCGCCCGGTTATGCGGATCGATGCTGAGCGCGAATTTCGCATTGGATTGGGTATATTCGTGGCCGCAATAGACGAGCGTATCATCCGGCAATTCGCGGAGCCGCTTGACGCCTTCCCACATCGGTCCAGGTGTCCCCTCGAACATCCGCCCGACCCCGAGCGAGAACAGCGCATCGGCGGAAAACAGATGTTTTCCAAAGGGTTCGAAGTAAACGATATGCCCCAATGTGTGGCCCGGCGTCGCCATGATCTTGAAGGAGGTCTCGCCGAGCGTGACGGTGTCGCCATCGCCCACCAGCTCGTCGAGCCCATCGATCTTGTCCGCCTCGGCCCGCGGCCCCACCACCCGGCACCCAAACGCCGCCTTCAATTCGGCGATCGCCTCCACATGGTCGATGTGATGATGCGTGATAAAAATATCTGTCAACGTCCAGCCGGTACGCTCCAGCGCATCGCGGATCGCCCCAGCCTCCGGCGCATCGAGCGCCGCGGTCTTGCCGGTCGCCTGATCATGCAGCAAATAGCCGAAATTATCGGTCCGGGCGGAAAAAACATCGACGACCAAAGCCATTTAGCGGCTCCTTGCAATTTCAAAATTCGGTTCGGATACCAAAGCTAGGGTGCCCAAGGGCCGAACACAACCGCCGCATTGGACAAGTCCCCGCCCCAATGGCTAAACTCGACCCATGACCAGCGACGTCACCCGCCTGATCTCCTATTATAAATCGCCGCTCGGGCGCATTTCCCGCGCCCTCATCCGCGAGCAAATCATTGCCTTGTCAGGCAATTTGTCCGGCAAGCGCGTCTTGGGCCTCGGCTTTGCCACCCCCTATCTCCGCTTCGCGCTCGAACCCGCCGAACGCGTCGTCGCCCTTATGCCGGCCCGCCAGGGCGCCTCGGCCTGGCCGCGTGAAGGTCCGTCGCGCACCGTCCTCAGCGATCCCCTCGAGATGCCGCTGACCGATGCCGCGATCGATCTCACCATCGCCGTCCATGCCCTCGAACATGTTGCCGATGCTGAAGAATTGATGCGCGAACTCTGGCGCATCACTGCGCCTAACGGGCATCTCATCATCATCGTCCCACGCCGCCGCGGCATCTGGGCCCAGCGCGATGTTACCCCGTTCGGCCAGGGCAATCCCTATTCCGGCGGGCAACTCGAAAAGCTGCTCCGCGATCACTCCTTCGTGCCCGAAGCCTGGCGCGACGGCCTCTTTTTGCCCCCGGTCCAGTCCTCGCTTTTTCTCCGCTCCGCCCGCTTTTTCGAGCGCATGGGCCGGCTTTTCGGCCCGCCGATGAGTGGCGTCATCTGCGTCCGCGCCCGCAAGGAAGCGTTTCCGGCTATCCCCCGCCGCAAACGCGCCGAGCGCTATGTCCGCCTTCCCGGCATGGCGCCGGCAACCGCCCGATCCGGCTCTTGAGGACATGACGGGGCGCCGGATGGCCTGAGCCTCCGGTTGACGTGGTGGACGGACCCCGGAGCGGCATTCGCCTCGAAGGAATTTAGAGTTTTATGAAGCGGAAACCGCTCCGGGGCGCCCGCTTTTCGGACAGGATTCACAGCGCCCCTTTGATCGCTCGTCGCGAGGCGGCCAATCCCCGAACGTGCGATGGAGACGAGCCATCGCCGGGCCCCCTCGCCACTGTCGTCTGCAGACCGTCCGTGCGAGGTTGGACCTAAAGAATAGCGTGAAACCGGGGTGGCGGGGATAAACGGGATAAGTGTGCCCTTCCCCCGACCCAACCATCACCATCCAAGCAAGACAGGCTTTGCCTTTCAGACCCCTTTTGCATATGGTCCGCGCGGCCTTTCCTGCCCGTCATAAAGTGCGTCATGACCAATCCCAATCGCCCCACGCCGCAGCCCGGAATTTTGGATATCGCCCCTTATTTGCCGGGCAAATCCGGCGCGCCGGGCAGCACGACGGTCAAACTCTCGGCCAATGAATCTCCGCTTGGCGCCAGCCCCAAGGCCGTCGCCGCCTTCGCGAGCGCTGCAGAAAACCTCGCGATTTATCCCGAAGGCTCCTCACGCATCCTGCGCGAAGCCTTGGGCGAAGTGCACGGCATCGACCCGGCTCGCATCATGTGCGGCAGTGGTTCGGATGACCTCCTTCACCTGATCGCCCAGACCTATCTCGGCGAAGGCGACGAGGCAGTGATGAACCGATATGGCTTTTCGGTCTATCCGATCATCACCATGGCCACCGGCGCCAAGATCGTCATGGTCGAAGAGACCGACTATACCGCCGATGTCGACGCCATCTTGGCCGCCGTTACCGACCGCACGAAGATCATCTGGCTCGCCAATCCCAACAACCCGACCGGCACCTATCTCTCGGACGCCGAAGTGCGCCGGCTTCACGCCGCGCTGCGCCCCGATATTTTGCTCGTCGTCGACAATGCCTATGCCGAATATGTCACCGCGGCTGACTTTTCCGTAGGGCTAAAACTGGTCGGCGAGGCGGACAATGTCGTCATGGTCCGCACCTTCTCCAAGATGGGCCTCGCGGCCGCGCGCATCGGCTGGATGGTTGGCCCCGACCACATTATCGACGCGCTCAACCGCATCCGGGGGCCGTTCAACGTCAACCTACCGGCCCAGCTTGCGGGCGCTGCGGCGACGCGCGATGTCGACTTTAACGAAAAGCTGCGCGCCCACAATGCCAAGTGGCGCGACTGGCTGACGACCGAACTCAGTGGCAACGCCATGCGCGTGCTGCCGAGCCAGGCCAATTTCATCCTCGTGCTTTTTCCCGATGCCGCGACCGCGGCCCGTGCCTTCGATACTCTCCTCGCGGGTGGCTATGTTGTGCGTGAAGTCGGCAAGTCCTACGACATCCACAATGGCCTGCGCATTTCCATCGGCTCCGATGAAGCCATGCAGGGCGTCGCCAGAATCCTCAAATCCATGGAAGCCGCCCAATGAGCGCCCATTTTCGCAAGCTCGCCCTGATCGGCATCGGCCTCATCGGCTCGTCCATCGCCCTCGCTGCTCGGCGCCAAGGCTTAGTCGATGTCATTTCCATCGCAACGCGCCGCCAGGAAACGCTCGACGAAGCGCGCGACTTGAAGCTCGGTGATATTTATACGCTCGACGCTGCCGAAGCCGTGCGCGGCGCCGATCTCGTCATTCTCTGCGCCCCTGTCGGCGCCTATGACGCGCTTGCCCGCGCCATCGGACCCGCACTCGAACCCGGCGCCATCGTTTCCGACGTCGGCTCGGTCAAGGAGCATGTGGTCAAGGTCGTGGCGCCACACCTGCCGGCCATGGTGCACTTCATTCCCGGTCACCCAATCGCCGGCACCGAACATTCCGGCCCGTCCGCCGGTTTCCCGGAACTCTTTGCCGGCCGCTGGTGCGTGCTCACGCCGGGCCCGGAAGTGCCCGCCGCAGAGACCGAAAAGCTCGCCGCCTTCTGGCGCGCCATGGGCTCGAAGGTCGAAAGCATGGATGCCGCGCACCACGACATGGTGCTCGCCATCACCAGCCACATTCCCCATCTCGTCGCCTATAATATCGTCGGCACGGTTGCCGATCTCGAAACCGCGACCCAATCCGAAGTCATCAAGTTTTCAGCCTCCGGTTTCCGCGATTTCACCCGCATCGCCGCCTCCGACCCGGTGATGTGGCGCGACGTGTTCCTCACCAATCGCGATGCCGTGCTCGAAATGCTGGGCCGCTTTCTCGAAGATCTCTCGGTGCTGCAACGCGCCGTGCGCACTGGCGATGGCGACGCGCTCGAAGCCATGTTCACCCGCACCCGCGCCATCCGCCGCTCCATCATCAATGCCGGCCAGGAAACCGCCGCCCCCGACTTCGGCCGCCCACACGATACCCCACCGGAGCCGGAAACCAAGTTCGTCCGCGAACATGGCGGCGGTGACGACGCCTAAAGCGCCAGCCGCCCGCCGCTCCCGACGCAATTCGCGCGCTCGCCATACATCTGCGCCCGCTCCGCGACGATCCCTGCCACCCGCAGCAGCCCATTGTTCGGCCGCGCGGGGTTGCGCACCAATGGATTGGGCAGTGTCACGGCCAGCAAACTCGCCGTCTGCCAATCCAAGTTTTGCGGCTCGCGCCCAAAGGCCCGCTCGCTCCCAGCGGCGACGCCGAACTCGCCATTTGGCCCCCATTCCGCGATATTGAGATAGATCTCCATGATCCGCTTCTTGGGCATGACGAGGTCGATATAAAGCGCCAGCGGCACTTCGAGGACTTTGCGGATCGGGCTCGGATCGTTCCAGAGAAAGAGATTGCGGGCGACTTGCATGGTCAGCGTCGAAGCGCCCCGCGTCGGCTTGCCCTCGAGATAATTGTCGACCTCGGCGCGCAGCGCCCCGAAATCGACGCCCCAATGGCGGCAGAATTGTCCATCTTCTGAGAGGATGATCGACGCCTTCAGGCGGTCCGAGACCTGATCGATATCCCGCCACTCCCGCGTCACAGGGCGTCCCGTCAGATAGCGCTCGATCATCGGCACGGAGATCGGATCGACCACCAGGTAAACCGGCGTCAGGACAAGAGGAATGGCGATCAGCACCGCAATCGCGGTGACCAAAAGGCGCAATGCCCGCCTCAAACCTTTTGCCTTTCGTGCCATGATCCGGTGATAGCGGCAGTTGGCGCTGCGGCCAAGGCCGGAGTCCCCTTGCCGCTTTTGGGGCAACGGGTTAGCAACAAGCTATGTACGACTTTTCCACCGACAGCGCCGCCTGCGCCCGAGCCGTCGAAGCCGGCCTTTCTGATTACCTGACTGGCCCACGGCTGTCCGGCCCCGGCCCAGCCGCCGATCGCGTTGTCGCCGCCATGCGCCACGGCAGCCTCGAAGGCGGCAAGCGCCTGCGCCCGCTGCTGGTGCGCCAGGCCGCCGCGATCTTTTCGGTGCCGCCGGAGGCCGCTCTCCCCGCCGGCCTCGCGGTCGAAATGATCCATTGCTATTCGCTGATCCATGACGATCTGCCCGCCATGGACAATGACGATCTCCGCCGCGGCCGCCCGACGGTCCATAAGGCTTATGACGACGCCACCGCCATTCTCGCTGGTGACGCGCTCCTCACCCACGCCTTTGCCCTTCTCGGCGAACCGACGACCCATGCCGACCCCGCCGTCCGCATCCGCCTCGTCACCGAACTCGCCCTCGGCGCCGGCGCTGGCGGCATGGTGGGTGGACAGATGCGCGATATCGAAGGCGAAAAGGGCGGCTTTTCCGATGGTAAGATTGCCATCATGCAGGCGATGAAAACAGGCGCCCTCATCCGCGCCAGCGTCCGCATGGGCGCCATCATTGGTGGCGCCGATCCGCGCGCGCTATCGGCGCTCACCGCCTATGCGGAAGCAGCCGGCCGCGCCTTCCAGCTCGCCGACGACATCTTGGACGTCACCGCCACGCCCGAAGCCATGGGCAAGGCCACTGGCAAGGACGCCGAAGCCGGCAAGCAGACGCTCGTTTCGACCCTCGGCCTTGAAGGCGCCAGGAAGGTCTTGGACAATACCGTCAATGAGGCGCTCCTCGCGCTCCGCACCTTCGGCCCCAAGGCCGACGGCCTCCGCGCCACCGCAAAATTCTTTGCCAGCCGGAAGAACTGAGAAATGGCAAAACTGCTCGCTGTCTGCATCGGCAAGGCTGAACATATCGAGGGCTATCGCCCCCTGACCGGCATCAACAAGCGCCCGGTCGCTAGGCCGGTGGCGATCGATCTGCAAGGCATTGCCGAGGACGCCGTGCTCGATCGCAAACATCACGGCGGCAACGACCAGGCCATCTACGTCTATTTCCAGGGCGATTACGATTGGTGGGCCCAAGACGGGGTGGCGAACACGCCCGGTCTCTTCGGCGAAAACCTCGTCATCGACGGTCCGGTCAGCGCTGAAACCGCCATCGGCGACCGCTACCAAATCGGCGATTGCCTCCTCGAAGTCGCCTATCATCGCACCCCCTGCATGACCTTTGCCGCCAAGATGGGCGACAAGTTCTGGGTCAAGCGCTTTCACCGCGCCAATCGCCCCGGCGCCTATTGCCGCGTGCTGCAGCCCGGCACTGTCGAAGCCGGTATGGATGTCTCCGTCACGCCCTATGCGGGCGAGCGGGTGACGGTCTCCGAGCTCATGGCTTTCGATACGACGAAAAATATCCCGCTCGACTTTCTCCGCCGTGCCGTGATGACGCCGATCCGCGAACAGACGCGGTTCAAATACGAAACCCGTCTCGCCGACCTGTTCTGAGTCTTTTCCCGATGAGCCTTGATTCCGTTCGCATCGACCTTGCCAACCGCGCGCCCGACCTGTCGGTTGAAGTCACTGCGGAATCGACCGCCACCGTGCCACTTGCCGCGGCCGTGCATGGCGTCGAACCCGGCCAGATCGCCAAGACGCTCTGCATCCGCATCCGCGACGAAGAAGTGCTGCTCGTGACCCGCGGCGATGCACGGCTCGACAATCAGAAGTCAAAGACCGCGTTTGGCGGCCGTCCACGCATGCTGGGCGCCGAGGATGTGCTGCGGCTGACAAGCCATCCCGTCGGCGGCGTCTGCCCCTTTGGCCTCCCCGCGCCATTGCCAATCTATCTCGATACCTCGCTCAAGATTTATGACGTGGTCATTCCCGCCGGCGGCGATACCCACGCTTCAGTGCGCCTCACCGTCGCGCGGCTGGCCGAGCTTTGCGGCAACAGATGGGTGGATGCGTGCCAGCTCCCCGAGTGAGCGCCAGGGACTATATCCTTGGCCACTTCGCGCTGACGCCCCTCTCGGCCCCTCCGGATATTTCGCTTTATCGCCCCACGCCCAAGAGCGGGCTGATCTCCTTTCTCGCTCAAGAAGGCCGCGCCGATGAGCCGCCTTATTGGGCCTATGCCTGGGCCGGTGGCGCCGTCCTAGCCGTGCATCTCTCGCAAAATTCAAAACTTGTTGCCGGAAAAACGGTGCTCGATTTTGGCGCTGGCTCCGGTCTCGTCGGTATTGCCGCCGCCAAGGCTGGCGCGACGCAAGTCTGGGCCATCGAGCCCGATCCCCTCGCGCATGCCGCCATGCTGCTCAATGCCGAAGCCAATGGAGCAACGCTGCACGCCTGGACCGAGCTCGGTATGCCCGAGGTCGACCTGATCCTCGCCGGCGACGTCTTTTATGACGCGAGAGTAGCTCAGGAGACCCTGCGCACTCTCTCGGCAGCAGCCACCAAAACCCCAGTTCTTGTCGGCGATCCCTTCCGCCGCGACCTGCCGCTCGACCACCTCGACCTCTTGGCCGAATATCAGGTGCCTGACATGGGCGGTGGCGAGCCGGTGCGGGCGGGCGTCTTCGCCCTGCGCCCCGAGAATATCGGAAATGCCCCATAGGCCTTGCCGGGAAACCGGGCAAATTCTATATCGAGGACAAGCGAGGACGACCTCCCCCTGACTGGGCTATCGCTCGGGACGACCCGACATTTTAGGGGAAGTCCCATGCGGACCACCGCAGATCGTATCCGTCACGCCATCAGCTTTGAAGCGATCGGCATCATCCTCGCAACGCCACTCGCGGCCTTTGCTTTCCATCTTCCGGGCGGCGACTCGGCCGTGATCGTCATCGCCAGCGCCACCGTCGCGATGGGGTGGAATTACATCTACAATCTTGGCTTTGACCACGCGATGCAGAGCCAGACCGGCGGCACCGCCAAGACCACACGCATTCGCATCCTTCATGCGGTGCTGTTCGAGCTTGGCTTGCTCGCCATCATGCTACCGCTCGTCGCCTGGTATCTGCAGATCTCAATCTGGCAGGCGCTGATCATGGATATCGCACTGGCCCTTTTCTACATGGCCTATGCGTTCGTCTTCAATTGGGCCTATGACCGTGTCTTCCCGCTCCCCGAGTGGCAGGAAGCGGCTTAGTCAGCCCAGGTGCCCGGTCAGCTTTAGCGTACCGAGCACCAGGATCAATATAGCGAGCCAGAAGAGCCGGCGGGTATTGCGTTCGTTCATTCGGCCGCGTTCTGCCTGCCAGTGCCGAACTTGCGCTCGATATAATCGGCCACCATCACCTTGAACTGGTCAGCGACGTCGGCCCCGCGCAGCGTCGCGACCTTTTCGCCATCGACGAACACAGGCGCCGCCGGGGTTTCCCCGGTGCCGGGCAGCGAAATGCCGATATTGGCATGCTTGCTTTCCCCGGGCCCATTGACGATGCAGCCCATGACGGCGACCGACAGCGTTTCGACCCCAGGATAGCGCTCGCGCCATTCGGGCATCGAGACATGCAGGTGATCCTGGATTTCCTTGGCCAGCGTCTGGAACGTGCTCGACGTGGTGCGCCCGCATCCGGGGCACGCGGCCACAACAGGGAGGAACTGGCGAAAACCCATGGTCTGCAGCAATTCTTGCGCGACCTTCACTTCGGTCGTGCGATCCCCACCGGGCTCGGGCGTCAGGGAAATGCGGATCGTGTCGCCAATCCCCTGCTGCAGCAGGATGCCGAGCGCAGCCGACGAGGCGACAATGCCCTTTGAGCCCATGCCGGCCTCAGTCAGCCCCAGATGCAGCGCATAGTCGCAGCGGGCCGCAAGGTCCTGATAGACCGCGATCAGGTGCTGCACATCCGACACCTTGGTCGAGAGCAGGATTTGATCGCGCCGCATGCCCAGCTCTTCGGCGCGCGTCGCCGAGAGGAGCGCGGATTGAATGATCGCCTCGCGCTGTACGGCCGCAGCCGAAATCGGCGTTTCCGACACGGCGTTCTCGTCCATCAGCTTGGTGAGCAACTCCTCGTCGAGCGAGCCCCAATTGACCCCGATCCGCACCGGCTTGTTGTATTTTTTGGCGATCTCGATCAGCGTCGCAAATTGCGTGTCGCGCTTGGCCTTGAAGCCGACATTGCCTGGATTGATGCGATATTTCGCCAGCGCCTCGGCGCAGGCGGGGTGGTCGGTAAGAAGCTTGTGGCCGATATAGTGAAAATCGCCAACAAGCGGCACATCGTAGCCCATGAAGGCCAGACGATCGCGGATAATAGGCACAGCCGCCGCGCTCTCGTCACGATCGACGGTAATGCGGACGATTTCTGAACCGGCGCGCGCCAGTTGCATCACCTGCTTCACGGTCGCATCGATATCGGCTGTGTCGGTATTGGTCATCGACTGGACGACGACAGGCGCGCCCCCGCCGACCATGACCCCGCCGACATTGACGCCTACCGATTTTCTGCGGGGTGCCGGACCGGCCATGGGATCACCTTCGAAATTTCTCAACGACACATAAGCCCGACGGGATGGCCGCGCAATATTGCCGTATCGAATGCCTAGCACGGCAACGGCAAAGTCATGTGAATGCACCTGGCGCAAATTCGTGATCGGCGTGATCTTGAACCGAAACCGGGCGAGACCATTTATGGATCATGATAAAGATGCTCCTCCCCCGCCTCGTTCTGTTCCGCAAGGAAGTTGTGCAGCTCTGGAAGGCTTTTTGGGCTGCTGAGACCCCGCTCTATTTGAAGGCGGCAACCCTGTTCGTTGCGTTCTATCTGATCAATCCGCTCGATATCATTCCCGACGTCATCCCGTTCGTGGGCTGGGTCGATGATATCGTCCTCGTGCCGCTGATGGTGAGCTGGATCGTCTCCCGCCTGCCTGTTCCGGCCCGCGTTTATGCCGGCAAGTATGGCAAGACCGTCGATGGTCGCGCCCGCCGCATCTGATCGCTGATAATAAAAAAGGCGCCCACTGGGCGCCTTTTCCTTATGTGCTTGCCGCCTTGGCATTGGCCTCGGCGACGAGTTCATCGGGAATATCGTCGAAGCTGGCATAGTTCATGTTGTAGAGCCGCGAATAAAGCCCGCCGAGCTCCATGAGCGCGTCGTGATTGCCCTCTTCGATCTTTTCCCCGTTTTGCAGCACGATGATCCGATCGGCCCCGCGAATGGTCGCCAGACGATGCGCGATCACGAGCCCCGTGCGTCCTTCGAGGAGCGTTTCCAGCGCCTTCTGGATTTGCCGCTCGGTATAGCTGTCGATATTGGCCGTTGCCTCGTCGAGGACGAGAATTTTCGCGTCCGCCACTAGCGCGCGGGCAAAGCTGAGAAGCTGCCGCTGTCCCAGAGACAGGTTCGAGCCGCGCTGTTCGAGCTTGCTGTCATAGCCATCCGGCAAGCGCTCGATGAATTCATGCGCGCCCACGGCCTTTGCCGCCGCGATGACATCCTCGCGTGTCGCAGACGTTTTGTTGTAGCGGATATTGTCGAAGACGGTGCCAGTGAACAGGAACGGCTCCTGCAGCACCATGGCGACCTGTTCGCCAAGGCTCTCCTGGGTGACATTGCGCACATCGTGCCCGCCGACCAGCACTGCCCCGCCCTGCACTTCATAAAAGCGATGCACGAGCGCCATGGCGCTGGTTTTGCCCGAACCCGTTGGCCCGACAAGCGCCACCGTCTCACCCGGATTGACCCGGAAAGACACGTGTTTGAGCACTGGCCGCTCGGGATCATAGCCAAAGACCACATCGTGGAAGGCGACGGAGCCATCCATGTCGCTCTTGAGCTCCACCGCATTGGGCTTGTCGGTGATGGTCACCGGCAAGTCCAGAACTTCGGTGATGCGACGGCCTGAGGTCATGGCACGCTGCATGATCGAATACTGCATGGTCAGCGACCGGATCGGATCGAAGAAGCGCTGGATGTAAAAGAGGAACGCGACGATGACACCGACCTGCAGCGAGCCATTGAGCACGAGCGAGCCACCGACCAGAACCACAGTCGCCATCGAGATACCGGTGAGGCTGTCGACGATCGGCACCATGACCTGGGCGAATTTAGAGCCCGTAAGCTGAGTTTCGAGATTGTGGTAGGCCTTGTCGTCGTAGAGGTCGAAATTGACCTGCTGGCGCTCGAGGTTCTGCACCGTGCGCACGCCGTTGATGCCCTCGGCCATGGCGCCATTGGTCAGAGAATTCGTCTCATGCGCCGCCCAGAAGGCACGCTTTGCCGGCGGCAACCAGAAGATGCGGACGATGAAGAGGATTGGCATGGTGACGAGCGTCAGCAGCCCGAGCCATGGATCGAGCGTGAGCAAGACAACAACAATGCCGATCAGGAGGACAATATCGCCCACCGAGATGACCGAGGTCTCCAAAAATTCCTGCATGGAATTGACGTCGCCCTGAAGGCGGCTCATCAGCCGGCCAACCTCGGTCTTGTCCATGAAGCTCAGGGACACGCGCTGGAGCTGGGCAAACATGGCCCGTCGCATTTCAAAGAGCACGTTCTCCGCAACCTGCCCCACCTGCGTTTCCTGCACATAGGACGCGCCAAAATTGAGCAGGACCGCCACGGCAAAAGCGCCGACGGCGATCATCAGATTATTGGCATTGCCGCCCGCAACCATGGCCCCATCGATGGCCCAGCCGATGATGAGCGGGATTGCCAATTGCGTCGCGGTGAAAACCAGCACCGCAGCGACCGACAGATAGATCTTACCACGAAAGGGTTTTACGAAGGCCCAGATCCGGCGGACGGTCTTGGGGTCGTAAGCCTTCCCAAAAACCTCTTCCTCGATCTTGTGGCTGCCGACGCTGGCGCGAGGCGGCCTCTGACCCGGGAACGTGGCGCTGTCGCGTTCGTCTTCTTCGATGACGCTCATTGGGCGGCCTCCCCGATATCGATATCCGTTGGGCGCGTCTGCAGATCGTAGAGTGCGCGATATCGCCCGCCCTCGGCCAGAAGCTCGGCATGGCTACCGCGCTCGACGATTTTCCCGTCGTCCAGAAAGAGGATCAGATCCGCATGCATGAGCGATGAAAGACGATGCGCGATGATGATCGTCACGCGATCGCTCGCATAGGCCTTGATGGCCGAACGAATGCGATGCTCCGTGCCGGCATCGATGGCGGCGGTCGAATCGTCGAACACCATCACCGCCGGCCGCAAAACCAGGCTTCGGGCAATGGCGAGGCGTTGCCGCTGGCCACCTGACAGCGATACGCCGCGCTCGCCCACCACCGTGTCATAGTCGGAGGGCAGGCCCATGATGTAATTGTGGAGCTGCGCGCTTTCTGCGGCGCGCTCGATCTTGGTTTCTTTGGCCCATGGATCGCCATAGGCGATGTTGTTTTCGATTGTCGTCGTAAAGAGGAACGAATCCTGCTGCACGACGGCGACCTGGCGCCGAAGGCTTTCGAGCGTCACTTGGCTGATGTCCTGACCATCGAGCGTGATGCGACCGGATGTGACGTCGTAAAAGCGCGGGATCAGGTGAGCGATAGTCGATTTCCCGCTCCCCGGCGCGCCGACAATGCCGATCGTCTGGCCGGCACGCCCCTCGAAGGTGACGCCGGTCAGTGTGGGATGCGCGGCACCGGGATAGGTGAAATGCACATCCTCGAAGCGTAGCGTGCCCTTGGTGATCTCGAGCGGCAGAGCCCCGGGCTTGTCGATGATCTCTTCGGCCTGATCGATGAAGGAATAGAACCGCTGCCCGCAGGTATCGGCGCGAGCGAAAGAATTGACCATCAAGCCAAGCTGACGCACCGGCATCTGAAGGATGGTCATGAAGGTCAGAAAGCTCGCAAGGGTCCCGACGGTCATTTCACCCGCGATGACCTTCTGCCCCCCGACCCAGAGCACCAGACCCATGGCAACGAAAAACGACAGGGTCATCATCGACGTATTCTTGACGCGGATCATCACGCGCTCATGCGCAAGGTCCAGCGCCGCCGCAGAAGCGGTGTCGAATTTGCCCAGTTCATGCGTCTGGCTCGAAAATGCCCTGACGACACGAATACCGCCAAGGTTTTCTTCCATCACGCGGGTCAGCACCGAGAGCTTTTCCTGCAAAACGATCCAGGTGCCGCGCAGTAGCAATTGCGCCACCGAGGACCGCCAGGCAACGAACGGCACGAAGCTCAGCGCCAGAAGGCCGAGCACCACATCGGTCGTCAGCAGCATATAGGCACCAACGCCGATCAAGACGGTGAGCAGGATCGTGCGCACGAAACCGGTCGAAAAGAACATGCGGACGCCATCGAGATCGAGGAGACCGAGCGTGATCAGATCGCCCGAATGGACGCGGTCGTGATAGGAATAGGAGAGGCGCTGCACCTTATCGTAAAAGGCGAGCCGCAATTCGTAGCCGACATGGTGGCCGACCGATTCCGAATAATAGTTCTGCACGAGAGTAAAGAACCCGCGCGCCACCGAGACCAGCAGCAATGTCGCCGCGCTCCAGAGCAGCGCCTGTTGCGCGCCATCGGCTGCAACGCTGACCACATTTTGCGCCTGATCGACGGCGTGGCCGAGCAGCCGCGGAATCATGAGCTGCAAGACAGCGGCGATAATGGTCGCGCCGATAGCCAGACTCGCTTGCCAATAATGCCGCAGCGAGAACAGCGTGATCCTTATCAGGGGGCTCCGGCCTACACCGTCATGGACGGCAGCAACGTGAACCCGTGCATCGCCGCGTGAACGGGCGCGGCCGGCCTTGAGGGTAGCCAAGACAGTATCCAGACATAAAAATGAGGCCCGAAGGGGAGGCGGGAAAAACCGTCGGCCAGCGATCGGGCAAATCAAAGCCCGCCTATAAAATGCGCATTGCGCCTACCATTCAAGGTGCAAATTGCGCAATTTTTGCAACTTTTCGGCGTCCCGCTACGCGGGTGAAAGGCTCCAGTGGAGCCTTTCAAGCCGAAAAGGCCATGAGACCTATGGTCGAATGGCTTGCTCGATGGCAAGGCAGACGTCTTCCCCACCTAGCCTCCCCTTAAAAGGGGAGGGACCTATTGAGCTTGGCGCGATGCCCGGGAGCCACCACCCCATCCATCCCTCCCCCTAAAGGGGGAGGTTAGGTGGGGGTGCCCCTACTCCAACCGAACCAACAAATCCTTCGCATCAATCTGATCGCCTGGGCGGATCAGCAGCTCCGCCACCACGCCATCGACCTCGGCATGGATCGCCGTTTCCATCTTCATGGCTTCGATCGAACACAGCACATCGCCCGCCTGTACGCTCTGGCCTTCCTTGACGGCAAGGGTCGAGATGACGCCCGGCATGGGCGCACCAACCTGCTTGGGATCACCCACCGCGGCCTTGGCGCGGACCTTGACCTCACCCGCCTTCAAGCGATCGGGCACGGCAATAGTGCGCGGCTGACCGTTAAGGTCGAAGAACACGCGGACTTCACCCTTTTCATTGGTCGGGGCGCGGCCGAGATAGTTGACGACGAGGGTCTTGCCCTTCTCGATATCGACGAGCAATTCGTCGCCTTCCTCGAGCCCGTAGAAATAGACCGGAGTCGGCAGCACTTCGGTCGGGCCGTAGCGATCCTGGGTCTTTTCGAAGTCCGAATAGACCTTTGGGTACATGAGGTAAGAGGCGAGCCGGAAATCATCGACCGGCACGCCGACCTCTTCCGAGATTTTCTTCCGCTCGGCTTCGAGATCGACATCCTTCAAATAGGAACCCGGCCGCTCAGTCAGCGGCGTACGTCCCTTGAGTACCTTTTTCTGCAGCTTCTCCGGGAAGCCACCGGGCGGCTGGCCGAGATCGCCGGCAAAGAAACCAACCACCGAATCGGGGAAGGCAATGTCCTTGTCCGGGTTTTCGACATCGGCCCGAGCGATACCCGCCGAGACCATGGCGAGCGCCATGTCGCCCACGACCTTGGACGATGGCGTCACCTTAACGATATCGCCAAACATCTTGTTGACGTCTGCATAGGTCTGGGCAACCTCGTGCCAGCGGGTTTCAAGCCCGAGCGAACGCGCCTGCTCCTTGAGATTGGTGAACTGGCCGCCCGGCATTTCGTGGAGATAGACTTCCGAAGCGCCACCCTTGAGATCGCTCTCGAACGCGCGGTACTGCGTGCGAACGGCTTCCCAATAGAATGAAATCTGGCGGATCGCCTTGGCGTCCAAGTGCGGATCGCGCGCGTCGCCCTCGAGTGCGGCGACGAGCGAGCCGAGCGTCGGCTGCGAGGTCGTCGACGACAGGGCGTCCATCGCCGCATCGACCGCATCTACCCCTGCCGCCACTGCCGCCAGCACTGTGGCCGCCGAAGCGCCCGAGGTGTCATGGGTGTGGAGATGGATCGGCAGATCGGTCTCGTTGCGCAGCGTTTCGATCAGCTTCTTGGCCGCAGCCGGCTTCAAGAGCCCCGCCATGTCCTTGATCCCAAGCACATGGACGCCGGCAGCCTCCAGCTCCTTGGCGAGGCCGACATAGTATTTCAGATCGTATTTGGAGCGATCAGGATCGAAGAGATCGCCGGTATAGCAGATCGCGCCTTCGGCGACCTTGCCTTCCGCCGCCACCGCATCGATCGAGACGCGCATGTTCTCGACCCAGTTGAGGCAGTCGAAAATGCGGAATATGTCGACGCCACCCTTGGCCGCCTGCTTGACGAAGAATTTGACGACATTGTCCGGATAATTGGTGTAGCCGACGCCATTGGAGCCGCGCAGCAGCATCTGGGTGAGGATATTCGGCGCGCCTTCGCGCACCTTGGCCAGACGCTCCCATGGGTCTTCGTTGAGGAAGCGCATCGAGACGTCAAACGTCGCCCCGCCCCAGCATTCGAGGGAGAGCAGATTCGGCAACCCGCGCGAATAGGCCTGGGCAATGCGCGTGATATCGAAAGAGCGCATGCGTGTCGCGAGCAGCGACTGGTGCGCGTCGCGCATGGTGGTGTCGGTGAAAAGCACGCGCTCTTGGCTCTTCATCCACCTGGCAAGACCGACAGGACCATCGCGATCGAGCACCTGCCGGCTGCCATCGATCGTCGCAAGCGGCGGGAAATCGGGCACGAAGGGCGCAGCGGCATCGGCTGGCGGCCGCGGACGATCGCGCACCTCGGGATGCCCGTTCACGGTCACGTCGGCGATATAGCTCAGGAGCTTCGTCGCGCGGTCGCGGCGCGGTTTGAAGTTGAAGAGTTCCGGCGTCGTGTCAATGAAGCGCGTCGTATAGCGGTTCTCGACGAAATCGGGATGCGTGATGATGTTTTCGAGGAATGCCAGATTGGTCGAGACACCGCGGATACGGAATTCGCGCAAGGCGCGATGCATGCGCGCAATGGCCTCTTCGGCCGAGGGCGCCCAGCAGGTGACCTTTTCAAGGAGCGGATCGTAGTAGCGGGTGATGACCGCACCAGCATAAGCCGTGCCGCCGTCGAGACGCACGCCAAAACCCGTCGCACCACGATAGGCGGTGATGCGGCCATAGTCCGGAATGAAATTCTGTTCCGGATCTTCAGTCGTCACGCGGCACTGAATGGCATTGCCGTTGAGCTTGATGTTCTCCTGAACCGGCACACCGGATTCCGGCGTCCCGATCACGGCGCCATCGAGCAGGTGAATCTGCGCCTTGACGATGTCGATCCCCGTCACCTCTTCGGTGACCGTGTGCTCGACCTGAATGCGCGGGTTCACTTCGATGAAGTAGAACTTGTCGGTATCCGCATCCATCAGGAATTCGACCGTACCGGCACCACGATAGTTGGCAGCATTGCCAAGGCGCACGGCGGCATCGGTCAGTTCGGTGCGGACGGCATCCGAGAGGTAAGGCGCAGGCGCGCGCTCAACGACCTTCTGGTTGCGGCGCTGCACGGAACAATCGCGCTCATAGAGATGGACGAGATTGCCGTGATCGTCGCCAATGAGCTGCACTTCGACATGGCGGGCGCGCTCGATCAACTTTTCGAGATACATCTCGTCCTTGCCGAAGGCGGCCTTGGCTTCGCGCTTGCCTTCCGAAACTTCGGAAAGCAGCGTCTTTTCATCCATGATCCGGCGCATGCCGCGACCGCCGCCGCCCCATGATGCCTTGAGCATCAGCGGATACCCAATTTCGGCCGCGAGCTTCTTGATCGTCTCGGGATCGTCCGGCAGCGCTTCGGTCGCGGGCACCACCGGTACCTTGGACGCGATCGCCATATTGCGCGCGGCAACCTTATTACCGAGATCGCGCATGGTCTGGGCGCGCGGGCCGATGAAAATGATCCCGGCATCGTCGCAGGCATCGACGAATTCGGGTGATTCCGACAGGAGCCCATAGCCGGGGTGGATCGCATCGGCGCCAGAAATCCGGGCGATACGGATATACTCTTCGATTTGCAGATAGGCTTCGACCGGGCCCTTGCCCTTGCCGATCAGATAGGCCTCGTCGGCCTTAAACCGGTGCAGCGCCAGTTTGTCTTCCTCGGCATAGACCGCGACGGTCTTGAGCCCGAGTTCATTGGCAGCGCGAAACACGCGGATGGCGATTTCGCTGCGATTGGCGACGAGGATTTTCTTGATTGGCATCGATTTAAATTCCGAGCAGGAGAGGGTTGGGACCCTAGGCTAGAGGGTCCGGCTCAGCTTGTTCTGCGGCTCGGATGGCGGGCCATCCATGCCGCCATAGTCGTTCGTGTCAGCTTCTCGACAGAATGCCGGCGAGATGGCTCATGTCGTAGCCGGCCTCGGCCGCCTGCGAGATGATCTCGGATGCATCCGTTTCACCGGCCTGGCTCAGCGCCCAAAGGGTCGTCGAGCGTGTGCCGGAGCGGCAGAAGCAGAATACCGGGCCGTCGTTCCCCTCGAGCGCGGCCTTGGTCTTCTCGACGAGTTCGGGATTGACCCCTTCTCGTCCCAGCGGGATGGCATAATAGTTGAGACCGGCAGCCTTGGCGGCAGCCTCGATCTCGGCACCCGCCGGCTGGTCGGGCGATTCACCGTCAGGACGGTTGTTGACGATGGCGACAAAGCCGAGGGATTTGAGCGTGGCGACATCTTCCGGGTTGATCTGCCCCGAAACGCTGACGTGATCGTTGATCCGCTTCAAGTCCAAGTCGCTACTCCCCGTTCGCCTGTGCCTCCCCTTATATCCACCGGCTTGGGAGCCATGCAACCACGACGTATGCACGACGATCGCGACAAATCTCGCTGCTGAGTCACCAGTAAATCCAGCGCTTTCAGCCGTATTGGAAATTGGTTCCATGGATGATGCTAAAATTTTCTTGCCTTGAAAAATACCAAATTTTGCCACCGCAAGGTTGAAATGCAGATTATCCGCGGTTAAGTTGGCTCCAGAACAGCAACATGCCTGGGTTGAGCGTTGACACATTTCATGTATCAGCGCCGATATTATTTTGTCTTTCGTCAGCTCTATTGAATGACTGGCACGCCGACAAATTGGATTGCCCGGCATAAACCGACGAGGTTTCATGACCAGCAAGATCAGCGTAAAGAACGTCTTCAAGATATTTGGCGAAAAGCCCGGCCGCGCCCTTGAGATGCTCAAGTCCGGCCAAAGCAAGAATGACATTTTCGAAGCGACCGGCCAGACCATCGGCGTCCAGAATGCCGCCTTCGATGTGAAAGAAGGCCAGATCTTTGTGGTCATGGGTCTTTCAGGATCGGGTAAATCCACCCTTGTCCGCATGCTCAACGGCCTGATCCGCCCTACCAGCGGCGAAATACTGATCGATAGCGATGATGTCGCCTCCTGTTCTCCCGCTAAACTGCGCGAAATCCGCCGTCAGAAGATCGCCATGGTCTTCCAGCATTTCGCTCTTTTCCCCCATCGCACCATTGCCGAGAACGCGGCCTATGGCCTCAAGGTCAAAGGCGTATCGAGCGACGAGCGCCGCGAACAGGCGCTGATCGCCCTCGAACAGGTTGGCCTCAGCGCCTGGGCCGATTCTCTTCCCGCCGATCTCTCGGGCGGCATGCAGCAGCGCGTCGGGCTTGCCCGCGCTCTCGCCACCGACCCCCAGGTTCTCCTCATGGACGAACCCTTCGGCGCGCTCGATCCGCTGATCCGCAAGGAAATGCAGGAAGAGCTGCTGGTGCTCCAGCGCACGCTGAAAAAGACTATCGTTTTCATTACCCACGATCTCAATGAAGCGCTGATGCTCGGCGATCGCATCGCCATCATGAAGGATGGTGAGATCGTGCAGGTGGGCAGCGCCCAGGATATCGTTTCGCAGCCGGCCAATGATTATGTGGCCGCCTTCGTGGCCGATATCGACCGGGGCCGCGTCTTCACAGCCGCAACCGTCGCGACCGACGCCCTGCCCATGCAATTGACGGGCGATACGGCGGGCGATGCCGTCAAAGCCATGGAAGAGCAGAACCGCAGCGCGGTCTATGTGCTCGATGGCGAGGATATCGCTGGCGTCGTGACCTATCAGCAAGCCGCCGCCGCCGACCGCGAAAGCGGCACGGCCGATGTGCCGCTCGCCGATGTGCTGATCACCGATTTCCCGACGGCCGATCGCGACACCCAACTCGCCGATCTCTACGCCCCAGCATCGTCAGGCCTCCCCATCGCCATGACCGATGCGGACAATCGCTTGATCGGCGTCATCGAGCCCGAAGCGGTTTTTGCTCAGCTTTCGGCCGATACGGTCACGCTGGACACCGAGCCGCAAGCCGAGGACGAAAAGCGCGAACTCGCGCACACCGTCTGAGCAGCTCCCTTCCGCTAAAAATTCCCATTTTGCGCGAGCCCGTCTGGGCTTGCCGCCAAGACAAGGAGACGTGCCTTGAGCCCGTCCGATTTCCTCATCATTCCCTTTGACGATTGGGTCAATTTCCTCGTCCGCGATTGGCTTGTTCCCAATTTCCGGCCCTTCTTCCGCGCCATGCAGGTTCCGATCAGCGTGGTGCTCAACGGCCTCGATGACTTTCTCGCCTTCGTGCCCATGGTGGTCACGACTCTGGTCTTTGCGCTCCTCGCCTTCAAATATGCCGGGCGCGGCATGGCCATCTTCACTCTTGTCGGCTTTGCCTTCATCGACATGATCGGCCTCTGGCCCGAGACCATGACGACGTTGTCGATGATCCTGACCTCGGTGCTCTTTTGCACCATTATCGGCGTGCCCGTCGGCATCTTGGCGGCCCGCAACGATCTCACCTGGAAGATCGCGCGCCCGGTGCTCGACATCATGCAGACGATCCCCAGTTTCGTTTACCTCGTACCCATCGTCATGCTCTTCGGCGTCGGCATGGCCCCCGGGATCATCGCGACCATCATCTTTGCCCTGCCCCCGATCATCCGGCTCACCAATCTCGGCATCCGCAATGTGCGGACCGACCTCATAGAAGCCTCGACCGCCTTCGGCTCGACGCCGATGCAGATGCTGTTCGAGCTGCAATTGCCGCTCGCCATGCGAACGATTTTGGCCGGCCTCAACCAGACCCTGATGCTGGCGCTCTCGATGGTGGTGATCACCGCCCTGATCGGCGCCGGTGGCCTCGGTCTCACCGTCAATACCGGTCTCGGCCGTCTCGATGTCGGCGGCGCCACCGCCGGCGGCGTTGGCATCGTCATCCTTGCCATCGTGCTCGATCGCATCACCCAAGGCCTTGGCGAGCAGAAGAGGCTCGAAACCACCTCGCTCCGCCAAACCCTCGTTTCCCTGTTCAAGCCAGGCGCCGCGGCGCCGGCCGAAGCGGGAAAGGCGGCCTGATCGCCGCCACGCTGGGGGCGCTCTGCCCCCATTCGCCTCCGCTTTCGCGGAACACCGAAAAGCAAAAACAAGGAGACAAAAACAGCAATGTTCCGTCTCGATAAGAGCCTTCCCTTCCTCGCCGCCGCCCTTCTCGCCACGTCCGCCCTGCCTGCAATCGCACAGGACGGCCCAGGCGCCGGCACCGCGATCACCATGGCCCAGCCCACCTGGGACACCGGCTGGTTCCACACCGAAATCTATCGCCAGCTCCTCCAGGAGCTTGGCTATGACGTCGCTCCCGCAATCACGCTCGACAATCCGCCGTTTTATCAGTCCGTCGCCATGGGCGATGTGACCATGTGGGTCGATGGCTGGTTCCCGCTCCACTCGACCTACGAGCCGATCTTTTCGAGCGGCGCTGAAATCGTCGGTGCGGTTGCCAAGGGCGGCGCGCTCGAAGGCTATCTGATCGACAAGGCTGCAGCCGACGAGTTCGGCATCACTTCGCTCGAAGACTTCAAGCGCGACGAGGTCAAGGCCGCGTTCGATCGCAATGGCGATGGCAAGGCAGATATGGTCGCCTGCCCACCGGGCTGGGGCTGCGAGATCAATATCGAGCATCACATGGATGCCTATGAGCTGCGCGACCATATCAACACGATCAAGGCGGGCTATTCCGCCTCCATGGCCGACGCACTTGCGGCCTATAAGGGTGGCGAGCACATCCTCTATTACACCTGGACGCCGAACTGGACCGCAAACCAGCTAGTGCCCGGCAAGGATGTCGTCTGGATCGAAGTGCCAGAAGTTGACCTGCCCGATATGAGCCTTGCCGATGCCGCGACGCTCGAAGGCGTTGAGGGCTGCATCAATGATCCGTGCAAGCTCGGCTTCCCGGCCAATGACATCGTGCCGGTCGTCAATTCCGAGTTCCTCGCCGGCAACCCGGCCGTGGGCGCTCTCCTTAACGAAGTAGCCATTCCGCTCGAAGATATCTTTGCGCAGAATTCGGCGATGAACGACGGCGACACCGATATCGAAGCCCAGGCTGCCGCCTGGATCGAAGAAAATCGCGCCGCTGTCGATGGCTGGCTCGACGCTGCCCGCGCCGCAGCGTCCTAAATAAACTCGGGACCGGGCTCAGGCCCGGTCCTATGCCGCATCGGCAAGCTTGGCCGGCTTCAATGGCCCCGGTCGTCCCAGCAGATAGCCCTGGAACGCGGTGCAGCCGGCCCGGCGCAACAGGTCGAGCTGAACCTCCGTCTCGACGCCTTCTGCAATGACCTCAACCTCGAGCGAGCGCGCAATATCGCAGATGGCTTCGACGATCATCGCATCGATCCGGCTCTCCCCGATATTGGCGACATAAGTCCGATCGATCTTGATGACGTCGAAGGCAAAGCCTCGCAGATATTGCAAGCTGGCGTGACCGGCGCCGAAATCGTCGATCGCCACCTTGAAGCCAAGGCTGCGTAGGGTTTCAAGATTGCCCTGCTCGACCAGCCCCGCTCCAAGCGGCACGGTTTCAGTGATCTCGATAATCAGCCGCCCCGGCTCGATCGCACTGTCCATGACCATGGTCGCGAATTTTGCGGCGAAATCACCGCGACGCAGTTGCGCTGCCGAAACGTTGATCGCCACAGGCGTGCCAAGTGTCGGGATATCATTGAGAGCGCGCCGCAAGACCCACTCACCGAGCTTGTCGATTAGGTCGCTCTCTTCGGCAATGCCGATGAACTGCGCCGGCGGGATCATGCCGCGCACCTTATGCCGCCAGCGCAACAGCGCTTCGTGCGAACGCACTTTCATATCGGCGCCAACAACCGGCTGGTAGTGGAGCTCCAACTCGTCCATCAGGAGCGCTGCGCGCAGTTCCCGCTCGATGAACCGGCGATGCCGCTCATCTCCCAGCATATCGGGATCAAAGGCAATCACCTGCCGCCGCCCGGCGCGCTTGCCCTTGTAGAGCGCAAGATCGGCCTTGGCGATGAGATCGTCGACATCGCTGGCATCGGTCGGCGCCAGCGAAAAACCGATCGTCGCTGAAAGCCGCGTCGGCCGCCCGGCAATCGTAATCGGCTGATCGAGGCGGCGGAGCAGTTCCTCGCCGAGCCGCTTGAGCGCACCGCGATTGTCGCAATCGAGCACGGCTATGCCGAATTCGTCCCCACCAAGCCGGCCGATCACCGCGCCCGGCATCACCTCGGCAATTGCCCTCGCCAAATGCACCAGCGCAGCATCGCCCGCACCATGGCCAGCGCCGTCGTTCAGCACCTTCAAATTGTCCATGTCGAGCTGCAGATAGCCGAGCGAACGTGACGACCCGTGAAAAATTTCGTCGCGCAGCGCCTGCATGAAATAGGAGCGCGTGAAGACTCCCGTCAGCGCGTCACGATGGACGGATGCGACGATTTCCTGGGTGTCCTGCGCGGCCTTGGCAAGCTGGCGGCGAATGCTGCGATGGCCCGCAATGAGAAGACCCACTCCGGACAGGAGCGACGCGACCCCAGCCAATAAAAGCGTCGGATTGGGCGCGACGACATAGGCCGGCCGATCGAGGGCCATTAACGCAATCGCGCTGATCGCCAGAAGAACCAGCGCCAGTCCCAGTGCGACCTTGCGGTAGCTGGAGAGGATCGGGGCGAGATGATTGGCGCGGCGCGGCGCTTTTTCTCCAACAGGCTGCACCCGCCGCGCAAGACGCGCTCCAGGCAGCCGGGTTCGCTCTCTCGGCGGAAAATTCATATTGAGTTCAGGGGTATAGGTGACGCCACAATTAGCCGCGACCCTAGTTTTCTCAGGTGACAAAACCAAGACAAGTTGCACGGCACATCGGGTCGTGGTGAACAGCTGGTAAAACCCCGGTCAGGGCGTGCCGCCCGTCCAGGCCTGCCAGATATCGCTATGCTCGGCGACAAACCGCTCGGCCACACCTTCGATGGTCGCGCCCGGCTCATTGGCTTGCGCCAGGAGCCGATTCATTTCCGCGATTGGCAAGGTGGCGCGCTGAAAATATCCCGCGACATTGGGGGCCTCGGTAAAGACCCATTCGGCCACGGCGCTCACCACCAATTCGCTTGGAAAGGCCGACGGTTTTGGATCCGCACACGTCGCCGCCGCAAGGCATTTCATCGCCGCCTCATCAAATGCGCCCATATCGAGCGCCTTGAAATCGAGCTGCGCCAAAACCGCATTGGGCTGCCAATAATAAAAGACGAAATTCTCGCGCCGGCTCACCGCCTCTGCAATCAGCGCATCCATTTCGAACCGATTGGCCGGCTCGACGATCTCGAGACGATCCGCCAAACCCTGCGCCTTGATCAGGTTGCGATTGATGACTGAACAGGCCCAATCCGCCGGGCAGGAAATAAAGCGCACCGGGGTCGTGCCTGCCCCGGCGAGGAGCGTCGTCAGTCCCGCTGCCGTCAAGGCGCTGCCATCGCTGGCATTCATATAGGAGGGGACGAACCAGCCTTCGAAGGTCGTCGTATCGTATGTGGGCGCCGCACTCCGCAGCATCTGTGCATCGACCGCGCCATTCCAGACATCGGCAATGCGCGTCACCCACATTTCCGGCGCCATCGCCGGCTGCCCGGTCGACCCCATGGATGAAGTCGTCGCCGCAAGATCGCCGGGAATGACCCGCGCATCGCAGCCATACGCTTGCTTGAGCACGCGCGCGTGAATTTCCGACAAAAGTGCCGCCGAGGGCCAGGTCATCCGCGCGATCGTCATCGGCTGCGTGCCGCAAGGCGTTGCGATCGCGGGAGGCGGCGATGCACCCGGTTCAGCACCTTCAACAGGCGCTGCTTGGGCATCCTGCGCGCTATCGAGCACGGTGAACTGCGCCTGCGCCGGAACGGCCGGCAAGGTCAGAAGCGCTGTAAGAATGATGGTGGTGCGAAAGGCCATTGGCGTCCTCATTCCCTCCCCTCCAGTCTATGCGCAAACATCTTGCCTTAAGCAACCGACAGGCCTTGGCAATTTGGCGCAAGACCCCCGGTGACAACTGTTTTGAAATTGTGCAACAGTCCGTGCCAGCGGGGCGCGTGTGGCGCCCCCGGCATCCGTTGCACGTCGCAAGAATGAGGCCAGCAAGGCCATCCTGCGTGCAACGCCAACAGAGGGACGTCCATGTTCAAGAAAACCCTGACCCTGGCGGTCGCCGCCACTGCCCTTAGCGTTGCCGCACCGGCAATCGCCCAGGACACCGGCGCCACCATCGGTTTCATCGGTGGCTTCACCGGTCCGATTGAATCGCTCACGCCGCCGATCTTTGCCGGCGCCGAACTCGTCGTGAAGCAGGTCAACGAACAGGGCGGGATCCTGGGCGGCGAATTCAAGATCGTCTCGGCCGACGGCGCGTGCGACGCGACCGCAGCCGCAGCGGCTGCCGACCGCCTGATCAACACCGACAACGTCACCGGCGTCGTCGGCGCGCTCTGCACCGGCGAAACGATCGGCGCCTTCAACGGCTCGGGTCTTTCGGGCAATGTCGTCTTTATCTCGCCAGCTTCGTCCGCACCGGCCCTGACGACGCTCGAAGACAACGACCTCGTCTACCGCACGACCCCGTCCGACGCGCTCCAGGGCGTCAAGATGGCCGACCTGCTGCTCGCCAAGGGCATCAAGGACATCGCCATTACTTACGTGAACAATGACTACGGCAAGGGCTTTGCCGACGCACTGTCCGCTGCCTACACCGCTGGCGGTGGCACCGTTGCTGCCAACCTCGCGCACGAAGAAGGCAAGGCCGACTATCGCGCCGAGCTTGGCAACCTTGTTGCTTCGCAGAACCTCGTCGTCCTCGCCTATGCAAACGCTTCGGGCAACACCATCCTCCGCCAGGCCGTCGAATCCGGCAACTTCACCACCTATGTCGGCGGTGACGGCATGGTTGGCGACGACCTCCTCAGCGGCATCGACGCTTCGGCTGTCGAAGGCCTGATCGCAACCCGCGCAGGCGCCCCGACCGGTGAATCCGTTGATCTCTACAACGCCTTCACCTCCGACGGTTTTGAAGCCAACGCCACCTACGCACCCCAGGCCTATGACGCTGCCTTCCTGATGGCCCTCGCCATCGAGAAGAACGGCTCGACCGACCGCGAAGGTCTCTCCGCAGCCCTCCGCGACGTCGCCTCCGCGCCTGGCGAAACCATCCGCCCCGGCGAATGGAAGAAAGCCGTCGACCTGATCAAGGCCGGCACCGACATCAACTATGAAGGCGCTGGCGGCTCGCTCGACTTCGACGCAGCCGGCGACGTCGACGGCATCATCGTCGAACTCGCCGTCGAAGGCGGCAAGTTCGTTGAAAAAGGCCTTATCCAGTAAGCTGGGTCTTGCTAAAACCGAAGCCCGGGAGCGATCCCGGGCTTTTTTGTTTGGTGGCAAAAGCTGCGAAGTCACGACTGAGTTCGGACTGTTATCGGACCTAGCCCGCAGGCAGTCGATCCACGACGACCTGCCGCATATCGGTGCGTACCGTGATCGAAAAATGCTCGGCCTGCACTACATCCAGGATTTTGCGTGGCCGGAAGGCGCAGAGGCAAAGACCATCGCGGTGCCGCAGGCTGGGATAGACAAGACCATCCCTCGCGGCCGCCCGTAATCCCTCGCCGAAAGCCTGGCTCGGTCCATAATCGTCGGTAAAACAGTCCGGCCGGTCCTCAGGCCGGACATCGCGATAGGCACCCTCGATCCGCGCCTGGTACACGCGAAAAGTGCGCTGCCCTTCGGCCTTGCCGCGCGCAAAAGCCTCGCGCCGCAGATGGTGTCCGACTTCGGCAATACCCGTTTCGATCCGCGCGGCCGCATACCAGGCGCCGAGATCCGGCCCGGAAAAGCGCGCACCCATTGGCGGAGCATGGAGAAAAGCCGCCATGACGATCGAGGCATTGGGCCGCCCAAAAACCAAGTCCGCTTTCGGAAGGCGCGCAATGCGCTCGGTCACCAGCCGGTCATTGGTCCAGCCGGACAGTTCCATCACCGCCTCAAGATCATCGGCCGAGGCGACCGTCTCGAAAAGACCGATCGGCGGAAACTGCGAGGGGATGAGGCGATAGGTAACGGCAGGCGCTGCGACATCCATCGTCAGCGCCAAACGATATCGGCATCCGTCGTGGGGCTGAAGACGGCATCGATGCCATTGGGCGGCATATAAAGCCCGCCCCGCGCCGCATCGAGAAAACGACGCACCAGCGTGATCCCGTCCATGCTGCCATTGGTGATGAGTGCCAGCGGCGCCTGCCCACCAAAGACCGGCGCAAGATGCGGCCCCTTGAGCCACTCGACCCCGGCCTCCTTGGTCGCAAACAACACGCCGAGCGCCTGAAACACACCCAGAAGGGCCGAAAGCCGCATCAGCGCATCGACATCGAGCGTCACCGCCCCCCCATCACGCGCCAGCCGCATCCAGTTGTGATAGGTCGATCGCGACGGATATCCAAGCACCAGCCGCCGCTGCTCTTCGCTCAAACCCCAGTCTTCGGCGATATTGAGAAACGTGCGCAGTGCCGGCCCGCTCAGCCGCTTGCGATTGACCGAGGAAAACCGGTCCGACGCCAAGACAGGCGTCTTGCCGATGAACGAGGTCTGGTTTTCTTCTAATCCCGCAGCGCGCATTTCGGTCTCCTGAAGCAGAAATACCCCAGAAGCCCCAAAGTTTCAAGCACCATGTCCAAATCTGGACATCACCGCTCTCGTTTGACCACTTCTGGAATGAGACCGCGGGGTGCAAAGCGCAAGGCGATAGTGATAACGAGCCCCAGAACGAAGACGCGCATCTGTGCCGATCGGGCTTCGATCTCCGGAATGGCGCCCCAGCCGAATTGGGTCGACCACGTGCTGACGAAGTCGAAAACAGCCTTCGACAGCGGCTCAGAAATCACCCAGATTAGCCAGAGGAGGATCGCTCCAAACAGCGCGCCCCAGTTGTTGCCCGCGCCGCCCACGATCACCATCACCCAAATGAGGAACGTGTGGTTGATCGGCTGATAGCTCGAAGGATCGAAAATCTGGACAAAGCTGACCAGCATGGCGCCGCCAATGCCCATCAAAACCGAACCGAAGACGAAGATTTCGAGCTGCCGCGCAGTGACGTTCTTGCCCATGGAGGTTGCAGCGATGTGGTTGTCGCGGATGGCGCGCATCATGCGGCCCCACGGCCCGGCATAGGCGCGCGAGATCAACCACATGACGATCGCCAAGACGATCACGGCCAGAAGCAGATAGCCCGAGCGCGCGGCAAGGAGCGCTGTCGATCCATCCATGCCACCGGCTTGGAAAGCCTGCGGCAGCGGCGTCGGCCACGGGATCGGCGACACGGTGAGCGTGCCGCGCGTCAGCCAGTCCATGTTCTTGATTAGCGCGCGGATGATTTCGGAAATACCGATGGTCGCGATCGCGAGATAATCGGTCCGCAGGCCAAGACAGATCTTTCCAACGATATAGGCAATGCCCGCGGCGAGAACGCCCCCAAAGAGCCAACCGAGAACCGGATGACCGCCAAGCCCACCGACCCAACCGCCACCGGCGGCCGACTCGATGTAGGCCGCGGCCGGATCGATCTGGCTGCGATAAAGGCAATAGCCGATGAACCAGGCCAGCACCGTCAGCGCCGTCTTCCACTTTCCGGTAATACCGATGCGATCGGATTTCCGGGCCGCCAGCACGATCAATGCGCCTACCGCAAAGGCGAGCAGCGCCTTGCCGAGCATGGCTGGGCCGTCACCGGCCCAAAACACCGGATTGACCGGGAAGGAGATGAAGGTCACGGCCGCCCCGCCAACCATGAGAAAGCCCATGATGCCGAAGTTGAAGAGCCCGCCATAACCCCACTGAATGTTGAGCCCCAGCGCGATCAGCGCATAGGCCGCTGCCTCGACGAGACGCGAGGAGGTGAAGGGTAGACCCATCACCCATCCCATGAGGAGGATGAGGACGAAAAGACCGCCAAAAAGCGTCAGGGAACGCTGGATCATGATGAGGCTCCCTTGAAGATACCTGTCGGCCGCACAAGAAGGGTGACGACGAGGATCACGAAGGCGACGGTAAGCTTATATTCGGTGGGCACCAGGGCCAGGGTCGGCGGCAATTGCATCCAGTCCGGCAGGATTGCATTGAGCGGCCGCAAAACCATCGTCCAGTTGAAGACGGCCAGCGTTTCGGCGAAGCCGATCAGCAAACCGCCGGCAATGGCACCATAGGCCTGGCCGAGACCACCAACGATGGCGGCGGCAAAGATCGGCAGGATGATGTTGAAGGCAAGATCGGGCTTCAGCGTCACGTCGAGTGCCAGCATCGTGCCGGCCATACAGCCCAGCGCCCCGGCGATGATCCAGGTGACACGCACAACGAGCGCGGTATTGATGCCCGAAACCTGCGCGAGATCGGCATTGTCCGCCATGGCGCGCATCGCCTTGCCGAGACGCGAACGCGTCAGGAAGAAGTGCAGCGCCAGCACCGACACGAAGGTGACAAGGATCATCAACACCTGCGGCTCGGTGATCACCAGCGGGCGGGTCGAACCGATGCTCGCAAGGTCGAAACGAAAAACTTCCTTGGGCTCATTTTCAAAGAAGGAATAAGAGCCAGCGCCGAAGAACAGGCGAATAAGACCCTGGATCATTAGCGTCACGCCGATCGAGGCGATCAGCAGCGTCACGGGTTTGGCGCCGCGCTTCCGCAGCGGAGCATAAAAGCCCTTGTCGATCCCAAGCGCCAAAATGGCCGCTAGCACCATGGCGATCGGCAGCACGACAAAGCCGGTCGGGATCGGCGTCACAATGCCCCAGGCCGCAAAAGCCGAGGCGAGCAGGAAAGCGATGAAGGCCCCGCCGGTCATAAGTTCGGAATGCGCAAAATGGGCAAAGCGCAAAATGCCGAAAATCAGCGTGATGCCGATGGCCCCGAGCGCATAAATGCAGCCCAGAACGAGACCGGAGATGATCACCTGATTGGTGAAGAAAACGAGTTCGGTCACGGCTCAGCCCCCTAGGAAAGACTTGGCGACTTCCGGGTCGGCGATCAGCTCCGCCCCAGTGCCGGTGAAGCGGTTCTGGCCGCTGGCGAGGACAAAGCCCTTGGACGCGAAAGCCAGCGCCTGACGAGCATTTTGCTCGACCATGAGAATGCCGACGCCTTCCTTGTTGACGCGCTGGATGGTCTCGAAAATCTCGATCACATAGCGCGGCGAAAGCCCGGCCGAAGGCTCGTCGAGCATGAGAAGGCTCGGCTTGCTCATCAGCGCGCGGCCCATGGCCACCATCTGCCGCTGCCCGCCTGAAAGCTCACCCGCCGGCTGCCGCCGCTTTTCGCGCAGCACGGGGAACATCTCGTAGACCCATTCCATCGTGCCGGAAAAATCGTCGGGACGCGTAAAGGCGCCCATTTCAAGATTTTCCTCGACGGTCATCGAGGTGAAGACGTTCTTTTCCTGCGGCACAAAGCTCAGGCCCTTGGGCACAAGCTTGTCCGGGAGCGAATTGGCGATGTTTTCGCCGCCAAACTCGATCGTGCCCCCGGTGACTTTCAGCAGCCCGAAAATGGCCTTGAGCGTCGTCGACTTGCCGGCGCCATTGGGGCCGACGATGACGCCGATATCGGTCTTCTCGATGGCCATATTGACGCCATTGAGGATCGGCGCGCCGCCGTAGCCGCCGACGACGTGCTTCAGTTCAATCAAAGGCATCAAACGGCCTCCACTGGAGTGCCGAAATAGGCTTCGACGATTTGCGGATTGGCGCGGATTTCGGCCATCGGGCCTTCGGCGATCTTCTCGCCCTGCGCCATGACGATGACCGGATCGCAGAGCCGGCCGATCAGGTCCATGTCATGCTCGATGACAAAGAACGTATAGCCAAGCTCGCGATTCATCCGCTCGATGTTCGAAGCCAAATCGTTGAGGAGGCTCTTGTTGACGCCTGCCGCGACTTCGTCGAGCAGCACGACCTTGGCGTCGACCATCATGGTGCGCCCAAGCTCAAGCAGCTTCTTCTGCCCACCGGAGAGATTGCCGGCAAGCTCATTGCGCACATGACCGAGCTTCAAGAAATCGATGACATCGAGCGCCTTCTTGCGCACCCCAGTCTCGCGGCTTCTAACGAGTCCCGGCCGAAACCAAGTATCGAGCAAATGCTCGCCCGGCTGGTCGCCCGGCACCATCATCAGGTTCTCGAGCGCGGTCATCTGGCTGAATTCATGCGCAATCTGGAAGGTGCGCAACATGCCGATGCGGAAAAGCTGGTATGGCTTCATACCAGTGACATCTGCACCATCGAAGATCACCTGCCCGCTATCAGGCACGATATTGCCGGCGACCATATTGAAGAGGGTCGATTTGCCCGCGCCATTGGGGCCGATCAGCCCGGTGATCGATCCGCGCCGGACCGAAAGCGAGCAATCGTTGACGGCCAAAAGGCCGCCAAATCGTTTTGTGACGTTGCGAACGTCAATCACCAAGTCGGTGGTCACCAAGCGGCCCCGAATGTTCCTGAAATGCCATGCCTGCCCAGTTCAATCCGGGCAAATTTGCGGCATCTGTTCACAAGAGGGCCGGGCGGTCAACGCATTGCAGCCGGCGCGCGGGACAAAAAACCGCCAGCAGCGCGATTTTCCCGTGGGAACGCTTTATTCCGAATCCGTTCGGTCCGGCAGGAAGGCCAGAACCGCGTCTGCCGTCGAGCGATTATTGGCGAGCGGCACATCGTAAAGCGTCGCCAATCGCGTCAGCGCCTTGACGTCGACGTCATGGGGCTGGGCCGACATGGGATCGATGAAGAAGATCAGCATGTCGAGCTTGCCTTCGCAGATCATCGCGCCAAGCTGTTGATCCCCGCCGAGCGGACCGCTTTTGAGAAGGGTAACGGTCATCCCCGTTGCCGCCATGACGCGGCTGCCGGTCGTGCCAGTGCCCCAGAGCTGATGCTGGCTGAGCTTGGCCTTGTGCCGTTCGGCCCAGGCGCAAAGATCGTCCTTTTTATCGTCATGCGCCACAAGGCCGATATGCGCCATGGTCCGTCTCCCCGTTCGCCGTCTTCAAGCACGGCGAACGAGACGGCGCAATGCCGGTCAGAACGCCTCCCAGTCATTGGCGATGGCCGCATTGCCCGCGACACGCGGCGCCGGCCGGCGCTGCGGCGCAGACCGATACTGCGAACCACTCGAACTGTCGTCGATGCGAAACACCTCGACGATTCTGTCGAGTTCGGCCGCCTGGCCTTCGGTTTGCTCGATGGCAGCGTTGGTTTCTTCGACGAGCGCGGCATTGTGCTGGGTCATCTCGTCCATCTGCCGCACGGCAATCGTCACCTCTTCAAGCGAAGAGGACTGCGAGCGATTGGCCTGCGCAATGGTGTCGATCAGCGTCGCGCTTTCCTGTGCCCCGGCCAGAATATCGAGCAACATTTCCGCCGCTCGCGCCACAAGCTGGGTGCCGCCGCGCACTTCGGCCGCCGAGGTTTCGATCAGCTGTTTGACCTCGGACGACGCATTGGCCGCGCTTTGCGCCAGGCGCCGCACTTCGACGGCTACCACCGCAAAGCCCTTGCCTGCTTCCCCCGCCCGCGCCGCTTCCACCGAAGCGTTCAAGGCCAGAAGATTGGTCTGGAAGGCGATATCGTCGATCATGCCGATGATATTGGAAATCTTGGACGACGAGGCTTCGATGGCGCCCATTGCCGTATTGGCTTCGTTCATCACCTGGCCGCCGGTCGTCGCGCTTTCCGAGACGCTGCGCGCCTTTTCGCTGGCCGTTGCGGCGCGTTTTGCGTTTTCGACCACAGCGGAGGAAAGCTGCTCGATCGCTGCCGTCGTCTCTTCGATCGTCGCCGCCTGCCGCGTCGTGCGCTCGGCGAGATCATTGGCGCCGGTCAGGATTTCGCTGGTCGCCGTCTTGAGCTGGCGCGAGGTGCCCTGCAATTGCGTAACGATCGAGGTCAGCCGCTCGGCCACCGCATTGGTGTCGAGCTTGATCTGGTCAAATTCCGGATCGAGGTTCTGCGTCACACGGCTGCGAAGATCTCCGCGCGCCACGTCTTGCAACACCGATCCGGTCGCGGCGACCGCTGCCTGAATGCTGGCCTTGGCCGCATCGTCGGCCGCCCGCGCATCGCTGTTGAGCTTTTCGAAATAGGCGGAAACGCCGATATCGATGTCGAGCATCACCGCCTTAAGGACAGCAACGAGCGAAGCGGTCATCGCCTCGACATCCTGCATGACGTCCTTGGGGTCGCGCGCCACCTTGCGCCCGAAGGCGCCCTTGGTCGGCTCCAGCGCCGCCGCCATCGTGTCGCGCACGATCCCACTCACCAGCGTCTCGACGATGAGACTATAGCCCCCGATATGCCAGCGCGGCTCGAGCCCGATCTGAGCATGGCGCAGGCCGACCTTGGTGCTTGATTCGAAATAGGCCTGATCCAGCTTGCCGTCGGCGATCGAATTCCAATGTCCGGTCTGCTTGCCCTGTGCCCGGTTCATCTGCCCCTTACCGTCGAAGAATTTCGTAACGGCCGGCACAGTGGAGAGATGGGCGTAAAACCGGTCGAGCGCCTCGCCGAGATGGGTATCGATCAGCGGGCGAATGCGGGCGATGCCAGCAAGGGCTTCTTTATCGAGCTTGACGAAATCAAGACGGGATTGGAGGGAATCGTTCGGATTGGTGGACATGGATCAGCCTGCGACTCGTGCATCAGAAAGTTCGATTTGAACCGCGCACAAGTTCCCAAGCTTGATCACGATCATTCACCGAACCTTATGTCAGTTATGGTAAATTTGGAGTTGATGCGGCCCTCCTTAGGCCGCATAAGCTTCCTTGCGAGGAGCCCGGCTTTCCTGCCGGAACACATCGACAATGCCGTCGAGCTTGGCCGCCTGTTCCTCGGTTTGTTCGATGGCGGCATTGGTCTCTTCCACCAGCGCCGCATTGTGCTGGGTGATTTCGTCCATCTGCCGGATCGCCATGGCGACCTCATCTAGCGCGCCCGATTGTTCGCTGCTGGCCTTGGCCATGGCCTCGATCAGCCCAAAGCTGTCCTCGGCCCCGCGCAAGATGTCCTCCAACTTGCGCGCCGCCTGCGCCACGAGTTGCGCCCCGGTCCGCACTTCCCCCGCGCTAGCTTCGATCAGCGCCTTGACGTCCGACGAGGCCTGCGCCGCGCTCTGCGCCAGGCGCCGCACTTCGACGGCGACCACGGCAAAGCCCTTGCCCGCATCCCCGGCCCGGGCCGCTTCCACCGAAGCATTGAGCGCAAGAAGATTGGTCTGGAAAGCGATGTCGTCGATCAGCCCGATAATATTGGAGATCTTGCCCGACGAGGCTTCGATCGCCGTCATCGCGCCGGTCGCTTCGCCCATAACGGTGCCGCCATTGGTCGCGTCCTGTGCCAAAACGCGGGCCTTTTCGCTCGCCGTTGCCGCGCGCCGCGCATTCTCGGCTACTGTCGTCGCCAATTGCTCGACCGCTGCCGAGGTCTCTTCAATAGTAGCCGCCTGCCGCGTCGTGCGCTGGGAAAGATCGTTGGCACCGGTCAGGATTTCAGCGGTCGCGGTTTTCAACGACCGCGAGGTGCTGCGCAGATTGCCGACAATGCCCTCGAGCTGGGTCAGCGATTGATTGAAGGCCTGCCGCAGCTCTTCATATTGCCCGGTAAAACTGGTCTCGATGCGCCCACCCAAATCCCCGTTCGCCATGCGTGCAAGGCTTTCAGTAAGAAGCTTGATGATCCCCTCGGCGCGCTTGCGCTCAGTGATGTCGGTCGCAAACTTGATGACCTTTACCACCTTGCCGGCGGCGTCGAAGATCGGATTGTAGCTGGCCTGGATCCAGATTTCCTTGCCGCCTTTGCCGAAGCGCTGAAACTCGGCCGAGACATATTCCCCGGCGCCAAGCCGCTGCCAGAAATTACGATAGTCCGAAGTCGAGACGAATTTGGGGTCGCAGAACATCGAATGGTGCCGGCCCTTGATGTCCTCGAGCCGATAGCCGACCGTCGACAAGAAATTCTCATTGGCCTCGATGATGGTGCCGTCGAGATTAAAGGCGATCACGGCCTGTACGCGCGAGATCGCCGCGATCTGTGCCTCGTGATCAGCCGCCAACCGCATCTGTTCGGTCACGTCGGTCGCGAACTTGATCACCTTGACGGGCTTCCCCGACCGGTCGAACACCGGATTGTAGCTCGCCTGGATCCAGATCTCGCGCCCACCCTTGGCAAGCCGGCGATAGGCTGCCGACTGATAGGTGCCGCTGCGCAGCGCGGCCCAAAAGGCCTTGTAGTCAGCGCTCGCCGCAAAAGCGGGATCGCAGAACATCGAGTGGTGCTTGCCCGCGATTTCCTCGAGCTGGTAACCCATCGCGCTGAGGAAATTGTCGTTGGCCGTGATGATCGTGCCATCAAGCGTGAATTCGATGATTGCCTGGCTGCGGGACAAAGCCGCACTTTTCGCTTCCAGGTCTCGGATAGAAGCACTCTGACCAAAACCCAGAGTTCTCATGATTAGCCCCATTGTCCGGGGTGACAGCCGCTTTGTCCCCCTGAGGCAAAATTGCGCCCGCCTGGTTAAAAAATCCTTTCATACCAATGGAATGGTTTTCCGGATGCAGTGCTCCGCCGAGCAATGAAAACATTCCTCGCAGAAACACGTGGAAAAATCTGAAAACGACAATAAAACCTCTGTAGAATTACGGAGATTGATTTGTCAGTGTAGAACAATATTCGCTTTTTGCGCGCACAGCGGCGCGACAACGAAGCCCAACAAGTGGCCGTTCTGAAAATGGTGCGGAGGTGATGCTGGGACGCATGCTCCACCGGAGGTCATAGCGGCCGTTGGAGGAATACCCTGTTCGATCAGGGAAATCGCTGCCAGCCGTCCAAATCTGCGTCCAAGCACAGGATGCCGCATCACGGTTAATCCGGCGTAAACAGCTATGACACTGTCATCAATAGAAAAACGGCGCCCCGGAGGACGCCGTCTGCATGGAACTACTAACCGGGATCAGAACTCGTCCCAATCCGTCGAGATCGCTGCATTGCCCTGTGTGCGGAACGCTGGCGCAGGGGCACGCATCGGCGCCGGACGCGCAGCGGCCAGGCTCCGAGCCGCCGGCCTGCCATCGATCTTGAAGATATCAACGATCCGGTCGAGCTCCGTCGCCTGCGCTTCGGTTTGTTCGATCGCGGCATTAGTTTCCTCGACCAGCGCCGCATTGTGCTGGGTCATTTCATCCATCTGCCTGACCGCGGCGGTGATCTCTTCGATCGCGCCCGCCTGATCGCGGCTTTCGCGCGCAATGGCTTCGAGAGAGCTCGTATTCTCACGGATAGCGCCCAGCACCGACGTCAGCTTGCTCGCGGCCTCTTCGACCAGTTTCGATCCCGTCGCAACCTCGCTGCCGCTCTGTTCGATCAAGACCTTCACTTCCGACGATGCCTGCGCCGCGCTTTGCGCCAGGCGCCGCACTTCGACGGCCACCACGGCAAAACCCTTGCCGGCATCGCCTGCCCGCGCCGCTTCCACCGAGGCATTGAGCGCGAGGAGATTGGTCTGGAACGCGATATCGTCGATCATGCCGATGATATTGGAAATCTTCGACGAGGATTGAGTAATCCGCTCCATCGCCTGCGTCGCGTCCTGCATCGCCGCGCCGCCATCCTCCGCCGTGCGCGTCACCTGCGCTGCGTTGGCGCTGGCGTCCTTGGCCCGCGCTGCATTTTCCATCACGGTCGTCGCCAATTGCTCCATAGCGGCCGAGGTTTCTTCGATCGTCGCCGCCTGGCGCGTCGTGCGCTCGGAGAGATCATTGGCGCCGGAGAGAATTTCGCCGGTTGCGGTCTTGAGCGTCCCCGATGTGCTGCGCAATTGCCCCACGACATCGCTCAAGCGGTCGGCCACGGCATTGACGTCGGTCTTGAGCCGCGCGAAAGCGCCTTCGAAATCGCCCTCCATGCGCTGCGTCAGGTCGGTATTGGCGAGTGCCGCCAGCACCGTCCCGGTCTCGCCCACGCCCCGATCGACCGTATCGACAAGGCCATTGACCGACCGCGCCAGCGAATTGAGTTCGTCATCCGGGAATTCGGCATGCACGCGCCGCGAAAAGTCGCCTGAGATGGCGGCATCGACCACATCGCCAAAGGCGCGTTGCAGTTCCGTCATCATCTGTTGGCGCTCGGCCTGATCGGCAATGATGCGCGCGGCTTCCGCCTCGGTCATCTGGCTCACGCGCAGCCCATTTTCCCGGAACACTTCCACCGCCCGCGCCATGGCGCCGATTTCGTTGCGCCGCGCCAGATAGGGCACAACAGTCTCGAACTGCCCGTCGGCGATGGCCTCCATGGTTTCTGCAAGGCGCGGCACGGGCTTGGTCAATTGCCGCGCAACGAGAATGGTCAGCGACCCCATGACCACAAGCAAAATGCCGCCCATCATCAGCATACCCGGCACGGCGTCCTGCGCTGCCGCACCCGCCGCCGTCAGATCCGCGCCGACCCAGAACGCGCCCAAAAGCGTGTTGTCGAGCTTGAGCACAGGATAGAACCCACCCCAATAAGTCGTCCCCAAAATCTCGACCGAGCCCTCATAGGGCTGGGACTGCGCCAGCGCTGCCGCCGCAGCACTATTTGGATCAAGCGCAAATTCAACTGCCCGCTCGTCACCCTCGCCCGGAAAGCTCGTGGTCTTGGCCATGAACTGCCCATTGGCCGGGTCGAGCGCAAAGATTGCGGCCTGACCGCCAGTGACGCGGGTCACCGAGTCTATGGTGCTGTTGTCGTAAAAGCGCGGGATCGAATAGGTCTGGAACGCGCCGATGCTATTATCGTCAGTCCAGGTGATGATCGAGCTTGCCAGCCGCTTTTCGAGAATCGTCGCGGCAGTCTTGAGGTCGGTGCGCTGCTGCATCTGCGCCTGGGTCACTGCCTGACTCTCCAGCCCCAGATAATTGCTCACGGAAAAAGCCGTGATCGTGATCAAGATACTGGTCAGCACCAGGCCCGCGATCGCGGTGGTGAGCTTGATGCTGCCGAATATTGAAAATGCCTTCATGAATCCCCCCAAGGCACCCAAGCGGGCGCCACCTCAAATTTCCTCGGGCGCAATCCTAGGAAATTACGGGTTAATGCGGGGTTTCTTGTATGGTAGCGGAGAGACAAAAGGGGCGATATCGCCCCTTTTTATTTCACATCAGGCCTTTAGAACTCGCTCCAGTCATCCGCCTTCACCGCGGCATTGCCGTGGCTGAGATAGCTCTTGGCCACCGACTTGAGCTTTTGCTGCAGGCCGCGCACGCCGTCTGCCGGCGCTTCGACCCGCGCGGGAGCCGCAGACCGTCCACCGCTCGTATTGAAAATATCGACAATACCATCGAGCTTGGTGGCCTGGGCTTCCGTTTGCTCGATCGCTGCGTTCATCTCCTCGACGAGAGCCGCATTGTGCTGGGTCATCTCGTCCATCTGCCGGACGGCCGTATTGACCTCCTCGATGGACGAAGCTTGCTCGCGGCTTTCCCGCGCAATGCCGGTCATCAGCGTGTTGGACGAGCGCGCCGCTTCGAGCATGGCATGGAGCTTGGCCGCGGCATCGTCGACGAGCCGCGTCCCGCCTTTGACTTCGCTGGCGCTCTGCTCGATCAGCTGCTTGACGTCAGCCGAGGCGCTTGCCGCACTTTGCGCGAGGCGCCGCACTTCGACGGCAACCACCGCAAAGCCCTTGCCCGCCTCGCCCGCCCGCGCTGCCTCGACCGAAGCATTGAGCGCGAGAAGGTTGGTCTGGAAGGCGATATCGTCGATCATGCCGATGATATTCGAGATCTTCGAGGACGACTGCGTGATCCGCGCCATGGCTTCGGTTGCTTCGGCCATCACCTGGCCGCCCACTTCCGCCGAGCGCGTCACATCGGCCGCGACAGCGCTGGCTTCCTGTGCGCGCTGCGCATTCTGCAGCACTGTCGACGCCAATTGCTCCATCGTCGCCGAGGTTTCCTCGATCGTCGCCGCCTGCTTGGTGGTACGTTCCGAAAGGTCGTTGGCACCGGAAAGGATTTCGCCCGTCGCGGTCTTGAGCGTGGTCGAGGTCTCGCGCAATTCGCCGACCACATCGGTCAGGCGATCGGCAACCGCATTGACGTCCGACTTGAGGCGCGCAAAGGCACCCTGATAGTCGCCCTCCATCCGGCGGCTAAGATCGGTATTGGCGAGCGCCGAAAGGACGACGCCGGTTTCGCCGACACCGCGATCGACAGTCCCGACGAGACCATTGACTGAGCGCGCCAAGGCATTGAGTTCCTCATCGGGGAATTCCGCATCCACCCGGCGCGAAAAATCGCCGGCGATGGCCGCATCCACTACCGCGCCGAACGAGCGCTGCAGATCCTGCATCATCGTCGCGCGTTCCGCCTGTCCGCGAATGATCGAAGCGGCCTCGGCTTCCGTCATTTCTGCGATCCGGACGCCATTCTGGCGGAACACTTCGACCGCCCGCGCCATGGCGCCGATTTCGTCGTGACGCTTGCCGCCTTCGACGCTGACCGAAAGATCCCCCTCGGCGAGACTTTCCATCGTATCGGTCAGGCGCGAAATCGGCCGGCTGATCGAGCGGGCAAAAAAGAAGCCCCCAACCGCCGCGATCGCAAGCAGCAAACCGCCGACAAGGAGTGTCATGTTGCGCATATCGACCACGGCCGCATAGGCTTCAGCCTCCGGCTGCACCGCAGTCACTGCCCAGGTCACCCCGGAAACCGTCACAGGCGCCGCGCGCACGACCATGGTCGCGCCGCGATAATCCGTGCTCGTGCCTTCCCCG
The DNA here is from genome assembly GCF_032907385.1 of Devosia sp. BK. NCBI lineage: Bacteria > Pseudomonadati > Pseudomonadota > Alphaproteobacteria > Hyphomicrobiales > Devosiaceae > Devosia > Devosia sp. BK. Next base: position 146,213 of record NZ_JAIMBX010000002.1, read on the forward strand.
GTTGCGCCAGAGAATGCGCCCGCCACCACATCGGAGGTTAGCGTCGTCGTCAGCACATCGGGCTCATTGGTGCGCGGCGATTCGCTGCGCAACAAACCGTCCTGCCCCACAAGCACCACTTCGCCGGTCTGCCCAAGACCCGAAAGGCTCGAAATCCGCGCACTCAGCGTCGCCGGCGAAATGGACAGCACCATCACGCCGGTCGCCTCGTCCTTTTCATAGACGGGCATGGCCATAAAGCTCTGCGGCGTACCGGTCGGACCATATTGAGTGTAGTCGACAAAGGCCGCCGACCCCTCCGGCAAATCCTTTGCCGCCGCAAAGACCTGGCCGAGACCTGACGATGCCAGCGCCGGATCGTTCACGACGTTGCCGGCAAAATCAGTGTTCTTGGCGACCGAATAAACGACGTCACCCACTGGGCTGATCAGCAAGACGTCGGAATAAGCACGCTCGACCTTGAGCGTGCGAAAACCGGGGTGGAAGCGCTTGTGCGGCGCGTCATAGGTCGCGCCCTTGCCATTGGCGCTATCGAGCGCGGCGCGGTCCTCCTGGTTGGGATTGTCCGTGATATAGGCGGCCTGAAGCTGCAGCGCGGCCCGTTCCTTGAGCCCCATGCGCAATTCATCGAGCGCGCGCGTCAGGTTCTTGGTCGCGGTCACCGTGTCCGAGCGCTGCACGAAAAGCTGCAGATCGACCTGCGCGCTCGAGAAATATTCGCTGACTTGGCTCGCGGCCGTCGAGAGCGCAGCCTCCATCGACTGGTCGCGCTGCTCGCGCACCGTTCCGAGCCCGATATTGTAGCTGGCAAGCCCGACGCCTGCGCTTACCAAAAGGGCCGAACCCACCAGAGCCAATGGCAACTTCTGCGCGATTCGCAGGTGTGGCAAGAATTTCACGATTTCCCCCCGATCCCGAATGGTCCCAACCATTCGGCCAGCCGTTCTCCGGACAGCGCTGCTGCGCCGCCCGGGCCGGACCAAATTAGATGGCTGCAATCGTTACATATCTAGGTTTAACCACTTATTACGCTTGGGCTTATCGCAGGTTTATGCCGCCAAAATGCAAGACGCCCGCAGAGGGCTCTGCGGGCGTCTCGATCAAATCTATTGGCAGAACTGACTTAGGTCAGCGCGCCGATCACCGCTTCGATACGTTTCTTCATGGTCGAAACGTCGAACGGCTTGATGATGTAGTTGTTCACCCCCGCCGAAATGGCTTCCTTGACCTGCTCGGCGTCCGAACGGCCCGTTGCCATGATGAACGGCATGGCCTGGGTCTTTGGATGCTTGCGGATCACCTTAAGCAGGGTAAGCCCATCGATATCGTCCATGTTCCAGTCGGAAATGATCAGATCGATATTGGTGGTTTCGAGCTTGCCAAGGGCATCACGGCCGGATTTGGCCTCGGTGATTTCCTTGAAGCCGAGCTGATTGAGAATGTATTTGCAGATACCACGCATGGACTGCTGGTCATCAACGATCAAAACGCTGACAGCACTTGCTTTGGGCATGGACCTTCTAACCTCTTATGCGCCGGGCATGGTGTCCCGGTATTTCTCAGCATCCTAGGCAACAAGCGTTACAATTCTCTCAACCCGAGGGTTAAGCTTGTCGCGCTTACGCTGCCGAACGCAGGCGAACCAGCGCATTGGCCAGCTTTGCGGCAATTTGTTCGACCGCAGCCTGCTCGACCACCGCGCCTTCCTCGAAAGCAACGCGCGGCATGCCGTAGACCAGGGCCGAAGACTGGCTCTGACCCACCGTATAGGCGCCGGCATCGCGCATCAGCTTGAGGCCACGCGCGCCGTCCCTGCCCATGCCGGTCAGGATCGCGCCGACCGCCATCGAACCGACGGATTTGGCGACCGATTCGAACAGCACATCGACACTTGGCCGGTGCCCGCTCGTCAGCTCATCCTGGCTGAGGCGGCACTTGAGCTGGCCCGAACTGCGCTCGACGCGCAGATGATAATCGCCCTTGGCCACATAGGCATGGCCACGTTCGAGCACCATGCGATCCTCGGCTTCCACAACCTTGATGGCGCAGAGTTCGTCGAGGCGCGCCGCAAACCGGCCGGTAAAGCCCGGCGGCATGTGCTGGGCGATAACGATCGGCGGGCAATCCTTGGGAATATTGGTCAGAACGGCGCGGATGGCTTCGACGCCACCGGTCGATGCGCCGATCGCGATCAGCGCGCCATCGGGCGCTGCTGCAGTCTTGACCCCGACATTGGGCATTTCGCCGCGCGCAGCGACGCCGCGCACATTGGTCTTGGCCGCGTCGCGGATCTTATCGCGAAGGCCGGCGCCAAAAGCTTCGAGGCCTCCAGACAGATCGGTATTGGGCTTGGCGACGAAATCGACCGCGCCAAGTTCAAGCGCCAGCAGCGTTTCGCTCGCGCCCTTCTTGGTCAGCGTCGAGACCATGACGACGGGCATGGGCCGCAGCCGCATGATCTTTTCGAGGAAAGCCAGCCCGTTCATATTGGGCATTTCGATATCGAGCGTCAGCACATCGGGGTTGAGCTGCTTGATCTTTTCGCGCGCTTCGATGGGGTCCGTCGCCGTCCCGACCACCTGGATGTCGCCCTCACGCATCAGCATGCGTGTCAGGACTTCGCGGATGAGGGCCGAGTCGTCGACGACCAGAACCTTGATTGTCATGCTGCTTCTCGCTTCGCCTGCGCGCGGGACTGGTAGATGGTCTTGCCGACGAGACGGAACCCTTCGCCGCCAGACCCGAGATTTTCCGAGTGCCCGATGTAAAGGAAGGCATCGGGCGCCAGGAGTTTGCCGAACCGGCCGAACACCATGCCCTGGGTCGGCTTGTCGAAATAGATTGCCACATTGCGGCAGAAGATTGCGTCGAACGGGCCCTTCATCGGCCATTCGGTGATGAGGTTCAGCTGCTTGAACGAGACCAGTTCGCGCACCGCCTGCGGCACTTCCACCGTGCCGTCATTGCGGCGCTGGAACGGCCGCGAGCGCTCGGCGCTAAGCCCGGACAATTCGTTGTCGGGATAGATCCCGCGTGCCGCCTTGGCGATCACGGCGGTGTCGATGTCGGTGGCGAGGATCTTGAAATCCCAGCGCTTCAATTCGGGGAAAGCGCCAAGCAAATCCATGCCGATCGTATAGGGCTCCTGCCCCGTCGAGCAGCCGGCCGACCAAATGCGCAGTTTTTGGCCGCGTGGCTTGCGGCTCATCAGCGCCTGGACATGGGTCCGCAGGTGTTCGAAATGATGATCTTCGCGATAAAAGCGCGTGAGATTGGTCGTGAGAGCATTGACGAAATCCTGCCCCTCAACGCCCGACGCACCCTTTTCGAGATGGTCGACATAAGCGTCGAAACTATTGAGCCCGAGAGCGCGCACGATCTTTGAGAGGCGGGAAACGACGAGGGTCCGCTTGGCATCGCTCAGCGAAATGCCGGCGACCTTATAGACGCGATCCTTGATCCGCGAAAACTCGCGCTCGCTGAGGGAAATCTCTCCCTGATCCATGAAACATTCCCCGACTCGACGCGCTCGAAACAACCAAGGTGCCCAGGCTGCCGACGCGGATCATCCTGCTGGTCCCGCGCTTGGCGAGCAGAACCGATATTGGGGGTGTCATTCCTTAGATTGGGTAAATTCGCCTCGTGCCAGACGCCAATATTTGTCGATTGTGAACAAGGACAAAGAAAGCGTGTCAAATGCCGGCTGGCCCAAAAGCCAGCTAAGCAAAACGGGCTTAGAACAATTCGATATCGTCGACGGGCGGCGCCACGACGACGCGGCGTTTCGCGAGCGCGATTTCTTCGCGCGCAACATTGGCACCGACATCGCTGTCGAGCCGCTTGACGAAGGCGCGCCCCGAATGGGGCTTGAACAGCACGCGACGGGCAAAATTACCGCCCAGATCCTCGCTCGAAGCCATATAGCCTTCGTCCGAAAGAAACTGCCGGACGAACTCGATGTTCTTGGCCCCGACATCGTCGAGCGCGGAATTGATCTTGCCCCCGCCAAAGACCTTGATCTCGAGATTGCCCTTCTTGCCCGAGCCGACCGAGAGCACCTTGTTGATCAGCTGCTCCATGGCAAAGGCGCCATAGCGGGCCGAGGCGCCATAGCGATCCTTGGCCGAGCCGGATTGTTCGGCGAGGAGAAAGTGGTTCATGCCCCCGACATTGGCGACGCGATCCCGCACGCAGGCGGAAATGCACGAGCCGAGCACGGTCGAAAAGGTGACGTCCTGAGCGGAGGAGACGTGGCAATCGCCCTGGTGGACCGTCGTTACAACGCCTCTGTCGAATTCGGGAGGCAGGGAACTGTTCTGGCCCATAGTCGAAGGTCTACCCGTGTCGTCTAATTGGTCGGACAATAGCGATAAGTCGTTAGCCAATTGCTAACCACGCTAAGCGCGCAACCCTTCTATGACTTGCGTCGGCAAGAACCGGTTTAGAAATACCGAGTTAGGTTGAACGTATCTATCGCGGGGTAAGTGTATGTCGCTGCAGAAATTGGCACGAGAGCTGGACGAAACGGCGCGTCAGTCGACCTCGCTGCTCGAAGGCATCACCGCGGCCCTCGAAGTGCTCTCCGATACGCCCCTGAGCCGTGACTCGTCCGTGCGCCAGGCCATGCAGATGATCATCACGGCGCTCCAGGGCCAAGACCGCATCGAACAGCGCTGCCGCAACATGGCGCTCGCCACCCGCCAGTTCTCGCTCCTCCCCCCAACCGCCCCCGAAAGCGTCTACGACGAAATCTGGCAGAGCCTCACCCTCGACGAACTCCGCGTCCCGTCGCTGTCAGGCATAGCGGCCAACCAAAACCACGGCGACATCGAGCTGTTCTAGGCGGAGACGAAGGGGCGACGGCTTCCGACCCCATTGCGGCCTTTGGCTGTTGAAGAGGATCTCCCTGGAAACGGACCTTCCACGTGACGCCGAGCGTTCGCCGCTCTAGTCTTTTCTCGTCTGAAACAGGTTAGGTGCGGGAAGGTTGGCCCGGCCCCCGTCCAAACGGGTCCTTCCGTTACTCTGGTAACGGCCCAAGACTATCAAATCGCTTGCATCCTGCAGGCGCCGATAGAAAGGGTATGGACATGAAACCTCGAATTTCCGTTCTCACGCTGGGTGTTGCCGACCTCGAACAATCGCTTGCTTTCTATCGAGATGGGCTCGGTCTGCCGACTGAAGGTATTGTGGGCCGCGAGTTCGACCATGGTGCCGTTGCCTTTTTCGAATTGTCGGGCGGATTAAAACTCGCGATCTGGGCTCAGGACGATATCGCTTACGACACTGGTCTGCCCAACATCCGGTATCTTCGACCGCCGTCACTATCGGGCAGAATGTTCTGCACTGAGCAGAAGTCGACAACACGCTTGAGGCGGCGCAGCAAGCGGGTGCTGAGATTATCAAGCCGCCTCAGGACACGTTTTATGGCGGCTACGCTGGGTACTTCCGCGATCCGAACGGTCATCTGTGGGAGATAGTCTGGAATCCACAGATGCTCCCCGCAGAAGACTGATAAGCGCCACTAGGTCATGGGCTCCTGAATGCCCATGACCACCTTGACCCAATGCCGTGCGGAACGCCAGTCTCGTGCTTGCTGGAAGGTGCGGCCCGCATTCGACCCCGTTTCCCGCCATTACGACGCTGAAAGCGTTCCCTTAAGCAGACAAGGACATGCCGGTGGAATACGGTCTTGAGTGCTTGCACGCGCAAAGCGATGAAAAAACATCGAGCGCTGCCTTTCAGCGAGCCTTGCCACACTCGATAAGAGCGTGCGCCTTGACGTTAGCCGCATTGATCGGAGGATGAACTTCGGTGGCGGTCGTCCGTATTTTGCCTGCATCGACTATATTTGCAACCTGGCGGGGTTATGTCGACCAGGCGCTACTGTTCATAGTGGCAAAACGTGGCGGCTCATTGGTCCTTTCTAACAGAATCTCGGTCGAAACGATGTGCCGCTTCTTCAGCAACGATAGGCCGCTAGGGCGAAGCTTAAGATTTGCACCGCTCAACAGAATTCCGGGTTTTGTCGTCTCAACCAAGGTGTCGCACAACACGGTCCAAGACCTGCTCCAGACACCCTTTGAAGAAGTGATCCGTATGGGGAAAAACCGTGACCGGATGATGGTCGCGGGCGCCCCAATCGAGCAAGGAGCTTAGTGATGCCATTGCGTCTTCCTGTCCATGCAGAAGCAATGTGCGAGCAGGAATGTCTAACGCCGGATAAGTTCGCCCTCCAGGCACCAGTCCTATTGGTAACCCCATCAGCACGATCTTCTGAGCAGGATCGGTTTTCTCAAGGAGACAGGCAAGACGTGCATACACGTGGGCCCCAAAAGAAAAACCCACCAACGCCAAAGGCAAGCCTGGGTGTTGCTGGCGCATGTGCTGTGCGACGGCTAGACCGTCTTCGGCCTCACCTTCCCCATCCGAATATTCTCCGTCTGTTTCATCGACCCCTCTAAAGCTAGGTCTAACGGCAATCCATCCTACCCTACTCAGCCGCCGTGCTACGTTGTGGGGCACCGGATGCCGAGGCGAGCCGCCTAGAAGCGGTTGAGGGTGGCTAACTAGGGCTACACCTTTCGGCATGCTTGCGGGGTAACTCATTGTCAGTTGGATCTTGCCAACGGGACCCTTGATAAAGAGGCGTTCAGATCCTGCCAGCATATTCTTTCATCAACATCTAACGCGCCCGGATTGGATCAATAATGTAGAACGACCGAGTGGCTGCCATGTCCGGTTCATAATGGCAAGAACCGGAAGCTGCCAGTTCGGAAACCACTCCAACTCCGACATAACCCCAAAAACAAAAAGGGCACCTCCCGGCGCCCCTTCCAAATCCAAAATCCCAAAAAACTAGCCGTCGAGCTTGGCGCCGGTGACCACGGCGTGGAGGTCGATCAGGCCGACCATGCGGCTTTCGTGGGTGACGATGCCGTTGAGCAGTTCGGTGTCGATCGCATTGCCTTCCGGCACATTGTGGATCTCTTCGCGGTTGACCGTGAGAATGTCGCTGACGGCGTCGACGAGGATGCCGACCCATTTGTCACCCACGCTCATCACCACGACGACATGGTTCTTGGTGGGCGAGGTCTGACCATCGCCGAAGCGGGCGCGGAGGTCGAAGATCGGCACGATGGTGCCGCGCAGATTGATCACGCCGCGCACGAATTCGCGGGTGTTCGGCAGCGGGGTCGCACCGTTCCAGGCGCGGATTTCGCGCACCGTGGTGATTTCCACCCCATAGGTCTGCTCGCCTATTGAAAAGGCGATGAGCTGCAGCGTGTTGGCGCCGACGACGCCCGACTTGTCGCCATTCTCTTCGCGGAGGCTAAGCGCTTCCATTCTCTTGGCCTTTCTGCCGCCCCGAAAGGTCGGCTACTCACTCAAGGCGGCTCGTGGCCGCTTTTTACTAGTTTGGCTCGGCCCAACAGGGCCGGGTCACTTGGCCCAACTAGGCCGCGTTCTGATGGATCATGGTCGTGCGCAGACCCTGTACGTCGACGATCAGCGCAACATTGCCGTCGCCGAGGATCGTGCCGCCGGCAATGCCTTCGACCTGCTCGAAGTTTTCTTCGAGCGACTTGATGACGACCTGCTGCTGGCCGATGATGTCGTCGACCACAAGAGCCACCTTCTGGCTGCCTTCGCTTTCGCAGAGGACGACGAAGCGTTCGTCGGCCGCCTTGGTCGAGTGCATGTTGAAGCGCTGGGCCACGTCGATGACCTGCACATATTCCCCACGCACCTGCAGCACCTGGCCACCGGACGGCACGCGTTCAAAGGTTGCGCCCGAACACTGCATGGTCTCGACGATCGAGGAGAGCGGCACGACGTAGGGCGACTCGCCGACCTTGACGAGCATGACGTCGAGCACGGCCAGCGTCAGCGGCAGGCGGAGCGTGACGCGCGAGCCCTTGCCGGTCCAGGAGCGGACGTGGACGGAGCCACCGATCTTCTTGATGTTGGAGAGCACCACGTCCATGCCGACGCCGCGGCCGGAAATGTCGCTGACTGCTTCTGCCGTCGAGAAACCCGGGGCAAAGATCAATTGGTCGATCTGCTCGTCTGTCGGAGTGATGTCTGGCGCAACGAGACCCTTGTCGCGGGCAAGCTGCAACACGCGTTCGCGGTTGATGCCGTTGCCGTCGTCCTCGACGATAATGAGGATATTGCCGCCGGCCTGCTCAGCCGAAAGACGGATGGTGCCGATTTCGGACTTGCCGCGCGACTTGCGCTTTTCCGGATCCTCGATGCCGTGGTCGGCAGAGTTGCGGATCATGTGGGTCAGCGGATCGGACAATTGCTCGATGACGGTCTTGTCGATTTCGGTGTTTTCACCGATCGTTTCGAGCTTGATCTTCTTGCCGGTCTTGGTCGCGAGTTCACGCACCAGACGCGGCATGCGGCTGAACACGGATTTGACCGGCTGCGCGCGGATGGCCATGACCGAGTCCTGCAGCCCGCGGGTGGTCTGGGCGAGAACTTCGAGGCCGCGCACCAGTTCGGTGTAGCGGGCGCGCAGGTTCTCATCCATCTGCTGGGTGAGCATCGATTGGGTGATCACGAGTTCGGAGACCATGTTCACCACGCGGTCGACCTTATCGAGATCGACGCGGATCGACTGGACGCCAACGCTGCGATTGCCGCCTTCTTCGCCGCCTTCGGCGGAAGCAGGTTTTGGCGCTGCAGGCTTTGGTGTCGGCGCCGCAACAATCTTCGGCGGTGCAGCAGCAACGATTTCGCTCGCGAGATCGGCAAAGCTGAGACCGGCTTCTTCTTCGACAACCGGGGCAGTAGCGGGCTTCGCCGGCGCGTCGACGACTTCGTCTTCCGTCAGCGCCAGCAAGTTTTCTGCCTTTGCCGGAGCGACAGGCGCGGCTGCAACCGGCTTGGGCGCAGCAGCGGGCTTTGCGGCTGGTGCCGCAGCCTGGCCAAGCGGCACGACCTCGATGCGGCAATCGCCATCGACGAATTCAAAGACTTCGCGGATCGCAGCTTCCGTCAGATCCGGCGCAAACAGCGAGATCTCCCAGGAGCAATAGACCCCGAACGGCTCGAAATCGCTCAGCGGCGGCACTTCAGAAAGGATCGCCTTGACGTTGATCTCGCCGAGCGCACCGAGCTCGCGGAACAGCAGCAGCGGATCATTGGCGCGTGAATAGAGCTGGCGGAACGGCGTGAAGCGCACTTCCCAATGACCCGGCTCGGCCGGCATAGGGGGGGCGTCAAACGTATCGGCCTCGGATTCAGCCACAGCCTCGACGACTACTTCAGGCTCGGATTCGACGGCGAGTTCGACGCGCACCGGAGTGAATTCGATATCGAATTCCTCGATGATCTCGCCGCTCCACTCGTCCTCGTCACCGCGCTGGCCGCGGGCGATGGCGTCGAAGCGCTGCTTTTCCTCGGCGCCATAATCGGCTGCGAGTTCTTCGCCGGTCTGGGCGGCGTTGATGAAATCGGCAACGATGTCATTGGCGCGGATGCAGAGCGTAACCACATCGTCGGTCATCTCGACGCGACCGTCGCGCACATAATCGAGCAGGGTTTCATAGGCATGGGCAAAGCCCACAAGGCCGGAGAACCCGAAAGCGCCGGCGCCACCCTTGATGGAGTGAATAGCGCGGAACACGGCATTGAGCCGATCCGCATCCCGCTCCCCGCTCTCGATGGCGGCAAACTGCTCTTCAAGCTCGTTCATGAGCTCGGAACATTCGTCGAAATAGGTGGCCTTAAAGTCGTCGAGGTCGCTCATGGCGGCGTACCAGCCTTCGGGAGGTAGTGTGTTAGTGGACCACGCGGTTGATGACGCTGATCAGCTTGTCGGGGTCGAAAGGCTTGACGATCCAGCCGGTGCCGCCCGCGGCCTTGCCCTGATCGCGCTTGTCCTGGCTGGTTTCGGTAGTGAGGATCAGGATCGGCAGGCTCTGGTACTGGCCAGAAGCGCGCACATTCTTGATGAACTCGATGCCGTCCATGACGGGCATGTTGATGTCGGTGATCACCACATCGACATTGTGGCTCATCAAGACGTCGAGCCCCTGCTTGCCGTCTTCGGCCTGCAGCACCTCGAAGCCGGCATTGCTCAGCGTGTGGTGCAGCATGGCGAGGATGGTTCTCGAATCATCCACGGTCAGTACGCGCAAGGTCATGGCTTCATCATCCCGGAAAACTGTGTGCCGAGGCCAAGCCGTTCGATGGCGGCCAACATGGCAGCACTTGGCGCTTCAACAGCGAATTCATTGTGATTCCGGCGGGCGGTCTCGGCTGCGCTGATCAGCATCAGCAGACCATTGGTGGCGACGCGCTGCACGGAGCTGGCGACGACGGTTACCGGGCCATCTTCAACGGCATCGATCAGCTTGTCGCGAATAGCGTCCAATGCATCGAGGTCGATGACCTCTGGCAAGGTGACCGCGCTTGCTTCCTGTTGTGCCATTCTTGGCTTGCCCCCGGATTTCTCTCCAGCGCCATAATCGACTGGAACGGTTTAAGAAGTGCTAATCAGGGAAACACCTGACGCGACGCTGCGCTTGATGCGGCAGGCGACTGCCTGTAACCAGACCCCGACCAACCGGACGCTCCACGCCATGACCAGCAAAATCGCCCTGACCGGGCTCGCCCGTGATCTCGCCGCCCGCGCCGAAGCCGGCAAGCCGATCCGCGTCGGCGTCATCGGCTCTGGCGAAATGGGCACCGATCTCGTCACCCAGATGAGCCTGATGAAGGGCGTCGAAATGGCGGCGATCGCCACGCGCCGACCGCACACGGCACTTGCCGCCATGACCATCGCCTATGGCGACGAGAGCCATGGCAAGGTTGTCGATACGCCAAGCGCCGCAACCGCTGCGATCGAGCAGGGCAAGATCGCCATCACCTCGGCTGAAACCCTTGTCACCACGCCAAATATCGACGTCGTCATCGACGCGACCGGCAAGCCTGGCGTCGCCGCCGATTTCGATCTCACGGCCATGGAACATGGCAAGCATCTGGTGATGATGAATGTCGAGGCCGACGTCACCATCGGGCCTTATCTCAAGGCCCAGGCCGACCGCCTAGGCGTCGTCTACTCCGTCGGCGCGGGCGACGAACCCTCTTCCTGCATGGAGCTGATCGAGTTCGTTTCCGTTCTCGGCCTCGACATCGTCGCTGCCGGCAAGGGCAAGAACAATCCGCTCAAGCATGATGCCGTCCCCGACGATTATCGCGAGGAAGCCACCCGCCGGAACATGAACCCGCGCATGCTGGTCGAATTCGTCGATGGCTCGAAAACCGCCGTCGAAATGACCGCCATCGCCAATGCCACGGGCCTAATGCCCGATATTCCGGGCATGCACGGCCCCAAGGCCGATCGCGACGACATGGCCAAGGTGCTGATTCCCAAGGCCGATGGCGGCATTCTCAATTCCTCGGGTGTCGTCGATTTCACCATCGGCAAGGGCGTCGCCCCCGGCGTCTTCGTCATCGTCAAGGCTGAGCATCCGCGCATCATCGAACGCATGGACGATCTCCATATCGGCCACGGGCCCTATTACGCCTTCTTCCGCCCCTATCACCTGACGAGCCTTGAAGTGCCGCTGACCTGCGCGCGGATCATGCTCACCGGCAAGCCCGACATGGTGCCGCTGCCGCGCCCCGTCGCCGAAGTCTGCGCCGTCGCCAAGCGCGATCTTCTCCCGGGCGAACCGCTCGATGCGATCGGCGAGACCTGCTACCGCTCTTATGCCATGACCGCGGCCGACGCCCGCGCCAAGGGCGCCCTCCCCGTCGGTCTTTTGGAAGGCGGCAAGGTCACGGCGCCTATCCTGAAGGGCGACCTCCTCACCACCGCCAATAGCCAGCCCGACACATCCACGCGCCTCTTCGCCCTGCGTCAAGCACAGGACAAACTCCTCGGCCTCATCTGAAAACAAAAACTGCCCCAATCTCGCCCTGCTTCTCCCGGCATGTGCCGGGGGGATTTTTGAAGCGGGGCAACAATATGCAGCGATTCCTGGCTAGCGTGATCGCGACCACCCTTCTCGCATCCGCCCCGATCCACGCCCAGGAAGCGCTTGCGCCTCTCAAAGATTGCCGCGCCCTCCTCAAAGCCGCTCGCGGGGAAATCGACCGCACAACACAAACCGAAATCGAAGACCTGGAGGACGGCTGCCGCTTCACCCATGTCGGCTTGCCCTTCGACTCCTATGTCAGCATCGACATCGATGAAATGATCATCCGGACCCCAGACCTCCTCGCTGTCTGGCCCACCGGCGAGGTCTTTGAATCGGCTGACCTGATTCTCAACGGGTTTGCACTGTTGCCCGGCCAGAACTTCAATCTGCAGCTTGTCTATGACACCGATCCCGATGCGATGACGGCCAATCTCGAGCGCCTCCATCTCGATGCTGGCGCTCTGGGGCAATTCACGCTCGCTGCAAAACTTTCTCAGTTCGACAATACCGATCTCGAGGCTTCGCCCCTGGAGAACGAAAAAGGTCTGCTGCACGAATTCGAACTGTCCCTCGTCGATACCGGCCTTTCTGCGGTCCTCTTGCCCAGCCTGATGCTCATCATCGGCTCGCCCACGGCAGAAGACACAACCGCCATCGCCACCACGATCCGTTCCTGGCCCGAAAGCCGCATTTCCAAGAAGAGCGCGGAATCCCTCGTCCGCTTCCTGACGGCCCTGCCCAATCTATCGGGAAACTGGACCTTGCAGTTCGAAAGCGAGGAGGGCCTTGCCATCAATACGCTTGTGGCAGGCAGCTTCGATGCCTTCGCCGATGCCATTCCCTACGATGCCAAAATAGAAGCCACTGCTGCCAAGCGCTAACCTGACACTGCTGGAGCCGATATGCGTATTCTCCTCCTGCCTGCCCTTGTGATCCTTGCCGCCTCCCCAGTTCTGGCCCAGGAGACATTTCCCGAGCCTCAGGGCATCTGCGTCGACCTCGCCAAGTCCCTTGGCTTCGTTGACGCGACCAAGGATTCAACGTTCGAGGATGTGCCCGACGGCTGTCACGCCACCAATTTCTTCGTCAATTTTGGTCCCTATACCCGCTACAGCGTCGCCGACATCGTGATCCGATCGCCCGACCTCTTTTCGGGCAAATTCGATTTCGACGTCGAACCCGAAGATTTCGAACTGCCCGCGGCAGTGGAAATCACCTTGACCGGCTTTACCTTCGCTCCCGAAACCGGCAGCGCGCTCAACGACTACATCATCGAAATCCAGTCAGAGCCGATGGACATTCATTTCGACTATAGTTGGGACAAGTCCACTGGCACGTTCAACCTGAACGATCTCAGCGTCCGCGGCTTCAACGACAGCCTGATCGCCCTAGCCGCGAAAGCCTCGGGCTTTGATAAAACGCCCACCGATTTCGATCGGGTCGATGATCTACCGGGGGCTATTGAAGACCTCACCTTTACCCTTCAGGACGCCCGCTTCTTCAGCGTCATGACTAGTCCAGGTGTCATTGCCTCGCTGCCGTCGGATGGCGATCCGCGTGCCATCGTGGCCAGTTATCAACAGGCCGCCGTCGCCGTTGTGACAGGCCTGCCCGACAGCACCATCTCTGATGATTCCAAAGCGGCCCTTACGACACTGATCAACAGCTTTCCACGCTTGCGCGGCGATTATCGGTTTCACCTTGAGGCCAACCCGGCTGTCCCATTCCATAAGCTGCTCCTTGATGACCTCAGCGACGGCCTGAAACTCCTCTCAAGCTTCAAGCTCGACGTCACCCACCAGCCGACCGACTAAAACCCCAAACAAAAACCCCGCCTCATCGGCGGGGTCTTTTCTCTTAAGCCTTGATGGCGATCTTGCCCTTGCGGCCCGGTTCGCCGCTCGCCTTGGCGGCTTCCGCCACCTGGTCGATCGTATAGGCCGCCTCGATATCGAGGACCAATTTGCCCTCGGCCGCGTCCTTGATCAGTTCGCCGAGCAGAACGCCAACCCGCTCAGGCTTCACTGGCGGCTTCGCGCCCCAAAAGCCCTTGACCGTGATATTGCGGAACAGCAATTCGCCGGCCGAGATCTTGAGCGGCGTATTGGTCATCGCGCCAAAACTGACAAGCTGCGCACCATCGGCCAGAATGCTCGAAAGTTCATTGGCGCCGTCGCCACCAAGCGATTCAATGCCGCGCACGATCCGTGCACCACCGGTAATCGCCCGGACCTTGTCGCGCCAATCGGCGCCTTCGGTCGCGACGACGGTCGTAAAGCCGGTCTTGGCCAGTTCATCGACCGCCGCAGCGCGACGCACGAGACCCAAAACCTTGACGCCCTTTTCCGCGCCATACTGGGCGAGCAGTTTGCCCACAGCGCCATTGGCGGCGTTGATGGCGATCCAGTCGCCGTCCTTCACCTCGAGCGTATCGAGCAGCATCTTGGTCGAAAGCGGCATGGCCACGAGCTGGCACGCAGTCTCGTCGCTGACGCTATCGGGCACCGGCACGAGCCGCGCGGCATTGGCGGTATAAAATTCGGCCCAGGTCTGTTCAGCCCCGCCCGCCACGCGCTGACCCACCTTCAAATTGGTCACGCCCGCACCCAGCGCCTCGACGATCCCGACCGCTTCGGTGCCCGGCACGGCCGGCAGCGGCGGCTTGAAACCATATTGGCCCGCAATGGTCATGAGGTCGTGGTTATGGATGGGCGAAAGCACCATTTTCACCAGAACCTGCCCCTCACCCGGCTGCGGTCGGTCCGCCTCTTCAAACTTGAGAACGGTTTCGGGAGTGCCAAATTGGGAATAGACCGCACGCTTCATCGCGAGTTCCTTTCAGTTAAGTGGTTCACATAGGCTAATTGCCGTTAACGTCAACCAGTGCGCCTATTCGTCGTGCGCATGGCTCGTCTGTGCCGAAAGGGCAAGGCCCGCAAATTTCTCGCGGGCCGTTACAACTACTTGGTCTTGGTCTTTGTCGGCGCCGGCGTGCTGGCGCCTGATTCAAGCGCATCCATATAGGCGCGCCATTCTTCATAAGCCTTTTCCTGGTCCGGCAGCGGATCGCGCGACCCACCCTGGGCCACGAGTTCGCTCAACACCTGCTCGACTCCCGGACCCTTTTCTTCGCAGGTCTCAGGCTTATCGAGCGCATCGAAAGCCGGCTTATAGAAATAACTGTCATAGTCGTCGGTGCTGAGCTTGAGCTGCCCATAAGCCAGAATATCGGCCGAATCCGTTAGGAGTGACCACTCGGCATCGGTGATCTCAAAGCCCGCGCAATTGCTCGACACCACATTGGCCAGCACCACTTCGGTCAGAAATTCTTCCGCCCGATGATCGGTATAGGACGAAAGATCGGGCAGCTTGACATAGACCTTGCCATCCGCCGCTGCCTGCTGCACCCCAGCCGCCACCAACAGACTGGCGATGATCATTTTTTTCAGCATTACAAAAGTCCTCCATGCTCGGGCCACAGGTGTCGCGACCCAAAGTGGAGAAAAGACGGCAAAACGCTAACGAGGTTGTCCGCCGACAAACTGTACGGCGCGCGCGCCGTTCTCGATCCCATGCGCGAGACAGACCGAGAGGTCGCGCCCCGCCATGAGTTCGGCGATAAACCCGGCCGCAAAGGCATCGCCGGCGCCCGTCGAGTCCACCACATCGACCGTCGGCGCCGGCAGGCTCATAACCATGCCCCCGGCCCCACCCTGCGCCGCGCCATCCCGCCCGCGCTTGATGACGACCCGCTCGAACTGCGCCCCGAGCCGCTCCATCTGCAGCACCAGATCTTCCGTCCCGGTCAGCATGGCCGCCTCGTCGCCATTGGCAAAGATCCAGTCCGCCTTGCCGACCCAGTCGAGAAAAAACGCCGGCCCAACCTCACCCAGAAACCCGATCGAAGCCGGATCGATAGCGACTGCCGTCCCCCGCCGCCGCGCCCGGGAAAGCAGCGACTGCACCGCCGCCCGCGGCCCCGGCGCAAAAAAGCTATACCCCGAAACCAGCACCAGCCCGGTATTGTCGAGCAAACTATCCGGCAGATCCTCGGCCGAAAGATTGAGATTGGCCCCGCGATCAGTGAGAAAACTGCGCTCCCCGCTCGGATCGACCAGCGTCACCAGCATGCCCGAATGCAGTTTCTCGTCGCCCGACAGGCACGGCGTCACCCCGCGCAGCCGAAACCGGCCCTCGTGACTCGCCTTATCGACCATGCCGACCCGCGCCGCAAAGGCCACTTCGACCCCCGCAGCCCCAAGCCACACCGCCTGATTGGCCCCTGACCCGCCCGGCCGCGTCTCGATCGCCGCGCGCCGGTCCGAGCCGATCACCACCGGCCCCTCGGGCCGCACGATGACGTCGGTCATCACATCGCCGACGACGAGAACGCGTTTGCTCATGCGCGGCGAACGGGCGCTTTGCCGGCCTGCACCTTGGCCAGCGCCACGGCGATCTCGCCGGCCACCCGCGCATTGTTCTTGACGAGCGCAATGTTGGAAACGAGCGACTTGCCTTCGGTCAGTTCGAAAATCCGCTGCAACAGGAACGGCGTCGTCGCCTTGCCCTTGATCCCTTTGGCATCGGCATCCGCCAGCGCCTGCGCGATAAAGCCTTCGATGGCGCTCGCCTCCCAGGCGTTTTCCGCCGGGATCGGATTGGCAATCAGCACGCCGCCCATGTCGAGATCGGCCTGGATCGCCAGCATCTTGGCGACGCCTTCCGCATCGTCGAAGCGGTGATCGACGCCAAACCCACTCTCGCGCGCCCAGAAGGCCGGGAAATGATCGGTGCCAAAGCCCAACACCGGCACGCCATTGGTTTCGAGCACTTCGAGCGTCTTGGCGATATCGAGGATCGACTTGGCGCCCGCGCAAACCACCGCCACCGGTGTCCGCCCCAGCTCTTCAAGGTCAGCCGAAATATCAAAGCTGTCCTCGGCCCCGCGATGGACGCCACCGATACCGCCGGTCGCAAAAACCTTGATTCCGGCCAGCGCCGCGATCTGCATCGTCGTCGCAACGGTCGTGCCTGCCATTACGCCATTGGCGAGCAGCGCCGCCACGTCGCGCCGGCTGGCCTTTGCCGCCTTGTGGCCTTCCTGCGCCAGGCGCTCGAGGTCTTCGCCCGAAACGCCAACACAAAGCCGCCCATCCATGATGGTGATGGTCGCCGGCGTCGCGCCGGTTGACCGCACCACATCTTCCACTTCCTTGGCCATGGCAAGGTTCTGCGGATAGGGCATGCCATGGGTGATGATGGTGGATTCAAGCGCCACGACCGCCTTGCCGGCGGCAAGCGCGGCCTTCACGTCTGCCGAAATCGAGAGATAGGCCTTGCCGGTCATCGGTGCCCCCTAAAAAAAGGTTGAGGCAGGTGCTGTCCCTGCCGGTTTGGATCGAGCTTTTGCGCTTGCCGCTTTTTGCGGTCAAGCGGCAAGAAAAACTTCTGTTGGTGCGTCTTGTCGCCCTAGGAAAATGGCTTTAGTTTGCCCCTTATCCGAGCGGGAAAGGGCACTTCGCTGACCAGGTCATTTGTTGACGGCGCGCGCCTTGCGCCTCGATATTCGCCCCTTAATGGGCCGATCGCAGCGACACTCCCGGGCGCCCTTGGGCGCCCTCTCCTAACGCATCCCGATTTGCCGTACGTTTCCGCCGCGAGCACTCCAAGATGAGCCCTCGGGCTTGAACGCGGTTTTCCCCGCGACGCCTGCCGCTTGCGGCGCAACACCGCCCTGCCCTGGGCCAATGCCTTTAATCGAATTTCCATCAGGAGCTTTGAGGTTATGAACAAGACGCTCGCCCTCGCCTTTGGCGCCCTTCTGGCCGCAAGCCCTGCCCTCGCGCAGGAAGAGCCGGTCCTCAACGTCTATAATTGGTCCGATTATATCGCCGAAGATACCATCGCCAATTTCGAGGCGCAGACTGGCATCAAGGTCAATTACGACGTCTACGACAATAACGAGATCGTCGATGCCAAGCTTCTCGCCGGCAATTCCGGCTATGACATCGTCGTCCCCTCGGGCAATTTCCTTGAACGCCAGATCAAGGCCGGCCTGATCCTGCCGCTCGACAAGGCCCAGCTCACCAATATCGGCAATCTCGATCCCGCCGCCATGGAAGCAGCCGCAGCGCTCGATCCCGACAATGCCCATGGCATTCCCTATATGCAGAACACCATCGGCCTCGGTTACAACAAGGCCAAGGTCGCCGAAGCCCTCGGGACCGATGCAGCACCGACGAGCTGGGACATTCTTTTTGATCCAGCCACCGTCAGCAAGCTCGCCTCCTGCGGCGTTGCCGTGATGGATAGCCCCTCCGAAGTCATCGGCGCCGCGCTTCACTATCTCGGCCTCGATCCCAACTCGGAAAGCGAAGAAGACCTCGCCAAGGCCGAGGAGCTCCTCAACTCCATCAAGCCCTCGATCCGCTATTTCCATTCCTCGCAATACATCGACGATCTGGGCAATGGCGAAATCTGCCTCGCCATGGGCTATTCCGGCGACATGTTCATCGCCGCGGACGCTGCCGCCGAAGGCACCGAGATTGCCTACCTCATCCCCGAGGAAGGCGCGCCTACCCTTTATGACTTCCTCGCCATCCCGGCTGATGCGCCCCATCCGGGCAATGCCATGAAGTTCATCAATTATATCCTCGAGCCCAAGGTCGTTGCCGACATCACCAACACGGTGTTTTACGCCAACCCAAACCCGGCCTCGCTTGAATTCGTGAACGAAGACGTCAAGTCCAATCCCTCGATCTACCCCTCGGCCGAAACCCTCGCCAAGGGCTTCACCATGAAGGCCCATTCGCCTGAATTCGAAGAGGTCTTGACCCGAACCTGGACCCGCATCAAAACGGGCCAGTAATTTTAAGTTGGGGCGATCCATCCGGGTCGCCCCTTCACTCTTTTTCGTAGAGTCAGCCATGGCCAAGAAGCCGCAGCAGCTTGCAGTCGATACGCGTCCATGGCGCGATACTGCAAACCATAAGCCTTTCGTGCGCATCAAGAACGTCACGAAAAAATTCGGCGACGTCTCTGCGGTCAACGACGTCTCGCTCGACATCTACCGCTCCGAACTCTTCTGCCTCCTTGGCGGTTCGGGCTCGGGCAAGTCAACCTTGCTGCGCATGCTGGCTGGTTTCGAAACCCCGACTTCGGGCACCATCGAGATCGACGGCCAGGACATGACCAATGTCGCGCCCTATAATCGTCCCGTGAACATGATGTTCCAGTCCTATGCGCTCTTCCCGCATATGTCTGTCGAGCAGAACATTGCCTATGGCCTCAAGCGCGATCATCTGCCCAAAGGCGAGATTGCCGATCGCGTCGCCGAACTCCTGAGCCTCGTCAAGCTCCAGGACTATGGCCGCCGCCGCCCCCATCAGCTCTCCGGCGGTCAGCGCCAGCGCGTCGCCCTCGCCCGCGCACTCGCCAAGCGCCCCAAACTCCTCCTCCTCGACGAACCCCTTGGCGCGCTCGACAAGAAGCTGCGCGAAGAAACCCAGTTCGAACTGGTGAAAATCCAGGAATCGCTCGGCGTTACCTTCATCGTCGTCACCCACGACCAAGAAGAAGCCATGACGCTCGCGACGCGCATCGGCGTCATGAACCAGGGCGAAATCGCCATGATCGGCGAGCCCACCGACATCTACGAATTCCCCAATTCCCGCTTCGTCGCCAATTTCATCGGCTCGGCCAATATGGTCGAAGGCGTCGTCACCGAGGATGAGCCGGGCCATGTCCGCATCCGCTCAGCCGAACTCGGCTGCGACATCTATGTCGGCCACGGCGTCGATTGCGCCCCCGACCAGCTCCTCTGGTGGGCCATCCGCCCCGAAAAAATGTCCCTGAGCCGCGAAAAGCCCGAAGCGCTCCACGACGCCAACGTCACCTCCGGCGTCGTCGAAGAAATCGCCTATCTCGGCGATATCTCGCTCTACCAAGTCGCCCTCGAAAGCGGCAAACGCATCCGCGTCAGCCAAACCAACTCCGTCCGCGGCAACCCCGACGCCATCACCTGGGAAGAAAAAGTCTACGTCACCTGGGGCGACAGCTCCGGCTCGGTGCTCACGGTATGACCATTTTGTGCCACATGGCCGAAGGCCACCTCTCCCTTCGGGGGAGAGGTCGGCGCATAGCGCCGGGTGAGGGGGCCTTTCCTTTTCACGCTGCCATCAAGGCCCCCTCACCCCAACCCTCTCCCCCAAGGGAGAGGGAGCGGACCGAGCCAATTTGCACCAATGGGGCCGCCCCATGACCGCCACCCACGACCCCACCATCCCGCCACCGCGGCGCCTCAAACCCTGGAACGCCGTCGAACGTGGCCTCGCCAAGGTCGGCATTTCCGGCCGCATGCTGGTGCTCTTCGCGCCGGCCCTGTGGCTCCTGATCTTCTTCCTCGTGCCGCTTGCCGTGGTCTTCGGCATTTCGCTCGCGACCAAGCAGTTCGGCCGCCCGCCCTATTCTGCCCTCCTCTCGACCGAGGACGGCACGGTGCAACTCACCCTGCACCTCTCCAACTACATCCGCATCTTCACCGACAATCTCTATGTTGCGGCCTATCTCTCCTCGATCCGCATCGCGGCGATTTCGACCGTCATCACGCTGCTGGTCGGCTATCCGATGGCCTATGCCATCGCCCGTGCCGACGATCGCTGGCGCAACATCCTTCTCATGCTGGTGATCCTCCCCTTCTTCACCTCATTCCTCCTCCGCGTTTACGCGCTCACCGGCTTCATGCGCGGCAACGGCGTCATCAACCAGCTCCTCGGCCTTTTCGGCATCGAACCGCTCGTGATGATGCAGACCGATTTCGCCGTCTATGTCGGCATCGTCTACACCTACCTGCCCTTCATGATCCTGCCGCTCTATACGACGCTGGTAAAACTCGACGTGTCGCTCTTTGAAGCCTCCGCCGATCTTGGCGGCCGCCCCATGCGTACCTTCCTCTCGATTACCCTGCCGCTCTCGCTGCCGGGGATCATCGCCGGCTCCATGCTGGTCTTCATCCCGGCCATTGGCGAATTCGTCATCCCCTCGCTCCTCGGCGGGCCGGAAACCCTGATGATCGGCCGCGTCCTTTGGGACGAGTTCTTTACCGCCGCCAATTGGCCACGCGCCGCCGCCGTGGCGGTCGCCATGCTGGTCGTCGTCGTCGTACCGATCATGCTGATGCAGCGCGCCCAAAGCGCCGTGGTGGAGAAGTAGCATGTTCCGTCGTGGCTGGTTCCTCCCCATCGCAGCGGCCCTCGGGTTCACCTTCCTTTACGCGCCCATCGTTTCGCTCGTCATTTTCTCGTTCAATGAAAACCGGCTGGTCACCGTCTGGTCCGGCTTTTCGTTCAAGTGGTATGGCGAGCTGTTCCGCGATCCGCAGATGCTCAATGCCGCTTGGCTCAGCCTCCAGATCGCCGCGCTCAGCGCCAGCATCGCCCTCGTCCTCGGCACACTGGCCGCCGTCGCCCTCGTCCGCTTCCGCCGTTTCCGTGGTCGCACGCTCTTTTCCGGCATGGTCTCGGCTCCGCTCGTCATGCCTGATGTCATCACTGGCCTCGCGCTCCTGCTGCTCTTCGTCGCCATGGAAAGCTTTATCGGCTGGCCCCGTGGCCGCGGCATGTTGACCATCGTCATCGCCCACTCGACCTTCTGCATGGCCTATGTCTGCGTCGTCGTGCAGTCGCGCCTATCGGATTTCGACCGGAGCCTTGAAGAAGCTGCCATGGACCTCGGCGCCTCGCCCGTCCGCACCTTCTTCGATATCACGCTCCCGATCATCGCCCCGGCTCTCGTGTCCGGCTGGCTCCTCGGCTTCACGCTCTCGCTCGACGATTTGGTGATCGCGAGCTTCGTCTCCGGCCCCGGCTCCTCGACCTTGCCCATGGTGATCTTCTCCAAGGTCAAGCTCGGCGTCTCTCCCGACGTCAATGCCCTCGCCACCATCATCATCGGCATCGTGGCCACCGGCGTCCTGATCGCGACGATCATCCAGCTCCGCACGAAGCCGAAAAAAGCTAGAGCCTGATCCACCGGCCCGATCCCTCCCCCTCCCAGGGGGAGGTTAGGTGGGGGTCACCGCCCCGTGAAAATCTTGTGACTAGACAAGCCGAAAAATGAGGCGCAAGCTCCTCACATGTTCAACCAACGTGAAGGAGGTGATCCAGTGTCTTTTGAGAATTCGGTGCTCGAGGTCCTGGGAATGTCGGTGCAGTCAGGGAGTGATCTCGGCTAGCACGCGCCTCCTCAGGCTCAGCGCCTGTCACTCAGGGAAGGGTCGCTCCGCGGAGCGGCCCTTTTCCTTTTTCTGGCCCGAGGGACGGCCCGCGCCCGCAAGGGCTTGACGGAAAGCCGCGGGCCATTGATACCGCTGGCCTCACTCTTTCTCCGGAGGCCCGCCTTGTCCTCGGCCAATTTCGTCCTGACCCTTTCGTGCAATGACCGCCCGGGCATCGTCGCCGCGGTCACCACCGAACTTGCGGCGCTCAACGCCAATATCGCCGAATCCAATCAGTTCTGGGACAAGGAAACCGGCCGCTTCTTCATGCGCCTCGCCTTCACCGCGCCCGATGGCATGGGCCGCGACCGCATCGAAAAGGCGCTCCGCTCACCCATCGAGCGCTTTGACATGAAGACCGCGCTCAGCGACGAAAGCCGCCGCAAGAGAATCGTCGTGCTGGTCAGTAAATTCGACCACACGCTCCTTCACCTGCTCTACCAAATCCGCGTCAACTGGCTCGATGCCGATGTCGCCGCGATCATCTCCAATCACGTCGACGCGCAAAAGATCGCCGAAGACGCCGGCATTCCCTACCACTACCTGCCCGTCACCAAGGACACCAAGGCCGACCAGGAAGCCCAGGTGCTCGAGATCGTCAAATCCGTCGGCGCCGATCTCGTCGTCCTCGCGCGCTACATGCAGGTGCTCTCGGACAATCTCTCCACCCGCCTTTATGGCCAGGTGATCAATATCCACCACTCGTTCCTGCCGAGTTTTAAGGGCGCCAAGCCCTATCACCAGGCCCATGAGCGCGGCGTCAAAATCATCGGCGCCACCGCCCATTACGTCACGCCCGATCTCGACGAAGGCCCAATCATCGAGCAGGAAACAGCCCGGGTCACCCACGCCATGAGCCCCGACGACCTCGTCGCCGCCGGCCGCGACATCGAAAGCCGCGTGCTTGCTCGAGCCGTGAAATTGCACCTCGAAAGCCGGGTGATGCTCAATGGCAAGAAGACGGTGGTTTTCGGTTAGGCGCCTAAGCGCCACAACCACAGAATGTCATCCCGGCGAAGGCCGGGACCCATCTTGAGATCTCAGGATAGGCCCCGGGTCAGGCCTGGGGTGACAATCGAGAATGCCCAGAGGCCGGACCCTAAGCCACCTCATCCACCGGCAAATCCTCCAGATTCAGCGAATCCGCCAAACTCGTCCGGTCCAGCACCGCCCGCGTCGCCAGCGTCACGCGCTCGAACACATGGCGGATCTCGCAAGCCGCTTCGTCCTTGCAATCCTCGCACTTCCGATAGGCGATCTTGGACAGGCACGGCAGCGGCGCGATCGGCCCGTCTATCAGGCGCAACACTTCGCCATACATGATCTCCTCGGGCGCCCGCACCAGTTCGTATCCGCCCATGCGCCCTCGGCGGCTCGTGACAAACCCAGCGCGCTTAAGCTCAAGCAGGATCTGTTCAAGAAACTTCTTCGGGATCGCCTGGTCGCGAGAGATTTCGCCGATCATCCGGCTTTCCCCCCGACCGGCGCGGGCCAGGGCCACCAGAGCCCGCAACGCATATTTGGCCTTTTGCGATATCATCGCGCCTAATCCCTCGGCTCCGGCTTGACCACCGGAATGCCCGGCGTCTCGGTATTGGCCGCGTCCGCATCGGGCTCGTCATCCGTCGCAGCGGGCTTTTCGGCCCCACTGTCACCGTTTTCGCCATTCTCTGCAACAGTTTGCGACGGTTTAGGCGCCTCTTCGAAGGCCGGCTCGGCAACCACGTCCGCTGCCGGCTCCTCGGCCAAGACCGGTTCAACAGGCGCTGCCGGCGTAACGGCGATCACAGGCTCGACCGGCCCCACCACCGGCAGGTCCGACGCCACCAAAGTCGGCGTCTCTACCTCCACCACTGGCTCCGGAACCACCGCCTTTTCAACCGCAGGCGCCGCAGGCTCAACAGGTTCAGCACTCTCCGGCGCCACAACCACCACTTCATCGATGGCCGCCGGCGGCTCGCCAATCGATGGCGTTTCGTCCCTACCGGCAACCTCGGCCGGCTCGTCCGTCTCCGCCTCGATCTCGACG
Source organism: Devosia sp. BK (assembly GCF_032907385.1). Taxonomy (NCBI): domain Bacteria; kingdom Pseudomonadati; phylum Pseudomonadota; class Alphaproteobacteria; order Hyphomicrobiales; family Devosiaceae; genus Devosia; species Devosia sp. BK. The sequence goes on from NZ_JAIMBX010000002.1 coordinate 170,454, forward strand.
ACCTCCGCCGGTGGCACCACCGGGGCTTCCGGCTCCTTCACAGCCGGCGGCGGCAATTCGATCACCGTCGGCGCATAGAGCACTTCAACTTCCGTCGCCTCCGGCCGCACGATCTCGACCACTTCGGCAATCGGCGACACAGCCAGCGCCATGCCGGCCGCCTGCGCCACGATATTCTCCGTCGGCGGCAGTTTCGGCTCGTCCGGTTCGGGCGTCACTGGGGCCGGCTTGTCTTCCCCAGCCTGCAACAGCGCCAAAATCCCCTTGCCGATTTCGCGCTCGCCGCGAATGACCACACTGGCCCCCAGCCCGCGAAGGAACGTCTCTTCTTCTTCCGAATAGGCGCGCGCCACGATCGATATCTCGGGATTGAGCTTGCGCCCGCTCTCGACCACCGACCCCGCCTCGAATGCATTTGAGATCGCGACAAGAAGGTTCTTGGCCCCACCAAGATTGGCGAGTTTCAAGACATCTTGGCTCGCCGCATTCCCATAGATCACCTCGAGCCCAGCGACCCGCGCCGCCGCCACGTCATGATCGGAATCCTCGATCACCACCACGTCGCGCCCGGACGTTTTGAGACCATCGGCAACGATCCGCCCGACCTGCCCATAGCCAACGAGCACGGCGTGCCCGCTCAGCGTCAGCGGCTCGGTGAGATCATCGTCCGCCCCCAGCGCCCCGCGCTCGATCCCCGCCTCACGCGGAATATCGCTCGTCGCCGGCCCCTGCGACACAGTCGCAAATTCACCCGGCTCCACCCGCCCATCGCCCGCCGCTGCAGCCGCGGCCACTGGCCGCCCATAGCGCGTCTCAAGTTTTGGCCGCATCCGCTCCAGAAGGAAGAAAACGATCGGGTTGAGCACGATGGAAATCAGCGCCCCGGCCAGGATCAGGTCCTGCCCCTCTTGCGGCAGGATGGCGAGGCTCACGCCCATGCTTGCGAGAATGAAGGAAAATTCGCCGATCTGCGCCAGGCTCGCCGAAATGGTCAGCGCCGTCCCCACCGGCCGCCGGAACAGCAGCACGATCCCAAAAGCCGCGATCGACTTGCCGACGACAATAATAAAAACCGTCGCCAGCACCGGCAGCGGATTGGTGATGATGATGGTGGGATCAAAAAGCATACCCACCGAGACGAAGAACAAGACCGCAAAGGCATCGCGCAGCGGCAGCGTTTCGTTGGCCGCCCGATGGCTGAGTTCGCTCTCCGAAAGGATCATGCCGGCAAAGAACGCGCCGAGCGCCAGCGACACGCCAAAGAGCACCGCCGACCCCAAGGCCACTCCGAGCGCAATGGCGAGGACGGCCAGCCGAAACAGTTCGCGGCTCCCGGTATGCGCCGTCAGATGCAGCGCCCAGGGAATGAGCCGCCGCCCGACGATCAGCATGAAGCCGACAAAGGCCGCAACCTTGACGAGCGTGATAATCAGCACGCCCCAGATTCCCACCGGCGCGTTGACGATCCGCTCGACGAAGGACACGAAGGGGTCATGCACCCCGGTATCGACGCCATTGAGGCTCGCGATCGCCGGCACCAGAACGAGTGCCAGCACCATGGCAAGGTCTTCGACGATCAGCCAGCCGACCGCGATCCGTCCGCGTTCGCTCTCGATCAAGCGACGATCCTGCAAGGCTTTGAGCAGCACCACGGTCGACGCCACCGACAGCGCCAAACCAAACAACAGCGACCCGCCGATCGGCCAGCCCAAGAGCGTTCCCAGCCCCGCGCCCAGCGCGGTCGCGACGGCAATCTGCGCAATGGCCCCCGGAATGGCGAGCGCCCGCACGCTCATCAAATCCTTGAGCGAAAAATGGAGACCCACGCCGAACATGAGAAGGATGACGCCAAGTTCGGCAAGCTCCGCGCCCAGCGCCTGATCGGCGACAAAGCCTGGCGTATGCGGCCCGACCAACACACCGGCAAAAAGATAGCCCACGAGCGGCGGCAGTCGCAGCCGGTTGGCGATCATCCCGAAAATATAGGCCAGCACCAGACCCGCGACGATCGTCGAGATCAGGGGGGTACCATGGTGCATGGACAGGGCTCCGGGGCTTTGAGGGGAAATCTCTATGGCAATAGTGGTGTATCGCCGTTTCCCACGCAAGCGCGGATCGCCCTCCTGGGTCAATCCCTTGGCGGAACACGGCAATGCAAGTCAGAAACGGTCCAAACTTGGCTGAATGATGTCGCCCCCATTCATCCCCCGTTCAGCCAGGAATGGCCTGGCGTCTTGGGCTTTGCCTCACCCCTTCAACAACCACCAGATGTCACCCCGGCGAAAGCGGGGCCTATCCTCAGCTATCAAGGTGGAGCGCCCACGCAACCAGAAGCAGTCTCGCCATTTCGGGGCTACTAATCCGTTCCCGCGAACTCCGCCCTTCCCTCGGGCTCGACCCGAGGGCCTATGCGGGAGCCACCACATCCGGGATCGGCCAAGTGACCCTCGGGTCAAGCCCGAGGGAAGATCGATGACTGAGATGAAGCACGGTGAGGGCAAAAATCCCCCCTCAACTCACAATCGTAATCTTCTCCGCCGCCCGCGTGATCCCGGTATACAGCCACCGCGCCCGCTCCTCGCGGAATACAAAACTCTCGTCGAACAGATACACATTGTCCCATTGGCTGCCCTGCGCCTTGTGGACGGTCAGGCAATAGCCAAAGGTGAATTCGTCGAATTGCCGTCTTTCGGTCCAGGCCATGCTTTCTTCTTCGCCTGAGAAGAAGGCCTTGTGGGTCAGCACCTTCGCTTCGCCCTTGCCCTCATCATCGGCGAGCATCAGGCTCCATTTGCCGTTCGAGCGCCGGGTCACATCGGTCGCGATCCAGATCTGCCCATTGAGCAGTTTCTTGCGCGGATTGTTTCTGAGGCACACCATGCGGTCGCCCACCACCGGCTCATGAAAGGGCAGTCCCTTCAATTCGCGCAGCCGATCATTATAGGTCAGGCGCGTCTTGTTGCGCCCCACCAGCACCTGGTCCGCCTCAAGCACCGCATCGCGATCGACCTTATCGCGCCCGACGACAATGCTCTCGCCATAGCGGCCATGCTCTAAAAACCCGCCTTCGCGCACCGCCATCGACAGCTGGATGATCGGATTGTCGGCCGCCTGACGGTGAATTTCGGTCAGCATGACATCGGGCTCTTCGGCCGTAAAAAAGCCCGCCCCCTGCACCGGCGGCAATTGGAACGGATCGCCGAGAACCAGGATCTTCGTGCCAAAGCTGAGGAGATCAGCGCCGAGCTGCTCGTCGACCATCGAGACTTCGTCGATGACGATCAGGTCCGCATCCGCCGCCGGGCTTTCGGGGTCGAGCACGAAGCGCGGCTCGCCCTCTTTTTCGCTGACGAGCGTATAGATCAGCGAGTGGATGGTCTGTGCGCCCTTGCAGCCGCGCTTGCGCATGACGAGCGCCGCCTTGCCGGTAAAGGCCGCATATTTGACCGAGCGGATATCCTGCGCCAGATGCACGGCCAGCGTCGATTTGCCGGTCCCGGCCCAGCCAAACAGCCGAAACACCTGCGGACCGTTTTTGTCCTTGAGCCATTTGGATACCGCAACGAGCGCGGCATCCTGCTGTCCGGACCAGATATGCGCCATCAGCCGATCACCGTCCGCACCGTGCCCACGCCCGCAATCGCGCCCTCGATCCTGTCGCCCCGCACCACCGGGCCAACGCCAGCCGGCGTGCCGGTCATGATCAGGTCACCTGCCCGCAGCGTCACGAATTGGCTGAGATAAGCGATAGTTTCGGGCACGCTCCAGATCTGGTCGCCGAGATCGCCGCGCTGGCGTTCTTCGCCATTGACCAACAGCGTGATCGCCCCGCTCGTCGGGTGCCCGATGGCCTCGGCCGGTTCGATCGTCCCGATCGGTGCTGATTGATCGAACCCCTTGGCCATTTCCCACGGCCGCCCTGCCTTTTTTGCCACCGCCTGCAGATCGCGCCGCGTCATATCAAGCCCACACGCATAACCATAAACGTGGGTCAGCGCGTCTTCCGCCGCGATATCCGCCCCATCCTTGCCGATAGCAACAACCAGCTCCACCTCATGGTGAAAGTCCGAAGTCTGCGGCGGATAGTCGATGCCAGCGCCACCAACGACGACGGCATCGGCGGGCTTGGCAAAGAAGAATGGCGGGTCCTTTACGTCATTGCCCATTTCCTTGATGTGCTCGGCATAATTGCGCCCAACGCAATAGACGCGCCGCACGGCAAAGAGCCCACCGCGCGCGATGGGGATGGAAACCGGGGCATGCGGCTCGAATAGAAAATCAGCCACGCTTGAAATCCTCTGCATAGGGTCCGATGAGGTCGAGATCGACCGGGCTCAGGCGATCCTGCGCCGTAAACGATTGGTGCCAATAGGGATAAAGCAAATTGGGCCGGCTGACATCGTCCAGCCGCTTGCGTTCCACTTCGCTCAGTTTGAAATCGGCGGCGAGGAGATTGTCGCGAAACTGCTCTTCGTTGCGCCCGCCGATCACCACCGAGGTCACGCCGGGCCGCCCGATCAGCCAGGCCAGCGCCACCTGCGCGCCCGATACGCCGCGCTCTTCGGCAATGGCAACGACGACGTCGATGACATCGTAGAGCTTGTCCCAGTCATAGACCGGCGGCTCGCGGAAGCCGCCGACGTGCCGCCCGCTTTCCGGCCCACCATTGCGGCGATATTTTCCTGAAAGCAGCCCGCCGGCCAGCGGCGACCAGACCAGGATCCCCAGACCCTGATCCTGCGAAATCGGCACCAGTTCATATTCGGCATCGCGCGAATGGAGCGAATAGTGGATCTGCTGGGACACGAACCGCTCGCCGTGCCGAACCCCCGCCGCCATCAGCGCCTTCATGATGTGCCAGCCCGAATAATTCGAGCACCCGATATAGCGGACATGGCCATGGCGCACGAGCGTATCGAGCGCTTCCATCGTCTCCTCGATCGGCGTCCGCCCGTCCCATTCGTGCACCTGGTAGAGATCGATCACATCGGTCTTGAGACGCTTCAAGCTCGCCTTGCACTCGGCAATGATATGGTGCCGCGACAGCCCGATATCATTGGGCCCATCGCCCATCTTGAACCGCACCTTGGTCGCGATCAGCGCTTTTTGCCGGCGCCCATTCTCGCTCAACACCTCGCCCAAGATCTCTTCGGACACGCCGGCATTATAGACATTGGCCGTGTCATAGAGATTGATCCCGGCATCGAGGCAGAGATCGACCTGCCGCGCCGCCGCCGATTTATCGGTATTGCCGATCTTCTCGCTGCCTCCAAAGGTCATGGTGCCCATGGTCAGGGTCGAGACCTTCAGCCCCGATCGTCCGAGATAGCGATACTCCATCGGCCATTCCTCCTTTGTTCTTCTCCCCAAGGGCTAAAGACTTGCGGGAGTCGGGTCAATCTTGCTCTTGGAAATTCCCATGGCGCCCGTGCCCGCAACCCGCTAAGCAGCCCCAGCAATCGGGGATCATCATGGCTCACGCAGAACACGTCCTTGCCACCTGCCATTGCGGATCGGTCTCGATCCGCCTCCCCAAGGCGCCAGCCGAAATCACCCATTGCAATTGCAGCCTCTGCCGACGCTATGGCGTGCTCTGGACCTATTACGCCATAGCCGATGTCACCATCACGTCAGAAAAGCCCACCGACACCTATGCCTGGAATGGCAAAAACGTCGATTTCCACCGCTGCTCCGGTTGCGGCTGCGTGACCCACTGGTATCCGCGCAAGGCAAGCCGTGAGAGCCTCGGCATCAACGCGCGCCTGCTCGATCCAGAAATCCTCGCCGCCGCCCAGATCCGCTATAAGGACGATGCGGGCACCGGCCTCTTCATCTAACGATTTTCCTCCGAAAGCCCGATCGTGCGGCCCAATTCCGTTCTCTTCCCCGTGCTGCTGATCGCCCTCGGCATGATCGTCACCCAGACCGGCGCCAGCTTTGCCAAAATGCTGTTTCCGCTTGTCGGCGCAGCCGGGGCCACCACGCTCCGCCTCACCATCGGCGCCGTGGTGCTCATCGCTGTCTTCCGCCCCTGGCGCTATCGCCTCACTCGCGTGCAATGGCGCGCCGTGCTACTCTATGGCGCCGTCATGGGCACCATGAACCTCACCTTCTACGCCGCGCTCGAACACATTCCCCTTGGCATTGCCGTCGCGCTCGAATTCACCGGCCCCCTCGCCGTCGCCCTCTTCGGCGCCCGTCGCCCGCTCGATTTCCTCTGGATCGTCCTCGCTTTGTCTGGCTTCGCGCTTCTTCTGCCCTGGACTGGCTTTGCCGGCGATATCTCGCCCGTCGGCGTCGCCCTCGCCCTTTGCGCCGGTGCCTGCTGGGCCGGCTATATCATTTTCGGCCAGCGCGCCGGCACCGGTGGCGGCCCCCATATCGCCGCGCTCGGCGTCGCAACGGCCGCGCTCATCGCCCTTCCCTTCGGCATCGCGACGGCCGGTACAGCCCTCATTGACCCCACCATCCTCCCCCTCGGCATTGCCGTTGCCCTCCTCTCGAGCGCCATCCCCTATACCCTCGACATGGTCGCCCTGCCGCTGATCCCCGCCCGCCTCTTCGGCATTCTGATGAGCGGTCAACCGGCCATGGCGGCCCTCTCCGGCCTCGTCATCCTGGGCGAAACCCTGACGCTCCTGCAGATCCTTGGCATGGCCGCCATCATCCTCGCCTCGATCGGCGCCACCGCCACCATCCCGAAACCGGCACCGATCGCACACTAAGGCTGGATTTTTCCTGTTCCATCAGCATAGTGCCTGCCCGTGAGTGTGTCGGGAGCGAGGTCCACCATGCTGTACGCAATTCTCTGCTATAACGACGAAAAAGCCGTCTCGACCTGGACCAAGGAAGAAGACGACGCCTGCATGGCCCGCCTCGGCGAAGTCCAGGATGGGCTGCGCTCCGTCGGCAAGCTCGGCCCCGTCGTGCGCCTCCAAAATACCACCGAGGCCAAGACCCTGCGCAAGGCCAATGGCGAGCACGTGGTCTTTGACGGCCCCTTCGCCGAAACCAAGGAGCAGTTCCTCGGCTTTTACGTCGCCGACGTCGACACCATCGATGAAGCCGTCGATTTCGCCAAAAAGCTCTCGGTCGCCAATCCCGGCCCCGGCGCTTATGAAATCCGCCCGCTCCGCATCTATTTGCCAAGCGCCCTGCCGGACACAGTCGCAGTTTGACCAAGGCCCGAGGCAGTATCTGCTTAACCGCGTTGGGCATTTGGCAACGCGGATTTTACGCTTCTCGCCTATAGTGCTGCTCGGAAAACTGTCAGACAGCCGAGCCGCATGTATCAGCCACTCAAATCCGATGCTGTTGCGCCTGCCCCCGCCGGGCTTCCGCGCCGTCCGATTGGGCAGCGCCCGCTGCGTATCGAGCCGCTTGTGCAGCCAAAGCCGCCTCAGGCGGTCCTCGCGACCATCACCCCGATCGTCATTCTCGGCTGGGTTCGTCGCTTCTGGCTCATCGCGCTGGTGCTCGCCGTTCTCGGCGCCATAGCGGGCTATGCCGCGGGCACGATCATTCCGCCGCGCTACACCAGCTATTCCGATATTTTGCTTGATCCCAACGATCTCCAGCTCGTTGCCGACGATCTCTATTCCCGCGCCGCCCAGGGCGATGCGCAATTGATCGACGTCGAAAGCAAGATGCGCATCCTCTCTTCGATCAGCGTTCTCGGCCGCGTCGTCGATGAACTCAACCTCGCCGAAAATCCCGATTTCGCCGATCCCGCCGATGCGAACCAGGCCGGCTCCGATAATCGCCTCGCCGCCATCCGCTCCCTTGCCGATCGCGTCCGCGTCAGCCGCGAAGAACGCTCCTATGTCGTGACGGCCTCCGCCTGGGCCCGCACCCCCGCCCTTTCGGCGGCCATCACCAATTCTCTCGTCAATGCCTTCCTCGTCGAATTGGCCGATGCCGATTCCGAGGGCGCGCGCAACGCCTCCGATGCCCTCAACCTGCGCCTGACCGAATTGCGCAACGATGCCGCCGCCGCCGAATCTGCCGTCGTCGATTATCGCCGGGCCAATAACCTCCCCATGTCGAGCGATGGCCAGCTTAGCACCCAGAGCGCCGTCCAGATCAACACCCAGGTCGATACCGCGCGCGAAACGCTGATCGCTGCCGAGGCGCGCTATGCCGCTCTCAATTCCGGCACGGCCAGCGCCGATGCGCAGGAAACCGAGACCCTCGCCCAGCTCCGCCGCGAATATGCCATCGCTAAGCAAAAGGCCGATGCGCTCGCCGCCACCATGGGCCCGCGCCATCCCAATCTTGCGACCGCCCGCGCCGAACAGACTGCGCTCCAGGGCGAGATCGATGCCGAAGTGGCTCGCACCGTCGAGACCGCCCGCACCGATCTCCAGCGCGCCCGCGATGTCTTCGACCAGCTCAGCAATGCGGCCGGCACGCAGATGGGCAATGTCTTTACCGACGAACAGGCCCAACTCGAACTGCGCCAGCTCGAGCGCACCGCCGCCTCGAGCGTCGCCATTTATGAAGCCTATCTCACCCGCGCCCAGCAGGTTGCCGAACGCAGCCAGCTCAACACCTCAAAAGTGCGCGTCATTTCTCCCGCTGTCGAACCCATCGCCCGCAGCTATCCGCCCCGCAGCATGGTCCTCGCCGCCGGCGGCTTCTTCGGCGGCCTCATGCTTGGCCTAGCCCTCGCCGCCGCTCTCGGCCTCCTCACCACCCTCATGCCCCAACGCCCGCGCCGCGCGCAAAAGACCAGGGTCAAAGCCGCCTAAAGCGTCGCAGCTCCCACCCCACTGGCTGTCACCCCGGCGAAAGCCGGGGCCCATCCTCAGATCTCAAGCTCGATCCCCGCCCACCTGGCGACGGTCCAATCCAAACACATTTGGACCAGCCACAAGCCACCCTCTTCCCTCAGGGCACAGCTCTTCCCCAACCACCGCCCTTCCCTCGGGCTCGACCCGAGGGCCCGTGTGGGAGCCACAACATTTCGGCATGAGCAAGTGACCCTCGGGTCAAGCCCGAGGGAAAGACAGAGGTTGGGGCATGCCCGCCTCCCAAAACGTCATCCCGCTTCAGCGAAAATCCTCGCCCGGATGACCGCCACTACTTCGAATGAAAGATAATCTGCCAGAGCGCGGCGGGATTGGTCTTGATATAGCGCCCCAAAAGCCGCCTTGGCTCGAGAATGGCGCGATAGGCCCATTCCATGCCGATATCCTGCATCCACTTCGGCGCCCGGCTATTCTTGCCCGAAAGAAAATCGAAGAGGCCACCCGCGGTCTTGATCACCCCGACCCCGCGCAGCGCCTCGATATTGCGCGCGACGAATTCCTGCTCCTTGGGCACGCCAAGGCCGATCCAGAGAATGTCCGGCTTGGTGGCCACGATCTCGGCGATCACCGCTGCTTCCTGATCCCGGCTGAAATAGCCGTCGCGGGCTCCGGCAAAGATCAGGTTGGGATAGCGCCAGCGCATGTTCGACACCGACCGCCGATTGACCTCCGGCGTTGCGCCCAGAAAATAAAAGCTGACGCCCGCCTTTTGAGCGAGCCGGGCGACGGCATGGATGAGATCGGTGGTGGCGACGCGCTCGGTGATTTCGTCGCTCGCCACATAGCCCGAGAGCTTGACCATCGGCATCCCGTCGGCATGTACCTGGTCGGCCTCAGTCACCAGCGCGCGAAACGCCTCGTCTTCGGAAGCGAGCGCGATCACCTGCCCATTGGCGGACGTCGAATAGAAGGGACGCACGTCCTGGCCACGCGCCCAGAGTGCCGTGCGCACGAGCATGCGCGCAGACTCTTCCATGCCGAGAACCGACACGGGAAGTCCGCCGATGACGGTGGTCGGTTCTTCGATGACCAAGCCGTCTTTCGTGGGCTCGAAAGGCTTCATGGGCTTACCTTCAAACTACGTCACATCAGCAGTGCCATGGGGGGCAGGAGGTGTAAAACGCAGACTAGGCGAAGCATTAATGGCCGTTTGGAACGATAGATCGCATTTTAACGAGCTGCCGGCCCGTCAAGACGATGAGTAATGTCCTGCCAAAGCGTATCGATTTCCGCCTCCGCAGACAAGGTGCTGTGAGCACTCGATTTTGCAGCGATTACCGCCTCGGCAATGGCGGGAATGTCGGCCTCGAACGGCACGAGATGGATCTGTCCCTCGGCTATTAACCTTAGGAACAGTCGATGATGGGCCAGCGCCTCATCATGCTCGGGCGCATTGACGACGACGGGCTTGCCCGAAAGCGCCGCGGCCAGCACGCTGCCACGTCGCGCCGTCAGCCCCTCGGCAAAAATATAGCAGAACACGTCCACCGCTTCGAATATGCCGGCCAACTCATCGTCCCTCGCGACAAACCCCGTGACAATCACCTGATCGCGCAATCCCAGCGCCTCGACCCGCGCAAAAAACTGCGCCTCGACATCGTCCATTCCCTTGATGAACGAGCCGGCAAAGACGACGCCCACATCGTGGCCCTCGGCCAAGAGGCGCGCCGCGACATCGAGCACGAGCCCAGACTGCTTCTTGGGATAGATCGAGCCGAACTGCCCAAGGATCATCCGCCCCGCCGCCTGCATCTCTTGTAGGCGCGCGCTATGGACCGTCGGCCGCGGCACCATTTCGGGCGCGATATTGGGCGGAATGGGAATGACCTCCCGCTCCCGCGTCACGAGCCCCGAAAGCCGCGTTCCTGCAAACTCCGCCGCAATCTCGGGCGCCGAAAACACCAGCCGGTTCGAGAGCAGCACGACCGGCATCAAGACGATCCGCCGCTTCCAGTCGAGCGCCAGCCATTCATGCAGCACGCTCACCACGTCCCGGCCCATCACCCGCGCCAAAAGCGCCGTCAGCCCCGGCGCCAGGAGCTTCTTCTTCCAGGCAACGATCGGAAAATTGAAAACCACCGCATCGCTCGCGGCAATGGCCCGGTGCAAGCCGGAAAGCCCCGCCCCCAGAACAGCGGTGTCTCCCCTGCCGCCCAGCGCCTTAGCCAAAAGCCGCGAAAACGCCTCGACCCCACACGTCTCCGCCGCCGCTGAAATCAGAACGAGGTATTTTGGGCGCACGTCTATCTCGATTCCGAGGCTCTGGCCGGGTAACGCTACCTTAGCCTCGCCCCGTTAACGTCGGCTTGCCCCATCCGGCAGGAGAAACCATGACCGCCTCGATCTCGCTGATCACACCCAGCTATTCCGGGGATTTTGCGAGCTGTCAGCTGCTCTGCGCCTCCATTGATCGTCACGTCACTGGCTTTGACCGGCATTATCTCGTCGTCGGCGACGAAGATGCTTCGCTCTTTGCGCCACTTGCCGGCCCGCGCCGCCAAGTCGTGCCCCACAGCGCGCTCCTGCCGCGCTTTGTCTCCGTCGGGCGCTGGCGCGGTCGTCGCTATTGGTGGCGCCCCGAAATCGGCCTCCCAGTCTATGGCTGGCACCTGCAGCAATTGCGCAAGCTCGCCATGACCCTGCACCAGAGCCAGCCGCGCGTCATGTGCATCGACTCCGACAACTGCTTCGTGCGTCCCGTCGACTTCAGCGCCCTCGCCCACGCCGAGAAGACCCCGCTTTTTTGGGCGCCAAACGACATCGACGAAACTAGGCCCGCCCATCTCTCCTGGCTACAAACCGCCCACGCCGTCCTCGGCCTCTCCCAGCCCACACTTCCCGGCCCCGACTATATCGGCCAGATGATTACCTGGGAGCGCGAGAGCGTTGCCACCATTCTTGCCCGCATCGAAGCGACCACCGGCGCAAAGTGGTGGGCCAGCCTCTGCCGCCGCCGCCAATTCTCCGAATATCTGCTCTATGGCGTCGCCACTGCCCATGATCCGGCCCTCGCTGCCCGCCACGCGCTCACCAAAAAAAGCCTCTGCCGCACCCATTGGGACAGTACCCCGCTCACCCGCGAGGATCTCGGCGCCTTCATCGCCGGCATGACCGAGGATCAGGTGGCCATCGCCATCCAGTCCCATTCGGGCACGCCGATCGAGCTTATCCGCGCCGCGGCTTTGGCTTAGCGCCAGCCTTATAGGGCTGCGGCAAGAAGCCAAGGCTTGCCACCACCCGCCCGACGGAAACCAGCAATGGATGGCTGGCGCTGACGACCGATCCGCCTTTGAGCAGCAGACCAAAACTCCGCCCCGCCCCCAGCACCAGGCTCACCCCATTTTTCGCCCAAGCCGCCGGCCCCGACAAATGCGTCCGGTCGACGACATAGTTGATACTGCCCGTCCGGATCGAACGCTGCATCAGGAATTTTACGGTCACCCGCTCCGCCGCGACGAACTCATGCACCACCGCCTCTGCGCACCACCAAGTGGTAAAGCCAGCCTGCTTGCAGCGGGTGAAAAAATCCATGTCCCCGCCGCCGAGGAAATTATAGCGCACATCGAAGGGCGGCTTGGGCATCGCCTCGAACACGTGCCGCCCGATCAGGCAGTTGCCCGAGCCATGGATTTGATCGAGCGCCCGCGTCTCCCCCTCGATCGAGACGAACAACTGATGCTGCGCGAGACTTTCGGGCACCGGCACATCGAATTGCCGGATCACCGGTCCCCCGACGATATCGGCCTTTTCCCGTTTCGCCGTACTGACCATGGCCTGCAGCCAACCGGGCAACGCCATTTCATCGTCGTCGATCATCAAAAAGTGTCGCGCATCCGGAAATTCGCTCAGCGCCGTCCCAAAGGCCCGATTGATCGCATGGCAATTGCCCTGCGCGCTCTCTACCACTATCCGCATCTCGACCCCGGGGTCGGCAAACATCGTCCGCGCCCGCGCCGCCCCCTCCTGCCCCCCGGCATCATTGTCGACGACCACGACCGCAAAGCCAAAATCGGTCTCTTGCGCCAGGACCGAGCCAATCGTCCGCGCCAGCCAATCGGGCCGCCGGAAAGTCGGAATGCAAACGATAGCCTCGATCGCGCGGCTCATGAATGCGCTCCTGCAAACCGCGGCCCACGAGGCTCAAGCTGCGGCGCCGCACCCACCAGTCCTGCGGTCGCCTGCAGCCGCAAGCCAAACACCGCAATCAGCAGCGTGAACCACAGCGGCCCGCTATTCTCAAAGATCGGGCTTTCAAGGCAGCTGGTCAAAAGCCCGAACAGCCAGATCCGCAGATAGAGCCGCGTCAGGTCCGGATCGGTCCCTCGCGCCAGCGCCACCGAAGCCTGCCGGCAGGGCAGGATGACGATCCAGATAAGAACGAGGATCAGCAGCGGCCAGCCGCCATTGATCAGCTGATCTACATAGCCATTATGCGCATTGGCCGCCGTCACGGCCCAGGTCGAGGCCGAGTGATTGCCGTAGAACAGCGCATCGGTCTGCCAGAACGATTGAAACCCATAGCCCGTCAGGGGCCGATCAGCCACGGCGGAAAGCGCCAGCTGCCAGATCGAAGTGCGATCGGTAAAGCTCGCATCGATCCCCAGTCCCGAAACGAAGGCGGCGACCGGCGGCGACACCGCAACCGTCAGGATGATGGCATTGAAGACAATGAGCGTCCCGACCACCAGCACAAGTCGCATCGGTCCCGCACGCTCGAAAATCCAGGTCGCGACCAGAACGGCGGGCAACATCGCCGCAGCCGTCTTGCCCCCGGAATTGAGCACGAAAATCCCCGCCAGCACCACCAGCACCAGCCCGATCCAGAACCGCTGCATCTTCATCAGGTAAAGCCCGAAGAACACGGCAAAGGCCATGGCCGCCGCCGCGGTATTCTTGTGTCCGAAATGCCCGCGCCAGTCGCCCGCCAGCGCCTGTTCGGATAGGTCCGTCGCCTGGTGAATGGCCCGCGCCGGCAAGACGATGACGCCGAAATAAGAAAGCCCCACCGCCAAGAACAGACAGATCCCGACGAGCCGGGCGAACTGGTTGGTGTCCCGCGGCAAGAGCAGCACCGCGCTGGCGCAGATGCAGACAAGCAGCGAATAGACCGAGCGCCGGATGGCGCTATCGGGCGAGTCGGCGAATGGAATGGTCAGAGCAATCCACAAAAAGATCGCCGCCAGCGGCCAATAGGCCCTGAGCACCAGCTCCCGGCTCGGATGCAGCGCCAGCATGGTCATGACCAGCATCGACATGGCCAGCACAATCAGCTGGTTCAAGGCGTTGGACGTATCGCCATAGGCGGCGAGCGTGCCGGCTTTTGGGTCGGACAAAGGACTGATACCGATCCAGAAATAGCAAAATACCGCCACGAAAAGCATCGCGGCGAACCAGCCACCCTGGGGATTATGATTGTGCAGTTCCTCGTCGGACACTGTCTTATTCTTCCCGTCCGGGCCGCATTTTCTTTGGCCAATCTGCCAGAAAAGTCTGCATAATTGGTTCAGCCAAAGCGCAATTGGCTGATAGAGCGTTAACGCTAAAACCCGCCACTTGGTGAGATTACTGGCTCTAGCGCGCATAATGGCAGGAAGCCGCAGCCCTTGCGGCATTTTTCCGTGAAGGATCGAGCATGCAGAGACGGGATTTTGTCTTGGGTGCCCTTGGCGCCAGTGCCCTGTCCTATCTGGCGCCGACCCTGGCCGCCATGGCGGCCGGCGGCGAGCCCATCCCCTATGGCACCTGCATCCGCACCGATCCGCTCTTTGGTGATCCCGCCTATCAGAAGGCCGTGCTCGATTATTGCCAGGTCGTGGGGAGTGAAGGCAATCTCAAATGGGGCGACCTGCGGCCAGATCGCCATACCTTCAACTTCGAACAGGCCGACCAGCTCATGGCTTTTGCCGAAGAGCATGGGCTTGAAATGCGGGGCCATACCCTGGCCTGGTATGGTGCCATGCCCGATTGGACCAATGAGATCGCGAGCGCCGATGAAGCGCGCCTCGAACTGACCAGCCATATCCGCAGCGTCGTTGGCCGGTACAAGGGTCGGATCAAGAGCTGGGACGTTGTCAACGAACCCCTCGCCGATCACCCCAAGCCCGGCGATCTCATCCGCGAATCCGTCTGGCAGAAATATCTCGGCGCCGATTATATCGAGCTTGCCTTGCGCACCGCCGCCGAAACCGATCCCGAAGCCCAGCTCGTCATCAACGATTATGATATCGAACAGGCCACCGATCGCGGCCGGGCCCGCCGCAAGGCCCTACTCGATCTGCTGCGCGATCTCCTCGATCGCGGCGTTCCCCTTCATGCTGTGGGCATTCAGGGACACCTGCATGGCGCCGTCCCGATCGACTCGTCTGGGCTCACCAGTTTCGTCGCTGAGGTCAAGGCCATGGGCCTTGCCATCCTCGTCACCGAGCTCGACGTTATCGACAACGAATTGCCCGCCGATATCGCCGAGCGCGACGCAGCCGTCGCCGAATGCGCCCGACAATTTCTTGCCGCCATCGGCGCCGCCGCGCGACCCGAACGCGTTCTCACCTGGGGCATCACCGATCAGCACACCTGGGTGCCGATCTGGTTCAGCCGCGGCGATGGCCTGCCCAACCGGCCGCTGCCGCTCGATGCCGATTTCAAGCCCAAGCCACTCATGGACGTCATCCAAGAGTTTACCCATAGCTTTTCCTGATGGTCCGCCAGGTCTCAACATATCTGGTCGCCAATATCGTCACGGCGATCCTGGGCTTTGCTTCGGTGATGATCTTCACCCGGCTCCTGGGCCCGCACGATTATGGCGTCTATATCCTGGGCTTTAGCCTGGCCTCGATGCTTTCGGCCTTTCTCTTTAACTGGATAAAGTCCTCCGTCGTGCCCTTCACGGCCGGGCATGAGGAAACCGATCTCCGCCTCACCGCCGGGCTCGCCCTTTTGTGCATGACCCCGCTTATTCCGGTGCTCTACTTTGCCATTGCTGCCTTGGCGCCCGGCTATGCGGAAAGTCTCCTTCCTGCCATTCTTCTTGCCTTCGGTATCGGGCTTTTCGAATTCTATCTCGAGACCTATCGCGCCAGGCAAAAGACCCGGCTTTACCTCGTCTCGACCATCGTCCGCGCCGTTTTCGCGCTCATTCTCTCGCTGCTTCTCGTCAATGTCTTTGGCCTTGGCGGCACCGGTCTCGTCACGAGCGTGGCGCTGTCCTACGGGCTGACGAGCCTGCTCTTTGCCGCCACCATCTGGCGGGGCCCGTTAAAACCCTTCGAGCCAAAACTCCTCCGCGCCCTGCTGGTCTTTGGTCTGCCGATGACCGTCTCGAGCACGGTCTTCGTCCTTCAGACCATGCTCGATCGCTTCGTGCTGGCCGGCGCCATGGGTGAGCACGCCGCAGGGCTTTATGGCGCCTCGGCCGATCTCGTGCGCCAGATCATGCTCTTTCCCGGCGTTGCCATCGGCACCGCCGTCGTGCCCATTGCCGTCCATTTTCTGGCGCGTGACGATCATAACGGGCTCGATCAGCACCTGGTGGAAAGCACCGAAATGCTGCTCGCCATTCTGGCACCCGCCGCCGCGGGCCTCGCCATCGTCGCCGGCAAGCTGGCTTTCGTCGTGCTCGGCGAAGAGTTTCGGATCGAGGCCACGAGCCTGATCCCCATTCTCGCCCTCGCCTGGCTCTTCCGCTCCGTGACCTACCAGATTCTCCATGTCAGTTTTCAGGTCAAACGCAAGCCCGGCCTCATGCTGGCCCAGGGCGTCGTCACCTTGGCGCTCAATGCCGCCGCCCTTTTCATCCTCGTGCCGCGCTTCGGCCTTGCCGGCGCCGCCTGGGCCCTGGTGCTGTCTGAAGCACTGGGCATGATCATCGGCTATGTCCTGACGCGCTGGTCCTACCAATTACCTCTCGCGCCGCCCTCGCTCCTCAGGGTTGGCTTGGCGACCCTGATCATGGCCCTCCCCGCTTTCTGGCTCGACCGGGTCATGCCGGGCTATGGCGCGCTCGACATCGCCCTGCCCATCCTTGCCGGCGTCCTCGCCTACGGGCTGGCCGCCTATGGGCTCGATATTGCCGGCATTCGCACACGTCTCAAAACGCTTGCCGCCTCGCCCAAGCCGACCCCTGCCGTTCGATAAAACTTTACCTTGTCTGCCAAAGCTCTTTAAACCTTGGCCCAAGATATGACCGCCCGCCGCCAAGTTCTGCCGCAGTCAAAGGCGCAAGATCAGACCTAATTAACAGGTTGAACCCCTAGATCAACGCCAAGACAAGCCCAAATGGGCACGATGCCGGAAGCAGAAGCCTCCGGCGGGACGGCGTAACCGGAAGCGAGCGCAAACAGGCTCCCTCTCCAAGCGCTGCTCCCGAAATGGGGTGTGCGACAATGAACGTACGGGTACAGAACGCTATGGACCTGCCTTTGGCAGTTGATCTCGACGGCACGCTGATCCAGGCGGATTTGCTGTGGGAGAGTCTGTTTCAGCTTCTCAAGAAAAACCCGCTTTTCGTCTTCCTCGTGCCGATCTGGGCGCTGAGCGGCAAGGCGCGGCTCAAGGCCGAGATCGCCCGGCGCATCGACTTCGATGCCAGCCTCCTCCCCTATCGCCAGGATTTCCTCGCTTTCCTGACGACGCAAAAGGCCCTTGGTCGCGATCTCATCCTCGTCACCGCCGCCGCCGCGCCTTTCGCGCGCGCCGTCGCCGATCACCTGGGCATCTTCTCGGCCGTCTACAGTTCCGACGACACGGTCAATCTCGCCGCCCACAACAAGGCAAAACTCCTCACCGATACCTTTGGCGAGAAGGGCTTTGACTATGCCGGCAACGATCGGGCCGATATCGAAGTCTTCGATGCTGCGCGAAACGCCATCGTCGTCGCCCCCGACGTAGCCGCCCATCGCTATCAGCAGCGCACCGGCGCCCAGCGCTTCGATGCCCCGAAGTCGAGCTTAAAAACCTATGCCAAGATGCTGCGCTGCCATCAATGGCTTAAGAACGCCTTGGTCTTTGCCCCAGCCGTCTTGTCCCACGAGGTCACCAATGCCGCGGTGATGTTCGAGTCGCTCCTGGCCTTCTTCGCTTTCTGCGCGGCGGCCTCGGCAATCTACATCCTCAACGACATCATCGACCTGCCGCTCGATCGCCAGCACGCCACCAAGCGCAATCGGCCGTTTGCTAATGGCACCTTCTCCATCCCCTTCGGCCTCACCGCTTCCGGCGGCCTCATGGTGTTGGCTGCAGCAATCTGTTTCACGCTGCCGCCGCTCTTTGCGCTCGTCATCGCGCTCTATGCAGTCACCACTACCGCCTATTCCTTCGCTATCAAGCGCATGCTGCTGGTCGATGTGCTGTGCCTTGCCGGCCTCTACACCCTTCGGATCATTGGCGGCAAGGCGGCGGCCAACCTGCCCTTGTCCTTCTGGCTCATCGCCTTTTCGATGTTCTTCTTCCTCTCCCTGGCGCTCGTAAAGCGCTATGTGGAACTCCAAACGTCCAAGGTCTCCGAGCGCGATCGGATCGCCGGGCGCGGCTATCGGCCGGAGGATATTTTCATCGTCGGCCAGGCCGGCATCGCCTCCGCCTTCACCGCCGCCCTCGTTCTCGCGCTCTATATTCAGAGCCAGGATGTCATCGGCTTTTACACCTCCCCCTGGCTGATCTGGCCGCTCGTCCCGATCGTCCTCTACATCACCATCCGCATCTGGATCCTCGCCTATCGCCGCGAGATGCATGACGACCCCGTCGTCTTCATCGCTACTGATTGGCGCAGCCAGCTCTTTGTCGCGATCGGCGCGGTCTTCATGCTGATCGGGAGCATTTTCTGATGGGCGCGTTCGACAGCTTTGGGCGCCTCGATCGCCGCAAGCGGCAATCCATCCCGCCCGAAACCGCCATCCTTGCCATGCGCGCCGGGACCACGACGACGAGTTTTCTCGCCTTCGGCAACGGCAAATCCTATGGCGACACCTGCCACAATGACGGCGGCGCGCTCGTTCCCATGCGTGGCCGCCGCGCCATTCTCGATTTCGATCCTGAAACCGGCATTCTGACCGCCGAAGCCGGCGCGACGCTTGAAGAGCTGATCGCCCATATCGCGCCGCACGGCTATTTCTTGCCCGTCACCCCCGGCACACGCTTTGTCACCCTCGGCGGCGCCATCGCCAATGATGTTCACGGCAAGAACCACCACCGCCGCGGCTCATTCGGCTGCCACGTCACCGGCTTCGAACTCCTCCGCTCCGATGGCACAGTCCACGCCTGCTCGAAGGACGAGAACCCCGAGCTCTTCAACGCCACAATCGGCGGCATGGGCCTGACCGGCATCATCCTCACCGCCGCGATCCGCCTGATGCGCGTCGGCTCGCTCGATATCGCCGAAACCATAACGCCGTTCCGGTCGCTCGACGCCTATTTCGACATGGCCGAAGCCGCCGACGCCGAAAACGAATATGCCGTCGCCTGGGTCGATCAGCTCGCCACCGGCAAGAACACCGGCCGCGGCGTCCTTCTCACCGGCAACCACGCCGACAACGGCAATTTCGCCGTCTTCCCCCGCGCGACAAAGCTCACCGTCCCATTTGAAATGCCGTTCTCCATGCTCAACGGCCTCAGTCTCCGCGGCTTCAACACCGCCTACTTCCACGCCAAGGCGCGCAAGTCGGGCGCCCATCTCAGCCCCTATGGCAGCTTCTTTTATCCCCTCGACGCCGTCGGAAACTGGAACCGCCTCTATGGCCCAAAGGGCCTTTACCAGCACCAGAGCATCATCCCCTTCGCCGCCGCGCGCAAAACCATACCGGCCCTCCTTGCCGCCAGCCGCGATGCCGGCGAGGCCTCCTTTCTAACGGTCCTAAAACGCTTCGGCGCCGTGCCCTCCCCCGGCCTCCTCTCCTTCCCCCGGCCCGGCTACACGCTGACCATGGATTTTTCCAATCGCGGCGCCTCGACCCGAGCCCTCCTCGATCGCCTCGACGCCATGACCGTCGCTGCCGGCGGCCGTGTGAACCCCTACAAGGACCAGCACATGGACGCCGAAACCTTCGCTGCCGGCTTCCCCGAGTGGGAAAAGCTCGAGCACCTCCGCGATCCAAAATTCAATTCCAATTTCTGGCGACGCACCGCGCTCGCCCTTTCCCATCCCATGCCGGCGCTGGCCGCCGAATAGAGGACAATAATGGCTTACCTCCCCTTCATCCTCTTCACCGTCTTCACCAATGCGGCCGCCCAGCTCATGCTGAAAGCGGGCATGACCTCCATGGGCTCGATCAGCTTCACCGCTGATACCGCGATCCTTCGCATCTTCCAGATCGTCTTCAACCCTTGGGTTTTCGCGGGGCTGACGACCTTCGTCATCTCCATGGCCTCGCACCTTTATGTGCTCTCCAAGGTCGATATTTCCTTCGCCTATCCCTTCCTCAGCCTTGCCTATGTGGCCGTCGCCATCTTCGCCTGGTTGGTCTTCAAGGAAGATCTCGGCGCCCTCAAAATTGCCGGCATCGCGCTCATCTGCGTCGGCACCGTACTGATCGCCCAGGGCGGCACCAAACACACCGAACCAACGGAAACGGTCGCAAGCCTCAATCGGGCCAGCACCTGATCCATCGACACTCATCCTTCAGACATTCAGAGCGGGACAACGAATGCGACACATCATTTTCGGCGGCGATGGCTTTGTCGGCCGGCACCTGGCCCCAAAACTTCTCAATGACGGACACGAGGTGATCGTGGCCGACATCGTCAAATCCGATCTGCCGCATTATCGCGATGTGGCCTTCGTCGAGACCGACGTCACGAGCGAAGTGTCCATTCGCGCGCTTGGCATCAAGCCCGACGACATGGTCTACAATCTCTCGGCCAAAATGCTCTCGCCGATCCAGGTCCGCGCCAAGCGCCACGATTTCTTCTTCCCGGTGAATTACTACGGCACCGAGAACATCATCCGCGCCATGGACAAGGCCGGTGCCAATCGCCTTGTCCATTTCACCACGGACATGGTCTATGGCCACACCTATACCTGGCCGCAGAAAGAGGACCATCCCTGCGCCCCCTTGGGCGAATATGGCCTTTCGAAATATAAGACAGAGCTCTTGGCCGCCGATTGGCGCCAGCGCGGCATGAACATTTCCCTCTTCCGCCCCCGCCTCATCATCGGCCCCGGCCGCCTCGGCATTCTCGCCAAGCTTTTCAAGCTGATCGACATGAACCTGCCGGTCCCGATGATCGGCTCGGGCAAAAACCCCTACCAGTTCATTTCGGTCTTCGATTGCGCCTCCGCCGCCCACGCCGCCTATACGGCCGGCGTCCCCAACGAAGTCTATAATCTTGGCTCGCTCAACCCGCCGACGACGCGCCAACTGCTCACCAAGCTGATCAAGCATGCCGGCTCGCGTTCGCTGCTGGTCCCCACGCCCGGCTGGGCCGTCAAGCGCACGCTCGATTTCCTCGATCTTCTCAACATGCCGATCATGGACCCCGAGCAATATCTGATCGCCGACGAGATGTGCATTCTCGATGTCTCCAAGGGCGAACGCGAACTCAACTGGGTCCCGCAATATCGCGACGAAGACATGCTCATCGCCGCCTATACCGAATACCGCAAGAAACTGGCCGGCAACGAGCCCGCCGCCGTCACCCAATCCAAGGCCGCGTGAGGAACAACCCGGTGTCCAGTGTCATGAACCTGCCCCTCCCCGAAACCAAGACGGTCAAGCCCAAGCTCCTCAGCGTCGAAGACGCCAAGTCGCTCGACATCAAGACCATCAACGATCTCTTTGCCCAGCACATGAACCCCGGCCAGCTCCATTTCATGAAGCTGCTGGGCTTTCACAAGATCAAGATCGAGCGTGCCGAGGGCATGTATTATTACGACCAGACCGGCCGTAAAATCCTCGACTTCTTCGGCGGCTTCGGCTCGCTCGCCTTTGGCCATAACCACCCGCGTATTCTTCAAGCGCGCAAGAAATTCGCCGAAGAAAAGCGCCAGGAAATCGCCATCGCCTTCCTCTCGCAATATGCCACAGCGCTCGCGAGCAATATCGCAGCCTGTTCCCCCGGCGATCTCGACATGGTCTTCCTCGGCTCCTCGGGCTCCGAAGCGATGGAAGCAGCCATCAAGGTCGCCGAACGCGCCGCCGGCCCCGCGCGCCCCAAGATCGTCTATGCGGAAAATTCCTTCCACGGCAAAACCAAGGGCGTGCTCTCGATCACCGATGGCGCGCTTTATCGCGGCCAGTTCAAGCTGACCGACAACACGGTTCGCGTCCCCTTCGGTGACATCGACGCCATCGAAGCCGCCTTCAAGTCTGATCCCGCCATCGGCACGATCGTGCTCGAAACCGTTCAGGGCGGCGGCGGCATCATCACGGCAAGCCAGGAATTCTGGACCAAGCTCCGCGCCCTTTGCGACAAATATGGCGTCCTCTGGGTCGCCGACGAAGTGCAGTGCGGTTTCGGCCGTACCGGCAAATTCTACGCCTTCGAGCACTATGGCGTCGTCCCCGACGTCACCGCCTTGGCCAAATCCCTCGGCGGCGGCAAGGCGGCAGTCGGCGCCATGATCGCCAAGCGCGACGTCTATATGAAGGCTTATGGCACCAATAAAACCGCCATGATCCACGCCATGGCCACCTTCGGCGGCATCGGCGAAGCCTCGATCACGTCCATCGAAGCCATCAACCTGCTCTACGATGAGGGCCTCATCGACAATTCAGCCGAGGTCGGCGATTACCTCCTCGAAAAGCTGCGTGGCCTCCAGGCCAAATACCCGACCCTCCTCAAGGATGTGCGCGGTCGCGGCCTCATGGTGGGCGTCGAATTCCACGACTTCTCGCAGACCCTGCCGCTCGTCCTCCGCCCGGTCGTCGCCGCGCTCGACGACAAGCTCAAGGGCTCGCTCCCCGGCTTCATCGGCAGCCACCTCCTCCGCGATCACGGCGTCTTGGTGGCCTTCACCGAATACAACCGCAACGTCATCCGCCTAGAACCCCCGCTGATCTGCACCCGCGAAAACGTCGACGAATTCATCACCGCCCTCGAAGAAGTCCTCTCCCGCGGCGTCGTCAAAATCGTCACCGACTTCGTCAGAGCCCAGGTCGGCTGATCCCTCACAAAATGTCACCCCGGCGAAAGCCGGGGTGACAACGGAATTATTTGAGTTTCACAACACACCGCGAGCCACCCACCTCTCCCTCTGGGGGGAGAGGTCGACGCGCAGCGGCGGGTGAGGGGGCCTTCCGGCAACCGCCTACCTCCCAAAGGCCCCCTTACCCGGGCCGTTGGGCCGACCTCTCCCCCAAGGGAGAGGTGAAGGGGTCTCAATACCCCCCCCTAGGACGGCAAAATCCCCGGCCGCACCAACAAATCCCAGCACGCATCGATCGGCACGACCACCCGGTCCGTCAGCGCCGCCTTGTAGATCGTCTCGATATCGGTCCGCGCCGGCATGCTCGGGCATTTGGCCCGCAACACACCATCCGTCGCCTCGATCGCCGCCTTGGTCTCTTCGGACATCTCTGGAATGGTCCGCATCGGATCGGCCCCGATCTGAATATGCTTGGTCGGCACGCGATTGAGAATCCACGGCATCGGGCTCGTAAAATCGAGCGCCATCAGCGAGTCGAGATGCACATTGTTCTCTTTTTCGAAGGCCAGCACAGCCTCGGCCCCGCGCGCCACCGTCAGCACCCAGAACAGCTGGAAGTCGAGCTCGGAAAAATACTGCCAGCTCGGCAGATGACCCTTGGCCGCCAGCGCCGCATAGGGCTCGGGATATTCGATGTAATGATCGACGAGGAGCTTCGCCATGTCGACGATTTCCGGCCGCGAAGCCACCCGTTCCATATTGCGCACGATCGGCAGGTCGAGGCTTTCATAGGTCGGCATCACGACGACCGAGCGGATGGTTTTATAAAGCACGACCGAAACCGAGGGCACGCAGGCAAAGGCGGCCAGCGCCAGGAACAATTGCCGGCTCCGCTGCGGCGCGCCCATCAACCGCCCCCAGATCACGAGCAGCACAGGCCAGACGAAGATATATTCCTGGCTGCCGGTATTTTGCGTTTCGTAAAAGGTACCTGCAACGATCGCGACTGCCAGCCACCAAAAACTGCGGTCGAAGAATTTGACATGCTGTTCGCTCCCCGACAGCAGCGACCAGCCGAGCATGACCGCAATGATCCCGAGAGGGAGTACGACATCGAGCTTGCTAGAGCCTGCCCCGAGGAAGCGGCCGAGAATGCCGCCTTCATTGATCCCGATCAGTTCGGCAATGCTGCCGAGATAGGCGGAAACGAAACCGGTGGTGATCTCTATGGCAATGAGCGGCACGGCAAAGATGACGGCTGCAAGCAGCACATCGGTCCATTTGAGCCGTCCGGCAAGGATGGCCACGAGCCCGATCATGCCCCCCGCGATAAAGGCGGTGATCTTGACCAGAAACAGCGCGAGCATGGCCAGCGCGCAAAACCAGGCAAGCTTGCGGCCCTGCTTGAGAAACAGCAACCCTGAGGTCAGCACATAGAGCAGTTCGATGCCGTGCCGGTTATAGATGCCGAAGCCATCAAGGCCCGGAAAGGCGTGGTAGAATTTCACATTGGCCGGGCAGATCGTGAAGATCAGGAACGGGATCAGCAGCGCAAAGGCCAGTGACACGTTGCGCTTTGCCACATCGGCAACCACTAGCGCCATCAGCGGCGCCGTCACGGCCAGCAGGCACCATTGCGCCAATAACAGCAATTGCGCATTGGGAAAGAGCGACAGGCCCCACTTGAAGAGATAATAGGCCAGCGGACCCACCGGGGCGATGAAATCGACCGAAGGAATCTGCCCATTGGCGATCCGCTGCGCCGCGTCGATATAGAGATAGGTGTCCCAATACATCGGCCCTATCGCGATGGTCAGCGGCAGGCTTAGCAGCACCACGAGTATAATCAGCGCCAGCCCTAACCACACCAGCGGCTGACGCACTATCCCAATCAGCCCGCCTGTCCGCGCACGCTGTCCCATATCGATCGATGACATTGCTTTGCCCCTTTGTCCCCGGCAGGCAAAATACGGGTCCGGCGCTTAGCAAACCTTAATTTGCCCGGCAAAAGTGATGCCGTCGTCAAATACTGACAATTTTAACTCAAGTCTAAGTCTACGCTGCATTTCTATCTTAGGGAATGCTAGGCAAATTCAACTGCCACAGGCCTGTCGACGAGTAATCCCGGGTATGACCATCTTGCTCCAAGAACGTGAAGCAAGGCGCCGTCGGCGCTTTCGCTTGCCCAGTCGCGATGTGACGGCGGCCTTTCTCGGGCTCGGCGAAGGCCTCGTCGCGGGCCTTTTGAGCCTCATTCTCATTCTCGACCACGCCCTGCCCGTCGCGCTCGGCATGGCTGCGGCCGCCGCCCTCGTCTATGGCCTCCTTGCCGTCCGGGCCGCGCGCAAATTCCTCGCCTATGCCGATCTGCGCCAGCCCTATGCCTTCCACGCGCTTTTTAGCTGGATCGCAGCATCAGCCATCGCCGGGCTCGTCGGCGGCGCCGTGGCCGATTGGGATTTTAGCCCCGGCCTCCTGTTCTGGGCCTGGTTCGCCCTCGCTGCTGCGCTGATCCTTACCCTGCGTATCGTGCTCTATCGCCGCCTTGCCCATATGATGTCGCTGGGCCAATTGCAGGTCGAACGCTTCGGCATCATAGGCGATGCACCTTCGGTCGAGCATCTTCGCGCCGATCCCCGCGTCTGGCAGCAGGGTGGTCAGGTCGTCACGAGCTTCGTGCTTCCCGAAGGTCTTGGCGGCGCTTTGCCACCGGCCAAAACCATTGCCGACTTTGCCCGCGACTGCGTCGAGAAGAACTGCCAGCACGTCCTCCTCATCGGGGATCTCGACGATCTCGATGGCATCGGCAATCTCCTCGCCCCCTGCCGCCCCTTCGCGCTTAACTTCCTGCTCTATCCCAAGGCAAGTCTTGCGAGCCACAAGATCAGCCTCATCGACATCGTGCCATTGGGCTCGGGCAATTCGCTCCGCCTCCTCAGCGCCCCGATGAACGAGACCGGCCGCTTCCTCAAGCGCGCTTTCGATATCGTCGCCTCCGGCGCCGGCCTCATCCTGCTTTCGCCGATCCTTCTCGTGGTCGCCGCCGCCGTGCGCCTCACCAGCCCCGGCCCCGCGCTCTTCCTACAGGAGCGTCGTGGCTTCAACGGCCGCAATTTCCGCATCTATAAATTCCGCTCCATGCGCGTCATGGAAAGCGGCCACGCCATGCGTCAGGCGCAAAAGGACGATCCCCGCGTCACCAAAGTCGGTGCCTTCATCCGCCGCACCAGCATCGATGAACTCCCACAGCTCATCAATGTTCTCAAAGGCAATATGAGCCTTGTCGGTCCCCGCCCCCACGCCATCTCCCATGACGACGAACTCTCGGGCAAATTCGAACTCTATGCCCAGCGACAGCGCATCAAGCCCGGCATCACCGGCTGGGCCCAGGTCAACGGTTTCCGCGGCGATACTTCCACCCAAGACAAGATCGAAGCCCGCACCCTTCACGATCTCTACTACGCCGAAAACTGGTCACTGCTCCTCGATATCTGGATCGTGTTCTTGACGGTTTTCTCATCGCGCACCCGCCAGAACGCGCACTAATACCCAATTGGGCTTAAGCAGCGCTCGCCGTTAACGGAATGCTAACAAAACCACTGCTTAACGCCCGATTGATAAGCGCTTTTTCCAATCCCATTCTGCAATCCCGGTTTGGGGAATATTAACCACGTTGGGTCATTCTCGGATCGAATGGAATCCGCGATGACCCACACAGATCTATCCCCCCTGCCCGAGCATGCTGACGACCGGCGGTTCATCGCCAGCCTCGCCCCGCGCCTCCCGCGCATGGCGGCGGTCACGGCAGTCGTGGTCTTCGGCACTTTTGCCGCTATCCAGTTCATTCCGCAGACCTTTGAGGCGCAACTCGCCGTGGGTCTCCCTGCCGGATCGAGCATGGACGAGGCCGCGAGCCAATTGCTCGACCAGCAGCACCTCGCCGAAGTCGTCTCGCGTCTATCCCCGGATATCATCGCCGAAATGCGCCGCAATGGCGGCGGCATCACCGATACGACCACGCTCCTCCGCCAGCGACTTATCCTCACTCCCGACGCCAAGACCGCTGCCCTCAAACTCGCCGCTCTCGCCGGCACCCCGGCCCGCGCCCGCGCCATCGTCGAAGCGACGGCCGCCAACTATATGGCCAAGGCAGAACTGCCGCCGGCCCTCGCGCCCGAGCCCAAAATTGCCGAGACCGCAGAGGCAGTTAAGCCCGCTCCCGGCGCGGAAAACACCGTCGAAACCCTGCAGCAGCGCCTCAGCCTAGCCTGGGAGGACCGGGTCAAACTCGAGAGCCGCGCCCGCCGCATCGAGGGCCTTATTGCCGAAGGCAATTACACCATGCTGGCCATGGACGCAGAAAATCTCCCCGGTCTCGGCCGCCAGCTCGACGATCTAGCGCAGCTCGAAACCGAGCGCGACAAGCTCGCAATCACCTACCTCCCCAATCATCCGACCATGCGGACCTTGGCCGAGGAAATCGATAGCCTCAATTCCGAGATTTCCAAGGGCGTCCAACAGCTTGCCGCCCTCGTCACCGCCGATCGCGACGCCGCCCGGCGCCTCGAGGACGGCCTCCGCGATCAACTCGCCGCCGCCGCCAATGTCCCGGCGATCGATACCAGCGTCACCACCGGCTCCATCACCGGTCCAACGGAGCCGCAGGTCACCGCCCTGCCGCGCCCGGTCCGCACCGATCTTGCGCTCGGTCTCGCCGGCGGCCTCGCCTTCTTTGGCCAGATCGGTCTTTTCGCCCTCTTCCGCCCACGTCCGCTGGTCGAAGAGCAGTTCGAAGATCTTGAATTCATTGAGCCTCTCGCCGAAGACGCCCCAACCGAGGACCTCGTCGAGGAAGCCGAAGAGGCTGAGCCGGTTGAACAAATCCCACCCGCGGCCCCCCTGCATAATTGGCTGACCGCCGTTCCGGTCGCCGCAATTCCCGTCTCCGCCAATTGGCTCGGCGAGGCGGAAGCCGAAAAACCATCTCAGCCCGAACCCATCCGCCCCGCCGCCAAAGCTGCCCCCCAGCGCCAGGAGCAGCCCATCGATGGCGCCGAGGTCATCGCGCTCACCGGTCGCGCTGGCGAGGCAAGCATTGCCGCTCGCCGGTTGCTGGCCAAGCTTGACGAGGAAGGCAAACGCGTCTGCGTCGTCGACGCCTCGAGCCGCCGCCGCGGTCGCGTCCCCGGCATTTCCGATCTCTCGTTCGGTCTCGCCTCGTTTGCCGATATCGTCCATGGCAGCGGGGCCGATGAAGCCGCGCTCGTGCCCTGGGGCCGTCAGCACGACCTCGACGCGCGCGCGCGCCCGGTCCGCATCCTGATCCAGGCCCTGGCCGAACTCTACGATGTGGTGATTATCACCCTCGACGCCGACGACACCAAGGTCGCCAGCACAATGGCCTCGATGGCAGATACGAGCCTTGATGCAGAAGCCGTTCTGCCCAAGCGCCGCCGGGCCGCATAAAAATCAGACCACGGGGCCGGGACTATCCGGCTCTTGCTTTGCCGGCCGGCGCGGCACGCCGTCATTGCCTTCGACGCGATCGCGGAACAAAGTCGCGCGGGCAAGAAGCATCAGCGTCACCGGCGTCGTCAGCGTGACGAAGAGAAAAATCACCAGCTCATGCAGCACCAGCCGCTCGCGCGTGATGGTGAAATAGATCGCCGAAGCCAAGAGGATCAGCCCCCCGCCCATGCTCGTCCCCATGGTCGGGCTATGGATGCGGAGGTAAAAGCTCTTGAGCCGTACCAACCCAAAGCAACCGGCCATGGTCAGAAGCGCGCCAAGCACCACCATGGTGGACACTAGGATCGAAAGCCAGAGCGGCAGATCGTCGATCATTCGATCACCTCGCCGCGCATCAGGAATTTGGCCAGCGCCACCGTGCCGACAAAGCCCAAAAGGCCGATCAGCATGGCGAGCTCGAAATAGATCTGCGAATTGTTGCGGATCCCAAGTGTGATGAGCAGCAGCAGCGCTACGACATAAAGCGCATCGAGCGCCAGGATCCGGTCCTGCGCGCGCGGCCCGATGACCATGCGATAAACCGTCGCCAACATGCCGATGCCGAGCAGCACCTGCGCAACGAAAAGGCTCCAGCCCAAAATGGTGACGCTCATGGGAAAATCTCCAGGAGTAGAACCTCGTAGCGTTGCTTGACCATCTTCACCCATTCGTCGGCATCGACGAGATCGAAGACATGGATCAGGACCGTGCTGCGCGCGCGGTCATACTCGAGCCAGGCGCTGCCCGGCGTCGCGGTCAGCAACACCGCGAGAATGGCGAGCCCCGTCTCGTTCTTGAGTTCGAGCTGCATCTCGATGAAACCCGCCTTTGGCGCAGGCCGCGGATGGAACAGCACCATCATGACGGCAAGGTTGGAACGGATGATGTCGAGCCCAGCGACGGCGAGAAGCTGAATGAATTTGTGCGCTTTGCCGATCTCAACGCGTTCGGGCAGCACGGCGCTGGCGGCAAGCGACACGCCGATGGCAATGGCGCTACCGAGGAGCAAATGCCCGAGGCCCGCCGATTGCTGCAGGATCAACCAGAGCGCGAGGATGATCGCGGCCAGCAAGGGGTGCGGCAGGAGGCGCTTCATGATGCAGCCTCCGCAGGCAAGACAGTCTCGATATAGCCGAGCGGGGCATGGATGAAGGCGGCCGTCTCGGCAAAATAGGTCATGGCTGGCCCCGCGGCGACCGACATCAGGACGCAGAGCGCCAGCAGCGCCACGATCGGCCCGATCTCGAGTATGCGCAGACGCATCGTGTTGTCTTCGGGCAAGGAGGTCCAGAAGATGTTGATGCCGTTCCGGACCATCGAGATCAGCACGAAAAGCCCGGAAAAGATGAAGGCGCCGGTGAGCCACCAGGTCGCAGCGGTCGGTCCATTTTCCGCGTTGAGCGCCGCCGAGATCATCGCAAATTTAGCGATAAATCCCGAGAGCGGCGGCAGCCCCGCCATGACCAGAGCCGCAACGGCAAAGCACCAGGACAAAATGGTTGCCGCCGCCGGAATGGTGCGGCTGACTTCCTGGTCTTCGTCGATCGCTTCTTCCTCGTCACCATAGAGTTCGAGCGACACGGCCAAAACCTGCGCTTCAGCCGGCAGCACCTGGTCGATGACATCCTTGAGGAGAAAAAGCGCGCCCGCGGCGAAGGTCGCGACGACGAGATAGTAGAGAGCGCCGGTCGTCACCCCCGGCGAATTATAGGCCACTGCCAGCAGCAGTGTGCCCGCCGAAACGAGGATCAGATAGCTCGCGAGCCGGTCGAGTGCCTTGCACGACAGCGCCCCGATACTGCCATAGGCAACGGTCGCGATGCCGATGACGAAGAGCACGTTTTGCCCAAAGGCGACTTCGGCGCCCGAGCCATTGGCAAAGACCAACGTCCAGAGCCTGAGAATGGCGTAAAAGCCTACCTTGGTCATCACCGCAAAGAGCGCGGCAACCGGCGGCGCGGCGGCCGAATAAGTGTTCGGCAGCCAGAAGTGCAGCGGCCAGGCGCCGGCCTTGATGAGGAACGCAACACCCAGAACGCCCGCACCCGCCTCGAACAGGCCCCGATCTTCCGGCGCGATCAGCGGCACAGCACGGGCAATATCGGCCATGTTGAGCGTGCCGGTCGTGCCATAGATCAGCGCCACGCCGATGAGGAAAAGGAACGAGGCGACGAGATTGATGACGATGTAATGCATCGCCGCGCGCACGCGATTGCGGCCGCCACCATGGAGCGCAAGCCCATAGGAAGCGGCGAGCAGCAGCTCGAAAAAGACGAAAAGATTAAAGAGGTCGCCGGTGAGGAAGGCGCCGTTAAGCCCCATCACCAGCGCATGAAAGAGCGGGAAGAAATTGGGCCCGCGGCTATGCCAGCGTGCTGAAGCATAGGCGAGCGCGGCAAGCGAGAGGATGGATGTCGTCAGCACCATCATGGCGGCGAGCCGATCGGCGACGAGCACGATGCCGAAAGGAACAGGCCAGTTGCCGAGCGGATAGACCGCGGCTGCCGACGTGCCCGATTGCGTCAGCACCACCAGCAGCAGCGCCGACACGATCACCAACAGGAAGCCGAAACCGAGATTGAGCCCGATCATCCGCCTATTGCTGCGGTGGTCGCCCATGAAGAGATTGGCGATAGCCGCCGCCATGGGAATGAGGATGGGCAGGATGGCGATATGGTTCATGCCGGTCATGCTCAGTCCCCTCGTCCATCGACATGGTCGGAACCGGAAAGCCCGCGCGAAGCGAGCAGCACGACGAGGAACAAAGCCGTCATGGCAAAGCCGATGACGATGGCGGTCAGCACCAGCGCTTGCGGTACCGGGTCGGTATAGTCGGCGATATTGGCGTCAGCTCCGGACAGAATAGGCGCGGCATCCGTCCGCAACCGGCCCATGGCGAGGATGAAGAGATTGACCGCGTAGGAGACGAGCGAGAGCCCGATGATCACCTGGAACGTGCGCGGGCGCAGGATCAGGTAGACGCCGGAAGCCGAGAGAACGCCGATGGCGATGGCGAGGGTCAGTTCCATTTGTCGAGCCCCACACGCTGCTTGGGCTTGCTTGAGCCTGCGGCCTTCGGTCGGCGGATGGACTGGTGCGCAAGGGCGATGAGCATGAGCACAGCCGCGCCGACGACGAGCGCAAAGACGCCGAGATCAAAGAGCAGCGCCGTCGCCATCGGCACTTTCCCGATCAGCGGCAGATCGGCATAGGCAAAGGCCGAAGTGAGGAACGGATGCCCGAGCACCATGGCTCCAAGCCCGGTCAGGAGTGCGAGCAACAGGCCCCAGCCGATCCAGAGCACCGGCAGGATGCGCAGCCGTTCTTCGACCCACCGCGTACCCCCCGCCATATATTGGAGGATGAAGGCCAGCGACATGATGATGCCGGCAATGAAGCCACCACCGGGCAGATCATGGCCGCGAAGGAACATGAAAAGCGCGATGACGATCACGACGGGGAACATCCAGTTCATGATCAGCGAGGGGATGCGCAGGAAATCGTCGGCCACGTGCTGGCTTGCCCCAGGCGCATAATCATCGAGCATGCGCTGCTGTTCTGGCCGCTCGGCACTGTCCGAGGCCGGGCGGAAACGACGGAGGAGACCAAAGACGGTCAACGCTACGACGCCCAGCACGGTGATTTCTCCCATGGTGTCAAAGCCGCGGAAATCGACCAGCATGACATTGACGACATTAGTGCCGCCGCCTTCCTTATAGGCATTGGCGAGGAAGAAGTCCGAAATGCCCTCGGGCGCAGCGCGGGTCATGATGGTATAGCTCGCTACCGCCGTGCCAAGCCCGACAAGGGCGGCAAGGCCAACGTCGCGATAGCGGCGGAATCGCGCGGCGATCGGCGTCGCCTCGGCAAAGGGACTGCGCTTGGGGAGCCAACGAAGGCCGAGAAGGATCAGCACGGTCGTCGCGATTTCGGCCAGAAGCTGAGTGAGCGCCAGATCCGGCGCCGAGAACCAGGCAAAGGTCAAACAGGTCGCAAGCCCCGCCCCGCCCATCAGGATCATGGACGCCAGCCGGTGGAACTTTGCCTGCTGCGCGGCAGCGAGCGCACTGATGCCACCGACCAACCAGACGAGACCGAGCACCGGATCGAAATTGCTCGGCAGCGGCAGATTGCCAAGGCGGGTCCAGCCTGCGCCGACACCTGCCGCGAGCGCCAGAAAGACCACGGTGAAAATCTGCGGCTGCAAACGCTGCGTGCCGAAAGCGCCGACGACATGCCGCGCCCAACGATTGGTGGCCGTCACCAGCAACCGCTCGAACACGCGCTGTCCGCGCAGGCCACGGGTCAGCGGCACGCCATCGATATTCCGGAGCCTCCGGTAATAGGGCACGTAGATGACGACCCCACCGACAAGAGCAATGATGCTCATGATCAGCGGCAGGTTGAACCCGTGCCAGACCGAAAGGCTATAATAGGGCGTTTCCCCGCCCAGAACGGAATGCACCGCCGCAGCCAGAAACGGTCCGATGGTGATGCCAGGAATAATCCCGACGGCAAGGCAGAGAAGGACCAGAATTTCGATCGGACGGCGCATCAGCGCCGGAGGTTCATGCGGCACGACATCGAGCTCTGTCGGCGGCGGCCCGAAGAACACGCCATGCACGAACTTGATCGAATAGGCGACGCTGAGCATGCCGGCGAGCGTCGCGCCGATCGGCAGCGAGAGATTGACGAAGATATTGGGGTCGAACTCGGCCGTCTCGGTAAAGAACATTTCCTTGGATAGGAAACCGTTCAGAAGCGGCACACCGGCCATCGCGCCACTTGCGATGATCGCCAGCGTCGCGGTGAACGGCATATATTTGCGAAGGCCACTGAGCTTGGTCACATCGCGCGTGCCGGTCTCGTGGTCGATGATGCCCACGGCCATGAACAGCGAAGCCTTGAAGGTCGCGTGATTGGCGATGTGGAAGATGGCAGCGACGGCCGCGAGCGGCGTACCCATGCCGAGGAGCGTCGTGATCAGCCCCAGATGGGAAATGGTGGAGTAGGCGAGGAGCCCCTTGAGGTCGCGCTGGAACAGCGCGGTATAGGCCCCGAAGAGCAGCGTCGCGAGCCCCGTATAGGTGACGATCCAGAACCAGAGCTGGTGATCGTGCATCACCGGCCAGAAGCGCGTGAGGATAAAAACGCCCGCCTTCACCATCGTGGCCGAATGGAGATAGGCCGAAACCGGCGTCGGCGCCGTCATGGCGTTTGGCAACCAGAACTGGAACGGAAACTGCGCGCTCTTGGTGAAGGCTCCAAGGAGGAACAGCACCAGCAGCACCGGATAGAGCGGGCTCTCGACGATCATCGAGCCCGAGGCCAGCACATCGTCGAGATCGTAGCTGCCGACGATATGCCCGATCAGCATCATGGCGACGAAAAGCGCGAGCCCGCCCGTGCCGGTGATGATCAGGGCCATGCGCGCGCCATCACGCGCTTCGCCGCGGTGATACCAGTAGCCGATAAGTAGGAACGAGACGAGGCTCGTCAGCTCCCAAAAGATCGCAAGCTGGATGACATTGCCGGAGAGAACCAGGCCCAGCATGGCCCCCATGAAGGCCAGCAGCAGCGAGTAAAAGCGCGCGATCGGATCCTTCGGCGACATATAATAGCGCGCATAAAGCACGACCATGAGCCCGATGCCGGTGATGAGCACCGTAAAGAGCCAAGCGAGGCCATCCATGCGCAGCGTGATGTCGAGCCCGAATTGTGGAATCCACTCGGTGCGCGTGACCAGCGCCTGCCCATCCGCCACTTGCGGAAAGAGCAGAAGAGTAAGGATCGTGAGAATGGCGGCAACCGCTGCGGTGATCCAGACGGCGCCCCTGTTTCGTCTGCCCGGAAGGGCAAGAACGAGCACACTTGCCAGAAATGGCAGAATGCAAAGCAAGGGAAGGGCGAAGTCAGTGGGGATGGCAGGCAGGGGTGTCAGTCCTTTGGCTTCGAATCTCTACTCAAGGTATAGGGATGCATATCCGGCGTGAGAAGCTTAAATTGGGGTGAACTTGCGCGCCACTGTCTGACGCAGTCGTTTCACGGCTCAGAACTGCCCCGGCCAGGACTATACTATCCCACTATAAGCCATGGAATTCAGGGGTTACGCGCTTGATTCAATGCCTGAAAGCGATGCTCGGGGGGACGACGATTTGTCGCCATCCCAAAAGCCCTCGGGGATAACCCTTAGCGGTTCTCGATCGAGACCAAATCCTGAGCGGCTACGCTCGTGACGCTCTGTGCGCCAACCGTCATCACCCCAACGAGACCAAACAAGGTCACGACGGCAGCAACGACACCGGTGCGCACGCGCATGATCTGGCCATGCAGCAAGGGCAGCGTCGAAAGGACGAGAACGAGGATGACCGTCGGCGCGATCAATTGCTCTGCCTCGGCCCACCCGCTCAACCCCAGGTCCCAAAGCGCCCAGGCGAGCGTCATCAGATAAGTGACGAGATAAGACCAGAAGGCAAGGCTATCGCGCTTGAAGAGCAGAGAGCCCGTGATGATCAGCCCGGCGCCCGCAGGCAGATAATACCACGAGAGCCCCGAAACGAAGAGCCAGGCGCCACTCGCCGCAACCGGCAGGCCGATGAGAACGAGAACGACGCCCAGCGCCATCGGCCACCAACCGCCGCGCTTTTTTCTCGACGCGTCCACGCGTTGATGCGTTCCCATCATTCGGTCTCCATACTTAACGAGGGCCGAACGTCTCAATGCCGCCACAGTTCCGCCACGCTTGGAATTTTTGCGCGAGCGCGATTAACTATCCCCCATTAGCCCAGGTTACAGAGGTCAAAACTGACGCAATAACCCGCCCTCGCCCTCGCTACAGCATGGTTAACGCATTTAGCCTAAATTAATGGGGCCGCAGTAAAAGGAAGTACTCTACCTTCCCCTTGGAACTGCGACGTGCGTCTGTCCGATATAAAAATCCGCAATAAAGTCTTCATGGTCGCAGGCGTTCCCGTTCTACTCGGTGTGGCCCTTGGCGGCATCTCGCTTTGGGGCCTGTCGCGCATGGAGCAGGCCGCCTGGTGGGTCGATCACACGACGCACGTCATCCACGACGCCGATGCCATCGTATCCTCCGCCGTCGACATGGAAACCGGCATGCGCGGCTTTGCCATTTCAGGCGAAGACGCTTTCCTCGAACCCTACACCGCCGGCAAGGCCAAGTTCGCCGATCTGGTCGACAAACTCCAGCAGACCGTCGCCGACAACCCCGCCCAGGTTCAGCGCCTGACCGAAGCGGAAGCCGTGATGACCGACTGGCAGACCAAGGTCGCGGAAACCCAGATCGCCATGCGCCGCACGGTCGGCACCACCGCAACCATGGACGATGTCGTGACCTTCGACGCCAATGCCGGCGGCAAGGCCTTTTTCGACAAGTTCCGCGGCATCATGCAGACCTTTATCGACGCTGAATCGAGCCTGATGGACACGCGTCAGGCCGATAATGACGCCACCGTCGACGCCACATTCTGGTCGGTCCTCGCCGGCATGATCGCGGCCGTCGTCCTCGGCATCGCCGGCGCAATCGGCATCGGGAGCAATATTTCGAGCCCGGTCTCGCGCCTGACCAAAGCCATGCGCGAGATTGCCGGCGGCAATTTCGCAACCGAAGTCGAAGGCGCCAAGCGTCGCGACGAAATCGGGGCCATGGCCGAGGCAACGCTGGTCTTCCGCGACAATGGTCTCAAGATCGCCGAGATGACCAAGGAAGAAGCCCGTCGCCTCGTGACCGACAAGCAAGACCGCGCCAAGATGATGGCCGAGCTTCAAAATGCCTTCGGCACCGTGGTCGATGCCGCCGTTGCCGGCGATTTTTCCAATCGCGTCACGGCCGAATTCCCCGACAAGGAACTCAACACTCTCGCAGCCAGCGTCAACCAGCTCGTCCAGACCGTCGATAGCGGCCTTGCTGAGACCAGCTCCGTTCTCGGCAAGATCGCCGAAGCCCAACTGACGAGCCGCGTCCGCGGCAATTATCAGGGCGCATTCGGCCGCCTCAAGGACGACACCAATGCCGTCGCCGATAAACTGACCGACATCGTCGGCCAGCTCCGCAACACCTCCGGCGCCCTGCGCCAGGCAACCGGCGAAATCCTCTCGGGCGCCAATGATCTTGCCGAACGCACCAGCAAGCAGGCCGCTGCCGTCGAGGAAACCAGCGCCGCCATGGAACAGCTCGCCTCGACCGTCGTCGAAAACGCCAAGCGCGCCGAAGCCGCCAGCCATCGCGCCGGCAGCGTCTCGACCATGGCCGAGGAAGCCGGCACGGTCATGCGCGCCTCCAACGACGCCATGCAGCGCATCAGCTCCTCGTCGTCGCGCATTTCCAACATCATCGGCCTCATCGACGACATCGCCTTCCAGACCAATCTGCTTGCGCTCAACGCTTCGGTCGAAGCCGCGCGCGCGGGCGATGCCGGCAAGGGTTTTGCGGTGGTCGCCGTCGAAGTGCGCCGCCTCGCCCAATCGGCTGCCAATGCCTCGTCCGAGGTCAAAACGCTGATCGAACAATCCGCCGGCGAAGTCTCGGGCGGCGAGCGCCTCGTTGCCGAAGCGACGGAAAAGCTCAGCCAGATGCTGATCGGCGTCAAGGAAAGCGCCACGCTGATCTCGGACATTTCCCTCGCCAGCCGCGAGCAGTCCTCTTCCATTTCGGAAGTCAGCACCGCAATCCGCCAGATGGACGAGATGACCCAGCACAATGCGGCTCTCGTCGAAGAAACCAATGCCGCGATCGAACAGACCGAGCGCCAGGCCGGCGAACTCGACATGATCGTCGATGTCTTCGAACTCGGCGATCCGAAATCCACGACGTCGCGTTCGGCCGAACCGCGTCAACAACCCTCGGCGCGCCGCGCGGCCAAGACTTTCCTGAGCCAAGGCAATGCAGCCGTCTCGCAAGATTGGAGTGAATTCTGATGTCGAGCTTTACCGAAGTCGGCGAACCAACCGGCGCTGAACTCCAACCCGTCAAAAGCCTTGCGAACCAGTTCGTGACCTTCACCTCCGGCGAGCGCAGCTTTGGCATCGACATCATGAGCGTGCGCGAAATTCGCGGCTGGTCTCCGGTCACCGAACTGCCCTCCCAGCCCTTTTCGGCCATCGGCGTTCTCGATATTCGTGGCAAGATCGTGCAGGTCTACGATCTCCAGCGCATCCTTGGCGGCCATAGCGGCGGCAATGAAGCGACCAATCGCGTGGTGCTCGTCGTTTCGCTCGCCAATCAGGATGTGGGCCTGCTCGTCGATGCTGTCTCCGACATCGTCTTCGCCCAGCCCGACGACATCCGCCCCCTCCCCGGCAAGGATCGGAGCACCGAAGACGGCTTCGTCTCCTTCATGGTCAAGATCCAGGATCGCCTGATCAGCATCCTCAACCTGCCGGCGCTCTTTCCCGCCGAAATGGAAAGCTACCACTGACCAGCAGGTTCAAAGTCCGATCCCATGCACCCCCGTCCTCTCCAAGGGCGGGGTTTTTGCATTTTACGGCGCTGCTCGTTCAGACCGCCGCGACCTCGATCGTCACATGCGACAGGTCGTGAATACCGGCCAGCCGTGCCTTGTAGACACTGATCGGCTGTGGGTTCGTCGAAACGAGCGAGACGATGGCACCATGATGGCCCGGCCCAAGCTGCCAGATATGGAGGTCCGTGATCGTGTCTCCATCCACTGCGAGGATCGCGCGGATTTCGTCAGGCAGGTCTTCGCCGCTCGGGATATAGTCGAGCAGCACCCCGCCGGCATCGCGCATCAAGCCCCATGACCAGCGGGCAATGACCAGGCCGCCGACCACGCCCATTGCTGGATCCATCCAGTTCCAGCCGTAAAGACTGCCGAGCACCAGCGCCGCAATGGCGAGCACCGATGTCAGCGCATCGGCCAAGACATGCAGATACGCCGCACGCAGGTTGTTGTCTGCGGCGGGCGCGTGATGGTCATGGGTATGCCCGTGATCATGATGGTGATCGTGGTGATGCCCGTGCCCATGATGATGGTGCGAATGGTCATCGCGAAGCAGCCAGGCGCAGAGGAGGTTCACGCCGAGGCCAATAACGGCGACCGAAATGGCCTGCGGGAAATTGATCGCCACCGGGTTATAAAACCGCAGCACGCTTTCCCAGCCGATCAAGAGGGCGACAAGCGCCAACACCACAGCGCTGGCAAAGCCGGCAAGGTCGCCGAGTTTGCCCGTGCCAAACGTGAACCGCGGATTGCGCGCGTTCTTGCGGGCAAAGAGATAAGCGAGCGCTGCGATCAGCATCGCGGCGGCATGGGTGGACATGTGCCAGCCATCCGCCACCAAGGCCATCGAGCCATAGATGGAACCAGCCGTGATTTCGACCACCATCATGGTGGCGGTGATGGCAATCACCAGCCACGTCCGGCGCTCATTGCGCTCATGGTTGTCGCCGAGGAAAAAATGCTCGTGCGGGCTATCGAGGCGCGTAGCGGATTCGCTCATTTCAGATAAGTCCCGAGAATCTGGATCAATTCCTCGCCACCCTGCTGGCGTTCCGCCTCGGAAGCAGGCTCGAGCACGTGATGACGGATATGATCCTCCATCAGTTCGGTGGTCAGGCCGTTCATCGCCCCCCGCACCGAGGCGACGAGTTGCAGCACATCGGCGCAACCCAACTCCGCCTCGAGCGCCCGCTCGATCGCTTCCATCTGCCCCTTGAGGCGCCGAACCCGAGCAAGAAGCTTGGTCTTGTTTTCAACTGTATGCGACATAGCATAGGGGGGTATGCTAAATTTTGTCCTGGCGCAAGATATCTCGACCGCAGCGCGCATGTGTTGGATTGGGAGTTTGCAGCGAGTAAAACCGCTCTAAACGGCGTCCGGACTCAGGCGCTGGGACAACGCGGGCGATCGTCAGTAAGTCATACGCGTTCACGAGCGATGATGACCGAGGCTTTCGCCTCGATCATCAAACCCGTCCGTCAATCGTGAAACTAGCCAAATCGGCTGAATGCCGGGCGAGGACGCATCTGCGCCCGCAAAGCGAACAGTGCCAGCGCCACAGCGGGAAATAGGGCACCAACCCAACCGAGATCATTGACCGTACCGAACTGCAGCACCAATCCACCTATCAACGACCCTGCGGCAATGCCCAGATAAAGCGCAGACGCATTGAGCGAGAGCACGAGTGGCGCACTGGCCGGCGACAAGCTGAGCAAATGGCTCGACTGCGGCGGGAAAAACCCCCAGCCTGCGACGCCCCATAGAAACACGACGCCAAAGAACACCGGTCCCGCAACCGTGGTCGGCAGCACGGTCACCTCGGAAATAGCGAGCTGCAGCACCACCATCAGGGTGACGGTGCCCAAGATGGTCCGGTTTGGCCCAAGGCGATCTGCCAACTGCCCGCCGATAAAATTGCCGATCGCCGCGCCGATGCCGAATGTCAGCAAAACTGCAGGCACCAGACTCTTTGGCAGTCCCACGCTCTGGGTCGTGATCGAGGCGAGGTAGATGATGATGACGAAGGCCCCGGTCATGGTCAGCCAGGTGGTCAGAAGAGCCGGGGGCACACCGGGCAAGGCAATCGCGCCAACCCGCTGCCGCAGCGACAGTGGCGCACCACGAAGGCCTGCGGGCAGCATGACCCATAGGGCAAGGGCCGCCACGATACCAAAGCCCGCCACCATGAAATACGCGCCGCGCCACCCGAGCGCGCCGCCGACAAAGGCGCCGAGGGGCGCGCCGAAAGCCACGGCCATGGTCGTACCGCCAACGATGACTGAAATGGCACGCGCGCGATGATCGGGCGACACGATCGCGACCCCGGTCGCTTGCGCCGTAGCGCTATAAAGCCCGGCCGAGAAGGCCATGAGGACCCGCGCCGCCATCAGATCAAAGTAGCCGTGCGAGAGCGCGGCACCCAAGGCGGAAGCAGAAAAGACCAGCGCGGCCACCGTCAGCGTGCGGCGCCGATCGACCGTCCCCGTCAGCGCTGCGAGCACCGGCGCGCCAAACGCATTGGCGAGGGCAAAGACCAGCACGAGATAGCCTGCTTGGGTCAGCGACACGCCGGTCGACTCGGCGATCTGCGGCAAGAGGCTGGCGATGCCAAAACTTTCTGCGCCGATGGCGAAGGTGCCGACGGCAAGCCAGATCAAACGGATATCCATGATGAAACCCATAGTTCAAAATTCATTGAACCTTTGGACCTCTATTACCAAACCTGTCAAGCGAAAGTTCAAAAGTTCTTGAACATTGAATACGGTCTAAAGATGGGCTACGTGTTTGGCATGACCTTCCTTCCGCACCCCGATACCGAACAGATCACCTTGGCCAATGTACTGACCGCCTTGGGTGACGAGACAAGGCTCGCCATCATCGGCCATCTCGCGCGCAACGAAGAAAATGCCATGACCTGCGGGCAGTTTCTCGATCTCGGCTCGAAGACTTCGCTGAGCTACCACCTCGCCAAATTGCGCGAGGCCGGCGTGGTCCATGTGCGCCCCGAAGGCACCAAACGCTTCGTGACCCTGCGCCGCGTGGATCTCGACGCGCGTTTCCCGGGCTTTCTCGATACGATCGTCGCCACGACACGCCACCTGCCCTTCGCCTGCCGCGATGGCAACGTTCTGACGCACGCACAGCTAGCCGAGGTCGGCACATCATAAGCGTAGAGCCGACTTCAGGGTCGCAATTGCAAAAGTGTGGGAAGGAAACTGGCGGAGAGAGAGGGATTCGAACCCCCGATGGAGTTGCCCCCATGCCGCATTTCGAGTGCGGTGCATTCAACCGCTCTGCCATCTCTCCGCGAGATCGAAAAGGGAGTGTTTAAACTCCCGGCCGGTCGATACGGGGCGGCTTATGGCATAGGCCGCGCCGGGCTGCAACACCCCTTGTTGAGTGCACGCACAGAAACGCGCGGGTCCTTGCCTGATAACAATCTCGTGCTGCCCGATCTTATCGCGCGCTATCACGTTGAGGTTCCGTCAAATAGTGTCACATTTGAGAGAGAACCCGATGTTCACGCGCCGCTCTGTGGTTGCCGGTCTCGCCAGCTTGCCAATGGCCGGACTTGCCGCCAATCTCCTGGCCCCCACCTTTGCCACAGCCCAGGATCAAACCATGCCCGAAACCATCGCCACCAGCGAAGGCGACCTGATCATTCACCCGGTCGAACATGCCAGTCTCGTCCTCGAATGGGGTGGCAAGGTCATCTATGTCGATCCCGTCGGCGGCGCGGCCCTTTATGAAGCCCTGCCCAAGCCAACCGCCATCCTCATCACCCACGGCCATGGCGACCATTTTGACGTGCCGACGCTCGAAGCCATCGCCGGCTCCGTGCCGCTTCTCACCAATCAGGACGTTTTCGACAAGCTGCCCGAAGCCCTCAAGGCCAATGCCAAATCCATCGCCAATGGCGAAGATGGCGAACTCGATGGCATCAAACTCAAGGCCATCGCCGCGCACAACACCACCGCCGACCGCATGAACTACCACCCCGTCGGCGTCGGCAATGGCTATGTGCTGACCCTCGGCGACAAGCAGATCTACATCGCCGGCGACACCGAGCCGACCGAGGAGATGCTGGCCCTGACCGACATCGACGTCGCCTTCCTCCCGATGAACCTGCCCTATACCATGACCCCCGACCAGGCCGTCGAGGCGATCAACACCTTCAAGCCGGGCATCGTCT
Source organism: Devosia sp. BK (assembly GCF_032907385.1). Lineage (NCBI taxonomy): Bacteria > Pseudomonadati > Pseudomonadota > Alphaproteobacteria > Hyphomicrobiales > Devosiaceae > Devosia > Devosia sp. BK. The sequence continues at coordinate 212,517 of NZ_JAIMBX010000002.1, forward strand.
ATCCCTACCACTATGGCGAGAGCGATCTCTCCCCGCTTGAAACCGGCGTCGGCGACCACACCGAAGTGCGCCTCCGCAACTGGTATCCCAACGGGCAAGGCTGACCTTTCAGGCGCCGTTCAATCCCATACGGCGCTTGACTCTTCCGGCCTTTTTCACGATAAGCCCCCGATCCCACGCGCACCGGTCCAACCTGTGCGCTGGTTTTGTTTGAAAACGCTGCTCGAGGCTGCCGGCCAAAATCTTGGCCTACACCCGTAAAAACCGCGAAAAAGCTGGCATGAAAGCCGCGGTGCCGCAGGGCGCGACAGAAAAGGGACCGGGCGTCAAAAACGTTCGGTTGTGCATATGACTTTTGCAGTCATCAAGACGGGCGGCAAGCAGTACAAGGTTGCTGCCAATGACGTCATCAAGATCGAAAAGCTCGACGCCGAAGCCGGCGACATCGTCACCTTTGACGAAGTCCTCATGGTTGGCGATGTGATTGGTGCTCCGCTGGTGGAAGGCGCACTCGTTGCTGCCGAGCTGGTCGAGACCAAGAAGCAGAAGACCGTCATCATCTTCAAGAAGCGCCGTCGCCACAATTCGCGTCGCCGCAACGGTCACCGCCAGCTGCTGACCACCGTGCGCGTCACGGAAATCCTGACCGGCGGCGCCAAGCCGACGATCCAGGCTGCTGCCAAGGCCGACACCACCGACTCCGTGACCGAAAAGGCCCCGGCCAAGAAGTCGGCTCCCAAGGCTGATGCCACGGACGCAACCGAAGCCAAGGCCGCTCCGAAGAAGGCTGCGCCCAAGAAGGCCGCTGCCGCTGAAGGCGAAACGGCTGACAAGCCGAAGAAGGCCCCGGCCAAGAAGGCCGCTCCCAAGGCCGATCAGGAATAAGAGGAAGCTAGACCATGGCACATAAGAAAGCAGGCGGTTCATCCCGCAACGGTCGTGATACCGCTGGCCGTCGTCTCGGCGTGAAGAAGTTCGGTGGCGAAGCTGTCATCGCCGGCAACATCATCATCCGTCAACGCGGCACCAAGTGGGCTGTCGGCACCGGTGTTGGCCTCGGTAAGGATCACACGATCTTTGCTCTGGTCGATGGCACCGTGGCGTTCCGCACCCGCGCGAACAATAAAGTACACGTGTCTGTCCTCCCGGCAGAGGCCGCCGAATAATCCGGCAGGCCTGACCAACCCGCCGGTGACCAGTTCCCCGGCAGCGTTTGGCGACACACCAGAACAGCGAAGGGGAACCGGCCAACCGGTTCCCCTTTTCGTTTCTGGAGAAATCTCATGACCATTGCTGCCCGCCGCCTCGCCGCCACCGCCCGCCCAGCCGCCGCTGCAGCAATGGCCACCACCCAAAATGCCGTGATCTCGACCAAATGGTCGGTCAGCGTCGTCGGTCTATCGTGCCTCAGGGACATATCCAGATGATCGCGCTCAAGCACCGCCTGCCTGAACGGATATCGACCGAGCGTCTGGTTCTCGTCCCGCCTGACCTCACCCATGTCCCGCGCATTGCCGCACTCGCCAATAATGAGCGGGTCCATCGCGTCATGTCGCGCCTGCCCTTCCCCTATAGCGAAGACGACGCGCTTTTCTTCATCAACGAGGTCGTGCCCGACCCGCAGGAAAAGTGCTTCGCCATTACCCTTGATGGCCAGTTCATCGGCGTCGTTGGCCTCAGCATGGGCCCGGACACCGCCCCGGAGCTCGGCTATTGGCTGGGCGAAGCCTATTGGAACCATGGCTATGCCACCGAAGCCGCCCGCGCGGTGATCGCGGCGGCCAAGGAGGCCGGAGCCACGAGCCTCAAATCCCGCGCCCTCATGAGCAATGCGCCCTCGCGAAACGTCCTCAAGAAGCTTGGCTTTATCGAGATCGGCGAAGGCACCGACCAGCAGGGCACGCTCATGGGCCAGTCCATCATGTTCATGCGGCTGGAGCTCGATCGGGAATGACCGAACTCCTCACTGATCGCTTGATCCTCCGCGCGCCGCGGCCCGAAGATGCGCCCTGCTACGCCCTGGGCGTCAGCGAATTTGCCGTTGCCCGCTGGCTGACCCCGGCGCCCTGGCCCTATACGCTCACCATGGCCCAGGACTTTCTCCGGACAGCGCCAGCACCCACGCCCGAAAAGTCGTTCTTCATCATCGAGCACAAAACCAAGGGCCTCATCGGCTGCGTCACGCTCGTTGATGAATTGGGCTTCTGGATTTCGCGCCCCCATTGGCATCGCGGCTATGGGTGCGAGGCCGCGACCGCGCTCATCGATTGGCATTTTGCCGAAACGAAGAACGAGGCGATCGCCTCGAGCGCCCACCGCAACAATGTCGCGTCCCTGCGCCTCAAGACCAAGCTCGGCTTTGTCGTCACCGGCAAGGAGATGCGGTTTTCCCAGGCGCTGCAGCACAATGTCGAACATGTAACGACCGCATTGAGCCGGCAAACCTGGGCGGCCAAAAGGATCGACTTATGCGCCTGAGAGATGCCCTGCCCGGAGAAATCGCCACGAAACGCTTGCGCCTGCGCCAGCCCGTCCTGACCGATCTCGATGCCCTTGTCGAGGGCGTGAATAACTGGAAGGTGGTCGAGCCCACCGCCAGCCTGCCTTTCCCCTATCTGCCCGAGCACGGCATCGGCTTCATCGAACGTTTTGCCAAAAACCCCGAGCAACGGCCCTATGCCATTGCTCGCGCAGATGATGATCGGCTGATCGGCATTGTCGGCCTCAAGTTTAGCGATGGCAATCCGCCCGAGCTGGGCTATTGGGTCGCCGAATCCCATTGGGGCCAGGGATTTGCGCCCGAAGCGGTTGGCGGTCTTCTTGCCGCCGCGCGGCAAACGGGCATCGAAGCCATTCGCGCCCGGGTGTTGGTCTCCAACCCCGCTTCGCAACGCGTCCTCGAAAAATCGGGCTTTGCCGTCATCGAACATACCGAGAGCGTCGTCGAGCGTCATCGCGGCAAACCGCTCCTTGTGCTGGAGTGGCGCGGATGATGTTGCCCATCATCGAGACCGACCGGCTGATCCTCCGCGCGCCGCGCGCTCAGGATGCAGAGCCGATCGCCCATTACCTCAATGATTTCGACGTCGCGGGCAATCTCGCGCGCGTGCCGCATCCCTATTATCTCTCCGATGCCCAGGCCTGGCTCCGCACGCGCCATGTTGACGTCGACGTCGCCGATGCCAATTTCAGCATCGACGTGAAGGGTCAGGGCTATGCCGGCCATATCGGCTTTCATTCCGGTGCACTTGGTCCGGTGATTGGCTATTGGCTCGGCAAGCCCTTTTGGGGTCGTGGCATCATGACCGAAGCGGTGATCTCGGCGCTCGATTGGTTCTTCGCCACGAGCCGCGCACCGATCGTTTATTCCGGCGTTTTTCATTTCAACCAGGCTTCGCTGGCCATCCAGCACAAGCTCGGCTTTACCGAAACAGGACGAAGCGCTCTCCTCTGCCTTGCGCGCGAGGCAGAGGTGGAGCATATCGACACACAATTGACGCTTGGCGTCTGGAAGGCACGACGCACATGAAATTTCTCGATCAGGCCAAGATCTATATCAAGTCCGGTGATGGTGGCGGCGGCTCCGTCAGCTTTCACCGCGAGAAGTTCATCGAATTCGGCGGCCCCGATGGCGGCAATGGCGGCCGCGGCGGCGATGTCGTCGCCGTCTGCTCGGAAGGCCTCAATACACTGATCGACTTCCGCTACGCCCAGCACTTCCGTGCCCCGACCGGTACCCATGGCATGGGCAAGAACCGCGCTGGCGCCAATGGCGAAGATATCGTCTTGCGCGTGCCCAAGGGCACCCAGATTTTTGAGGAAGACCAGGAAACCCTGATCGCCGATTTCACCGAAATCGGCCAGCGCGTCGTGCTGCTTAAAGGCGGCAATGGCGGCTTCGGCAACGCTTACTTCAAGACCTCGTCCAATCAGGCGCCCCGCCACGCCAATCCCGGCCAGTTGGGCACCGAAAAGGGCATCTGGCTGCGCCTCAAACTGATCGCTGATGCCGGTCTCGTCGGCCAGCCCAATGCCGGCAAGTCGACCTTCCTGGCGTCGGTTTCGGCCGCCAAGCCCAAGATTGCCGATTACCCGTTTACGACCCTTCACCCCAATCTTGGCGTCGTTCGCGTCGGCGAGCGTGAATTCGTCCTCGCCGACATTCCCGGCCTCATCGAAGGCGCCAGCGAAGGCATCGGCATCGGCGACCGCTTCCTCGGCCATATCGAGCGCTGCGGCGTGCTCATCCATCTGATCGACGGCACCAATGACGACGTCGCCCACGTCTATAAAGCCGTGCGCTATGAACTCGCCGCCTATGCTGACGTCCTGGCCGACAAGCCCGAAATCGTCGTCCTCAACAAGATCGACGCCCTGACGCCCGAAGAGCTCAAGGACAAGGTCAAGGCGCTCAAAAAAGCCAGCAAGGCCGAAGTTCACACCATCTCCGGCGCCACCGGCGAAGGCGTCGAAAAAGTACTGTTCGCCGTCCTTTCCATCATCGACGAAAGCCGCGCCGAAGAAGTCGAGGCCCTCGCGCCCAAGACGGAAGAAAAGTGGACCCCCTGATGGGCAAAGCCGCAGCATTTGGACTGGATATCCGCACGAGCGGCCAGCCCCTCCTCTCTTATTCCTCTCCCACTTGGGGAGAGGTGGCCCGGCCCTTGGCCGGGTCGGTGAGGGGTCTTCCTCTTGCTCGGTGTCTGCAACAAGCCCCCTCACCCGTCTCGCCCTGCGGGCGATCCACCCTCTCCCCAAGTGGGAGAGGAATAGACAGTATGCGCCGCACCATTCTTCTCCCTCTCGGGGAGAAGGTGGCGCGAAGCTCACCGAATTCGCATTTGGGAAATCGGTTGGGATGAGCGGACCCTGACATGACCAACGCCCTCGCCCCCTATCGCCGCATTACCATCAAGATCGGCTCCGCTCTCCTTGTCGATAAATCGGGCAAGCTGCGCAAAGCCTGGCTCGATGATCTCGCCGAAGACATCGCCGCTCTCAAATCCGAGGGCCGCGATATCGTCGTCGTCTCCTCGGGCGCCATCGCCCTTGGCCGCGGGCTCCTTGGCCTCTCCGCCCTCTCCCTCACGCTCGAACAATCCCAGGCCGCTGCCAGCGCCGGGCAGATCGCGCTCTCGCAAGCCTGGGCCGAAGCGCTCGCGCGCCATTCCATCGTTACCGGTCAGATCCTCATCACCCCAAACATCACCGAAGAGCGCCGCTACTATCTCAATGCGCGCACCACGGTGACGACCCTTCTCGGCCTCGGCGCCATCCCGATCTTCAACGAGAACGATAGCGTCGCCACCGCCGAAATCCGCTATGGCGACAATGATCGCCTCTCGGCCCGCGTCGCGACCATGATCGAAGCCGATTGCCTCGTGCTCCTCTCCGACATCGACGGTCTCTATACCGCCCCGCCGGCCAAAGACCCGAACGCGCAGCATATTCCCGTGGTCGAAGCCATCACGCCGGCCATCGAAGCCATGGCCGGGGGTGCCGCAAGCCATCTCTCGCGCGGCGGCATGACCACCAAGGTCGAAGCCGGCAAGATCGCGACCCTCGCCGGCACCGCCATGATCATCGCCAAGGGCACCGAAACCCATCCGCTAAAAATCCTGACGGAAGGCGGCCGGCATACGCTCTTCCACCCCGCCCGCTCGCGCGCGCAGGCGCGAAAGCGCTGGATCATGGGCACGCTCACCGTCGCCGGTACCTTGCAGGTCGATGCTGGCGCGGCGGGCGCTTTAAAAAATGGCCGCTCGCTTCTGCCGATCGGTGTCACCAAAATTACTGGCACCTTCGATCGTGGCGATGCCCTCGCTATTCTCGATCCTGATGGCCGCGAAATCGCCCGTGGCCTTGCCGGGCTCGACAGCGAGGATGCCCGCCTCGTCATGGGCAAGCGCAGCAATACGATGGTCGAATTGCTTGGCAGCGGCAATCGCGCCGAGATGATCCATCGCGACAATATGGTACTCACGGCAGCCGTCGAGGAGATGACCCAATGATCTCAGCCGAAATCCTGTCGGGCGACCTCCCTGCCATCATGCTCGATCTCGGGCGCAAGGCGCGCGCCGCGGCCTCAAAGCTTGCGACCGCCAGTGCCGAGCGCAAGCATGCAGCCCTGATCGGTGCCGCCCAGGCGGTCAATGACCACCAGGCCGAAATCCTCGCCGCCAATGCGCTCGACATGGAAAATGCCCGTGCCAAAGGCATGACCCAGGCCTTCCAGGATCGCCTGCTTCTCACCGAAGCGCGCCTCAATGGTATCGTCGACGCGCTGCGCACCATTGCCGAACTGCCCGATCCCGTTGGCTCGATCATTGCCGAATGGGACCGGCCCAATGGCCTTCACATCGAGCGTGTCCGCACCCCGCTCGGCGTTATCGGCGTCATCTACGAAAGCCGCCCCAATGTTACGGCCGATGCCGGTGCGCTTTGCCTCAAATCGGGTAATGCCGTTATCCTCCGCGGCGGCAGCGATAGCGCCCACTCCTCACGCGCCCTCGTCGATTGCCTCCGCCTCGGCCTCAAGCAGGCGGGCCTTCCCGAAGACGGTATCCAGCTTGTCCCCACCTCCGATCGCGCCGCCGTCGGCGAAATGCTGACGGGGCTTTCGGGCAATATCGACGTGATCGTCCCCCGTGGCGGCAAGTCGCTCGTTGCCCGCGTCCAGTCCGAAGCGCGTGTCCCGGTCTTTGCCCATCTAGAAGGGCTCGTCCACGTCTATATCGATCGATCAGCCGATCTCGAAAAGGCCGTCTCGATCACGCTCAATTCCAAGATGCGCCGTACCGGCATTTGCGGCGCCGCCGAGACCCTCCTCGTCCACAAGGACGTCGTCTCGACCCACCTCAAGCCCGTGCTTGACGCCCTTGCAACCAAAGGGTGCCAGATTCGCGGCGATGCGGCGCTCAACGCTACCGGAATGGTAACAGTTTTGGCCACCGAGGAAGACTGGCGTACCGAATACGAAGACGCCATCATCTCGGTCAAAGTCGTCGACAGCATCGAAGACGCCATCGCCCATATCGAGCATTATTCCAGCCACCACACCGAAGCGATCATCGCCGAAGACCCTGTCGCCGTTGAGAAATTCTTCAACGAGATCGATAGTGCCATCCTCATGCACAACGCCTCGACCCAATTCGCCGATGGTGGCGAATTCGGTTTCGGCGGCGAAATCGGCATCGCCACCGGCAAGATGCACGCCCGCGGCCCCGTCGGCGTCGAACAGCTCACTTCCTTCAAATATCGCGTCCGCGGCACCGGCCAAGTCAGACCATAAACCCTTGAGCAATCAGTCCTTTACGCGCGTCCCGCCGTCCGCGGCCGGCATGCGCATCGGCCTCTTCGGCGGCAGCTTCAATCCCATCCATGCCGGTCATGTGCTGGTCATGGAAGAAACCCTCCGCCGCCTCGAACTCGACGCCCTATGGGTGCTCGTCACGCCCGGTAACCCGCTGAAAAATCACGACGATCTAGCGCCCCTCACCCAGCGCGTAGAAGCCGCCCGCGCTGCGATCGCCAATCCGCGGATCCACGTCACCGGCTTCGAGGCCCAGAAAAACTTCCGCTACACTTGGCAAACCGTCCGGTTTCTCGCCCAATCCCTACCCGACCGGCACTTCGTCTGGATCATGGGCGCCGACAGTCTCGCCGGCTTTCACAACTGGGAACGCTGGCAGGACATCGCGGCAACGCTCCCCATCGCCGTCTATGCCCGCCCCGGCTCCTCGCGCCGCGCCCTGGCCTCGCGCGTTGCCCTGGCCCTTTCCCGCTCCCAGATCGATCAGGAAGACGCACCTATTCTTGCAAGCCTTCCGGCTCCAACCTGGGTCTACTTGCACGGGCGGCAATCACCACTGTCTTCGAGCGCTATCCGCGCCGCCGGCAAGCATAAATAACAAGAATCAACCGTGACCTTGCGAAAAACCCCGCGAAAGGGCATATTCAACGCAATGATCGTGTCTTCGGAACAGGAACTAACGGCTTGCCGTTTGCCAAGACGCCGCAATATTCCGGTCAACAACCAAGGATGCTGAACCAACGCATGACCCATGCTCGCGCATGGGCGGAAGGCCGTTTCTGATGGCCGCGCTGCCCACCGATACCGTTTCGACCCCTGCTGTTCCGACAATGTCTTCGGAAAAGTCCCCCGTCGAACTCATTCTCAATATTCTCGATGATGCCAAGGCAGAAGAGACCGTGGCGGTGGATATCACCGGCAAGTCCTCGCTCGCCGACCACATGATCGTGACTTCCGGCCGCTCGCAGCGCCACGTTGGCGCCGTCGCCGACCAGATCATCCGCGCCCTGCGCGAAAATGGTTTCGGCAAGCCACGGGTCGAGGGTCTGCCGCATTGCGATTGGGTCCTGGTCGATACGGGCGACGTCATCGTCCACATCTTCCGCCCCGAAGTGCGCGAATTCTACAACATCGAAAAGATGTGGCAGGCCGACTTCGCCGCTGACGCGCACTAGGCCGCTCGACGTCTTCGAAGGCATGTCATGCGTATCGCCATAGCCGCCGTGGGCCGGATGAAGTCCGGCCCCGAACGCGAACTCGTCTCCCGGTATCTCGAACGAGCAGTGGCGAGCGGAAAACCGCTGGCACTGACGGGATTTGATGTTTCGGAGCTCAACGAGTCTCGCGCCGGATCTGCTGCGTCCCGCAAGAGCGAAGAGGCCAAGGGTCTCCGCGCCGCGCTGCCCGATGGTATTCTCGTCACGCTGGACGAACGCGGCAAATCCATAGGCTCGGAAGCGTTTGCCAATCTCCTCGCGCGTTGGCGCGATGAGGGACGTTCCGCCGTGTCCTTCGTAATTGGCGGCGCCGATGGCATTGATCCCGACTTCGTTCGATCGTCCGAAATGTCGCTGAGCTTTTCGCCCATGGTCTGGCCGCACCAACTGGTGCGGATCATGCTGGCCGAGCAGCTTTACCGCGCGACCACGATCCTCTCTGGCCACCCCTATCATCGCGGCGACTGAAATCGCTGTGACTGCCTTAGTTTAAGCTCAACCGCAGTCTAGCAGGGCCGCAGACAGCCGGACCAAACATGGTTAAGCAGAGTTAACCTATGGTTTTCTTCCCGCTTGCTAATCTGCGCGTCAGTGATTCGGGGCCAGCGGCCTCAGCGACGGAGAAAACATGCCGGTGAGGCCGGAGATTTTGGTCAAGGCAGTGGTCGGCGGCATCCTGCTGACCGCGGGTCTCGCCATTCCGCTTCTGGCACAAACGGCTGTTCCCGCGCCGTCCACGGCTCAGCCAGCAACGCCTCCGACAGCCACAACGCCGGCGCCGGCGACCACGGACGCCGTGCCGGAAACGACACCGGTTCCCATTTCCGAAGCGCCCGCCGCCACTCCGTCGGCAGGGGATCCAGCCGCACCTGCAGAACCGGACACGGCTACATCCAGCGCCGCCGATCTTGCCGAAGTCGAAGCGACCCTGCAGCTCAGCCGCGAACGGATCGACGAGCTCAAGGCAGAGATTGCCGAGATGGAAGGCGATCGCACCAAGCAGAATGCCGCCCTGATTGCAGCAGGCCAAAGGGTAAAGCTCGCCGAAATCGAAGTGACCGATGTCGAAGATCGGCTCTCCAATCTCATCGTCGAAGAACTTGAAGTGCGCGGCCGGCTCGATGGCGCTGATGCCGAGATCGCCAATGTGCTTGCCGCGCTCGAGCGCATCTCGCTCAATCCGCCGCCTGCTCTCGTGGTTGATCCGAGCGACGCCCTGGGTTCGGCGCGCGGCGCCATGCTGATCGCTGCCATCGTACCACAATTGCGCGAAAGAGCTGAGACCGTCTCGGCCGACCTCAAGCAATTGATGACTATCAAGGAGCAGGCGCTGGCCGAGGAGAAAACGCTCAAGGCCAATTATGCCGTGCTCGAAGAAGAGCAGTTGCGCATTGCGACACTCATCGCTGCGCGCAAACAAGGCATCCAACAGGTCGGCGCCCAGCTCGATACCGAAGAAGCCGCAGCACTCGAGCTCGCCGAGCGAGCCAGCACCCTCCGCGAACTGATCGACGCACTCTCGGCCCGCGCCAATCAGGCGACGACGCCGACGGCCACCACGTCGCCCGATATGCCGCAGCTTTCGCCTGAAGCCATTCAGGTTGCCTTTGCCAATGCGGCGCGCACCGAACCTGCCGTGCCTTTTCCGATGGCGCGTGGCTACCTGACTCAGCCGGCCAATGGCGTCACCGTGGTGCAATTCGGTGCCGGCGACGGGTTCGGGGGTATTGCTCAGGGCCAGTCGGTCGTGACGCGCGCAGAGGCGCAGGTGGTCTCCCCCGCCGATGGCTGGGTGCTCTATAAGGGGCCTTACCTCAATTATGGCCAGATCATCATTCTCAATACCGGCCAGGGCTATACGGCACTGCTAGCCGGGCTCGACAGCATCTCGGTCGATATCGGCCAGTTTGTGCTGATGGGCGAACCTTTGGGCCAGATGGGATCACGCACAATTGGACGGACCGTAACCACCAATGCTGGCAACGCCCAGCCGACCCTCTATATTGAGCTGCGACAGAACAACCAACCCATCGACCCGGAAACTTGGTGGGCCCAGAGTGAACAGACGGGATAATATTCCATGCGCTTGACCACCCTTCGCGCTGCCCTGCTTGGCGCGGCATTGTTTGTGCCGACCGCCGGGCTGCTTGCACAGGATCAGACCCCTGCGCCCGCCGCGCCGGAAACGCCGGTGGAGCAACCCAATCCCAGTGGCGAACAGCCTGCGCCGGCGCCCGAGGATCTCAAGAAAGAACCGCGCGACCCGCTGGAAGTCTATTCGGACCTGAATCTCTTTGGCGAGATTTTCGACCGTATCCGCGCCGAATATGTCGATCCCCCGGATGAGCAGGAGCTGATCCGCGCCGCCATCCAGGGCATGCTCACCTCGCTCGATCCGCATTCCGGCTATTTGCCGCCTGCTGATTACGATGAGATGCGCGAAGACACATCGGGCGAATTCGGAGGCCTCGGCATCGAGGTGACCATGGAAGAAGGGGCCATCAAGGTCATCTCTCCAATCGATGAAACGCCTGCGGCCAAAGCCGGTATTCTCGCCAATGACTTTATCGTCGAACTCGACGGCACCTCGATCCAGGGCCTGTCGCTCGACGAGGCAGTTGCCAAGATGCGCGGGCCGATCGGCACGGATATCACCGTGACCGTGGTGCGCGAAGGCGTGACCGATCCGCTCAAATTCACCCTGACCCGGGCTACGATCGCCATGCGCGCCGTGCGCTGGAGCATGGATGGCGATGTTGCCGTGCTGCGTCTCTCGCGCTTCTCGGCCCAGGCCTATATCGGCATCGAAAACGCCATCAAGGACATCTATGCCGAACGCGACGGCAAGGCGCCAAAGGGCATCATTCTCGATCTGCGCAACAATCCCGGCGGTCTCGTTGATCAGGCCGTCTATGTCGCAGACGCCTTCCTCAAGCAGGGTGCCGTTGTTCTGACGCGCGGCCGGACGGAGGCCGAGAGCGCCCGTTATGACGCCCAGCCCGATCCGCTCGATGCGCAGCTCGCCGATGTGCCGCTGGTCGTCCTGATCAATGGCGGCTCGGCTTCGGCTTCGGAAATCGTCGCCGGCGCTCTTCAGGACCATAAGCGCGCGACGCTTGTCGGCACCCGTTCATTCGGCAAGGGCTCGGTCCAGTCGATCATCTCGCTCGGACCCGACGGCGCGATGCGTCTCACCACGGCGCGCTACTACACGCCGGACAACCGCTCGATCCAGGCGCTCGGGATCACACCCGATATCGAGATCCATCAGGTTGTGCCCGAAGAACTCCAGGGCCGCGATGAGATCGTCGGTGAAGCCGGGCTTGCAGGTCACATCAAGATCGAAGGCCAGGAAGAAAGCACGGTCGGCTCGTCCGTCTACGTACCGCCTGAAGCTGCCGACGATGCTCAGCTTCAATACGCGATCAAGCTGATCAACGGCGGAGAGACCAACGCCGCCTATCCGCCAAAGGCGGAGTAGTGGTCGCTCCATGCTAAACTGAAAGCGCGACGGCGTGATTCGCCGTCGCGCTTTTTCGTTGTGACACTGACCTATAGGGCCGGCTGCCGATGGCCAATGATCTGAGCACCCCCTTGAAAGGCCGCAAGCAACGCGCGCAGGAGGCCAAGGCCCGTCCGCGCCTGCCAATCGGTCGCGCGCTCTTTGGGCTGATCGCGCTGATCGGCATCGGTGTTGCAGCGCGCCTGATCCTTGTCGACGACCCCATGGGTGGGCGTCCGAGCCAGGAAGTCGGCATTGTCGATAACAAGGCGGCAAATCCTGTCGCAGATACGGCAGCTACGGGCCCTGTCACTATCACAGCCGATCCCCAGCAATACGCGGCCAACGGCTCCGAGGGTGCAGCGCCTTTGGTTGCCGGATCGCCGGCTTCCACCGGCGCAACACCTGACGCATCCGGAATTGTGCCTGATCTTTCCGAGGAAACGGCCAATGGCCCGATCCCGCGCATGTCCGGCACGGGCGAGACGCCCTATGCCGCTTATCGGCACCCCTTCGATGCCGCCAGCGTCGGCAATGGTCCCCGCGTCGCACTGATTGTGACGGGGCTTGGCATCAACGAGCAGGGCTCACTCGACGCCATTGGCCAATTGCCCGATTTCGTGACGTTGGCCTTTGCGCCATACGGCAAGGGCTTGGCCAATACTGTCGCCGCCGCGCGCAATGGTGGCCATGAAGTCATGCTCGAAGTCCCTCTCGAGCCCTTCGACTTTCCGCAAAGCGATCCAGGCCCGCATACGCTCCTGACGGGCGAGGCCCCGCGCGAAAATCTCGACAAGCTTTTCTGGCTCATGGCCCGCTTTGGTGGCTATTTCGGCGTCATCAACAATATGGGCGCGCGCTTCACCGCTTCGGCCGGTGATTTCGGCCCCATCATGGAAGAGCTCGGCGCGCGCGGCATCGGCTATATCGACGATGGCTCCTCCAACCGGTCCGTATCGGAGCAATTGGCCCATGCCAATAAAGTGCCCTTTGCCCGGGCCAACCTCTTGATCGATGCCAACCCTGCCCGCACATCTATTTTGTCAGCGCTCGCCAGCCTTGAGACGGAGGCGTTGGAAAATGGAAGTGCGATCGGTATTGTGAGTGCCTTGCCCATTTCCATTCAGGCCATCTCCGAATGGTCTGCGAGCCTTGATGGCAAGGGTATTGCGCTGGTGCCTGCCAGCGCGCTGATGCAATAAAGCGCCGCTCGCCTGTCCGGCACGGTGCCCAAAACAGACTGCGAAACCATGTCCCAATTGCCTGACCGTGAAGCCATGCCCTATCGCGACTGCGTCGGCGTCGCCGTGTTCAACGCGATGGGCAATGTCTTTGTGGGGCATCGCAAATCCGAAGGCGATCCCGATCAGTCGGCTGCCAAAGGCTTTGCATGGCAGATGCCCCAGGGCGGCATCGATCAGGGCGAGGATCCGTTGCGCGCCGCTTTGCGCGAACTTCAGGAAGAAACCAATATCACGTCCGTCAGCCTGATCGCCGAAGCGCCAGAGTGGATTTACTATGATCTGCCCGATGATCTGCTCGGGATAGGTTTCAAAGGGAAGTATCGCGGCCAGAGACAGCGCTGGTTCGCCTTTGCTTTTACCGGCGCGGACGGTGAAATCGACGTCGATGCGCCCGGCGGCGGCAAATTCAAGCCCGAATTCAACGCCTGGCGCTGGGAACGGCTCAGCAAGACACCATCGCTCATCGTGCCGTTCAAACGGGACGCCTATGAGAAGGTCGTTGAAGCCTTTTCAGATATTCCGCAACGCTTTACCCACGTCTGAACCATGAAAACCATCGGCCTTATCGGCGGCATGAGCTGGGAATCGACCGCCCACTATTATCGCGTACTGAACCAGGAAACGGCGCGCCTCCGGGGCGGCCTTCATTCGGCGCCCGTCCTGATTGACTCCGTCGATTTTGCGCCGATTGCCGAGATGCAGTCTGCGGGGAAATGGGACGACGCAGGCGATGCGCTCAACCTGTCGGCCAAGCGCCTCGTTGGTGCAGGCTCAGAAATCCTGGGCCTGGCGACCAACACCATGCACGTGGTGGCTGACCGTCTGCTCGATGGGATCGAAGCCACGTTCGTTCATATCGCTGATCCCACAGCCGATGCTCTCCTTGCGGACGGCTACACTAAGGTTGGTCTCCTTGGCACGCGCTTCACCATGGAGATGAGCTTTTACCGCGATCGCCTGAGCGCCCGCGGTCTTGAATCGCTCATTCCCGAAGTGGATCGGACTAATCTCAACGGCATCATCTATGACGAGCTCTGCCGCGGCATTGTGCGCGAAGAGTCACGCCGTATCTATGTCGATGCGATTTCAAGGCTTGCCGCACGTGGGGCAGAAGCCGTCATTCTGGGCTGCACCGAGATCGGCATGTTAATTGATGATGCGGTCAGTCCCCTGCCCGTCTTTGACACGACGGACCTGCACGCTAAGGCTTTGGTGGCTGCAGCGCTGCAATAATAAAAAGGCCGCCCGTGAGGCGGCCTTCGTCATTCCAGATCAGACAATACTTAGTGGATATGCGTGTCGTTGAGCTGCTCGGCTTCAAGCGCGAGGTTCAACAGGCCGCTGACAAACTGCTGGGCATAGGACTTGTCATCAGGCGTTTCTGCCCGGGTGAGTTCGCCCTGCGCTGCCGCGATCTGGGTCTGGAGGTCTGCGCGGTCAAATTCGGAGAACGGCACCGATTCTTCAGCCAGAATGGTAAGGCCATCCGGCGACACGTCGGCAAAGCCGCCGCGCACAAAGAAGATCTCGCTTTTGCCATCGCTGTTGACGGTGATGAAACCGGCCCGCAGTGTCGTCATGAAGGGCGCATGGTCAGCCATGACCGTGAAATAGCCTTCCGTACCCGGAACGGTAACCGAATTGACGGTCTGCGAAACGAGGAGACGCTCGGGCGAAACGATCTCGATCTTGAGGCCTTCAGCCATATTTTTGGTCCCTTAGCGGAGAAAACCCGAAAGACCGGGCTTAGCGCTGGGTCCGTCGCGGACGACGGACCCAAGTGGCAAAGATTAGGCGGCCTGGGCGGCCAACTTCTGCGCCTTCTTGACGGCATCTTCGATGGTGCCGACCATGTAGAAGGCAGCTTCGGGCAAGTGATCGTAGTCACCCTTAACGAGCCCCTGGAAGCCCTTGATGGTGTCGGCGAGCTGGACGAAGACGCCGGGCGAACCGGTGAAGACTTCGGCCACGTCGAAGGGCTGGGACATGAAGCGCTCGATCTTGCGGGCGCGGGCCACGGTCAGCTTGTCTTCTTCGGAGAGCTCGTCCATGCCGAGGATGGCGATGATGTCCTGCAGAGCCTTGTACTTCTGAAGGATCGCCTGCACGTCACGGGCAACCTGGTAGTGGTCCTGGCCGACAACGTTCGCGTCGAGAATACGCGAGTTCGATGCCAGCGGATCAACGGCCGGGTAGATGCCCTTTTCCGAGATAGCGCGGTTGAGAACGGTCACGGCGTCGAAGTGGGCGAACGAGGTTGCCGGCGCAGGGTCGGTCAAGTCGTCGGCGGGAACGTACACGGCCTGCACAGAGGTGATCGAACCCTTGTTCGTCGTCGTGATGCGTTCCTGCATCGCGCCCATGTCGGTTGCCAGCGTTGGCTGGTAACCCACGGCGGAAGGAATGCGCCCGAGAAGTGCCGACATTTCAGCACCGGCCTGGGTGAAGCGGAAGATGTTGTCCACGAAGAACAGCACGTCCTGGCCCTGGTCGCGGAAGTTTTCAGCGATCGTGAGACCGGTCAGAGCAACGCGAGCACGCGCGCCCGGGGGCTCATTCATCTGGCCGAAGACGAGGGCGCACTTGGAGCCGGCGGCCGAGCCACCGTTCTCATGCGGATCCTTGTTCACGCCCGATTCGATCATTTCGTAGTATAGATCGTTGCCTTCGCGGGTGCGTTCACCGACGCCTGCGAACACAGAGTAACCACCGTGCGCCTTGGCGACGTTGTTGATCAGTTCCTGGATCAGAACGGTCTTGCCAACGCCGGCGCCGCCCATGAGGCCGATCTTGCCGCCGCGTGCATAGGGAGCGATGAGGTCGACGACCTTGATCCCGGTGACGAGAACCTGCGATTCCGGGTTCTGCTCGGCGAATGCCGGAGCGTCCTGGTGGATTTCGCGCTTTTCGGTGCTCGTGATCGGGCCAGCTTCGTCGATCGGCTCGCCGATGACGTTCATGATGCGGCCGAGCGTTTCTTCGCCGACAGGCACGGAAATCGCGCTGCCGAGATCGATCACTTCGGCGCCGCGAACCAGACCTTCGGTCGTGTCCATGGCGATCGTGCGCACGGCGTTTTCGCCGAGGTGCTGGGCAACTTCCAGAACCAGGCGTTGGCCATTGTTGTTGGTTTCAAGCGCGTTCAGGATGGCGGGCAGGTGATCGTCGAACACCACGTCAACGACGGCGCCAATGACCTGCGAAACGCGACCGGCCTTCTGTTCTGCCATTTGTTCGTCCTCGCTGATGGGTTAGAGCGCTTCCGCGCCCGAAATGATTTCGATGAGTTCTTTGGTGATCTGGGCCTGACGCTGGCGGTTGTAGCTCAGCTGCAGCTTGCCGATCATTTCGCCCGCGTTCCGCGTCGCATTGTCCATTGCGGACATCTGCGCACCGTAGAACGAAGCACTGTTTTCAAGCATGGCGCGGAACACCTGCACGCTCACATTGCGCGGCAGCAGGTCTTCGACGATGGCTTCTTCGTTAGGCTCGTATTCGTAGATCACAGCCGAGTTGTTGACCAAGGCGCCTTCGCCCTCGACACGCTCGATTTTTGCCGGGATGATCTGCACGGCAGTCGGCACTTGGCTGATCACCGAGTTGAACTTGGCAAAGAAAAGCGTTGCCACGTCAAATTCGCCGGCAGCGAACATGGCCTGCACTTTTTGGCTGATCTCGTTCGCCTGCGCAAAGCCGATATTCTTGACTTCGCGATAGCTGACGGTCTCGACGATCTTGTCCGCAAACTGGCGCTTGAGGATATCGTGACCCTTGCGGCCAACCGTCAGGAACTTGACGGTCTTGCCCTGCGCCAGAAGCTTGTTGGCATGATCGCGCGCCAGACGGGCAATGGAGGAGTTAAACCCACCCGCCAGACCGCGTTCGCCCGTTGCCACGACCAGAAGGTGAACCTGATCCCGGCCGTTACCGGCGAGGAGAACAGGCGCATCCGTCTGACCATCATAGACTGCAGCAAGGCTGGCCAACACCGCACCCATGCGCTCGGCATAGGGACGTGCAGCTTCGGCAGCATCCTGGGCGCGACGGAGCTTAGCCGCCGCGACCATCTGCATGGCCTTGGTGATCTTCTGCGTCGACTTGACCGAGTCGATCCGGTTCTTAAGATCCTTTAGCGACGGCATTGCCTGTCGTCTCCTTCAGAGCTCAGGCCGAGTAGGTCTTCTTGATATCGTCAAGAGCCGACTTCAGCTTGGCACGGGTGTCGTCGCTCAGCTGCTTTTCAGCAGCAATGGTCTTCAACAGGTCAGCGTGCTTGGACCGCAGGTTCGAGAGCACGTGCTTTTCGAAATCCTGGACCTTGTTGACCGGAACGGTATCGAGATAGCCCTGGCCACCGGCAAAGATCACCGCAACCTGTTCTTCCGTCTTGAGCGGCGAGAACTGGGGCTGCTTGAGGAGTTCCGTCAGGCGTGCACCGCGGTTGAGCAGGCGCTGGGTCGAGGCGTCGAGATCGGAACCGAACTGCGCGAAGGCAGCCATTTCACGATACTGCGACAGTTCACCCTTGAGCGAGCCGGCAACCTGCTTCATCGCCTTGATCTGAGCCGAGCCGCCAACGCGCGACACGGAGAGACCAACGTTCACGGCAGGACGGATGCCCTGGAAGAACAGGTTGGTTTCGAGGAAGATCTGGCCGTCGGTGATCGAGATCACGTTGGTCGGGATATAGGCCGACACGTCGTTTGCCTGGGTTTCGATAACCGGCAGAGCGGTCAACGAACCAAGACCATGATCTTCGTTCATCTTGGCAGCGCGTTCGAGCAGACGGCTGTGGAGATAGAACACGTCGCCCGGATAGGCTTCGCGGCCCGGCGGACGGCGCAGCAGCAGCGACATCTGACGGTAGGCAACGGCCTGCTTGGTCAAATCGTCATAGGCGATAACGGCATGCTTGCCATTGTCGCGGAACCACTCGCCGATCGCGCAGCCGGTGAAGGGCGCGATGTACTGGAGCGGTGCTGGATCGGAAGCGGTAGCGGCGATCACGATCGAATAGGGCAGAGCACCCGATTCTTCGAGCTGACGCACGAACTGAGCAACGGTCGAACGCTTCTGGCCAACGGCGACATAGATGCAGAACAGCTTGTCGGTGTCCGAAGCATTGGCATCGTGTGCCGGCTTCTGGTTGAGGAAGGTATCGAGAATGATCGCGGTCTTGCCGGTCTGGCGGTCACCGATGACGAGCTCGCGCTGGCCACGGCCGATCGGGATCAGTGCGTCGATAGCCTTGAGGCCGGTCGACATCGGTTCGTGAACCGACTTGCGCGGCAGAATGCCGGGAGCCTTGACGTCGACGCGGCGGCGTTCGGTGTGCTCGATCGGGCCCTTGCCGTCGATCGGGTTGCCGAGACCATCGACCACGCGGCCGAGAAGGCCAGGACCGACCGGGGTGTCCACGATCGAGCCGGTGCGCTTGACGACATCGCCTTCCTTGATGGAACGGTCGTTGCCGAAGATCACGACGCCGACATTGTCGTTTTCAAGGTTGAGCGCCATGCCCTTGATGCCACCTGGGAACTCGACGAGTTCACCAGCCTGAACCTTGTCGAGGCCGTAGACGCGGGCAATGCCGTCACCGACGGACAGCACCTGACCGACTTCCGAAACCTGGGCTTCCTGGCCGAAATTCTTGATCTGGTCCTTGAGGATCGCAGAAATTTCCGCGGCTTTGATGTCCATTATCCGACCTCTTTCATGGCGATTTTCATCGCAGCGAGCTTTGTCTTGATTGATGAATCGATCATCTGGCTGCCGACCTTCACCTGAAGGCCACCGATCAGCGAGGGATCGACGAATTGGTTGAGCGTGACGGTCTTACCCAGCTTTGCCTTGAGCGTTTCGCTCAGGGCATTGGCCTGTTCGGCCGTCAGGGGCGTTGCCGAGGTCACTTCGGCAGTCGTTTCACCGCGCGCTGCAGCGGCCAGTTCGCGGAAGCCAACGATGATGGCATCGAGCGCGAACAGACGGCCGTTCTTGGCAACAAGGCGCAGAAAATTAGCCACGAGCGGATTGACCTGGGCCTTGCCCAGGATCGCATCAAGGGCAGACGCCTTGACGTCGCCCGAGATCACCGGAGACCGCAGGTAGCGCGAAAAATCGTCGCTTTCGCCAATCAGGCGGGAAATATCAGAAAGGCCGGTTTCGACCGATGCCAGTTGATTCTCGCTCTGGGCGAGATCGAACAGCGCCGACGCATATGGCCGCGCAATCTGGGAAAGCAGTGAATTCTGCGCTGCCAATGTCGCTTCACCCTCTTGTGTTGCCATCCTCGGGTATCGAGCCGGGATGACCTATTACGCTTCGGACGTGTCCGGGAACGGGGCTTTGGCCGGACTGATCCTAGCCACTCCCCTACAAGTCGGGCTCGCTCTAACACAAGCCAAGCGGCCCGTGCAAGGCTGGGTTACGTGATTCACCGGCGGTGAAAATGTCGCACTTATCCCAAGCGATAGAAGTCGAGCCATTTGCGGCGCGTTTACATGAAGCTCATCGGGTCGATATCGATCTGAATCTTGAGGTCGCCTTTGGGTTTTTCGGCACTCGAAAGCCAGAAGCGGACATAGCCGGAAAGATCAAAGTCCCTACCAGATTGGGCCAGAAGCCTTACCCGATAGCGGCCACGGATCATCGAGACGGGCGCATCGGCCGGTCCGAAGAGTTTTACACCATCAGCCATTGGCGCAGCGGACAGCAGCGTTCGTGAAAAATTCATCGCATGATCGTGTACGCTGGCAGAGACAATGAGCGCGGCGAGACGGCCGAAGGGCGGCATGCCGCCAGCTTCACGGGCCAGGATTTCCTGGGCGTAAAAGGCTTCGCGGTCGCCCGAGACCATGGCTTTCATCACCGGGTGATCGGGATGATAGGTCTGCAAGAATGCCTTGCCGTGGCGGCTGGCACGGCCGGCGCGACCGGCAACCTGAGTGAGGATTTGAAAGGTGCGCTCGGCGGCCCGGGGGTCGCCGTGCGCTAGCCCGAGATCGGCGTCGAGCACGCCGACGACCGAGAGCTTTTCGAAGTGGTGGCCCTTGGAAACGAGCTGGGTGCCGATGATGAGATCATATTCGCCGCGCTCGACTTCGGCGAAGCGCTCGCGCAACTGAGCATGGCTACCCATATCGGTCGAAAGCAGCACGCGGCGCGCATCGGGGAAACGGATGGCCGCTTCCTCGGCAACGCGCTCGATGCCGGGACCGACGGGGACGAGGCTGTCGACTTCTCCGCACTCGCCGCAATGCTTTGGCGTGCGGGTTTCGTGGCCGCAATGGTGGCACATGAGGACGCCGCGGAAGCGATGCTCGACCATCCAGGCGCAGCAGTCCGGGCATTTGTATTGGTGGCCGCAGGCATTACAGAGGGTGAGCGGGGCATAGCCGCGACGGTTGAGGAACAGCAGCGCTTGTTCGCCGCGATCAAGCGCCGCAAATACTTCGCGCGCTAAGGAAGGCGCAATCCAACTTCCCTTTTCCGGGCCATCTGTCCTCATATCGAGCGCTGTGATGTCCGGCATTGCTGCTTCGGCAAAGCGGCTCTCGAGCCGCACATGGGCATAGCGGCCAGTATTGGCATTGTTGCGCGATTCGACGGACGGCGTCGCTGATGAGAGCACCACCCGCGCCTCGGAAAACTGGGCGCGGACGATCGCCATGTCGCGGGCGTGATAAGTAAAGCCTTCGGATTGCTTATAGGCGCCGTCATGCTCTTCATCGAGGACGAGAAGGCCGAGCTCGCGGAAGGGCAGGAAGAGCGCGGAACGGGCGCCGACGACGGCGCGGACGGTGCCATCGAGCACGCCACGCCAAACCTTGGCGCGTTGCACCGGGGTCATGTCTGAATGCCATTCGGCGGGCTTGGTGCCGAAGCGCCGGGTGAAGCGGTCGATAAACGTATTGGTGAGGGCGATTTCCGGCAGCAAAATCAAGGCCTGGCGCCCGGCGCGGAGCGTATCGGCCACGGCTTCGAAGAATACTTCGGTCTTGCCGCCGCCGGTGACGCCATCGAGAAGGGCGACGCCAAAACGCTTGGGATCGAGGCCGAGAATGCGGTCGAGCGCGGCCTGTTGTTCGGGGTTGAGCGCCGAGGGCGCAGCGTCGGGATCGGGCG
Organism: Devosia sp. BK; assembly: GCF_032907385.1. Taxonomy (NCBI): domain Bacteria; kingdom Pseudomonadati; phylum Pseudomonadota; class Alphaproteobacteria; order Hyphomicrobiales; family Devosiaceae; genus Devosia; species Devosia sp. BK. The sequence continues at coordinate 233,916 of NZ_JAIMBX010000002.1, forward strand.
GAAAGACCACGGGCGGCGCCGGAATCTCCAGCTTTTCCAAGGCTCCGGCGCGTTCGAGTCCATCGAGCACGGAGGTCGACACACCACTAGCGCCGACCAATGCGGCCTTCGGCCAGGCCATGTCGTCGGTGAGCGTATCGAGCACGCGAAGACGCGCGGGCGTCAGCTTTTCGGGCTCCATGCCGGTACGGCGATAGGCGATGACTGGTTTGGGCGCATCGAGCGCTTCGGGTGAGCGCAACACGCCGCGCAGAACTTGGCCGGGCGCGGCCAGCGTATAGCGTGCTACCCATTCGACGAGCCGCAAAAGCTCTTCTGAGAGCGGCGGCACCTCGAACGAAAACTCTATATTTCGCAATCGGTTATGGCCGATTTCGTCATTCGGCTTGCCCCAAACGACGCCGAGCGTCAGGCGGGGACCGAGAGGCACGCCGACAACCGTACCGCGCGTTACGCTCATATTGGCGGGCACGCGATAGGAATAGGGGCCCTCTACGGCCACCCCCACCATCACTGCAACGATGTCACCGGGCCCATACATGTTTGTGCGCGTTCCGTTCTCTTTTCCCTTAGATAGGAAGGGCGAGCGATTCGGCTAGAGCACCGGGATCACGAGACGCGTGAGGCGACACTTTACACTCTGTTTGCGCGCGGAGGATAAGTTCAAGTCATGACCGATAGCGCCTTTGCCACCGATGCCTTCATCCAAGCCCAGATCGCCGCCTGGATGCGCGAACTCGGCTCCGTCAAACGGCTCGCCCCCAAGACCCTAGAAGCCTACGGCCGCGATGTCGGGCAGTTCATGAGTTTTTTGTCTGGGCATATGGGCGGCGCTATCACCTTGCAATCGCTTAAGGAATTAAGAGCTGCCGATATCCGTTCCTTCATGGCGCAGCGCCGGGAGGAAAGCCTTGGCTCGCGGTCTCTCGCGCGGGTGCTGTCGTCGCTCAAGAACTTTTTTGGCTTTCTCGAACGGGAAAACATTCTCGCGACAGAGGCCTTCAACGCCATCCGGACCCCAAAGATTCCGAAGTCGCTGCCCAAGGCTTTGACAGTGGTTGAGGCCAAGCAAACCATTACCGGCGTTGACGAAATGGAAGAGGAACCCTGGATCGCAGCGCGCGACATGGCGGTGATTTCGCTCTGCTATGGCGCTGGACTGCGTATCGCCGAGGCTTTGGCGCTGACCAAAGGCGATCTTGAGGCCGAAGTGCTGCGCGTGACGGGTAAGGGCGGCAAGATCCGCATGGTGCCATTGATTGCTCCGGTGCGGCAGGCGATTGAGACCTATTTGCAGCTAAGTCCTTATAAACTCTGGGAAGAAGACCCGCTGTTCCGTGGCAAGAAAGGTGGGGTTTTGTCGCCCAGAATCATCCAGTTGCGCATGCAGCAACTGCGCTCGGCGCTCGGCCTGCCGCCTTCGGCGACCCCACATGCGCTGCGCCACTCTTTTGCGACGCACCTCCTCGGAAAAGGCGGGGATTTGCGCGCGATTCAGGAGCTTTTGGGTCACGCCAGCCTCTCGACGACGCAGATTTATACCGCCGTCGATACCGAGCGCTTGATGGAAAGCTATGCCAAGGCCCACCCGCGCGGCTAGTGCAGCAGGCCTCTTTCGGCTGTGGTTTGGGTACCATCACGTTATCTTTGACAGCCGCCAATGGCAGGATTATGAGACGGACATGACGTCACATCAGCCGATCTTTTTCGCGAACCTTCTTATTCTTGGCTCCATCTGGGCCAGGACCGAAGGCTGACGTTCAGCATTTGGTTTCAACCGGCCCGCCCCGAGCGGTGATCCGGTGGATACGAGGGGCGGCACTTAAGAAAGCCCCTTCGGATGACGAGCATCCCATCTTCCAGCGACACGCCCCAACCGGGGATAGATCTGTTCGGCTATGGCCTCGCCTTTGCCGGCGCAGCGCTATTTTCGACCAAGGGTGTCTTCATCAAGCTCGCCTTTGCCCAAGGGGCTTCGGTCGAGACCACTTTGGCGCTGCGGATGCTGACGGCCCTCCCCGTCTATCTCGTTATTCTCATGGTGCTGCTCAAGCGCAATCCGCAGCTCAAGAGTTTGCTGACACGTGGTCGGACGGCGGGCGCCATGGGTGTCGGGGCGCTCGGCTATTATCTCTCGAGCTATCTCGATTTTGCCGGGCTTGCTTTCGTCTCCGCGCAATATGAGCGGCTGGTGCTCTTCACCTATCCGTTCTTTGTGCTGCTTTTCGGCGTCTGGTTCTTTGGCGATCGGATGAACTGGAAGCTCGTGCCGGCCATGCTCGTCAGCTATGGCGGCCTCCTGGTGATCTTTGCCTGGAACCTTGCAGTGCAGCCCGATGGGCTTTTCATCGGCACCATGCTGGTCTTGGGTTCGGCGCTGACCTTTGCCTTCTATCAACACCTCGCCAAGCGGCAGATGCTTGTGCTGGGCACGGGGCTCTTTACCTGCATCGGCATGTCGACGGCGGCCGTGCTCGCCATCACTCAAAGCGCCGTGGTCGACGGAATTGGCAACTATTTCAGCATCACCCCAACCCTTTGGGCGCTCGGCCTGACGCTGGGGATTTTCGGCACCGTCCTCCCCTCGTTTCTTCTCAATGGCGGCATTGCGCGGATCGGGGCGCGGGCGACATCGTCCACCGCATCCTTCGGTCCAATCGTTACTATTGTTCTCGCTGTCTTTGTGCTTGGCGAGCCCTTTACCTGGGTGCATGCGATCGGGACGGCGCTCGTGCTTTTGGGCTCATGGCTCTTCGCGCGGACAGACAGAAAGAGCCGCGCATCAGGCAATTAGCGCATTTGTACTTCTGGCCGCCGTAAAGAGGCTATAATCTGTTCTCACAACCGTGATGCAAAATTGGAAGGGACAACCGATGCGCACTTTTCTTCACGTCACGGCAGGAACCTTGCTTGGCCTGATGCTGACCACGGGACTGACTGTGCCGAGCCTGGCACAGCCAACCGCGAAACCAGCAGCGGCCGATATCGACTTTGGCAATGATTCCTCCGATTGGGCGAAAGACGGAGAGTGCGACGATCCGCGCTTTACCGGCGAAGGCATGGCCGACCAACTGGTCGATGAAGACATCCTCAAGGATGCGACCGACTGCAAGGCCGCCTTCGATGCGGGCAAGATCACCCTCAAGGACGATACGGCGACGGCGCCACCGACCGTTGTGGATATCAATCCACCCGTGGCGCCGAAGGCCAGCGACATCGACTTTGGCGATGATTCCTCTGAATGGGCCAAGGACGGTGAATGCGACGATCCCCGCTTTACCGGCACCGGCTCGGCTCAGGAGCTGGTCGATGCCGATCTCCGCAAGGACGCGACGGACTGTAAGGCAGCTTTTGAAGCCGGCACGGTCACTCTGGTCGAAGGGGGCGAAATCCCACCTGCTGTGAATGTTGCCGATATCGATTTTGGCGATGATTCCTCGGAATGGGCCAAAGACGGCGAATGCGACGATCCGCGCTTTACTGGCACGGGTTCGGCTCAGGAGCTCGTTGACGCAGACATCAAGAAAGACGCCACCGACTGCAAGGCGGCTTTTGTCGCCGGCACTGTGACCCTTAAGGACACCGGCACCAACCCGGCCGATATCGCTATCGCGACCCCGATCAATGCGATCAACTTTGGCGACGATTCCTCAGAATGGGCCAAGGATGGCGAGTGCGACGATCCACGCTTCACCGGCACCGGTTCGGCGGAAGAACTGGTCGATGCCGACCTGATGAAGGACGCCACCGATTGCCGCGCTGCCTACGAGGCCGGCACCGTGACGCTCAAGGACACGAGCGGCGCGGCCGCGACGACGCCGGTCGGCGAGATCGACTTTGGCGATGATTCCTCGGAATGGGCCAAGGACGGCGAATGCGACGATCCGCGTTTCACCGGCACGGGCGTTGCGAGCACCACGCTTGCCGAAGACATCAAGAAGGACGCAACCGACTGCAAGGCCGCCGTCGAGGCGGGCACCGCGACCTTCCAGGGCGAACAGGCCGCCGCCGCTTTTGACTTTGGTTCGGATTTTTCCAAATGGGCCAATGACGGCGAATGCGACGACCTGCGTTTTGAAGGTCCGGGCACCAACAAGAAGCTGCTCACCGAAGACCTGATGGGCGACGCCACCGACTGCAAGGCGCTGCTCGACGAAGGCCGCGTCTCGATCCGCCAGGTTTACACGCCCGAATATGCCGCCGGCGCGCCTTATGACAGCTCGGACATCGACTTTGGCGACAACTCCTCCTCCTACGCCAATGATGGCGAATGCGACGATCCGCGCTTCCAGGGCCCCGGCGCCGCAGCGACACTTCTCGACAGCGACCGCATGTCCGACGCCGACGACTGCAAGACGGCGTTCGAGGCCGGAACTGTGGTTCTGATGGACGGCGAAAGCTGAGGAATTTTGGGATTTGAATGTGACGCGGCGGGGCTTTGGCTCCGCCGTTTTTGTTTGGGGGGACGCATGCTCCGGTGCGTGAGGCTCCACCCCCTCCCAGCCTCCCCCATCTAGGGGGAGGTGCAGGGACGGTGGATATGGTGAGATAGTGCAACACACTCGATCGGCACCTCCCCCTTGATGGGGGAGGCTGGGAGGGGGTGATCTTGGAGCAATCAGTGGCAAGGAACTCGCTGCCGCGAAAACTGCGGCAACAGCCGACACCGGCAGAAATCCGCTTCTGGCGGCTGATCCACCCTATTCGGCAGCAGGGCTGGCACTTTCGCAAACAGGCGCCGATTGGGCGCTATGTCGTGGACTTCGTTTGCCACGCAGGAAAGCTGATCGTCGAGATCGATGGTGACAGCCACTTTATGCCTGAAGGCATTGCGCGGGATGCGGCAAGGACGGCGTTTTTGGAGGGTGAGGGATATCGAGTGCTTCGGTTCACCAATTTGGAGGTGATGGAGGAGGACGAGGGCGTTCATCTGGAAGTTTTGGGGGCGTTACAGGCAGCCGGAGTTACCCCCTCCCGGCCTCCCCCGTCTAGGGGGAGGTGAAGGGATGGTGGTTGTGAATAGGTGGTGCCACACACTCGATCGGCACCTCCCCCTTTATGGGGGAGGTTGGGAGGGGGTGCTGCTAGCCCAAACAAAAAAAGGCCCGCGGCGGTACCGCGGGCCCAAAAAAATCCAAAAAACCCAAAACTACGCAGCCTTGCGTTCGACCATCATCTTCTTGATCTGCGCGATGGCCTTGGCGGGGTTGAGGCCCTTGGGGCAGACTTTGGTGCAGTTCATGATGGTGTGGCAGCGATAGAGCTTGAAGGGGTCTTCGAGGTTGTCGAGGCGCTCGGTGGTGGTTTCGTCGCGCGAGTCGATCAGCCAGCGATAGGCCTGGAGAAGCGCGGCGGGGCCAAGGTATTTTTCGCCATTCCACCAATAGCTCGGGCACGAGGTCGAGCAGCAGGCGCACAGGATGCACTCGTAAAGACCATCCAGCTTGGAACGGTCTTCGACCGACTGCGTCCATTCTTTTTGTGGGGTGGGCGAAGTGGTTTTGAGCCAGGGCTCGATGGCGCGGTGCTGGGCGTAGAAGGTGGTCAGATCGGGGACCAGATCCTTGACCACCGGCATATGCGGCAGTGGGTAGATTTTGACCGGGCCCGAAGAGTCGTCCATGCCCTTGGTGCAGGCGAGGGTATTGAGCCCATTGATGTTCATCGAGCACGAACCGCAAATGCCTTCGCGGCAGGAGCGGCGCAGCGTCAGGGTCGGGTCGACCTTGTTCTTCACGTAAAGCAGCGCATCGAGGATCATCGGGCCACAATCGTTGAGATCAACGAAATATGTATCGATGCGCGGGTTCTCGTTCTTGTCGGGATCGTAGCGATAGATGTGGAACTCGCGGAGGCGCGTGGCGCCTTCGGGCTTGGGCCAGGTTTTACCCTTTTGCGGCTGATCGGCCTTGCGCAAAGTCAGTTCGGCCATTCTTTTGTTCCTTCAGAGGCGGACGCGTGGGTCGTCCGAAAGGCGTTCAGTTCAGTGTCGTGAGGGCTTTGAGCCAAAGCCCCAATAATCAGTAGTTCGGCTTACAAACCTGGTTCGATTTGGCGACATAGGTGTTGTAGGCGTCGTAATCCGCGGCTTTGGGCGAGCCGCCCTTCATCGAGGCAATGACGACGGCCATGAAGCGCTCGTCGATCAGGGTCATCGCCGCATCAGCCTTGCAGCCGCAGAGCGTCGCGTCCTGGGCGATGCCCATGCAGACTTTATAAAACTCATCCTTTTGCGCGGCGGTCGGCGCGGCGGCAAAGCTCGGCGCGGCGCTGGCGAGAAGCAAAGGAAGGGCAAGGAGCAGTTTATGCATGGGTCTGATCCCGGGAGGCGGGGTTGGTCCGTGGTGCCGGCGCGGCTTTGGCATCGGCAGGCTTTTGCGCCGCGGACTTGCCATCGCGATGGGCGAAGGCGGCGGCCCAGATGTCCTGCTCTTTTTCGTCAAAACCTGCGCAATTGCGGCACATGGTTTGGGTCCTTAGTAAACGCGCGCCTTGGGGGCGATCTTCTTGAGATCGATTCCACCCTGATCGTAAGGGGTCAGGGGCTCGGTGATCACCGGGCGATAGGTCAACGCTACAGCGCCCGTGGCGATATCGACTGTGGCCAGCGTATGCTTGCGCCATTCGACGTCGTCGCGATTGGGAAAATCCTCGTGGGCGTGAGCGCCGCGCGATTCGTGGCGGGCTTCAGCCGAGACGACCGTCGCCATGGCGCAGGCCATGAGGTTTTCGAGTTCGAGCGTTTCGACGAGATCGGAATTCCAGATCAGCGAGCGATCGGTGACCTTCACATCGGGGAGGCGCGAATAGATCTCGCTCATGGCTTTGACGCCATTTTTGAGCGAGGCATCGGTGCGGAAGACGGCCGCATCGAGCTGCATGGTGCGCTGCATCTCATCGCGCAACTTGGCCGTCGGCTGGCTGCCATTGGCGTTGCGGAGGCGATCGAAGCGGGCGAGGATTTTTGCGTCCTCGGCGGCATTGATGCCGGGGATGGGCGCAGCCTTATCCATAACCTGACCGGCGCGGATGGCGGCAGCGCGGCCAAAGACCACAAGGTCGGTCAGGGAATTCGAGCCGAGGCGATTGGCGCCATGCACCGAGGCGCAGGCGGCTTCGCCCACAGCCATGAGGCCTGGCACGATGCGGCCTGGATCCTCGGCCGTCGGATTGAGCACTTCGCCGTGATAGTTCGCGGGAATGCCGCCCATATTGTAGTGGACGGTCGGCAGCACCGGTATCGGCTCGCGGGTGAGGTCGACGCCGGCGAAAATCTTGGCCGATTCGGTAATGCCCGGCAGACGCTCGTGCAGCACCTTTGGATCCAAGTGATCGAGGTGCAGGTAGATGTGGTCCTTGTTGGGACCGACGCCACGGCCTTCGCGGATTTCGAGCGTCATGCAGCGCGAGACGACGTCGCGCGAAGCGAGGTCCTTGGCGTTGGGCGCATAGCGCTCCATGAAGCGTTCGCCCTCGGAATTGGTGAGATAGCCGCCCTCGCCGCGCGCGCCCTCGGTGATAAGAACGCCAGCACCATAAATGCCGGTGGGGTGGAACTGCACGAATTCCATATCCTGCAGCGGCAGGCCGGCGCGGGCCACCATGCCATTGCCGTCGCCGGTGCAGGTATGAGCTGAAGTCGCAGAGAAGTAGGAGCGGCCATAGCCGCCGGTTGCCAGCACAACCATCTTGGCGCGGAAGCGGTGCAGCGTGCCGTCGTCGAGTTTCCAGGCGATGACGCCCTGGCACTCGCCGTTTTCGCCCATGATCAGATCGAGGGCAAAGTACTCGATGAAGAATTGCGCGTCGTTCTTGACCGACTGGCCATAGAGCGTGTGCAAAATGGCGTGGCCGGTGCGGTCGGCGGCGGCGCAGGTGCGCTGCACCGGGGGGCCATCGCCGAATTCGGTCATGTGGCCGCCGAAGGGGCGCTGGTAGATGCGGCCATCCTGCGTGCGGCTGAAGGGCACGCCGTAGTGCTCGAGCTCGTAGATTGCGGCCGGGGCTTCGCGGGCCAGATATTCCATGGCGTCGTTGTCGCCGAGCCAGTCCGAACCTTTTACGGTATCGTACATGTGCCACTGCCAGGAATCGGGCCCCATATTCTGGAGCGAAGCGGCGATGCCGCCCTGGGCGGCGACGGTGTGCGAGCGGGTCGGGAAAACCTTGGTGATACAGGCGGTATTAAAACCCTGCTCGGCCATGCCGAGAGTTGCGCGGAGACCAGCGCCGCCAGCGCCAACCACCACCACGTCGAATTCGTGGTCGATCAGTTCGTAAGTGGCCATTGTGATCAACCCCAGAAGACGAGTTTGGCAATGGCGCCGATGGCGGCCACCGCAACGAGAAGACAAAAGAGCGTATTGAGCAGCATGGCGAGGCTGAACATGCGGCCATGGACATAGTCTTCAAGCGTGTCGCGCATGCCGTTGCGCATATGGACGGCAACAACAGCGATCAGGACGGCAAAGGGCAGGCCTATCAGCGGATTACCGATGACGCCGACCATATCGGCACGATCCTGGCCGCCAAGACGCACGATGATGAAGAGCAAAAAGCCCAAAAAAACGATGTTGATGAGGCCGGTGATGCGCTGCGTCATGAAATGACGCGTCGCGGCCTTGGCATCGCCATAGTGGGTCTTGGGATTGGCGACCATGTCGCGGGTAATGGTTTCACGCATGTGTCAGGCTGCCCACACAAAGACGGTCCAGATAAGAAGGGTGATGACCACCGAGGCGACGAGCGTGGCCCAGGCCATGGTCTCGCGCTGTCCCGGCTCCATCATCGCGGCAAAGTCCCAGACCCAATGGCGGAGGCCACCGCACATGTGGTGTACAAGGCTCCAGGTGAAGCCGAAGAGCACGATCTGACCGAACCAGGAGGCGAAGACCACATTGACGACGTCGAGCGCCTGCTGATCGAGCGCCGCCGCGACAAGCCAGATCGCGACCAGCGTCATGCCGGCATAGTTGGCAATGCCGGTAGCGCGGTGAAGGATCGACATGGCCATGGTGATGGTCCAGCGATAAATCTGCAGATGCGGCGAAGTGGGGCGGGCTCTGACCGACATGGGATATCCGGGGCCTGGGGGACTCAATGTGGTCCAGTTTGGAATAGTTCGAGATTACTAGCCGCCATTCCTTACCAAATCAAAGCTCTTTCCGGCCTTCCATCTCCGCCTTTTGGCGAATACCGCACTTTGTTCGCAGAGCGAACGTTATGTTCGCGGGACGCGCGGGTTTTTGAGCTTTTGGGATTTAGGCGTGGGCCGACTGGGGTGATTGCCACTCGCGGCCTGATGCGCCAAGGAGGCGCGAACCATTGAGTCGTGCCCGTGCCGCTGTTGCTTCTCGTCAATCAATTCATCTTCATGCTCGGCTTTTACATGGTCGTGCCGTTCCTCGCCGTATTCATGCGCGAGGACCTGGCGCTGCAAAGCGCGGCGATCGGGCTGGTGCTGGGGATGCGCACCTTTGCCCAGCAGGGACTGTTTGTCGTCGGCGGGGCGTTCGCGGACAAACTGGGGCCGCGACAGCTGATCCTTCTCGGCTGCGCCACGCGGATTGTCGGGTTCAGCGTCTTAGCGTTCAGTTTTGATTTCACGACGGTGCTGATCGGCGCTTGCCTCACGGGCTTTGCCGGAGCGCTGTTTTCGCCGGCGATCTCGTCGCTCGCGGCGAAGGTAGGTGAGCGCAAAGAGGGTCGGGCGCGGTTCTTTGCCAAGCTCGCCGTCTGGGGCGAACTGGGTGCCGTGGCGGGACCATTTGTTGGAGCGCTGCTGCTCGGGATTGGCTTTAAGGCCATGGCCCTTGGCGGTGCTGGCGTCTTTGCCGTGGCCTATGTGATCCTTCACATCCGCCTGCCGCGTCAGGTGCGGGCGCAGCGGCGGGCGGAGGATGGCCCCTGGTGGCACGTGTTTCGCGACCGGCTTTTCCTGCTTTTCACCCTCGCCCATAGCGGCTTTCTGTTGAGCTACAATCAGCTCTACTTTGCGCTCCCCGTTGAAATCACCCGATCGGGCGGCAGCGAAACCGAAATGGCGCCGCTCTTCATGCTTGCGTCGCTGATGATCGTGACTCTGCAATTGCCAGTGGCGCGAATAGCCCAGCGCCTGCCCTGGGGTTTTAGTCTCTCCGCAGGTTTTCTCTTGATGGCTCTGGCCTTCGGAACGGTTGCTGCCTTTGCAGGTCACGCACCCATGGGAGGGCTGTTGAAACTGGCGCCCGCTACGCTGATGGTGATCTTGCTGATTTTTGGGCAGATGATCGTCAAACCCATTGCCATGGATATCGTGGCGCGGATGGCGGGGACGCGGCCGACGGGCGTTTATTATGGCGCGCTGGCATCGGCGGGCGGCCTGACAGTACTTTTGGGCAATGTGCTGATCGGGCCGCTGCTCGATGGTGCGCTGAAACCTGGCAGTTCAGCGCCCCTGCCCTGGCTGATCCTTGGCTTGGTGCCAGCCATTTGCGCACTGGCAATTATTCCGATCGCTCAGGCCGTTACACGGCGCGCCCGCGCTTGACACGACCAAGCCAATGGGATTGAGAAACTTGACACCTGATATCAGGATTGGATGGACCATGGTTTCTCGCCGCCTTGTCACGCTGCTGAGCGTGCCTCTTCTTCTCGCGCTCGCAATGCCGGCCTTGGCGCGCGACATCACTCATGCGATGGGCGTGACCGATGTGCCCGAAAAGCCGCTGCGCATCGTGGCGCTGACTAATGAGGCGACGGAGGATCTTCTCGCGCTTGGCATCGTGCCGGTGGGTGCCGTGCGCTCGGCGAATGCCGATCCCTGGTTCGACCACGTCTCGGAAATGCTCAAGGGTGTCACGGTCGTTGGCGAGGAACTGGCGCCGAACCTCGAGGTCATTCTCTCGCTCGAGCCTGATCTGATTCTGGGCAACAAGAAGCGCCACGAAGATATCTACGAGCAGCTTTCGGCCATTGCCCCAACCGTGTTTGTCGAGAACATCACCGGCCAGTGGCGGCAGAACCTTGCCTTTTACGCGGACGCCGTGAACCAGACGGAAAAGGGCGCAGAAGTCCTCAAATATTACGAAGATCGCGTGGCGCGTATCAAGGCGGCGCTTGGTGATCAGGTCAATGAAAAGGTCGGGCTGGTGCGCTTCATCGCGGGCCAGAACTACGCCTATAACAATGACAGTTTTTCAGGCTCTATCCTGCGCGACATCGGCTTTGGCCGCCCCGCGGCGCAGGACAAGGCCGGCTTGGCCGAAAAGATCACGCTCGAGCGTATTCCCGAACTCGATGGCGATCGCCTGCTGCACTTCAGCTACGAAACCGGCGACGGTGGCGCGACCAGGGAAGCCGAAACCTGGATGGCCTCGCCGCTCTGGCAGAATCTCGAAGTCGCCAAGGCGGGCCATGTCTATGCCGTATCCGACACAGTCTGGGCGACGGCCGGTGGGGTGATGGCCGCGCATCTCGCGCTCGACGATATCGAAAAAATCTACGGGCTTGCCTCGTCGCGCTGAGCCGCGACTATCCGATCATCTGCAAGAGGTGCCCGCCCAATTGGCGGGCACTGCCCACGACGATATCGCCCTGAAAGACGAGGCTGACGGCAAGGCCCCAAAGACCCAAGGCGATGAGGATGGTCAGGAGCCATCCCTTGGCACGATTCGACATGAGCCCATGATAGGCGGCCAGCGGAACCGGTACAGGGATTGCACGCAAGTGTGAGCTAACGCCACGCGCGGTAACCACACCCAGCAAAGTGTAATGCGGGCAGCGCGGCCTTTGCGTAAGCTTATAAAAACGGCCAATGAAGACCATGCTTACCAAGCTCAAGACTGCAATTTTCGTGGTGTTGATGTCAGCGCTTTTGCTGGTCTGGAGCGTCATGCTGCCGACCACTGGTCTATTATATCTCTTGGGGTATCTGCACTAGCTTTGGTGACGCGCCCGGGTCAGGCGAGAATGGCCATGGCTAGAAACTGCAAACCTGCCCCAAGGACGAGAACCAACATCCAGGCCTCGACGGCCAGCCCAGTGATGACGGTTAACCTTCCGAAATCCACCGCTTTATCCTCCCCCTCGCAGGTTTTTCTGCTTTTGGGAAAAATGAGAATACACGCGATTCGTTTCCGATGCTCTAAGACTTTTTAGTGACAGACGCTGGGGATACGCCGCCAGAGAAGCCATATTCTGGCATTTCATAAAAAGATCTGAGCAAATAGAAATGCTTACCGATCTGATAATGAAAATGGCCATGACTAAAAAAATTCTGCTGCGCGACACCCAAATTCTCTCGGAAGACTGGGGAACGCTCTCGCGCGTGACGCTCGACTACCAGCGCGACGACGGCACGGTGCAGCGCCTGAGCCGCGAAGTCTATGACCATGGGAATGCCGCAGCCATTCTGCTCTATAATCCAGAGAGCCGATCGGTGCTGTTGGTGCGCCAGTTCCGCTATCCCGTCATGGCCAATGGCGACCACGCCTTTTTGCTCGAAGTCTGCGCCGGCCTATTGGATGGCGATGACCCAGAAACCTGCGCCGAGCGCGAGGCGCTCGAGGAGACCGGTCACGCACCGCGCGACGTTGTTCATGTCTGCGACGCCTATATGTCGCCGGGCTCGGTGACCGAAAAGGTGAGCCTCTTCCTCGGGCACTATGGAGCCGAGACCTATCGCTCTGCCGGCGGCGGGCTCGTCGATGAAGGCGAGGAGATCGAAGTCGTCGAACTTGCCTTTGCAGCGGCGTTCAAAATGATCGGCACCGGCGAGATAACCGATGCCAAGACCATCGTGCTGCTCCAGCATCTGGCGCTGAAATTGGCGTCTCAGTAGTCGACCAGTTTCTTATCGGGATCATAGGGCTGGTCGGCGACGACCTTGGTCACGGCCTGGCCGCACCGCATCTTCTTGCTGACAGCATCAAACCCATAGGTGGGGCTGCCATGCAGTTCCCAGCCTTCGATCAGGGCCTTGGTGACCTTGTGGCAAAAAGCTGAGTCGTCTTCGCCGGATAAAAAGCGATAGATGCGCATGCATGGCCCCCTTGCATTGGCGCCTGTGCGCCGAGATTGATTCTAACGGCTCTTAGCGCTAATCCAATGCTCATGCACAGCTTTCCAAAAGAACTGCTCAGCGGCCACGCCAATTTTCTGGCCGGACGTTATCTGCGCGAGAAGGAACGCCTTCGCGATCTCGCCTCGGTGGGGCAAAGCCCCACAACCATGATCATTGCCTGCTGCGATAGCCGCGCGGCGCCCGAGATGATCTTCGATTCCGGCCCGGGCGAAATGTTCGTCCTGCGCAATGTCGCCAATCTTGTGCCCACCTATCAGCCCGACGGTGGCCAGCACGGCACGTCGGCGGCCATCGAATTTGCGGTCAAGGCGCTCAACATCGCCGATATCGTCGTCATGGGCCATGGCCGCTGCGGCGGCATCAAGGCGGCGCTCGATCCCGATTTCAAATCGCTCGACGATGGCGATTTCATCGGCAAATGGATGAGCATGCTGGGCGAACTGCCAAACCAGCTCGGACAGAACAGCCTGCTCACCTCGGCCGAACGGCAGACGGCAATGGAGCGGATTTCGATCCGCAACTCGATCCGCAATCTGCGGACGTTTCCCTATGTGGCTGAGCTTGAAGCCGAGGGGAAACTGGCGGTCCACGGCGCCTGGTTCGACATTTCGACGGCCGAACTCTGGATCATGGATCACGACGGCGACTTCATTCGCCCCGCGCTTTGATCTAACTGACAGTGTTGAAAAATTCTGGGGCGCCACGGGGCGCCCTTTGTTTTTGGCGCAATCAAGTTGCCGCGCTCCCGCCATCAAGACGCACTTGCGCCATCCCAATCGTGATCAGTTGTCGCTTGCCACCTGCCTCAAACGACTTGGGATTTGCTTAGTCGACGAGATTGCAAAACCGCTAGCGGCCTTTATGGGCTTGATTTTTATCCGCCCGAAAATGGCCCAGACATTTCTGCGGTCACGCCTTTGTGTGGTCGGCCACGGGACACATTGCCCGCCCATCTTTTGGGAACGGGGCCGCCGGAGAGCGACCCGTCGACGGGGCCACTCGTCGCCTTTCCCAAGACATGGAGCAACCCCATGAAAAAGATCGTCCTTTCGTCCCTCCTCGTTCTCGGCATGACCGGCGCAGCCTTTGCGCAGGGCACGACCGATTTCGCGACACTCGACGCCGATATGAGCGGCGGGCTGACGCTGAGCGAGGCACAGGTCGGCTGGCCTGATCTGACCGATGAAGATTTTGCCGCTGCCGATACCGACGGTAATGGCGAACTGAGCCCGGAAGAATATGGCGTGCTGACCGGCGCGGCGGCTCCGGCCAACTAAGCTCCGGTTGGGCGATTTCGATCGGGACACTGACCCCCAGGCCCGTTGAAAACGCTCAGCGTCATTTTCTTTCGCCCGTCGCCTCGCCCTCCCTCGGGGCGGCGGACCCCAGTGGCCGCGGCTACTGACACAACCAAGGATTTCCCCCATGCGTAAACTTGCACTTGGCCTCCTGGCCGCCGGTCTTCTTGCCACGCCCGTTCTGGCTCAGAGCGCGCTGACATTTGCCGATGTAGATACCGACGGCGATGGCCGCCTGAGCTACGAAGAACTGGTGGTGGTCTGGCCAGACCTGACGCAGGACGATTTTGCGCGGGCCGATATTGAAGGCGCGGGCAGCGTGACACCTGAACAGCTCGGCGCACTGCAGCCCGCGGCCGTGCCTGCAGCACCGGCGCCTGATGCTACTGTGCCTGCGCCAGAGGCCGTACCCGCACCGGCGCCCATGGATGCAGCCCCCGCGCCAGCGCCGATGGATGCCGTGCCGGCCCTGCCCGGTGAAGGCACCCTGGCGCCAGAATGAGCGCATAGCGCTTTCGATAGGAAGTTTGGCGGTCGCTCCCTGGAGCGGCCGTTTTGCTTTAGTCGAGCCGTATAGCGGGTTCGAGGGGCTTTGATTTTCGCAAGGTGACGATCAGACCGATGATCACCAGCACGCCGCCGGCGATCTCGATCCCGGTGATGGTTTCGCCGAGGATGAGATAGCCCGACAGAAGCCCGGTAATCGGCACGAGGAGCGTGAACGGCGCGACGGTCGAAGCGGGGTGACGGCCGAGCAGCCAACTCCAGATGCCGCCGCCGAGAAGCGTTGCGGGATAAGCGAGAAAGGCGATGAGCACCGCGTCGGACCAGGAAAAGCCGCTCAGTGCTGCCCAGATGGCGGGGCCACCCTCGACGACATAGGAGAGGGCAAAGAGCGGCAGCGGCGCGGCAAGGGAGCCCCAGACGGTGAAGGCGATGGCATTGATCCGGCCGGCCTTTTTGGTGAGCACATTGGCGAGGCCCCAAGCCATGGCGGCAAGCAGCACCATGACCAGCGGCACGAGGCCCGCGCCTTCGATGCGCTCGGCACCGATGGCAGCAATCCCCAAAAACGCGATGCCCGCCCCGATGATCTGGAAGCGGCTCGGGCGTTCGCCGAGCAGCACGAAGGCCATGGCCATGGTGAAGAAGGCCTGGGTCTGGAGGACGAGCGAGGAGAGCCCCGCCGGCATGCCCCAGGCAATCGAGAGATTGAGGAAGGCATAAAGAGCAAAGCCGAAGCTGAGACCGAAGCCGACGACAAGCCACCACGGCGCCTTGGGCGGTCGCACAAAGAGCAGCGCCGGGAACGCGGCGGCACAGAACCGGAGCGCGGCGGCAAGGATCGGCGGCAGCGCCTCAACGCTCAATTTGATGACGACAAAATTAAAGCCCCAGATGGCAACGACGAGGAGCGCGAGAAGGATATGGCGGATGGGCATCAGACGCGCACCCGGCGGCGCATGAGGCGCGGTCCGAAGACGTTGATGACGAGGCCGGCGAACACCAGCGTGCTGCCGATGATTTCAAGCTCGGTGATAACCTCGCCAGCGAGCAGCACGGCAAAGCCGATGCCGAAGACGGGAACGAGCAGCGAGAATGGGGCAATCAGCGCGGCCGGATAGCGCTTCAAGAGATAACTCCAGAGCCCGAAGCCGACGAGAGTGGCCGCGTAGCCATTGAACAGCACGATGCCCGCGGTGCTGAAGCTGAAATTCTGCAGCGCGGCGGTGATCGCGCTGGGGCCTTCGATCAGTAAGGAAAGGGCGAGCAGCGGGACGATGGGGACGAGACTGCCCCAGACGACGAAGGAGAGCATGTCGATCTGCCCTGCCCGCTTGGACGCGATATTCCCGACGCCCCAGAAGAAGGCTGCGGCGATGACCATGAGCAGGGGAACAAGGCTCGTGACTTCGAACCGTTCGACGGCAATGACACCGATGCCGATGATGGCGACCGTGGCGCCGATAACCTGCCAGCGGCCGAGCTTCTCGCCCAGGAACAGCATGGCGAGGCCGAAGGTGAAAAACGCCTGGGTCTGGATGATGAGCGAGGCCAATCCGGCTGGGAGCCCGAGCTTGATGGCCGAGAACAAGAGACCGAACTGGGCAAAGCCGATGGCGAGGCCATAGGTGAGGAGCGTTCCCAAGCGGACCTGCGGCCGCTTGACGAAGAAGACCATGGGCAGCGCGGCGCAAAGATAGCGCATGGCAGTGAGGAGGAGCGGCGGCACCACTTCGACACCCCACTTGATCATGACGAAGTTCAGCCCCCAGGCGAGAACGACGAGGAGAGCGAGACAGAGGTCGCGGAGCGAAAGCATAGGAAATCCAGGGGCGGGACGGCGCAGATCGGCGCCTTTCCGCAAAACGTGGATTTGGGGCGCGGTTGGGGCTTACACCCTGACGCGCGCCACTAAAAGTCACTTCGGAAAATGTCTGCCCTGCGCCATGCCGGAACCGGACGGCGCAGGGGAATGGTCAGGCTGCGATGGCGCGGGCCTTGAAACCCTTTTCGATGAGGGTTTCGGCGATCTGGATGGCATTGAGCGCCGCGCCCTTGCGGAGGTTGTCGGAGACGACCCACATGGCGAGACCATTTTCGACCGTGACGTCCTCGCGGATGCGGCTGACATAGGTCTCGTAATCGCCTACGGTTTCGACCGGCGTGGCGTAGCCGCCGGGTTCGCGCTTGTCGAGAACGGCAATGCCGGGCGCTTCGCGCAAGAGATCGCGCGCTTCGTCAGCCGAGATGGGCTTGTCGAATTCGAGATTGACAGATTCAGAGTGACCGACAAAGACCGGCACGCGTACGGCGGTGCAGGTGACCTTGATCTTGGGATCGAGGATCTTCTTGGTCTCGGCCAGAACCTTCCATTCTTCCTTGGTGTAGCCGTCTTCCATGAACACATCGATATGGGGGATGACGTTGAAGGCGATTTGCTTGGAGAACTTTTGCGGGGTCGGCGAGTCGTTGACGAAAATGCCCTTGGTCTGGTTCCAGAGCTCGTCGACACCTTCCTTGCCGGCGCCGGAAACCGACTGGTAGGTCGAGACGACGACGCGCTTGATGGTCGCTGCATCGTGGAGTGGCTTCAGCGCCACGACGAGTTGAGCCGTCGAGCAATTGGGATTGGCGATGATGCCGTTGCGCTTTTCGTCCTTGAGCCAGCGATCGAGCACATGGCCGTTCACTTCCGGCACGATCAGCGGCACGTCGGAGTGGTAGCGCCAGTAAGAGGAATTATCGATGACGACGGCACCGGCCGCCGCGATCTTGGGCGCCCAATCCTTGGAGATGGAGCCGCCAGCCGACATGATGGCAAAATCGACGGTCGAGAAATCAAAGTGCTGCAGGTCGCGCGCCTTGAGCACCTTGTCGCCATAGGAAATTTCCCGGCCAATCGAGCGGGAGGACGCGAGGGCAAAGACCTCGTCAGCCGGGAACTTGCGCTCGGCCAGGATATTGAGAACTTCGCGGCCCACATTGCCCGTGGCCCCGACGACAGCGACGCGATAACCCATTTTTGGAACTCCGGTCCCTTAACCTTTTCCGCCCCCGCGCGATGATCTCGATCACCGCGGTCAGTGCTGTGAGCCTCTCCCCGGCGGGAGGGAACCCGGGGAAAAGCGTCAGGCGGTTTTGGTGGTTTTCATCATGGCAGTCAGGCCACCGGCTATGAGCCTTGTGGTCGTCAAAACGGCGATGTGGCCGAAGCTGCGCATGAAAATCAGTGCTCTGATAGGAAAAGCAGGACTTCTCATACTCTCAAATAGGAAAGAGTCAATGAAGATTGGTTGGGAAGGGTCTGCGGGCGTGGCTCCACCCCCTCCCATCCTCCTCCCCTCAAATCGCTCCGCTGGAGCGATTTGCCCTTCGGGACGGCTCGGAGCCCATCAAAGGGGGTGTGTCATGGCAGGCGTGGCAGCATCCCCCTAAAACAGCAGATCGGCACCTCCCCCCTTGTGGGGGAGGCCGGGAGGGGGGTACGGGAGGGAGGAACGCGCGCCAAGGACCAAAAACATGACCGATTTCGACATCATCATTCTCGGTGCAGGCGCGGCGGGGCTTATGGCGGGGATTGAGGCCGGGCGGCGCGGACGGCGGGTGCTCGTGGTCGATCATGCGCGTGATCCAGGTGAAAAGATCCGCATTTCGGGCGGCGGGCGCTGCAATTTTACCAATGTCAACGCGACCCATGTCCTGGGGCGCGAGCGCTTCCTGAGCCAGAACCCGCGCTTCGCCTTGTCGGCGCTGTCGCGCTACACGCCCGAAATGTTCATCGAAAAGGTGAAAAAGCGCGGCATCTCTTTTCATGAGAAGACGCTCGGCCAACTGTTTTGCGATGGACCGGCCACGCAAATCGTTGCCATGCTGATCGACGAACTGCGCCAGGCTGGCGCGGCGATCTGGACCGGACGCACCGTGGGTTCGGTCGAAAAGACCGATGCAGGTTTCAAGGTTCTCGTCGGCGATGGCTATGTCACCTCTGAAAGCGTGATCGTGGCGACGGGCGGCAAGTCCATCCCCAAGATGGGAGCGACCGGTTTTGCCTATACGCTCGCCAAGCAATTCGGGCTCAATGTCACCGATACGCGCCCGGCGCTCGTGCCCCTGACCTTTGAGGAAGGTAAGCTCGAAGAATTGCGCGAATTGGCTGGTGTCTCGACCGATGCGATAGTCGGGACGGGCAAGACAAAATTCCGCGAAGCGCTGCTCTTTACCCATCGCGGGCTGTCGGGTCCGGCGATCCTGCAGATCTCGTCCTATTGGCGCGAGGGCGACAGCATCTCCGTCGATCTTCTGCCTGAGCAGGATGCGCTGGCCATGCTGCAGGCGGCGCGCAAGGAACAGCCGCGCAACCACGTCCAGACCGTGCTGGCCGGTCATCTGCCAAAGCGTCTGGCACAACTCATGGGCGAGATGATCAACCAGCCGGGCATGATCGGCGATTTTTCGGACAAGAAGCTGCAGCCGGTGGCCGATCAGGTTTCGCGCTGGACGTTGAAGCCGGTTGGGTCGGAAGGCTATCGCACGGCTGAAGTCACGCTCGGTGGCGTCGATACGACAGGGCTCGATGCCAAGACCATGATGGCGCGGACCGTGCCAGGCCTATACTTCGTGGGCGAAGCAGTCGACGTTACCGGCTGGCTTGGGGGCTATAATTTCCAGTGGGCCTGGGCTTCGGGCTTTGCCGCGGGACAAGCGGCCTAAAGCATGTCTCCCGAAAGTGGGCACCGGTTTCGGGATAAAGACATGCGTTGAACCAAACAGCTAAAGCGCTAAGAGCGACCCTTAAAGGTCGCGACGCGCTTTAGAACTTATAGCCGAGGCGCACGCCGAAATTGGAGAGCCCGTCGTTCTGCGAGCAATAGCCGTTGTTCGACGTGTGCTCATAGGTGACGGTCGCCGTGGCATTCTCACCGAGGCGGGCGCCGACGCCAAAACGCTCATAGAAATTGAGGAAGCAGCCAAAATTCTTGCGGCCGGGCGCGGCGTTTTCCAGCGCGCCGTTGTGTACGGCGCCACCAAAAGTGCCTTCGAGATAGAATGGCGTATCGAAGACCGGCAACTGCCAGGTGAGGCCGGCATGAAGGAGGCTATCCTGGCCATCGAGATTGATGGTTGTGCCGACTTCGGGACGCGGCGAGCCGATCCAGCGGAAGGCATCGATATCGGGCGAGGTGAAGAGCACATCGAAGCTGATGTCTTCGACCTGATTGAGGCGCCATTCGTTCATGAGAAACGGCAGGGCGGCATGGTGCACGTCATGCGCATGAATACCGAAACGCAATTCGTCGACCACGCCGGCGAGCGGATGGGGATCATAAAGGTTCTGGGACAGGGCCGGGCTGGCAGAAAGAGCCAGCATACCGATCGCACCGAAAAAGATCTTACGCAGCATCACACCGATCTCACTGTTCCCCAAGAAGCACCTCACTAGCCTCAAAAGTCAATTCGGCTCCAGCCCCCAAGTGCGTTTGCGGCGCGTGCAGCGGCAAAAGTGACCGGAAAGCCGCGATCGAGGGTTGAATTCGGGCGCCATCATCGTGATCTAACGATGATTGGTTTCAAACCGGATAATGTCATGTCTGCTTCTTTTGCCCTTTCGCTCCAGGATCTCGCCCCCATCGCCCAAGGCAGTTCGACCACCGACGCCATGGCCGAGACGGTGAAGCTGGCGCAGGCGGCAGACGATTATGGCTATCACCGGCTTTGGTATGCCGAACACCATGGCATGCCCTCGATTGCCTCCTCCGTGCCTGAAATCCTGATCGGCAGTGCGGTTGCGGCGACCAAGGGGCTGCGCGTCGGCTCGGGCGGCGTGATGCTGCTCAATCACGCGCCGCTGCGCATTGCCGAAGCCTATCGGACCCTGGAAGCGCTGCACCCCGGCCGCATCGATCTCGGGCTCGGCCGCGCACCGGGTGGCGACGGCTATGCCATGCGGGCGCTGCGCTCAGGCGGCGGCGAGGAATTTTCGCAGTACCTCGCTGAACTCATGGCGTTCGACGAGGACAATTTCCCGCCCGATCATCCCTATTCGCGCGTACCGGTTTCGCCAGGCGGTATTCGCCTGCCGCCAAAGTGGCTGCTGGGTTCGTCCGGTGCCAGCGCGCAAGCGGCTGGCCAGATTGGCTTTGGCTATGCCTTTGCCGCGCATTTTTCGCACACGCCCGCGGCGCCGGCCTTTGCCGCCTATCGCGAGGCCTTCGTGCCGTCTGAAGACTTTGCCGAGCCCAAGACGATTTTGTGCCTTTCGGTGATTGCAGCGCCGACAGAGGAAGAAGCGGCGTTTCTTGCGACCTCGCAGGCGGTCAATTGGGCGCTCTTCGTCACCGGCGAGCAGCGCAACCTGATGCCGCCGGAAGCCGCAACACAGCGGATGAAATCGCTGACCCCGCAACAGCAGCAGGTGATTTCCCATCAGGGCAGTCTCTGGATGGTCGGCAGCGCTGAGCGCATGGCCGAAGAAATCACGGCCAAGGCCGAAGAAGCAGGGGCCGACGAAGTGATGATCACGACGACGATCCACTCCTACGAGTTGCGCCGTCGCTCGTTCGAACTTCTGGGCCAGGCGCTTGGCGTGACGCCGCGGGGCTAAGCGCCCCTTAGGCTGCATACCCAGCTTTACGATGTCTTACGGAAGCTCTGTCAGGCTGAGCCGGTTCAAATTTCCGGAAGCAGTCCTTGAGCGCGGCGAGCATCGTTCTGGCAATCAATCTTTGCGTCGGGGCCATCTTCGTCTCGGCGTTCGGCTTCATTGCCGTTTATCGCCGCTCGGCCGTGGGCGCGCGCTGGCAGGCTCTGGCCTATTCGATGACTTTCGTCATCGGGCTGCTCGAATATTCCATGCCCTACCAGACCAATGCGCAGGCCGCCGCCTACGGCAGTTTTGCCGCGTTTCTGACGGCCATGCTGTTGTCCAATATTGGTCTCGCGCGGCACTATGAGGTCAGGGTGCCGTGGCTCTCGCTCGGCCTCTTGTTTGCGCTGGCGCTGGGGATCAATCTTTTCACACTCGGCATGCCGCGGGATTCGCTGGCGCGCGGGCTGATCTATCAGGCGCCCTATGCGCTGATGCATGTGATCGGTATCCAGATCATTCTGGCCAACAGATCGCGGCGCATGCTGGACCTGACGCTGGTATCGCTCTTTGCGCTAAGCGCGCTGACGTTTTTGGGCAAGCCGTTCCTCGCGCTGGCCATCGGCTCGGGAGGGTCGGTTCAGGGCTATCTCTCGAGCAATTATGCCGCCATTTCACAGGCGAGCGGCGGCGTCTTGATCATCGCCAATGGACTGCTCATTCTCCTGATCATGACGCGCGATGTCATTGCGGATATGACGACGCTTTCGGAAACCGACCCGCTTTCAGGTCTTCTCAACCGGCGCGGCTTTGACGAACAGGCCGAAAGGGCGCGGCTGATGGCGCAGCGGGCGGGAATGCCTGCCGTCGCGATCACCGCCGATATCGACCATTTCAAGCAGATCAACGACACCTATGGTCATGATCGTGGCGACCAGGTGATCGCCATGTTTGGCGAGCTCCTGAAAGAGAGTTTTGATCAGCGGGCCGTCGTTGCGCGGATGGGCGGCGAGGAGTTTGCCGTGCTCCTGCCGGGGGCCGGGCTGACAGTCGCGCGGGGCGCAGCCGAGGCCGCGCGATTACGTCTACGCGAACTGCCCAAAGAGATACGCGGTACCGACAAGCGGATTACCTGCTCATTCGGCATTGCCGTGCTCGACGAGGGCGAAAGCCTCTCGAACTTGCTGCGGCGGGCCGATATGGCGCTTTATGATGCCAAGGCAAAGGGTAGGGACAGGGTGTCTATCGCCCCTGCCCCAAGCTTGGATTCGAATACGCCACAGAGCGCTGCGAGCACAGAAAAACTCAGTTCAGCGCCGCACGCGGAACCAGTTCGCACTCGCCGGTCGGGGTGATCTTGAGCGCGAGTTGCTGGCGGTCCAGTTCGGCGAACCAGGCTGTCCAGGAACAAGGGCTCATGCCGTCATCGACGCCGAGGCCCTGGCTGCGCACAAAGCGAAGCAAAAGCTTGGATTTCTCTTCGCCGAAACGGTTTCTGATACGGGCGATTGCTGGAATGCCCTTGCGATCGCTAACCCAGCTTTGAATGTCGCTGTGGCGCGTCAAAGTGTGTGTGTTCGACATGTTTGGCCTCCTCCACGAGGTTGGGCACATTGGCCCTCAGCTACGAAACGGCTCCGATCCTCCATCGGTTCCGTGCATTGCTTCAATTCTGCTCGAACTGTGTGACGAGCTTTAGCTCCTCCATTTCCTCCGTTGAAAAATAGTAGAGCCGGTCTGGCGGCGTATCGAGCGCGTGCAGCCACATGGCGGGGTCGACCCCGCTCTTGATCAGGTGTCGCGTGATTTGCGCTGTGGTCGCCTGCGCATCGGCCATAGCGACGCCTGCGACCGCAACGGCATCCGCCGCGCCCTCGCCAAGGCTCGCCGCATAGATCTGGTGAACGCCGATGGCAGCATCGGGACTGGCGATGCGCTCGGCGCCAGAGGCGAAAATGATGGGGCAGGACGAGGCACAGAGATTACCGGCGACAACCTTGGTCGCGAGGGCCTTTTCCTGGATGAGGGCGCCGATCTCCAGCGCGTCCATCACCGAACCTCCGGGCGAATCGAGAACTACAGTCTCAACGTATTCGCCGCGCGCCGCAATCTCGTCGGCAAATCTTTGCGCGGAGCCCGGATCGATGCTGCCGGTCAACTTGAGCTCCCTACCGGCCGAAAGGGTAATGGCAAGTGGCGCTTCGAGGAGATCGGGCGCTGTAGTGATGGACGGCATCGGCCGGCCGGCCGGGTCACCTTCAGTGGGCTGAGCCGGCGGCAGAATGGGCTCGAGGGTGGGCAGCACAGCCGGCGGTTCACTCAGTGCCAGTTCGCGAAAATCGACATAGAGCACGCTTGCCGTTCCGACCAGCAGGGCAAAGAAGGCGACGCGGATGATTGCGCCATCGTCGATGGCAGCGAGCCGGGCGATGATGCCCGGGCTTGCTGATTGTGCGCGGGCATTGGCATCGGTTTTCATGCCGGGCGCGGTCCATCGGTACGCTTGCGCTGCGCGGTTTCGATGGGGGTGACGGTGGCGTCTTCAACCGGCGCCTCGGCAACGGCAGGCGTCGGTTCGGCGGGAGCGGGTTCAACTTCGGGTTCGCGCTTGGGCTGACCCGTCTTCACATCGATCCCGGCCGCCTCCATGCGGCGATAAAGCGCCATAGCGCGCAGCATTTCGGCAGCGGTGATGTTCTCGGCTTCTTCGAGCGAGGACGACTCCCGGCGCATGGCGTCGTTGACGATCATCAGGACGAGCACCAGCACGACGGGCAGAAGATCGATGGAAATGGCGCCGGCCCAGGACGGGATAAAATCCTGCCAATAGCGCAGCACGGCTTCGGCGCTCGAGAGGGGCGTATAGCGCCGCTGTTCGACGGGGGGCGTTGCAAGGATTTCGTCGGCCGCAGCGCTGAGCGCGGCGGATTGCGCAGCAACCGAGGCGCGCACCGTCTCCATCACCTGGCCCTGGCGGTTCATCAGATCGGCCGATTGTCCATCGGCGACCGGCGCGATGAAGCCCGCCGAGAGATCATCGGATGCGCGACGGACGGATGCCGCAACGCCGGTTTGTTGGAGGGACGCGATGATGGCCGAGAGCTGCACGGCCTCGCTTTGAAAACTATCGGTGCGCGGCTCGATGGCGCCGGGCGTTGAAACCAATTCGCGCATGGTGGCGAGCCGAGCCGAGCCCTGCTCAAAGAGCGTTGCCACTTCGTCGCGGCTGCCGGTGATGGTGGCCGCAAGCTGGTTCATCTGCGTGCCCATCTGGGTGAGCAATTGCACGACGCTGCCCGAACCGGTGGTACCTGTCAAAGCACCGGATTCGCGTTCATCCGCCGCGAGACCCGAAAACCGTTCGGCCGCGCGCTGCACGTCGGGAAGAAGGCTTTGCGCGGCGAGCGCATTGGCATGGGCGAGATCGAGGTCTTCGGCATAGCCCTGGAGCGTCACCGCCATATGCTGTTCGGTGGCGGCGGAGCCGGCGAGCGCGGCCGCATTGAGCCAGGAGCTCATGGCCATGATCATGAGGCACCCTATCCCCATGGTGAGAAAGAGGCCGACGCGCTGGACGCCTGAGGTCACGAGCGGAATGAACCGCATCATGAAGGTCCAGAAGGCGTAGATGGCGACCGAGACGGCTGCCGAATAGATGATGGCGGCAAAGAAGACGAAGGTGGCGGAGCCATCGAGCAGGCCGCGCACGCCAAGATAGGTATAGACACCGGACGCCAGCGCCAGCACGGCGAGGGAAAAGCGCGTCATGGTTTCGACGCCGCGCACCGTCTCGCTGAGCCGGAAGGCATTGGGCTTGAGCTGCATGAATGTCCCCGCTGCTCGGGCCCCTCGGGCCCTGTTAGCGCGACGTTAACATAAGCATCCCGGCAAGATGGAGGCACAAAAGCGTGTGCTGGCAACCCGGCGTCTGGAAGGTGGCCCTTGCCCTAGGGCCCACCGCAAGGCTAGGCCTTAGACAGAAGCGAGGAGATGCGACGTGACCAAGAAAGTGCTCTGGGGGATTTTGTCGACCGCCAATATCGGCATGGCCAAGGTGACGCCAGCCATCCAGAAGGCGGACAATTGCGAAGTGGTCGCTATCGCCTCGCGCGATCTCAGCAAGGCGCGGGAAGCCGCCAACACGCTCGGGATTGCCAAGGCCTATGGCTCCTATGAAGAACTGTTCGCCGATCCCGAGATCGACGCGATCTATAATCCGCTTCCCAACCACCTCCATGTGCCCATGACCCTTGCCGCGACGCGCGCCGGCAAGCATGTGCTCTGCGAAAAGCCGATCGCTATCACCGCGCAGGAAGCCGAAGAGCTGCGGCAGGTGCCCGAGGGGCGCCTCGTCATGGAAGCCTTCATGATCCGCTTTCATCCCCAATGGCAGCGGGCGCGCGAAATCATCCGCTCGGGCGAATTGGGCGAGGTCCGCGCCATCAATGCGGTCTTTTCCTATTTCAACAACGATGCAGGCAATGTGCGCAACCAGGCCGATATCGGCGGCGGCGGTATTTTGGACATCGGGTGCTATCCGGTGACATCAGGCCGGTTCCTGTTCGAAGCCGAGCCGCAGCGGGTGGTTTCGCTTGTCGAGCGCGATCCCGGATTCGGCACGGATCGGTTGGCCAGCGCCATTCTCGATTTCGGCAAGGGCAAGCGGCTGACCTTTACCTGCTCCACACAGCTCGTGCCGCATCAGCGGGTTTTGGTGCAGGGGACCAAGGGCAAGCTTGAAATTCTCATTCCCTATAATGCGCCGGCCGATGAGCGTACGGCCATCACTGTGGATACCGGTTCGCCGCTCGATGGTTCGCTGGCGCGGCGCGAAATCCTTCCCGCCTGCGATCAATATACCGAGCAGGCACGGGCCTTTGCCGCGGCAGTGCTCGGCGAAACGCCCCTGCCCTATGGCATCGAGGATGCGATCGCCTCGATGAAGGTGCTCGATGCCATCTTCCGGAGCGAAAAATCGGAGCGGTGGGAAACGGTCTGAGCCATCGTCGCGTTCGTAACAACTTAAGTGGGAAAGCCGCGCCATGTCCGATCTCGTTCTTCTCACCGGCATTTCCGGCTTTCTCGGCGGCCATGTCGCGCTGGCTCTACTCAAGGCCGGCTATGCCGTGCGCGGCAGCGTCCGCAAGCTCGATAAGGCCGATAAGGTTCGGAAAACGCTGGCCAAGGCGGGGGCCGATGTCAGCCGGCTCGATTTCGTCGCCCTCGATCTCCTCGACGATAAGGGCTGGGACGCGGCGATGGCGGACGTGCGCTTTCTCCAGCACACGGCTTCGCCCTTCGTGCTCGAAATCCCCAAAGATCCGAACGAGCTGATCCGTCCGGCTGTGGACGGCACGCGCCGGGCGATCGAGGCGGCGTTGCGCGCTCAGGTCGAGCGCGTGGTACTGACCTCGTCCATTGCCGCAGTCCAATATGGCCATGAGGACTATGCGCGCGTGCTGACCGAGGCGGACTGGACCAATGTCGAGAGCTCCAAAACGGGCACCTATGCCAAATCCAAAACCCTGGCGGAGAAAGCCGCGTGGGAGCTGATGGACGGGGCCGGGCGGCACGATGATCTCGCGGTGATCAATCCGGCCGCCATTCTCGGGCCGCTGCTCGACGACGATCCGGGCACATCGGCGGCGCTGGTTTCGCGCCTCCTCGACGGCAAATTGCCGGCTGTGCCGAAATTGGGCATGTCGATCGTCGACGTGCGCGATGTCGCCGCGCTCCATGTCGATGCCATGACCGATCCCGCCGCGACCGGCCAGCGCTGCATCGCCTCGGAAGGCACCTATCGCATGGCCGACTTGGCCAAGGCGATGAAGCCTGCCTTTCCGGACCGCCGCATCCCGACAGCGGAATTACCCAATGTCGTCGTGAGGATTGCCGCGCTGTTCGATCGGGACATCGCGGGCAACATTCACGAGCTCGGCGCTCTCAAACGCCTCGACGGCCGCCGCGGCAGCGAAAGGCTTGGACGCCCGCTGATCACGGCCGCGGAGTCTGCCATAGCCACTGGCAAGAGCCTGATCGAACACCGTCTCGTCTGACGTCGACCCCTCTTGATCCACGGTCCGAACATGGCAATATTGAAAGCTGTGTGGGGCTGTAGCTCAGTTGGGAGAGCGCGTCGTTCGCAATGACGAGGCCAGCGGTTCGATCCCGCTCAGCTCCACCAAACCTCCCTGAATCCGCTTCCATCGCCTTTGAATTAAACGCGGCAGGATCGCGGGCGGGGTCTGGGCTATTATAGGGGGATGGAACAGAAAGAGCGCAGGCTTCGGCCACGGGATAAGGTTCGGCTCGATGCCACGATCGTGCTGGGCGACGGGCTTTTGCGCGTGCCGGCCCTGTTGCGCAATGCATCGCCATTTGGGGCCAAGGTCGAACTGCTGGAGCCGTGGCCGACGCCCGAGCGTTTTTATGTGCTCTTTGGACATCGGCTCGAACTCTGCCGGCTGATCTGGCGCGAGGATAATCTGCTGGGCCTCGCCTACGAAGACTAGGCGCGCAGATCCGCCCAATCCGGGTGGCGATCGAACTGGACAACCACATAGGGGCAGACCGGGGTGATCTTAAACCCCTCGCTGCGCGCGTCGGCGATCGAGGCTTTGACCAGTTGTAGAGCGATGCCGCGACCTTCATATTCGCGCGGCACGCCGGTATGGTCGACGATGATACGGCCATCGGCCTTGCGATAGGTCATTTCGGCCTCGGCGCCGGGCGCGAGGTCGATGACATAGCGCCCATGCGTTGCGTCTTCTTCACGCCGGATTTTGTATTCGGTCATAGTCGCAAAACCCTTTCTCAGGCGGCAAGGCTCTCGGCTGCTGCAACGCCTAGCATCAGGTTAAGATTTTGGACCGCAGCGCCCGATGCGCCCTTGCCGAGATTGTCGTAGACCGCGACCACCGCGGCCTGGGCCCGCGCGTCATTGGCAAAGACATGGAGAGTCAGCGTATTGGTGCCGTTGTGCACCTGCGGATCGAGCGCAGCGGTCTTGCCGAGGGCGGGATCATAGGGTGCGACCTTGACGAAACTGTCGGGGACGGCAGCGAAGTGATCGGCAATGGCCGCATGGATTTCGGCGCCGGTCGGGACCTTGGCGAGCGTACCCAGATGAAGCGGGAGGGACGTCGTCATCCCTTGCGCGAAATTGCCGACGACGGGCTCGAACAGCGGTTCGCGCTGGAGGCCGGTATAGAGCGTCATCTCCGGCACGTGCTTATGCATGAAGGTGAGGCCATAGGGCATATATTGGCTCGCCGATGCACCTTCGGCCACATAGTCCTCGACCATCTGGCGGCCGCCTCCGGTATAACCGGAAATGCCGTGATAGATGATCGGATGATCGGCGGGAATAAAGCCAGCCGCGATGAGGGGACGGAGACCGGCGATCAGGCCCTGCGGCCAGCAGCCGGGATTAGAGACAAAGCGTGCATTGGCGATTTTCTCGGCCTGATCCTTGTCCATCTCGGCAAAGCCATAGGCCCAGTCGGGATTCACCCGAAAGGCGGTCGAGGCATCGATGACGCGGGTCGTGCCGTTTTCGATGAGCCGCACGCTCTCCTTGGCCGCCTCATCGGGGAGGCAGAGAATGGCGACATCGGCTGCATTGAGGAGGCGCTTGCGCTCCTCCTGATCCTTGCGCTTTTCGGGCGCGATGGAGAGCACTTCGAGATCGCGGCGGCCGGCGAGGCGATCGCGGATCTGCAGCCCCGTGGTTCCGGCTTCCCCATCGATAAAGATCTTGGCGACCATGATCATGCTCCAAAAGTTTCGCGCTTTAGATGGGCCGCAGGACCACGCGCGTCAAGCACCTAGCGCATCGAGGGAATATCGCGCCTCTCGATGACATCCTCGATACCGCCGAGCATGGCCATCCAGCCGCGTTCGGTCTGGGCCAGCCAATCCTCGAATTGCGCATCGAGCGTGTTGTAGAGCGTGACGACGCTGCCGGGGCCATTGGCTTCGGGCTCGATGATCATTTCGACGATGGCC
Source organism: Devosia sp. BK (assembly GCF_032907385.1). Classification (NCBI taxonomy): domain Bacteria; kingdom Pseudomonadati; phylum Pseudomonadota; class Alphaproteobacteria; order Hyphomicrobiales; family Devosiaceae; genus Devosia; species Devosia sp. BK. The sequence goes on from NZ_JAIMBX010000002.1 coordinate 263,371, forward strand.
GGATCCTCGGCCTCGCTTTCATGCACCATCCAGGAAAAGGCGATCTTGCTCGGCCGCTCAAGCGCGAGGAATTCGCCGAAATGTCGCGCCCGCGTTCCGGTCTGCCCGTCGGCCAGCATCAGGCGGCCACCGACGCGTGGCTCGAGCTGAACCTCGGTCAGATTGCCGCTTTCCCCGCTGCGCCGCAGCCATGCCGCCTGCCAGCGGCGCGCCAGATCGGGATCGACGAATGCGTCGTAGACCCGCTCGGGGCTCGCGCGAAAACGATGCGTCACCTTGGCTTCTATCTTGTCGGACATCCCAGCCTCCTTCTGTCCCTTGAAGAGGAGCAATGCCGGGACTGGCGAGCGCGTTCCGCACTGGGATTGTCAACTCTTGGCGCTGGTGTCATTGCTCGGTACCGGCACGAGACGAGGAGAAAACCTTGACCCCGCATAATCATGCAAAACCAGGCGACTATGCCGAGGCCGTGCTGCTGCCCGGTGATCCCCTGCGCGCCAAGTGGATCGCCGAGACGTTTTTCGAGGCGCCAAAGCTCGTCAATTCCGTGCGCAATTGCCTCGGCTATACCGGCACCTGGAAGGGCAAACCGGTTTCTGTGCAGGCGAGCGGCATGGGCCAACCATCGCTCGCCATCTATGTGAACGAGTTGATCAACGTTTATGGGGTCAAATCGCTGATCCGCGTCGGCACCTGCGGCGGGCTCAATGCCAAGGTGAAGGTGCGCGACATCATTCTGGCGCAGGCGGCCTCGACCGATAGCTCCATCGTCAAGGGCCGGTTCGGCGCCTTCAATTTTGCGCCCATGGCCGATTTCGGGCTGTTGCGCGACGCCGCAGACAGGGCCGATGCCCGGGGCCTGCGCTATCATGCGGGCAATATGCTCTCGTCGGACATTTTCTATCATGCCGATGGCATGGCCGGTTACGACAAGCTGCCCGAGCATGGCGTGATCGGCGTCGAGATGGAGGCGGCCGTGCTCTATACGCTCGCCGCCAGGTTCGATGTCCGCGCCCTGACCATCTGCACCATGACCGATTGCCTGATCACGCATGAGGAAATCGACGCCGAAGCGCGCCAGACCTCGCTGCGCGACATGGTTGAACTTGCTCTCGATGTTGCTGTGGAGGCCTGAAAAATGACGGTTGTGGCTTTTGTTCTCGTTGCAGCCGTGGCGCTGCTGCATGTCTATATCATGCTCTTGGAAATGCTCTGGTGGGACACGCCGCGCGGCCAGAAGGCGTTTAATCTGGCGCCCGATTTTGCGCGCAGCACAAAGGTGCTGGCCATCAATCAAGGCCTTTATAATGGCTTTCTCGCCGCCGGCCTCATCTGGGGTCTCGTGCATCCCGATCCGGCGCTGGCCTGGCAGATCAAGATCTTCTTCCTGACCTGCGTTGCCGTTGCCGGCATTGTGGGCGGCGCTACATCGAGCCGGAAGATCGTGTTCGTCCAGACCGTGCCCGCAGTGCTGGCGATCCTCGCCGTTGTACTTGCTTGAAACCAAAGCGATGTCATCCCCGCCGGGGCGGGGATGACGTGATGACTTTACGCGGCAAGCGCGGCCAGCACGTGGATCCAGGAGCGGATGCCGCGGTGGAAGCTGTCGAGATCGTATTTCTCGTTGGGGCTGTGGATCTGATCGTCCACATGGGCAAAGCCGATGAGGAGCGTATCGAGCCCGAGGATCGACTTGAAATCGCCCGCAACCGGGATCGAGCCGCCCGAGCCAGTGATGACGGCCTGCTTGCCCCATTCGGCTGAGAGACCATTGAGCGCCTTGCGGAGGAATTCGCCACCGGCCGGGACGGTGATGGCCGGCGAGCCGCCATGCGGAATGAACTCGACCGAGCAATCGGCTGGGATCATCTTTTCGACATGGGCCCGGAAAGCGGCACGGATCTTCTTGGGGTCCATGCCGGAGACCAAGCGGAACGAGATTTTCGCCGAAGCCTTGGACGGAATGACGGTTTTAAAACCGTCGCCGGTATAGCCGCCGATCATGCCATTGATTTCGCAGGTTGGGCGGGCCCAGAGCATTTCGAGGACCGAGCGGCTCTGTTCGCCGGCCGGCAGCGATAGGCCCGCTTCGCCAAGAAAGGCCTTTTCATCGAAACCAAGGCCCTGCCACTGGGCTTTCAGCTCGGGCGAAATTTCGGCGACATCGTCATAAAAGCCGTCGAGCGTCACCGAGCCATCCGGGGCGCGGAGGCTGGCGATGATTTCGGCCAGGACCTGATTGGGATTACGGGCCGCATTGCCGAACATGCCGGAATGGAGGTCCTTGTCAGCCGCAGTGATGACGATCTCATCGGCGACAAGGCCGCGCAGCATGGTGGTGATCGACGGGGTTTGCCGGTCCCACATATCGGTATCGCAAACGAGCGCGATATCGGCTTTCAACTCCTCGGCATTTTCGCGCATGAAGGGCGGCAGGTTCTTGCCGCCGGATTCTTCCTCGCCTTCGAGCATCAGCGAGACGCGAACCGGCAGGCTGCCCGTGACGGCCTTATAGGCGCGGCAGGCCTCGATGAAGGTCAGCATCTGGCCCTTGTCATCGGACGCGCCGCGGGCAACGATGATCTTGCGGCCGGCAGCGTCTTCCTTGATCTGCGGATCGAAGGGATCGGAATGCCACAGATTGAGCGGATCGACCGGCTGCACGTCATAGTGAGCATAAAACAGCACATGCGGGCCGGCCTGTTCCGGGCCATGGGCGACGACCACCGGATGGCCGGGGGTCGGGCGGGCGCTGGCATCAAAACCAAGGCCATTGAGTTCCCCCGCGATCCAGTCGGCGGCCTTTTGGCATTCTGCAGCATAAGCGGGATCGGTCGAAATCGACTTGATGCGCAAAAGATCAAAGAGCCGCGCCAGACTTTGCTCAAGCCCCTGATCGACATGGGCGAGCACGGCATCGAGTTGAGTTTTTTCGGTCATGACAGGGTCCTGCGGCAAATCCGGAATCGTATTGGCCGCACCATGGCGAGCGGGCTCCTGCCTGTCCAGTGCACAGAGGAGCGCTTATATTGTCATACTTATTCGACTGTGATTAGGTCGCCCAACCATTGCCCAAGGAGAGCCAGCATGGATCGATCCGGCGGCCGTGCGCGCCACTCAGGCGACCTCATCGCCATTCTCTCGGGCCGCAACCGCGCGCGGAACCTCCATTCGGACGTGCTTTGGGATCTCGGCTTTGCCATCGTTTCCGGCCAATATCCCGAAGGCTCGATCCTGCCGCCCGATACGGAACTGCTTGAGCGGTTTCGCGTGTCGCGCACGGTGCTACGCGAAGCGCTGAAGACCTTGGCGGCAAAGGGTCTGATCGAAGCGCGGGCGCGGATCGGCACGCGTGTCTTGCCCCGTAATCGCTGGAATCTTTTTGATTCCGATGTCCTTGCCTGGCATTTCGAACTCGGACCAGAAGTGAGCTTCCTGCAAAGTCTTGCGGAAGTGCGCATCGGTATCGAAATCGAAGCCGCGGCGCTGGCGGCCGAGCGGCGGACCGATGATCAGGCCGCGGGCCTCCTCGCAACGGTTGAGCTGATGGCGAAGGCAGGGACGCCCGAAGACTTTGCCCGCCACGATCTCGATTTCCACAAGACCGTGGCCGATGCGTCGGGCAATCCCTTCATGGCTTCGATCAGTGCGCTTGTCGAAATGGCGCTGACCGCGGCCTTCACGATATCCTCGCCGGTCAATGAGCCAGAGGCTTTGACCCAGACCGTTGCTGTGCATCGGGCCATTGCAGATGCGATTTCGGCGCGGGATGCCATCGCCGCCCGGGAGGCCATGCGCGTTGCCATCGCCGAGGGCTTTGCTCGCGCTGCTGGGCGCATGGAAGCGGCTAACAGCTAGAGCGAAATCGCGAGCTTTCCCGTCAGTGTGCGGTGAAAGATCAACCCACCCTCGGTGAGGGCGCGGGTCAGCCGTTCGGCCGTGCGCCGACGCGCCACCTCGATCACCGGCGCCGTCGCTTCCTCGATGCGCATGATGGTCGAGGCTGAAACGCCAGATTGTTCCGCGAGAACCGGAATGGTCCAGCCGAGAAGATTGCGCGCGCCACGCAGCAGCGGCCCATTGAGCAGCTCCTCGCTCGCCACATCTTCGGCGATGACACCGCCATGCCCGGGACGCCTGATCGAAGTGAGCCCGAGCCATTCGACCGGCTGGCCATTTTCGTCCGCAACGGGGTAGCGGACATTGCGCATGGGCACATATTCGCCTGGCGCGATTTCGACCCGGACCTCGCCCGTATAAATGTCCTGCCGCTCGATGCTGTCGAGCACGATCTGCCGGTCGTCCGGATGGATCGAATTGAACCAGCTTTCGAGCGTGAAGATCGGCGTTTTCGGCAGGCCCAAGTCTTCGGACATGCGGATCAGTTCGAGAAATTTGCCATCGAGCGAGCTGAACCAGGCGATATCGACATCAAGACGCTCAAAGACTGCATGAAGGCGGCGGCGCATCATGCTCATGGCTTTGCGGAGGCTCTCCTCCTGCGTGCGATCGAGTGCGCAGATGATCCAGCCTATGGGACGCTTTGCGTCATCCATCAGGCGCTCGAACCGCAATTCGAGCTGCCGGACCGTGCCGTCCTCGCGCATGAGCCGCAAATCGCGGCGCATCGGCAGGAGATCGCGCATGAGCATGTGAAAACTCTCGACGAGCGCGGCCCGATCATCGGGATGGGTCCGCGCCTCGATGAATTCGAGCGAGATCTGCTGGCCGATATGATCGGTTGTGCCGGCAAGCACATGCAGACCTTCCGACGCCTGCACCCTGCCATCGGCAAAGGAAAGCGTGCAGAAGCCTGTGCCTGCCATGGCTTCGAGGGCTCGCAAAAGCTGGCCAGACGTTGGATGAGAGGCGCCGCTCTGGCCGAGCGAGACCATCTTAGGCACTTGTCCTTGCATTGCTAACCCCCCGGTAAGCAAGATGACGCGCGCGTAAATTCTTGAGGCGTACCAGTAGACAAAGGGTCTATGGCTGGTCAAGCGCCGAACGCTTTAGCCACCTGACGACTTGACCCCGATCCCGCTTTGGCTCAAAGACCCAAGATAAAGCGAGGTTTCGTGATGGAAAAATTCACCACATTGACGGGTGTCGCAGCACCCCTGCCGATCATCAATATCGATACCGATATGATCATTCCCAAGCAGTACCTCAAGACGATCAAGCGCACCGGCCTCGGCGTCGCTCTGTTTTCAGAGATGCGCTACAATGAAGACGGCTCGGAAAACCCCGATTTCGTGCTCAACAAACCAGCCTATCGCCAGGCCAAGATCGTTATTGCCGGCGACAACTTTGGCTGCGGCTCCAGCCGCGAGCACGCGCCATGGGCCCTCGCCGATTTCGGCATCCGCTGCGTGATTTCGACGAGCTTTGCCGACATTTTTTATAACAACTGCTTCAAGAACGGCATTTTGCCCCTCGTCGTCTCGCCCGAGCAGCTAAAACTCCTCCTCGACGATGCTGAGCGCGGTGCTAATGCGACGCTCAGCATCGACCTTGAAGCCCAGACCATCAAGGGTCCGGACGGCGGCACGCTGCATTTCGATATCGACCCATCGCGCAAGCAAATCCTGCTCGAAGGCCTCGACGATATCGCCGGCACGCTGAAATCCGACCCCGCCATTTCGTCCTTCGAGGGCAAGATGGCGTCCGAGCGTCCCTGGCTTTAAAAGGAATAGAAATGGTCCAGCGCGTTTCCACCGGCTCTCCCTTTGAAGCGACTTTTGGCTATTCGCGCGCCGTGCGGCACGAGGATACGGTCTATGTCTCGGGCACGACGGGCTATGACTATGCCACGATGAAAATGCCCGAAAGCGTTGGCGAACAAGCGAAAAATGCGCTCGCGACCATTGATAAGGCGCTTCGCGAAGCCGGGTCTTCGATCGAGGATACGGTGCGGGTGGTCTACTATATCGGCGATCAGTCTTATGTGGATGAAGTCGTTGCGGCGGTGGGTCCGGTTTTCGGAAACATCCGCCCGGCAGCCTCGATGCTGATCGTTGCGATGATCGAGGAAGGCATGAAGATCGAGATCGAAGTGACGGCTCGGATCGGGGCCGCAACGAGCCACGCTTAAGTCGCGGTTTCGATAGCATTCCGTTAACACTGACAGCGCTTTCGCCCGAAAGCGCTGTTTTGCTTTGTGCCCTTGCACAAAAAGCCAAAATGCGGATATGTCGGCGCCAAGGTGTACCCACCAGTACGGCGAGGAGTTTTCCAAAAATGGCCACCCATTCCCTGTTTCTTCTGCCGGGCGACGGCATCGGCACCGAGATCATGGTCGAGGTCGAAAAAATCATCGCCTGGTCCAATGCCGAAGGTGTCACCGACTTCGCCATCGATACCGGTCTTGCCGGTGGCTGTGCCTATGACGCGCATGGCGAAGCCATCTCCGAAGACGACATGGCCAAGGCGCTCAAGGCAGATGCCGTTATCTTCGGCGCCGTGGGCGGCCCCAAGTGGGACAATGTGCCCTATGACAAGCGCCCGGAAGCCGCGCTCCTGCGCCTCCGCAAGGATCTGGGGCTTTTTGCGAACCTCCGTCCCGCCATCTGCTACCCCGCACTCGCCGACGCCTCTGCGCTCAAGCGCGAGCTGGTCGAAGGCCTCGATATCTTGATCGTGCGCGAGCTGACCGGCGGCGTCTATTTCGGCGAGCCCAAGGAAATCACCGACCTTGGCAATGGCCAGAAGCGCGGCGTCGATACCCAGGTTTACGAAACCTATGAAATCGACCGGATAGCCCGCGTCGCCTTCGATCTCGCCCGCACGCGCGGCAAAAAGATCCACTCGGCCGACAAGAAGAACGTGATGAAATCAGGCGTGCTGTGGGACGAAGTCGTCCGCACTGTCGCCAAGGATTATGCCGACGTCGCCTTCAACCATATTCTGGCTGACAACTGCGCCATGCAGTTGGTGCGCAATCCAAAGCAATTCGACGTCATCGTCACCGACAACCTCTTCGGCGATATTCTCTCGGACGTGGCCGCGATGCTGACCGGATCGCTCGGCATGCTGCCATCGGCAGCGCTCGGTGCCCCAGATGCTGTCACCGGCAAGCGCAAGGCCATGTATGAGCCCGTCCACGGCTCGGCCCCCGACATTGCCGGCAAGGGCATTGCCAACCCGATCGCTATGATCGCCTCGCACGCCATGGCGCTGCGCTATTCGTTCGGCATGATCGAACTGGCCGATAAGGTCGAGGGCGCCATCGCCAGCGTCCTGGCCGATGGCCTGCGCTGCGCCGACATCGCCCAGGACAACCGCAAGACGGTTGGCACGGAAGAAATGGGCGCGGCGATCTTGGCTAAGTTGAAGGCTTGACGCCTTCCCCAAGGGCAAATCGCTCCAGTGGAGCGATTTGAGGCGGCAAGGCCATGAGCGCTACGCGCGAATGGCGGGTGACCGTTCAGCGATTGGGCCGGGAGAAGATGTTCACCACGGCCCCATCGGGATCACGCAGCAGCATCGAGACATTGCCCCAAGGCATCGTCGTCGGCTGCTGCACGATGGCCTCCGGCATGCTCGACGCGATCTGAGCCCGGACCGCTTCGACATCGCTCACTTCAAACTCGATCATCGACGAGCGGTTCGCGCCCGGCACGATGACGCCGCCATTGACCTTGTCGATGATCTCCGTGATGGAGATAGCAAGCGTACAGCCTTCAAACCTGATTTCGGCAAAGCCGGGGGCCAGATCGGTCGGCGCGATCCCTGTCAGCTTCGAATAGAAGGCTTTGAGGGCATCGACATCATTGGTGACGACACGGACGGACGCAAATCTCATGGCACTTTCCTCGGGAATTGGAGACGACAAGCGATAGAAGTTAGTGCTGCCAGAAGCTGGCAGGATAACAAAAGCCCCGGTGTCTCCACCGGGGCTTTTCCATTCGCAGGTCCAAAGACCCAAAAATTATTCAGCAGCGCCTTCGGCGGATGCTGCGGCCTTGGCGGCCTTTTCTTCAGCGCGTTCCTTGGCCTTTTCGCCGGGAACACCCTTGTTCGGGTTGTTGCGGGCTTCGCGCTTCACGAGGCCAGCAGCGTCGAGGAAACGGAGGACGCGGTCGGTCGGCTGTGCGCCGTGCGAGAGCCAGTGCTTGGCGCGTTCGGTGTCGAGGACGACGCGGTTTTCAGCGGCCTTATCGAGCAGCGGGTTGAAGGTGCCCAGCTTTTCGATGAAGCGGCCATCGCGCGGCGAACGGGCGTCGGCAACGACGATCTGGTAGAAAGGACGCTTCTTGGTGCCACCACGGGCCAGACGGATCTTGAGAGACATTGCTTTATTCCTAAGGCTGTCGGTTGATAGTTTGGGTTATTTCTTCTTGCCCAGGCCCGGAAGGCCAGGGAAACGGGGAGCGCCGCCGAGACCGGGAAGACCCGGACCACCGGCGGATTTGAAAAGCTTGTTGACGTCGGTGGGCAGCTTGTCGGCCATCGGCAGATCGGCCGAGGGCAAGCCCTTCAATTGATCGGGATTGATGCCGGCCTGACGCGCCATCTGCTCGAGCTGCTTGGGGTCCATCTTGGAAAGATCAGGCATGCCACCGAGCATGCCGCCCATCTTGCCGCCGAACATGCCACCAAGAGCGCCCATGCCGCCCTTGGACACCTTCTTCATCATGTCCGCCATCTGGCGGTGCTGCTTGGAAAGCTTGTTGATTTCCGAAACTTCGACACCGGCGCCGGCAGCGATACGCTTGCGGCGCGAGGCATTGAGCAGGTCCGGATTGGCCCGCTCTTTCTTGGTCATGGAATTGATGATGGCGATCTGACGATCGAAAACCTTTTCGTCGACATTGGCGCCGGCCATGGCTTTCTTGAGCTGGCCCGCACCGGGGAGCATGCCCATGAGGCCGCCCATGCCGCCCATCTTTTTCATCTGCAAAAGCTGGGCACGCAGATCGTCGAGGTCGAACGAGCCCTTCTTGAGCTTGGCCGCCATCTTCTGGGCGTCTTCGGCCGTGACGTGCTCGGCGGCCTTTTCGACGAGCGAAACGATGTCGCCCATGCCCAGAATTCGATCGGCGATACGCGCGGGATGGAAATCCTCGAGCGCATCCATCTTTTCGCCGACACCGATCAGCTTGATCGGCTTGCCGGTGGCTGCGCGCATCGACAGCGCCGCACCACCACGACCATCGCCATCGACGCGGGTCATGACGATACCGGTCACGTCGAGTCGGGTATCGAAGGAACGGGCGACGTTGATCGCGTCCTGGCCGGTCAAGGCGTCGACGACGAGCAGAATTTCGTGGGGCTTTGCGATCTCCTTGATGGAGACCGTTTCGACCATCAGCGCTTCGTCGATATGGGTGCGGCCGGCGGTATCGAGAATGAGAACGTCATAACCGCCAAGACGGCCTTCGCGCTCGGCGCGGCGGGCGATCTCGACCGGCGTTTCAGTGGCGACAATAGGAAGGGTATCGACGCCGACCTGTTCGCCGAGCACGCGCAGCTGCTCCATAGCGGCCGGGCGGCGCGTATCGAGGGAGGCCAGAAGAACGCGCTTCTTCTGTTTGTCCTTGAGACGTTTTGCAATTTTGGCCGTCGTTGTGGTCTTACCCGAACCCTGCAAACCGACCATAAGGAGGGTAACGGGCGACGGCGCGTTGAGATCGATGGTGACGGCATCGGAGCCGAGAACGGCAACCAGCTCGTCATTGACGATTTTGACGACCTGCTGGCCGGGCGTCACCGAGCGGGTGACTTCGGCGCCGACGGCGCGTTCGCGGACCTGTTCGACAAAGGCACGGACGACTTCGAGGCTGACGTCGGCTTCGATCAGCGCCCGGCGGATTTCGCGCATTGCCGCATCGACATCGGCAGCGTTGAGCGCGCCGCGTCCGCGAAGTCCGTCAAAAATCTTGCCAAGCCGGTCGCTTAAGCTCTCAAACATCGCTTTTCCTTTTCGCTCGCAGGCCAATCCCGCAAGAGATAGGGTTCAAAAGACCAAACGCAAAACCCACCCGCGGGCGCAACGCGCTGGCGGATGTTGGCCTCCGGGATCGTGGTACCCGTTTGGGGTCCCGGTCGGCTGGTCAGGAGTAAAAGCCTGATGAACGGGTCGCGTTTAGGGGAGTTTTTCCGGGGAGTCAAGGAAAGTGCGCCTGCACTGGCAATTGCCTGTCACTTCCGCCATATAGAGCCCGAGACCAAAAGACAGGCACCGCTCGTGAGCAACGCACCCTTTCTCAAGATGAACGGGCTGGGCAACCAGATCATCGTCGCTGACATGCGCGGCCGGACGGATCGCGTCACGCCTGAGGCCGCCATTGCGATCAATGCGCGGGCCGAGACCAAGTTCGACCAGATCATGGCCATCCATGATTCCCGCATGCCCGGCACGGTCAATTATATCGAGATCATCAATTCCGACGGGTCGCGGGCCCAGGCCTGCGGCAATGGCATGCGCTGCGTGGTGCAGTTTCTGAGCGCAGAACAGGGGCGGCAGCGGTTTACCTTCGAGACGGTGGCTGGGATTTTGTTCGGCGAAGAAGCCGAAAACGGGCTGATCACCGTCGATATGGGCACGCCGAAGTTCGCCTGGTTCGACATTCCGCTGGCCGAGGAATTTGCTGACACGCGAAAAATCGAATTGCAGATCGGGCCGATCGATGCGCCGGTGCTGCATTCGCCATCGGTGATGGCGATCGGCAATCCGCATGCGACGTTTTGGGTCAAGGACGATGTCTGGTCCTATGCGCTCGACCGGTTTGGGCCCATGCTCGAAAACCACCCGATCTTTCCCGAGCGCGCCAATATCGGCATTGCCCAGGTCATCGAGCCGGACAAGATCATGCTGCGCGTCTGGGAACGCGGGGCTGGGTTGACCGAGGCCTGTGGCACGGCGGCCTGTGCGGCTGTGGTCAATGGCGCGCGGACGCGGCGGACAGACCGTAAGGCGACCGTAACGTTGCCGGGCGGCGATCTCGTCGTCGAATGGCAGGCGGATGACCATGTGACCCTGACCGGCCCCGCCGAACTGGAATGGCGCGGTGCGTTCGACCCGGCAATGGGCGCCTGGACGCGTGCCGAGGCGGCCTGATGGCAGTCCAAACGCTGACATTCGGCTGCCGCCTCAACGCCTATGAGGGCGAGGTGATGAAGGCCGAGGCCGAAAAGGCCGGGCTCGACAATGCCATCATCATCAATACCTGCGCGGTGACCGAAGAGGCCGTCAAACAGGCCAAGCAGGCGGTGCGCAAGGCGCGGCGCGACAACCCGGCAGCGCGGATCATCGTCACCGGTTGCGCGGCGCAAACCGAGGCGCGCACCTTTGGCGAGATGGACGAGGTCGACCTCGTTATCGGCAATGACGATAAGCTCAGGGCCGAGAGCTATAAGCCGATGGTGTTCGGCCTGGCGCTGAACGACAAGGTTCAGGTCAACGACATCATGAGCGTGCGGGAAACCGCGGGGCATCTGATTGCCGGGATGGATCGGCGGACGCGGGCATTCGTGCAGGTACAAAATGGCTGCGATCATCGCTGCACCTTTTGCATCATTCCTTTTGGGCGCGGGCCATCGCGCTCGGTGCCGATGGGGCTCGTGGTCGATCAGATCAAGCAGCTCGTCGGCAATGGCTATCGCGAAGTGGTCCTGACCGGGGTCGATATCACCTCCTATGGGCCGGACTTGCCGGGCGCGCCGACCCTCGGCACGCTGGTGCAATCGATCCTGAGGCATGCGCCGGACCTGCCACGACTCAGGATTTCCTCGATCGATTCTATCGAGGCGGATGCCGCGCTTTACGAGGCGGTGACGGACAAGCGGTTGATGCCGCATCTTCATCTCTCGCTGCAATCGGGCGACGATCTGATCCTGAAGCGGATGAAGCGGCGGCATTCGCGCAGCGAGGCACTCGAGGTGGTCGAGAAGCTGCGGGGGCTGCGGCCCGACATGGTGTTCGGTGCCGATATCATTGCCGGGTTTCCAACGGAAACCGAGGCGATGTTCGAAAACTCGCTGCGCTTTATCGGCGAAGCGGGACTGAGCTATATTCACGCTTTCCCCTATTCGCCACGGCCAGGCACGCCGGCAGCGCGCATGCCGCAGGTGGGCAAGGGAGTGGCGCGGCAACGCGCTGGCCTTTTGCGGGCGGAAGGCGAAAAGCAGGTGGCGGCGCTTTATGCGAGCCGACTTGGCCACACCGAAAATGTGCTGATGGAGCGTTCCGGCGTCGGGCGCACCGAACAATATATCCCCGTTCGCGTTGCCGGTATGGAAGCCGGTGATCTGGATGCGGTTGTCATCACCGGGCGCGGCGCCGATTGCCTGATGGGCGCAAAGCTGCGCGCGGCCGCCTGAGGCGAGGAAAGAACAAAAGCATGAGCGATAAGGTATCCGGTTTCTTCAAGCGCTTGTTCGGCACCGAGCCCGTGCCCTCGCCGGCTCCGCCCGAGACGCGCCCGGATGCCCCGATCCAGCCCATTCCGCCCGTGCCGGAAACGGTGCCGTCTGCGCCGGAGCCCGAGCCGGTCCCGGAACCAGTTGAAACGCCTGACCTGCCGCCGCCAGGGCCTCCTGAAACGACCCCCGACTATGTCGAGGAAATCGAGGAGCGCGCCGGAGAGATTCAAAACAGCGTGCCGATCATTCCGGCGCCCGCCACCGCCGAGGTGCCGCGGCAAAGCTGGTTTTCGCGGCTGACGACGGGGCTAAAACGCTCCTCGGATAATCTGACGACATCGATCACCTCGGTCTTTACCAAGCGCAAGCTGGATGGGGCGACGCTCGATGAACTGGAGGATGTGCTGATCCAGGCCGATCTCGGGCTCGAGACGGCCATGGCCATTACCGAAACCCTGCGCCGCGACAGGTTTGATCGCGAGGTGTCCGACAGCGATGTGCGCTCCGTGCTCGCCGCGGAAGTCGAAAAGGTTTTGGGACCCGTGGCGCGGCCGCTGACGGTCGACACGACCAAGACGCCGTTCATCATCCTGATGATCGGGGTCAATGGGTCGGGCAAGACGACGACCATTGGCAAGCTGGCGCAAAAGTTTGCGGGCGAAGGAAAATCCGTGATGCTGGCGGCGGGCGATACGTTCCGCGCCGCGGCGATCGAGCAATTGCAGGTCTGGGGTCAGCGGACTGGCGCGCCGGTGATTTCGCGGCCCGCCGGCGCCGATGCGTCGGGGCTGGCCTTCGATGCGGTCACACAGGCCAAGGCCGAGGGGCGCGATGTGCTGATCATCGATACGGCCGGGCGCCTTCAGAACCGCGACGAATTGATGGATGAGCTCGAAAAGGTTATCCGCGTCATCAAGAAGGTCGAGCCATCGGCGCCGCATGCGACGCTTCTTACCCTAGATGCGACGACGGGCCAGAATGCACTCAAGCAGGTCGAGATTTTTGGCAAGCGTGCCGGCGTGACTGGTCTTGTCATGACCAAGCTCGATGGCACAGCGCGCGGCGGCATTCTGGTTGCGATTGCCCGGAAATTCGGCTTGCCAGTGCATTTCATCGGCGTTGGCGAGGGCGTCGAAGATCTCGAGCCGTTTGCCGCGCGGGATTTTGCCAAGGCGATTGCCGGCCAGGACTAAAAAATCTCGGACAAAATCTGACCACGCTTGGAGCCTATTGCGCTTGCAACGCTTGGCCCATGCCATCACATTGGCGCAAGACGCCATGGAACGAAAAATGACCGACAAAGCCGCCGAACCAGACGTGAGCTGGGACGACCTCAAGCCACAGATGACCAAGCTCTCGCTCGAGCTCGGCCCGCTGGTTATCTTCTTTCTCGTCAACTTCTTCGGCGATCGCATCCTTGCGGCGTTTCCGGCGCTGACCCCGATTTTTCCCGAAGGCTTCTTTCTCGCGACCGCGGTCTTCATGATTGCCATGGCCGTGTCCCTGGTCATCTCGAAGCTCGTCCTTGGGAAAATCCCGGTCATGCCGCTGGTGACGGGTGTCGTCGTTCTGATTTTCGGCGGCTTGACGCTGTGGCTACAGGACGAGACGTTCTTCAAGCTCAAGCCGACCATCACCAATATGCTATTTGCCTCGGTGCTGCTGGGCGGTCTCCTGTTCCGGCAGTCGCTGCTCAAATATGTCTTTGGTGACGTCTATCGGTTGCGCCCTGAAGGCTGGTGGAAGCTGACGCTGAACTGGGGCCTGTTTTTCGTGCTGCTGGCCGTGATCAACGAGATTGTCTGGCGCAATTTCGATACCGCGTTCTGGGTCAACTTCAAGGTCTGGGGCATCATGCCGCTGACGATGATTTTCTCCATGACGCAGCTTCCGCTGCTCAGCAAATATGCGCCGGAGAACGAACCCGCCTCTCCACCGCAAGTCGTGGTCGAGAGCTGAATAAAAAAATCCCCGCTTCGGCGGGGATTTTGTTTTGGGCCTATTCTTCCGCGTCGGCGCGGGCTTCGATCGCTTCCATGTCTTCATCGGAAAAGCCGAAGTGGTGGCCGAGTTCGTGGATGAGCACGTGGGTGACAACTTCGCCGAGCGTGTTGTCGTCGTTTTCGGCCCAATAATCGAGAATGGCGCGGCGATAGAGAAAGACCGTATTGGGCAATTGCCCGGTCTGGGGCACGGCGCCGTCTTCGGTGAGACCGATGCCGGTGAAAAGGCCCATCAGCTCGAAGGGGCTTTCCATCTTGAAATGTTCGAGAATGTCGTCTTCAGCAAATTCGGCCACTGAACAGGTGACGTCGGCCGCGAGCGATTTGAACGGCTCGGGCAGTTCAGCCAGGGCCTTGCTTGCCAAAGCCTCGAAGTCATCGAGGGTCGGGGCATAAAGCCCCGACCAATCGGTGTGTTTTACTTCCACTCGCGGATATCGACGAAGTGGCCGGCAATGGCAGCGGCAGCAGCCATGGCGGGGGAGACGAGGTGGGTGCGGCCCTTGAAACCCTGACGGCCTTCGAAGTTGCGGTTCGAGGTCGAAGCGCAACGTTCTTCGGGCTTGAGCTTATCGGGGTTCATGGCGAGGCACATGGAGCAGCCGGGCTCGCGCCATTCAAAGCCGGCATTCTTGAAGACGACGTCGAGGCCCTCGGCTTCGGCCTGTTCCTTGACGAGGCCCGAACCGGGCACGATCATCGCCGAGACGTGGCTTGCAACCTTGCCATCGCCGATCACGGCAGCGGCAGCGCGCAAATCTTCGATGCGGCCATTGGTGCACGAGCCGACAAAGACGCGGTCGATCTTGATATCGGTAATCGGGGTGCCCGGCTTGAGGCCCATGTAATCGAGAGCACGCCATTTTGAGGCACGC
The DNA here is from genome assembly GCF_032907385.1 of Devosia sp. BK. Classification (NCBI taxonomy): domain Bacteria; kingdom Pseudomonadati; phylum Pseudomonadota; class Alphaproteobacteria; order Hyphomicrobiales; family Devosiaceae; genus Devosia; species Devosia sp. BK. The sequence goes on from NZ_JAIMBX010000002.1 coordinate 278,612, forward strand.
TTGGTCTCGTCCTGGATCTCATCGGGATTGGGGACCACGCCCTGCACCGAGATGACGTCCTCAGGCGATGAACCCCAGGAGACGATCGGCGGCAGTTTGGCGGCGTCGAGGATGACGACCTTATCGTAATGGGCGCCTTCATCGGTATAGAGCGTTTTCCAATAGTCGACAGCCATGGTGAAGGCCTCGCCCTTGGGCGCGCGGGGACGATCTTTGACGTAAGCAAAGGTCGTTTCGTCCGGCGCGATGAGGCCGGCGCGAGCACCGCCTTCGATGGTCATATTGCAGACCGTCATGCGGCCTTCCATCGAGAGCGAACGGATGGCTTCGCCGGCGAATTCGATGACGTGGCCATTGCCACCGGCCGTGCCGATTTCGCCGATGATGGCGAGAATGATGTCCTTGGCGGTGACGCCGGGCGGCAATTGGCCATCGACACGCACCAGCATGTTCTTGGCCTTTTGCTGGATCAGCGTCTGGGTCGCCAGAACGTGCTCAACCTCGGACGTGCCGATGCCGTGGGCCAGAGCGCCAAACGCGCCGTGGGTGGACGTGTGCGAGTCGCCGCAAACGATGGTCATGCCCGGCAGGGTAAAACCCTGTTCGGGGCCAACGATATGGACGACGCCCTGGCGCTTGTCGAAGGGGTCGTAATATTCGATGCCGAAATCGCGGGTATTTTCAGCCAGGGTCTCGATCTGGATGGCGCTTTCCGGATCGGGATTGGGCAGCGTGCGATCGGTCGTCGGCACGTTATGATCGACGACGGCGAGGGTGCGCTCGGGGTGACGGACCTTGCGGCCGTTGAGACGGAGACCTTCGAAAGCCTGCGGGCTCGTCACTTCGTGGACGAGGTGGCGATCGATATAGAGAAGGCTCGTGCCGTCCGGATTGTTCTGAACCAGATGGTCGTCCCAGATCTTGTCGTAGAGCGTGCGGGCCTTGGTCATTCGTCGTTTTCCGAGGGGCAGGATTGAAGTTTGGATTGGTTCTAAGCCGAGAGGGCTTTTGGGTCAAGAACAACCGTACTCTTGGGTACGCTCGTGCCGGGGTCAGTTCGCCGGCGCGTCGCGGAGCCGGCCGACAGCCAGAGCGCCGAGAAGACTTGTATCCAACCCAATGCGATAGCGGCACCAGAGGGCAATAGCGATCTGGGCGATGATGCGCGCACCCATATTGACCGCTGCAACGCCGACAATGCCCCAGACGGGGATCACGATGATCTGAACGATGAAGCCAAGGCCCATAATCGTGCCGAAGACGGCGACATAGGCCCGCTCGTGGCCCGTCATCATCATGACGATTTTTGAGGGGCCGGTGACGGCATCGAAGAGAAGCCCGAAGGCGAGGAGCAGGAGGACCAGCACGCCCTCGGCATAAGACGGGCCGAAGAGTGACAGGATGGGCTCGCCGAAGGCCAAAAACAGCCCAAAGATAACGAGCGAAAACAGAAAGCCCGCCCAGGCGCAGAGGGCGGTGATGGCCTGGGCTTTGCGCATGGCGCCCGAATGATAATGCTCTGCGACCATGGGCGCGATGACGAGCTCGATGGCGAAGGTGAAAAGCGTCATCAGGCCCGCTGTGCGGAAGGCATTGAAATAAAGGCCTGAGCTTTCGAGGTCGAGCATGAGGCCGACAAGGATGACGTCAGCATTGAGGGTGAAGGTTTCGATGACGGCGCCGAGGAGCAGCCAGGTGCTGAGCTTGCCCCAGCGCTGCCAATGGGGCCGCATCGGCGCAACGCGCGGCAGGATGGCATAGTGTCGGCGCTGGGCGATGCCGGTCTGCATGATGAGCGCACCGATGAGCAGCGCGGCGGACAGGGTCAGCGCATCGGGGCCGCTGAGGACGACGCCGACGGCAAAAAGCGCGATCACCGCGGCGGGGAGCGCGAGGCGCCAGAAGATGTCGCGCGGAAGGAGCGCGGTCCAGAGCGAACCCTGGGCGCGGAGCACCGAGGAATTGTATTCGGCCAGCGCCATGGGGAGGATGAGGAAAGCGGCGCCAATGAAATGATTGATGGTTTCGCGCGGCGGCAGAAAGGGAATGCTAGCAAAGGCGAGAACGCAAAGGAGCGCGGCAAGGACGAGGCTGGCGCCGATGGTGATGGCGGAACCCGCAGCGACGACCGCGTCGGCCTCGGCATTTTCGCCTTGGGCGCGCAATTGCGGCCAGAGCCGGAGGACCGCCGTCGATTGGCCCATGCCGGCGAGAATGGCGAGAACGGTGGCGAGCGCGAGGCCGAAAGCGAAATGGCCATATTCGCTCTCGGTCTGGGTGCGCGAGAGGACGACATAGGTGACGTAAGTCAGGCCGGCCGTAGCGACCTTGATGCCGAGCGAGCCCACCGAGCGCAAAAGCCCGGAAGACAACAGAGCACTGAGATCGGATGGGATGGCCAGCCGCACGAAAATTCCCTCGCGCCCGGCGAGGGACCGGGCGTTGGACTGACATTGCCAGAGGCAGGTCAAGAAGGTCTTACCGCGAGGTATGCGCCCCGCCAATTAGTAGCCCTCATGGTGAGGTGCTTTGCGAAGCAAAGCCTCGAACCACGAGGGTGGGCGAGTGGAGGCATCGTGCCACGCCCCCGTGGTTCGAGGGTCGGCTACGCCTCCCACCTCACCATGAGGGCTACTTGTGCCTAAGGTTTTGAGGCCTAATGCCTGAAGTGCCGCATCCCGGTCATCACCATCGCGATTCCCGCCGCATCGGCCGCGGCGATGACTTCGTCGTCACGCATCGAGCCGCCGGGCTGGATGACGGCGGTGGCGCCGGCGGCGACGAGAGCTTCAAGGCCGTCGGCGAAGGGGAAGAAGGCGTCGGAGGCGACGACGGAGCCTTGGGTCAGCGCGCCTTCCACGCCTGCCGCTTCAGCCGCGTCGATCGACTTGCGATGGGCGACGCGGGCGGAATCGACGCGGCTCATCTGGCCGGCGCCGATGCCGGCGGTGGCGCCGTCTTTCACGTAGACGATGGCATTGGATTTGACATGCTTTGCGACTTTTGCGGCAAGTTTCAGGTCAGCCAGTTCCGCTTCGGTCGGCGCGCGCTTGGTGACGACTTTCAATTCGCAATCATCGACGTTCTGGTTGTCGTGGCTCTGGACGAGGAGCCCACCGGCGACGGACTTGACCACCAGACCCTCGGCCTTGGCATCGGCGAGACCGCCGGTGAGGAGGAGGCGGAGGTTCTTCTTGGCGGCGATGATGGCCTGGGCTTCCGGCGTCGCGGAGGGGGCGACGATCACTTCGGTGAAAACCTTGACGATCTCGGTCGCGGTTTCGGCGTCGATTTCGCGGTTTGTCGCGACAATGCCGCCAAAGGCCGAGACGGGATCGGTGCGAAGGGCTTTTTTGTAGGCCTCGACGAGGTTAGCGCCGGTGGCGACGCCGCAGGGATTGGCGTGTTTGATGATCGCGACAGCAGCGGTATTGGCGGGGTCGAACTCCGAGACCAGCTCGAAGGCGGCGTCGGTGTCGTTGATATTGTTGTAGGAAAGGGTCTTGCCCTGGACCTGGCTGGCGGTCGCGACGCCGGGGCGGTTTTCGCCAGTGGCGTAGAAAGCGGCCCATTGGTGCGGGTTTTCGCCATAGCGCATGACTTCGCGAAGAGTACCGGCAAAGCTGCGATAATTCACGTCAGCGAAGTCGATTTCCCGGGCGAACCAGGCAGAGATGGCGCTGTCATAGGCGGCGGTGCGGGCATAGGCTTTGGCCGCAAGCTTCTGGCGCATCTCATAGGGAACGCCGCCATTGCGGATGGCGTCCAAGATGGCTGGATAGTCGTTGGGGTCGACGACGACGGTCACATAGGCGTGGTTCTTGGCCGCCGAGCGCACCATGGCAGGGCCGCCGATATCGATATTTTCGATGATCTCGTCGTAGGACGCGCCGGACGCGACGGTCTTTTCGAACGGATAAAGATTCACGGCGACGAGGTCGATGGGCCCGATCTCGTGTTCGTCCATCGATGCCTTGTGCTCGGGATTGTCACGGACCGAGAGGAGGCCGCCATGCACCTTGGGGTGGAGCGTTTTTACGCGGCCATCCATCATTTCGGGAAAGCCGGTAAGGTCGGAAATTTCGCGCACCGGGAGGCCGGTTTCGTTGATGAGCTTATGGGTGCCACCGGTCGAGACCAGTTCCACCCCGGCTTCGGAGAGCCCGCGGGCGAAATCCGCCATGCCCGATTTGTCGAATACCGAAAGCAGTGCCCGCCCGACCGTGACCGTCTTGCCCATGAGTTCTTGCCCGTTGTGATGGAGATTTCGCGGCTCCGCTACCACGAACGGGCCCAAGAGTCCAAGCTCAACCGTGTTCGCGGGTGAGGATCCAGCCGACTTCGACGCCGGGCGCGAGATCGGCTTCGAGCACGAGCTGAATGGTGCGGTGAAAGCCGAGATAGGAGGATTGGCGGACGCTATCGTCCTGGCGGAGCGTTGCGCCTTCCCAAAGGAAGCTCCAGACTTCGCCATTGGGGAGGGTCAGCCGGCGCATGCCTTCGCCGACGGGGGCGTGTACGGATATGCCGGGCGCAAGATGGAAGCGGATGGACAATTGGCCCTGCGGCGTGCCGGTCGCGATGACGCGATCCTGGCCGACAAGGGTGGTCCCCTCCCCCAGGAGTGTCAGGCGGCGCTCGATTTCGGCCCCGAACCGGTCGGCATAGCCGATGCTGGGGAGGATCAGCATATGCTCGGAGGGCACGAGTTCAAGATCGGGCACCGGCGCGGCGCCGCGTTTGCGTTTGGTGGGCGCCCAGGAATCCTCGTCATTGATGGTCGGCGAGGAATGGGCGATAGCCTGGCGGAAGAGATCGCGGGTTTCGGCCATATCGGTGGGCGCGGGGCCGCAGGAGCCGAGGATCAGTTCGCTGCCATAGGAAAATTCGAAAGCGAGCGCCCCGGCATGGGCTTCGGCATCGAAACCGGGCGGTGGGCGAAGCCCTGAATCGGCGATGGCGACGGCACGGCCGCTGCGCAGGATGCCGTAGCCGCCGAGAATGCGCGAGCGACGGGTCGGTGTCGGGCCGGTCGATTGCACGGCGACGAGGACATCGTGGGGGACCTGGCCACAGCCATTGAAATAGACGGGCTCGCCGCTCGAAAGGGTGACGGCATCGAGCGCCTCGTGCATGCGATCGATGCGGTTGGAGAGCGCGGCGAGGGTCGGGCTGCCATGGCGGTTAGCGGCCTGGCGGAGGCTTGCGAGTTCGGTAAGAAGGCTCAACTGAATGCGTGGATTGCGGCTCTTGTGGAGGCCCTCGCCATCGAGTTGCTCTTCGAGCACCGCATCGAGCAGTTTCAGGCGCATCTCGACATTGGCGGTGTCTTCGGGCTCGCAGAGTTCGGCGCCGAGCGTGCCCATGGCGGCAAAGAGGCGTTCGACCGGGTCGGTCGCGAGGCGGCCGCGGACTTTCAGACTCTGGACCTGAATGCCGAGATTGCGCTGGATGGTCTTGGCCTGATCGGCCGTCGCCCCTTCGAGCAGCAGCGGCAGATGGCGGAGCCAATTGAGCACACGCTGCCCAGTCAGCGGCAAGGACCAGCTTTCGCTATCGAATTTTCCTTCGCGTCCTATCCAATCAAGGACCAGCGTACGGGCAAAGAGTTTTTCGCCGGGATCACGGACCTCGCGAAAATGCCGGAGCCAGGAAAAGCTCTGGAGATTGTTCCACCAATCGGGGAAATCGACATCGACGGAAAAGGGCGAGGTGCCGCCCGTTTCGATGAGTTTTGAGGCGAGCAGATAACGCCCCGACATCATCTCGCGCACGGCATCGCTGTCGGCGGGACGGAAATCGGGCAGTTGGCCTTTGTAGCGCTGCTCGGCGAGAGCCTGCCAGGTCCAGCGGGTGACGGGCATGGTCACGAGGGAATCGGCGAGGCGCATGCCAAAGCGGCGAGGGCGAGAAAAGCTGCCGCCGCTCATTGTCTGTCCCCGCTCAACCGCGCAGGGCAACCAACCGGTCTTTTGCCCTCAGGACCCAACGCACTATACTCCAGGGATGCGGCGCCGCGCCGCAGGCTCAATGATCTAGAGCCATAACGCTGATTTGCCCAGCAGGGGAAGAAATTCGGCTTGGAAAACTCGCTGAGGTACCTCAGTTCTTGCGCTGAAACCGGGCAATGAAGAAGCCATCCATGCCGCCTGATACACCAGCGGGGGCCATCGAGGGCAAAGTGCGGACATAGCCTTCGGGCGTGAGGGCGGTTTCGAGCCCTGGCAGCTCGGTTGCTGCAATCGGCTTCAGTTCGAGTTCGGCGAAGGTCTTCTGCGCCCAGGCGGTAATCTCTTGGCCTTCTTCGGGCTCAAGCGAGCAGACGCAATAGATGAGGCTTCCGCCGGGATTGAGCCATTTGTGGGCCTTGGCAAAAATCGCCTGCTGCAGTTTTACGCGCCCGGCAATGTCGGTGGCGCTGCGATGCCAGAGCACTTCGGGGTGGCGGCGGAATGTGCCGGTGGCCGAACAGGGGGCGTCGAGCAGGATGCCATCGAAGAGGGTTTCGGGCGCATATTGAGTGGCGTCGGCTTCGACGACTGCCGGCGCGTAGCCGAGACGGGTCATATTGGCCTTGAGGCGTTCGAGCCGCCCGCCATCGCTATCGAGCGCGGTGACGTCATAGCCGGCCTTGAGCAATTGCGCGGTCTTGCCACCCGGGGCAGCGCAGAGGTCGAGGACGCGGCCGCCGGCTTTTGCCGCCAGGAGGCGCGCCGGCAGGGCGGAGGCGGCATCCTGTACCCACCATTGGCCGTCATCATAGCCGGGCAGCGCATCGACGGGGCGATCGCGGCTTTCGATGCGGACGGTATCGGCAAGAACGCGCTCGGCGCCGAGGGCGGCGATGAGGTCGGCATTGTCGGATTTGAGCGTCAGATCGAGCGGAGCGCCTTCGAGGAGGGCTTCGGGGAAAGCAGCGACAGCGTCGGCACCATAGGCCGCGGTCCACTTTTCCTGGAAACTATGCGGCACCAGCAGCTCGTCTTCGAGAAGACCATAGCGCGCGGAATTGGATTGGGCGCGGCGCAGCACTGCGTTCATCAGGCCGGCGAGATGGCGCGCCTTGCTATCGCGCTTGATCGCTTCGACCGCGAGGAACAGCGCGCTATGGGCGCCGAGATCGGGCAGGAAAACCAACTGGGCGAGCGAGAGGCGCAGCACGGCTTCGAACGTGCCAGATTTCGCCGGCATGCCCTTGTCGAGCAATTCGTCGATCATCAGGTCGATCTGGCCATGGCGACGGAGAGCCGTCGTGATCAGCCGATTGGCGAGGGCGCGATCCCGGCCATCGGCGAGTTCGCCGGCATTGAGGGGCGCAAAATGTTCGCCGCCCAAAACGGCGCGAAGCCTCTGGGCGGCAATGAGACGGAGGCCGAGACCGGCCGGATCGGACTTCTTATTCAATCATCACCTTCCGGTGCGTCTCATCCCCAGGGACCGCGCACGCCGCTATCGTCTTCGCCGCGACCGGCACTTGGCACCCGCCAGCCACCGCCGGTATCGCGACCGGCCGAAACCGTCTGCGGACGCGGGGCGGGTCCACGGCCCTTATCGTCCACGCGCATCTCGCCTGCAAGCTCTTGCAGCGCCGCGATGCGATTGCCGGTGTCAGGGTGGGTGGAAAAGAGATTGTCCATCCGGGCGCCCGAAAGCGGGTTGATAATATACATATGGGCCATGGCCGGGTTGCGCTCGGCCGCAACATTGACCTGACGCCCGGCAAGGACCGCGATCTTGTTGAGCGCGGAAGCGAGGGCCAATGGGTCGCCCGAGATCTCGGCGCCGTCCTTGTCAGCCTCATATTCGCGCGTGCGGCTGACGGCCATCTGCACCATCATGGCGGCGAGCGGGGCGAGGAACACCATCAGCAGCGAACCGATGCCGCCGAGCGGATTGTTGCGATTATTGCCGCCACCAAAGAAGAGACCAAACTGGGCGAGCGCTGAAATGGCACCGGCAAGGGTCGCCGTGATCGTCATGGTCAGCGTATCGCGCGAGCGGATATGGGCGAGTTCGTGCGCAACAACGCCAGCAACTTCGCGCGGCTCAAGCTGGCGCAAAAGGCCGGAGGAAACGGCAACGGCCGCATTTTGCGGGTCGCGGCCCGTCGCAAAGGCATTTGGCTGGTCGGATTGGATGACATAGACGGCGGGCGTCGGGATGCCGGCGCGCTTCGAGAGCGTCTCGACCATGTCATAGAGTTCGGGCGCCTGGCTTTGGGCCACGGGCACGGCGTTCTGCATGCGGAGGACCAGCTTATCGGAATTCCAATAGGCAAAGATGTTGGTCGCCGCCGCAAAGGCAAAGGCGATCATCATGCCGGAGGTGCCGCCGATGAAATAGCCCACCACCATGAACAAGGCGGTCATGGCCGCAACGAGAACAAAAGTGCGGAAGGCGTTGAACATCGAAACCCCTTGGGTTGGTGTCTTCAGGCAATTATGTTGTGTGCCAAAGCGTTCCCTGCAAGCGCATGACCACTTTGTAATGTGGACCGGAAAATGACCGAAGAAGCCGAAACCGAGAACCCGATCCCCGAGGCCCCGAAGGTGCTGACGCCCGAGGCGCAACGCGCGCTCGAGGAAGCCAAGGCCCGGCGCGCCGAGATCGACGCGGCAACCGCGATGGCGCCCAAGGAAAAGGGCGGTCGCGGTGGGTTGGAGCCCGGCCGCTATGGCGACTGGGAGATCAAGGGTTTGACGAGCGACTTTTAGCCTTGTCGCGCCGGTCCCGCGTCATGCGGGTCGGGGCGTGAAAGGTCGGCGGCTTGGTCCGGACCCATGCGATGAAGGCCGAAATTTCGGGGTCCGATTTGAGGCTTTCGATATCGGCGAGGCGCTTGGCGAGTTCGGTTTCGGAAAACCGGGCATGGATGGCGCTGTGGCAGATCTGGTGGAGACGCACCGTGCCCATATGCGTGCCACCCTTGAGGCGCGGCGTCAGGTGATGCCGGCTCGACTTGGCTTCAGCCGGAATGGGCCGATCGCAGAGCGGGCAAATGGAAGGCCGCCGCGCGGCAGCCAGCGCTTCGACCGCGGCAATGGCCGCCTCGACCCGCCGGGCCGAAGGTTTCATCAGACGCCGGCGAGGGCGTCCCGGTCTTTCTTGGAAAGCCGTTCGCTCTCGCTCTTCAATTGGCCGCAAGCCGCAAAGATATCGCGGCCGCGCGGAGTGCGGACCGGCGAGGCATAGCCGGCGCGATTGACGATATCGGCAAAGCGCTCGATGCGGCTCGAGGGTGAAGTGCCATAATTCGAGCCCGGCCAGGGATTGAAGGGGATCAGGTTGATCTTGGCAGGAATGCCGGCAAGGAGGCGCACCAGTTCCTTGGCTTCGGCATCGCTATCGTTGATGCCATCGAGCATCACATATTCAAAGGTGATGCGGCGGGCATTGGAAAGGCCGGGATAATTGCGGCAGGCCTCGAGAAGGTCCTTGAGCGGCCACTTCTTGTTGATCGGCACCAGGACGTCGCGGAGATCGTCGCGCACGGCGTGGAGCGAGATCGCGAGCATGACGTCGATTTCGCTGCCGGTGCGCTCGATATAGGGCACGACGCCCGAGGTCGAGAGCGTGATGCGGCGCTTGGAGATCGACATGCCGTCGCCGGCCGATGCGATGAGCAAGGCCTGCTTGACGTTGTCGAAATTATAAAGCGGCTCGCCCATGCCCATCATGACGATATTGGTGATGGCGCGGCTTTCTCCGCCAGGTACAAGGCCGCCATCATCGGGGCGCGAACCGCCGGGGAAATCGCCGAGGCGCTCACGGGCCATGAGGATCTGGCCCAGGACTTCGCCCGCGGTGAGGTTACGGACGAGCTTTTGGGTGCCCGTGTGGCAGAAGGAGCAGGTCAGCGTGCAGCCGACCTGCGAGGAAACGCAGAGCGTCCCGCGATCGGATTCGGGGATATAGACGGTTTCGACTTCGACGGCCGGGAAGTTCGGGTTCTGCGGATCGCGGAAGCGGAACAACCACTTTCGTGTGCCGTCTACCGAGACCTGTTCCGAGACGATCTCAGGGCGATCTAGAATGAAAGTCTCGGCAAGCTTCTGGCGGACGGGCTTTGCCACATTGGTCATGCGGTCGAAATCGGTGACGCCGTTGACATAGAGCCAGTTCCAGAGCTGGCTGGCGCGCATGCGGCCTTCGCGCTCGCCGACCACGTCATGGGTGATCAGCGTCTCGGCGAGCTGCGCCTTGGAGAGGCCGATCAGCGACGGCCGCGCCGCCGCCTGGGGGCGGATGGCAGTCGAATGGTCAAGGTTCAGCGCAATGCTCATGGCGGCTCAAAACGGTCGGGAGTGCGGGAAAGTCCGCGGCCAATAGCATATGGGAACGCAAAACACAAAGTCACGCCCGCGGGAGGCGGATGTGCAAGCCATGCAGGTTTGCCACAAAGGCTAGATCAGCACTCGGCGCCGATAGCCTGCTGCGCGGCAGTGGCGCCAGAGAGCGAATAATTCTGCACGACGCGGGCGCCGGCGGCATTGGTGCCTTCGACGGTCATGCTCGAACCGGCGCGAATGGCGGCAGCGAGCGCGGCAGACTGGCCGGCATCGTCGAGCCAAGCCGCATCACCCTGGGTAAAGAGCGGAAAGCTCTGGCCGCCGACACTGACCGTTGCAACGGAACCGGTCTGGAATGTGTAGCCGGCAACGACGTTGAATTCGCTGACGACATCTTCGCCGGGACGATTGGTGATGTAGAGATAGGCCTCGCCACCGGCGGCAGGCTCGGTGCTCTTGGGCTTGCTCATGGCAAAGCAGAGCGTGCCCGACCCATCATCGGCCGCATAGCTCGACCAATCCCGGAAATCGCCGAGCACCCGGGCCGACTGGGCCATGGCGGGCGCCGCTGCGGCCAGCGCCAGGGCGATTGCAAGGGCGGATCGTGTCTTGAGGGTCATGCTCGACAAGCTCGCAGTATTTTGGGGCAGCGGACAGAAAAGCCCGGCGCCCCTTTATGGTCTAACGATGGACTGGGGCAAAGCCCCAATTATTTGCAGGCCGCGTCGATGGCATTGACGGCAGCGGTCGCACCGGAGAGCGAATAGGTATCGACCGTATTGGTTCCACGCTGGCTCGTGCCGCGCACCGTCATGGTGCTGCCAGCTTTGAAGGCGGACACAAAACCTGCCTCGTCGCCGGTCGAAGCGAGCCAGGCGGCCGAACCTTCGGTGACCATCGGATAGGATTTGGAATCGACCGCGACGCTGGCATTGGCGCTGGTCGGATTGAATGGGTAGCCGATCAAGGTCTGCACTTCGTTCTTCGTGCCGAGGCCCTTGCGGTGAATGATCATGAAGTGGATCGGGTCGCGATTGGCGCCCGCAGGTTCCGATTTGCTCGGGGTCGCCGAAACATAGCAGATCTGGCCGCTTGCATCGGTTGCCTGCCAGGCGGTCCATGAATTGAACGTACCCAGCTCCGTGGCCTGCTGCGCCTGGGCGGCGGCTGCAAATGTCACGAATGCACCTACCGCGAGCCCAAATGCGAGGCCACCGGTCTTTGTCTTCATTGCCAATTCTTCCTCTTTTCGCTGCCAGTTTGCGGGGGATGCGTCCGCCCAGCATGCCGCAAACATGGTTACCAAGCCGTCAAGCGGGGCGCTTGTGTGCGGCTTTTGCCTCAAATGCTCGGTAATCGCGGCGGCAATTTGGCATGGATGGGGCATGCGCCCCCGCTTTGAACCGAGAGGGTTAAAAGAGGGCTAACGCTTGCGTGAGGAGAGCGGATTTATGCTGCGAGGGGATAGGTTTGCTCAACCACATAGGGCCCGCCGCCGACCGAATCCCGGCTCGAAAAGAGAACGAAGCGCGGTACTGCAAATGTCAGCGGCTCGAACCGTCCCGCCTCGGCAATATAGCGCGCGACCTCTTCGGCACTCGTGCCGCGCAAGCGAGCGAGCGTCACATGAGGCACGAATTTGCGCCCTTCGGCTGGTAGCCCAGCGCGCTGGAGCATGCGCTCCTGGGCCGATTGGAGCCGGCTCAAAGCTTCGCTCGGCTCGACGCCGACATAGAGCGCGCGGGGCTTATCGCCGCCAAACGTGCCCAAATGCGTGAGGCGAATGGGAAAGCGCAGGCTTTCGCTCAGGTAATCGAGATTGTCGGCCGCATCATTGGCGGTCTGATTATCGACATCGCCGATAAAGCGCAGCGTGATGTGATAATTATCGGGATCGATCCAGCGGGCGCCGGTGAGGCCACCACGCTTGAGCGAGAGCGCAAAGCCGATATCGGGCGGGATCTCGAGGCCGGTAAAAAGCCGGGGCATGGCAAGTCTCCCTGGCGGGCAACTACATCAATGATAGGCTCGCCGAAAAACTACATGCAGGGTCCGGCAAGCGACTTGAGCCTAGCACAATCAGGTCATCGAACCAGTCCCGATGTCGCAGGCGGGCATTTTGCCTTGTAAATCAAAAGGGCCGACGCCATATTTGCAATCAAGTGGCAAGTGCCAATTGCCCCCGGCGGTTTGGAGACCGCGATTTTCCAAGTGAAAGGGAATGAGAATGGCTGAATATGACCGTCAGACCCTCGGTGCGCGGGCCGGCTCGGCCGCGGCCATCGACGAGGGCCTACGCAGCTACATGCTGCGCGTTTACAATTACATGGGCCTCGGCCTCGTCGTCACCGGCGTTGCTGCCTACTTTGCGGCTGCTGCCGCCATCACCACCGATCCCAACGCCGCCGTTGGCGAACTCGCCAATGGGCAGCTCGTCACCCAGTGGGGTGCGCTGCTCTATGCCAGCCCGCTGCAGTGGGTCGTGATGCTTGCGCCTCTCGCCTTCGTGCTGGTGCTGAGCTTTGGTATCAACAAGCTGAGCGTTACCGCGGCACAGGGCGTGTTCTGGGCCTTCGCGGCCGTCATGGGCCTCTCGCTGTCGTCGATCTTCCTCGTTTATACCGATGCGTCGATCGCCAAGGTGTTCTTCATCACTGCCGCTACCTTCGGCGCGATGAGCCTTTATGGCTACACCACCAAGCGTGACCTCACCGGCATGGGCAACTTCCTGATGATGGGCCTGATCGGTATCATCATCGCCTCGATCGTCAATATCTTCATGCAGTCCTCGATGATGGAATTCATCATCTCGGTTGTTGGCGTGCTGATCTTCACGGGCCTGACCGCCTATGACACGCAGAAGATCAAGGAAAGCTACTCGTCCGCCTACGGCGCCGAGGCGATGGCCAAGAATGCCATCATGGGTGCCCTGTCGCTTTACCTCGACTTCATCAACCTCTTCATGATGCTCCTCCGCCTCTTCGGCAATCGCGAGTAATCAGCAGGTTCCTTGATCGAACAATCAAGGAAAATGGTTGGACGAAAATTCGGACCGCAGCTTACAAAGGCTGCGGTCCTTTTCTTTGTGCACGCTCATGTCCGATTTCACTCTTCGCCCCTTCGCCTGGTCCGACGTTCCCGCCATTACCCGTATTTACCGGCACTATGTCGACCACACCGCCATCACCTTCGATACCGAAGCGCCGGGCGAGGAGGCGATCGCCGAAAAATATGCGGGGCTTTTGAAGCTCGGGCATCCGGTGATCATCGCCGAGGGCGCGGAAAAAGTGCTCGGCTATGCCTATGCGAGCTTTTATCGCCCTCGCGCCGCCTATCGGTTTACCTGCGAAGATTCGCTCTATCTCGACCCTGCGGAAACCGGCAAGGGCCTGGGCAAGGCCATGCTGACCGAACTGCTGGCGCAATCGAAAGCGCATGGTTTCAAGCAGATGTTAGCGGTGATCACGGCTGACACGGCCAATTCGATCGCTATCCACGAAAAGTTCGGCTTTGAGCGCGTGGGCTACTACAAATCCGTCGGTCTCAAATTCGACCGCTGGCACGATATCGTGCATTTGCAGAAGGCGCTCTGACGCGATTATCACCCCGTCTGAAGACGGGATGACAGCGGCTGATTTGTCTGGATTGGGGCTGGTCCTACCCGACGGATGAATTAGCGTCCGCCGTCGCCTACCCGGCTCGTCCGGGTGGTCCAAGGGGAGGCGGGATGGATTGCCCGGACAAGCCGGGCAATGACGGTGGAGCCGGGATTAAAGAGTGCTTGTTTCAGGCGCTGCTTAAGGGGCTAGCCAGACGCAGTTAAAAGCTTCCGCATCGGGTAGCCGTTGACGGTGCGGCTCGTGGCTTGCGGACCATTCTCGAGCCAGCCGGCGCTGCGATAGAAGCGCCGTGCGGTTTCTGTAGCTTCGAGATGGCCTTCCTCAAAACCGAGGGCCAGAAGTTCCTGCTCCAACCGATGCAGCAGTGCCTTGCTGACGCCGCGGAAGCGCGCAGTGGGGGCGACGTAGTTGAGACCGATCTTGCCGCTGGTATCCACGGCGCCGACGGCGGCAATCTCGCCGTCAAGTTCAGCGACGAAGACGCGTAGGTCCGGGTTGGCCACGGTTTTCGCAACACCCGCTTCGGACTTGTTGGCCGTCCAGGCGGCGAGCGCCTTTTCGTCGTCCCGGTGATCGGTAACGCAGAGTTCGGTGATCGAGTCGATAAGGACGCGGCTCATCGCCGGCACGTCAGCCAGTATGGCGCGGCGGATGTTTATGTTCATCCAACCACGGCGAGATCGGGATCGAGCACGCGCAAGACCTGGCTCAGGTCATGGCCACGCTTGAGGATCCGGCCCTGCTGGTTGGTGATCAGATATTGGCCCTGCTTGGCGCGGAGTTTTGGATTTTTCTCGACCACATAAAGCGGGCGTTCGGAGACGCGGGCGTAGATGGAGAAAAGCGCGCGATCTTTCAAAAAGTCCATGGCGTAGTCGCGCCACTCCCCTGCCCCGACCTTGCGGCCATAGACGGCCAGGATCTGCATCAGTTCGCGGCGGTCAAAGGCAACGATGGGTTGAACGGGACGAGCGGGCTGGTTGGCGGGCTCACCGACATGCACCAGCGACAAGCCGGCTTCATTTGGCTGACGACCCTGCACGGGACCTCCGGGGGTTATGTCATCGCTCATGCGCGCCGCGACCTCAAGAAGTCGCTCAGTGCGCATTCGCTTTCTCTTTAGCGCCTGTCTGCCCCCTGAAACCGGTACCCACTTTCAGGAGACAGGCTGTAGTCATGTTGTCACAATCTCAGGCCATGGCAAGGGGCTTCAAAAACCCAATTTCAGCCATGATTCGTCCTTTGTGGCGCCCCATTGGCCCGGCATGTTTCAACCATTGCCTCCAGCGGCTGGCAATCGGACCGACCGAGCCCCCAAACTAAGACGTTCGGTTGCCAGCCTCCTTAACTGACCTGTCAGTCACGCCTGCTCCATGCCCCCGGAGCAGGCGTTTCTTTTTGTGCCGGTGTCTTCTGGGATCAGGGCTCGTAAGCGGCGGCAGCGAGGATGGAGCCCGGCATACCGCCACGCTCCTGCTGCACGACGATGGCAATGCCGGTATTGGCGTCACCCAAAACTTCGCCGAGCGGGATTTTCAGCTCCGCGCCGCTTTCGCTTTCCCACATGCCCAAAACCTGACGGCCGGTGACGACCTGGGTATAGACCATGGACTTGCCGGCATTGTCGCCGGTTTCGATCTTGACGTCGGCGCGGTTCTTGAAGGTCACGAGCCAGACGACGGCATCGGAGAGATCGGCCTTGGGCGGCACGGCGACCTTGAGCATATCGCCGCTCAGGGTCAGATCAACGGCCAGCGGCAGCGAGGCGCGCTCGACAGCCTGTTGCACATCATGCCGACGCGAACCCACGACGGCCTTGGCGCCATTGACGACCATTTGCGGGGTATAGATGCGCGAGGAGCCCCAGCTTTTGGCATAGGCCCGCTGGCGATCGGAAAACGCTTCCTGCGCAAACGTGTCCTTCCAGCCGACATAGTCCCAATAGTCGACATGGTAGGCGAGCGCGACGACATCGTCGCGATCGGCCAGCGCCGTCAGCATGGCATCGGCTGGCGGACAGGAGGAACAGCCTTGGCTGGTAAAAAGCTCGACCACCGCCTTGGGCGTAATATGCAGCGTTTCCGCCATGGCGGAGCTGGAAAAAACGACATGGGCGACGAGGGCCAGGAGAAGGCCGGAGAGGGGACGAGCGATCATGGGCAAGGTTGTAGGCTGAGGCGATCAAGCCTGCCTAGTCAAAACCGGGTGAGACGGCAGAGATTCTTGGCTCAAAAGTAAATGGCGGCCTTGCGGGCCGCCATTTGAAACCGTGTCGTACCCGTGCTTTACCCGGCGACGAGGCTGCGCAGCACATAATGCAGGATGCCGCCATTCTTGAAATAATCGAGTTCGTTGGCGGTATCGATGCGGCAACGGGTTTCGACATTGAGCACCGAGCCATCGGCACGGGTGATCTTGACGGTGACCGTGGCGCGCGGCTCGATGGTTTCGACACCGGCGATATCGACGGTTTCGGTGCCATCAAGGCCAAGGGTCTGCCAGCTTTCGCCTTCCTTGAACTGCAGCGGGATGACGCCCATGCCGACGAGGTTCGAGCGGTGGATACGTTCAAAGCTCTGCGCGATGACGGCCTTGACGCCGAGCAGGTTGGTGCCCTTGGCGGCCCAGTCACGCGAGGAGCCGGTGCCGTATTCCTTGCCGGCAAAGATCACAAGCGGGGTGTTCTTCGCCTGATAGGCCATGGCGGCGTCATAGATGGCCATCTGCGAGCCATCCGGACCCTTGGTGTAGCCGCCTTCGACGCCATCGAGCATCATGTTCTTGATGCGGATATTGGCAAAGGTGCCGCGCATCATGACTTCATGATTGCCGCGACGGGCGCCATAGGAGTTGAAGTCCTTGGGCGCAACCTGGCGTTCGATCAGATACTTGCCCGCTGGAGTGCCCGACTTGAACGAACCGGCCGGAGAGATGTGGTCGGTGGTGATCGAGTCAAGGAAGAGCGCGAGCACGCGGGCCGAGACCACGTCGGTGACGGGCTTGGGCTCCATGGTGAGTTCTTCGAAATATGGCGGGTTCTGCACATAGGTCGAGGAGCTGTTCCAGCCATAGGTCTCGCTGCCTTCGACAGCGATGCCCTGCCAGTGCTCGTCGCCCTTGAAGACGTCCGAGTAGCGCTTGCGGAACATGTCGGCATTGACGTGCTGGCGGACGATCTCGGCGATCTCGTGGTTCGAGGGCCAGATATCCTTGAGATAGACCGGCTGACCGTTCGAGCCGGTGCCGAGCGGTTCGGTGGTGATGTCGACATTGAGCGTGCCGAGGAGCGCATAGGCAACGACCAGCGGCGGGGACGCGAGGTAGTTGGCGCGCACGTCGGGGTTCACGCGGCCTTCAAAATTGCGGTTGCCCGAGAGGACCGAGGCGGCAACGAGCTTGTTCTCGTTAATCGTGTCGGAAATCGGCTGCGGGAGGGGACCCGAATTGCCGATGCAGGTGGTGCAGCCATAGCCGACGAGATTGAAGCCGATGGCATCGAGATCAGCCTGGAGGCCGGCGGCGGTCAGGTAATCGGTGACGACCTGCGAGCCGGGGGCGAGCGAAGTCTTGACCCATGGCTTGGAATTGAGGCCAAGGGCGCGCGCCTTGCGGGCAACGAGACCGGCAGCGACGAGAACCGATGGGTTGGACGTGTTGGTGCACGAGGTGATGGCGGCGATGACGACCGAGCCGTCGCCGACTTCGAAATCTTCACCCTTGACCGGGAACTGCGCGCCCGGAGCGACATCGCCACGACCGGCAGCCAGATCCGGCAGGGCCTTGGCGAAGGAGGGGGTCACGTCCTTGAGGGCGACGCGATCCTGTGGACGCTTCGGGCCGGAAAGGGAGGGAACGACCGTCGAGAGGTCGAGTTCGAGGGTCGAGGTGAAGGTCGGGTCCTCGGTTTCCGTCGTGCGGAACATGCCCTGAGCCTTGGAATAGGCTTCGACGAGCGCGACGCGATCGGCATCGCGGCCGGTCGTCGAGAGGAATTTGAGCGTATCGGCATCGACCGGGAAATAGCCGCAGGTCGCGCCATATTCGGGGGCCATATTGGCGATGGTCGCCTGGTCTTCGAGGCTGAGGTAATCAAGGCCCGGGCCATAGAATTCGACGAACTTGCCGACGACGCCCTTCTTGCGCAGCATTTCGGTGACCGTCAGCACGAGGTCGGTCGCGGTGATGCCTTCATTGATCTTGCCGGTCAGCTTGAAGCCGACGACTTCGGGGATCAGCATGGTGATCGGCTGGCCAAGCATGGCGGCCTCAGCTTCGATGCCGCCGACGCCCCAGCCGAGAACGGCCATGCCGTTGACCATGGTCGTGTGCGAGTCGGTGCCGACGAGCGTATCGGGATAGGCGACGGTTTCGCCGTCTTCGTCCTTGGTCCAGACGGTCTGGGCCAGATATTCGAGGTTCACCTGGTGGCAGATGCCGGTGCCGGGAGGAACGACACGGAAATTGTCGAAGGCCGACTGGCCCCAACGCAGGAACTCGTAGCGTTCGCCATTGCGCTCATATTCGAGCTCGACATTCTGCTCGAAGGCGAGCGGGGTGCCGAAATTGTCGACCATGACCGAGTGGTCGATGACGAGATCGACGGGCACAAGCGGATTGATCTTCTGCGGATTGGCGCCGAGCTTGGCGGTCGCGTCGCGCATGGCGGCGAGATCGACGACGGCGGGAACGCCGGTAAAGTCCTGCATGAGGACGCGGGCCGGGCGATACTGGATTTCGTATTCGGACGTGCGGCTGACGAGCCATTCGGCGATGGCGAGGATGTCTTCCTTCTTCACCGTCCGGTTGTCTTCAAAGCGGAGAAGGTTTTCGAGCACCACCTTCATCGAGCCGGGGAGCTTGGAAACGCCCTGCAAACCGTTCTTTTCGGCTTCGGCAATGGAATAATAGGTGTAGGTCTTGCCACCGACCGTGAGGGTCGACTTCGACTTGAAGCTGTCTAGTGAGGCCACGTGCTCCGCCCTTTGCTGCTGAATCGTGCTGTCCGGCTGCAATGGGGGCCGCCGGTTCTAGCCGCTCTTTGCTGGAATGACTCTAATCTCGTCGGCTTATAATCAATCAGAAAACCGCTTGCCAGTCTTACCTTCGCTTCAATACCAGATGGGGCCATGACGCAACGGCAAGTCCAGCCCTCACTCTGCCTTAAGACTTTCGCGCTGAGCGTGGGTCGCGGCGAGACTATTTTAGCGCGGGATCTTTCCCTGTCCGTGCCGGCAGGAACGGGGCTTTTGCTGCGCGGGCCCAATGGCGCGGGAAAATCGACGCTGCTTTTTACGCTCGCGGGACTACTGCCAGCGCTGAGCGGGACGGTGACGCTCGAAGGCTATGACGAGGATTTTGGGCCGGCCTTTCACCATTGCGGGCACAAGAACGCCATTCGGCCAAGGCTCACCGTCATCGAGAGCGTGCAATTTTGGCAGGCTATCAACGGCAGTGCGGCGCTGACGCCGGTTGAGGCGCTGGAGCGCGTGGGGCTGGGACGGCAGGCGAAGTCCGATGCGGGCTATCTGTCGGCGGGGCAGCAAAGACGCCTGGCTCTGGCCCGGTTGCTGGTTTCGGCGCGGCCGGTCTGGCTACTCGATGAGCCGACTTCGGCGCTCGATGCCGATGGGCAGAAGCTTTTGGCTGGGTTGATTGAAGAGCACCTTGCGAGCGGCGGCCTTGCCGTCATCGCCAGCCATGATGCCATTGCGGTGGAAGCGCTAGCCGTCCTCAACCTTGGGGACGCGGTATGAGCGGCTTTATTTCCGTCCTGCGGCGCGAGTTGAGCCTCAGTCTTCGTGGTGGCGGCGAGATGCTGACGCTGGTGCTGTTTTTCGTCATTGTCGGCGCGATCGTTCCCTTTGCCGTCGGGCCGGACAAGGTGCTGCTGGCGCGGATTGCGCCGGGGATCGTCTGGATCGCAGCGTTCCTCGCTATGTTGATGGGGCTCGAAAAGCTTTTTGGGCCGGATCGGGCCGATGGCACGCTGGGGCTTTATCGGCTTGCGGATACGCCGCTATCGGCCGTCGTTGCCGCAAAAGTGATTGCGCATTGGCTGACCGTAGCGCTGCCGCTGATCCTCGCCTCGCCCATTCTGGCGCTGCTGCTGTCGATGGACCTTTCCACCTTTTGGCGCACAGTGGTTTCGCTGCTGATCGGGACGCCGGCTTTGGCCGGTTTTGGGGCGCTCGGGGCCGCGCTGACCGTGGCGACGCGGCATGGCGGGCTGATCGCGCCGATCCTCATCGCGCCGCTCTCGGTGCCCGTGCTGATCTTTGGCGTCGGGGCCATTTCGGCGAGCGGCGGGCCGGGGCAGACCGGGGTGGCCACGCTCCTCCTTGCGGCACTCAGTCTCATGGTTGTCGCGCTCACTCCCTTCGCCGCGGCCCTTGCGATAGATTGGGGCGAAGACTAAGCGTCTTGGCAAACGGCTACATGACCAGAGAGCCCCGGTAGGCATGAGCATCGATACGACCCCCAAGATGAGCTGGTGGAACCGATTGGCCCATCCCGGCCAGTTCGTCATCCTCACCAAGCCCCTCATTCTGCCGCTGACGGCGCTGACCGCCCTGCTCTTTGCCGCTGGGCTCTGGTTCGCCTTCTTCAATTCGCCGGCCGACTATCAGATGGGGGACACTGTGCGCATCATGTATGTGCATGTGCCGACCGCCTGGCTCAGCCAATTCGTCTATGCCACCATGGCCGTCTCGGCGATCGGTTCGCTCGTCTGGCGCCACCCCATGGCCGATGTGTCGATGAAGACCGCTGCCCCACTCGGCGCCGCCTTTACCGCCATGGCGCTTTTTACCGGCTCGCTCTGGGGCCGCCCGACCTGGGGCACATTCTGGGAATGGGACGGGCGGATGACGTCGACGCTGGTCCTCCTTTTCATCTATCTCGGTATCGTTGCGCTTTGGCGCGCCTTTGACGACCAACTCCGCGCTGCGCGTGTCGTCGCGGTCTTTACCCTTGTCGGCGCGGTCAACATTCCGATCATCAAATTCTCGGTTGATTGGTGGTCGACGCTGCATCAGCCGGCGAGCGTCTTGCGGCCCGATGGCCCGACTATGCCCGGCTCGATCCTGACGCCGCTTTTCGTCATGTTCTTCGCCTTCACCTTCCTCTTCATCACCCTGCAATTCACCGCCATGCATACCGAAGTGCGCCGCCGTCGCATCGCGACGCTCGAACGCCGCGCCGCACGGGGAGAGTTTCGATGATCGGTCTTGGCGAACATGCCGAATTCATCATCTCCGCCTATATCGGGGTGTTCTTGGGCGTCTCTGCGCTCATCGGCTGGACGGTGTTTTCCGCCCGCGCCACCAAGCGCCGGCTCTCCGAGCTCGGCGACACCAGGGCGGACGCTTGAGACATGAAAAAATTTCTCTTCGCCGTCCCGCTCCTGCTGCTCGTCGGACTGATCGGCGTTTTCGCCATGTCGATGGATCGCGACCCGAACCTAGTACGCTCGGTGCTGATCGATAAGCCGGCGCCGCAGTTCAGTCTTGCGGCGGTCGACGGGATGACTGTGCCAGGTTTCGACACCGCTTCGCTCAAGGGCGAGCCGACGCTCGTCAACGTTTTCGCCTCGTGGTGCATCCCCTGCCGCGACGAACATCCGCTGCTCGAAGCGCTGAAGGCGGAGACCGGCGTCAGGCTCTTTGGCATCAATCATTCCGATGCGCCGGAGAATGCGCGAGCGTTTCTCGCTGAACTTGGTAATCCCTATGACGCCATAGGAGCGGATCGCGACCGGCGCGTATCGATCGATTGGGGTGTCTATGGCGTGCCGGAGACATTCATCGTCGACAGGAACGGCACCATCGTTTTCAAGCATGTCGGACCGCTGAGCGCGGAATCGATTGAGCGCGAAGTGATGCCGGCGCTCGAAAAGGCGCGGCTCTAAACGCTCTTATGGCGCCATAGTGTCCTTTATTCGCCAGTGATCCACTTTCCAGCTTCCACGCTGCTCGTCGCTGAGCACTTCGGCCAAGAGCGGCATGAGCACCCGCATTTCCTCTTCGAGCACGAAGGGTGGGTTGACGATGATCATGCCTGTGCCGTGAAGACGCGGCGGCAGGGAGGCGGCGCGGATTTTCAACTCGAGCCGCAGGATTTTCGGAATGCCTGATTCCGCGAGCATATCGACGAAATCGGCGACATCCTCTGGGTCCTTGATCGGGTACCAGAGCGCGTAAAGCCCGCCGGGCCAGCGCTTGTGCGCCTTGATCAGGCTTTCGACCATGCGGGCGAACTCGCCGCGCTCTTCGAAGGGAGGATCGATGAGAACGAGGCCGCGCTTTTCCTTGGGCGGCAGATGCGTACCGAGTGCCTGCCAGCCATCGACATGGGTGACGCGGACCTGAAAATCGCCCGCAAAATTTTCGCGCAGGATATCGACATCCTGTGGATGCAGTTCGAGCGCCATCAGCCGGTCTTGCGGACGGAGCAGTGTGCGCGTGATCAGCGGGGAGCCGGGATAGAACCGCAGATTGCCATCGGCATTCTGGGCGCGGATCGCGTCGAGATAGGGCGCGAGAAGCGCGCTGGCGTCATCGGGCAGTTTGCGGCCCATCAGTCGGCCAATGCCATCGACCCATTCGCCGGTCTTGGCCGCAGCCGGACCTCTGAGGTCATAGAGCCCGACCCCGGCATGGGTGTCGATGACGCGAAACGGCGCATCCTTGCGCATCAAATAGGTCAGGATGCGGGTAAGGATGATGTGCTTGACCACATCGGCAAAATTGCCGGCGTGAAAGACGTGGCGGTAATTCACTTGCGGCCCTCGGCGAGGAGTATGGTGGCGGCGAAGGCTAGGAACACGGTGGCAAAGCTCCAGTTGAGCGCCCGCGACACCCAGATATTGTCGCGCAGCGTCCGCGTCAGCCATTCGGCAAAGAGCACTGTGGCGATGACCACCGGCAGCGAGACAACGATGAATTCAACGCCGAGGAAGAGGAGCTTGCTCGCCGCCGCTGGATCATCTGCCGAGATGAACTGCGGCAGGAAGGTTACGAAAAACAGCGCCACCTTGGGATTGGTGAGATTGATGGCAAGGCCGGTAAAATAGCTCTGGATCAGGCTCGGAGTTTTGCCGCCAGCCTTGGGGACGAGGAGGCCACCGCCCGAGCGAATGGCCTGGATGGCGAGCCAGACGAGATAGAGCGCGCCAACGATTTTCAGCGCCCAAAAGGCGGCAGGCGCGGCGACGATCAGCACCGAAATGCCGAAGGCGACGAGGGCGGTGTGGACCGCAATGCCCGTGCTGGTGCCAAGGACGGCGGCAAAGCCGTGGGCGCGGCCAAAATTCATCGTCCGCGACACAAAGAGCGCCATATCTGGTCCAGGCGTTACCGCAAGGACGAAACCCGCAAGGGCGAAGGTCAAAATCACGGAGAGATCGGGGACGAAGCTGGGCATGGCGCGCTCGGTTTTTCTGCTTTCCCTATCGCACTAACGCGAGAGGCTGAACAGCCTTCGCCGAAACGCGTGGGAAATCGGGCTGCACACCAAGGCAATATCGCCTAGAACCATGCCATGAGCGACCGCATCCCAAAAATCGTCATTCTCAACGGCGCGCCGCGTTCGGGGAAATCCTCGCTGGTCCGGGCGATCCAGAAAGATGTGCCCGGCACCTGGCTCAATCTTGGCGTCGATAGCCAGATGGCGAGCCTGCCGCCCCATCTCCTGCCCGGCATTGGCCTCAGGCCAGGCGGCGAACGGCCCGATCTCGAGCCTACTGTCGTGCGGCTTTATGAACTGCTCTTCGACACCATTGGCACCTCGGCAGACGCCGGGTTCGACATCATAGCCGACCTCGGCATGCACGAGGATTATTCGACCCCACTCGGCATTTTGCCTCGGGCGGCCCGAAGACTTGGGGCCCTGCACCCGCTTTTCATCGGCATCGACTGTCCAATCGAAGAAATCATGCGCCGGCGCAATGCTGCGCCCCATTCGATCGGCGGGACCTATCTAGGTGGAGAAACCCCACCGCCACCCGTGCTTCGCTGGCAGAGGGCCGTGCATGAAGGCCGGGACTATGACCTGCGGCTCGACATGGGCGCATTGACGCCCGAGGACGGCGCGGCGCGCATTGCCGCACTCCTTAAAGACCCGCCAGCAGTTCCGGCCTTGACGCGGCTTAGCACAGTCTGAACATATGACGGCCCAAAAAGTCTTCGTGTCATCGATTTAAGTCCGCGTTAAGCGGCGATGATTAGCTTCACCAAACGTCATGTTTGGGCCGTGAGTGGGGGACTCGATGGTGGGTGTGGACATCAATGCAGCGGCCGTTGCCGACGCCTTGCTGCTCGATGCTGCGCTCGAAAACATCCCCTATGGCTTTTGCGTCTGGTCGCCGCAGTTCCGCCTCGTCATGTGGAACAAGCATTATCGCGAATTCTACGGCTTTTCGGCGAACGCCATCCAGAAGGGCATGACGCTCGAAGAGGTGGTCCATCTCTCCCACAAGCTGGGCAACCATCCCGGCCAGAGCCCCGACGCCTTTTATGAAAGCTATTCGAGCGAGCTTCTGGCCAATCGTAGCGGCGCGCGCAGCAAAAACCATGAGGAAGTGCATGGCGGGCGGATCGTCGAAACCGCCCATGTCTATACCGAGAATCTCGGTTGGGTAGTGACCCACGAAGACATCACTGACGAACTCCTCCAGTCCGAAACGGTGCAGAAGCGCAAGCTCGAACTCGAGCGCCAGAATATCCGGCTCGATGCGGCCGTGAATAACATTCCCATCGGGCTGTGCATGATGGACGCCAAAGGGCGCCTCGTGATCTGCAACGAGCCCTATGCCCGCATCTACAATCTGCCGATCAGCTATCTTCGCCCCGGTACGCAGCTTGAAGTCATTCTCGGGCACCTGTTCGACGAAGGCATGAGCGCGGGCGGCAGCGGCAGCCGCGAGGATTACATCACCTGGCGCCGCGAGGTGATTGCCAAGAACGAATATGGCAAGAACATCCACGAACTGAACAACCGCATCATCCTGATGCAGCACCATCCGATGAAGGATGGCGGCTGGGTTTCGACCCATGAGGACATTACCGAGCAGCGGCAGAACGAAGCGCGCATCCACCATCTGGCGCGGCACGATGCCTTGACCGACCTGCCCAATCGCATCGAATTTTTGGAGCAGATGGCGCGCACCGAGGCGGGCCTGCAGCGCGGCGAAATGGCGGCCGTGCTCTATATCGATCTCGACCATTTCAAAGCCGTCAACGATACGCTCGGCCATGCCGTGGGCGACGAGGTGATCAAGCAGGCGGCCGTGCGGCTCTGGGGCACGACGCGCGAAAGCGATCTGCTCGCCCGGCTCGGCGGCGACGAATTTGCGCTGCTGCTGCAGCCGATCGACAGCGCCGATGCGGCGGCCCGGGTGGCCGATCGGATCATCAAGGCCATGGGCGCGCCCATGAACATCAAGGGCCAGCAGATCGAAATCGGCGCCAGTGTCGGCATTGCCGTGGGCCCGGGCGACGGTCTCGATACCGATACGCTGGTCAAGAATGCCGACCTCGCGCTCTATAAGGCCAAGAGCGAAGGCCGCTCGACCTATCATTTCTTCGAAGCCGGCATGGATGCCGAACTGCAGCAGCGCCGCCTGATCGAAGCCGGGCTGCGCATGGCGCTCGGCCGGGACGAATTCCGTCTCGTCTATCAGCCGCTCCTGGGCCTGCGCGAAAACCAGATCACCTGCGTCGAGGCGCTGCTGCGCTGGGATTTTGAGGGGCGCACGGTTTCGCCGACTGAATTCATCCCCGTGGCCGAGGAAACAGGGCTGATCGCCGCCATCGGTCAATGGGTGCTCAACGAAGCCTGCGCCGCCGCCGCGACCTGGCCGGGCCATGTGCGCGTCGCCGTCAATCTCTCGCCGGTACAATTCCGCCAGCGTGATCTCGTGGCCCAGGTGCGCCGCGCGCTGACGGGGGCCAAGCTCGATCCGGCCCGGCTCGAACTCGAGATCACCGAAAGCCTGCTGCTCGGCGATAGCGAATCGACGCTCAAGGCGCTGCACGAATTGCGCGCCATGGGCGTCCGCATCTGCATGGACGACTTCGGCACCGGCTATTCTTCTCTCTCGTATCTGCGCAGTTTTCCCTTCGACAAGATCAAGATCGACCGCTCCTTCATGCGCGATCTCGCGAGCCGCGCCGATAGCCAGGCCATCATCCGCGCCGTCATCGGCCTCGGCCAATCGCTTGGGATGTCGACCACCGCCGAGGGCGTCGAGACCGAAGAGCAACTCAGCCTCGTCCGCGCCCACGGCGTCTCCGAAGTGCAGGGCTATCTGTTCTCGCCCCCGGTTTCCGGCGAAGACCTGCTCGATTTGCTGCACACCGCGGTGGAAATCGCCAAGGCCTCTTAGTTTTTTGGGCTTCTTGGGCTTTTGGGCTGGTCGACTCCAGGCTTTGCGGAGCCATGGCGTCATTCCCGCGAAAGCGGGAATCCCTTTTTCCGAAGGCGAGATTCCCGCTTTCGCGGGAATGACGCGGCGAGTGGGTGAACCGCTCCCGTATGAACTCCAACGCCCCTACCCTGCCCGCGTCACCGCGTCAGGTTTGTGCATTTGGAACGGGCCCCGAGGCGCCTGCGCCCCTGAGTGATTGAAAAAAAAATGAGACGAAACCGCCTCGGGGCGCTGACTTTTTGGACAGGATTCACAGCGCCACTTTGATCGCTCGTCGCGTGGCGGCCAATCCCAGAACCCACGCGGTTACGGTCCCGCGCGATCAGCATCCCCGCAGCCGTCCGTCTCGACTCCGTCCCGTGCGGGGAATGGCTTGGATTTTAGAACGGGATGGAGGGGGCGGGGATAAGTCTTTTCTCACTTATTGACTTACGCCCCGAACCAATGTTGGCGTAGTTTGATGTCGCACAACAGTACTCAGTATGATTACGTGGCCTACATCGATGAATCTGGAGATCCCGGTCTAAATCGAGTTAAGCCCAGATCTGAAAATGGTTCGAGTGAGTGGCTCATAATATCGGCCGCTTTGGTCCCCGCTGATCTTGAGGACTCAATCAAGGATTGGATTGAGGAAATGATGGCGGCTATGAACAGCCGTCAGTTGACAGACATTCATTTCCAGAAACTAAATCCCTCTAAGAAGGCACTTCTTTGCTCCTTGCTGGCACAAAAGCGCGTTCGACTATTCTCGGTCATTTCAAACAAGCAGAATATGCAAGGGTACCAGAACCCGTATGCGGCGCAGATTCCTTCAGACAACTGGTTTTACTGCTGGCTGACCCGAGTGCTGCTCGAGCGGGTCACTCATTTTGTCGCGGCTACCTCTGTCAGGAAATTTGGAGAGAAGCGACGAGTTAAGCTGGAATTTAGCGAACGTGGCGGTCTCAGCTACAGTCAGATGAGCGCATATTACGAGTGGATCAACATCAAGAGTGTAGGCGGGAAAATTCCGTTATACCTGCCTTGGGGTACTGTGGATTTCGGCGTTATACATAGAAGTCTCTTCAAGGTGTACAACCACCGTGAGCGCGCCGGGCTCAAGTTACCCGATATAGTCGCTAGCGCCTTCTTCAAGGCTGTCGACGTTCACGACACGCGCGCGTGCGATCCGCAGTTCGCTAAACTATTGAAGCCGAAGATGGCCAAGGCACCAGGAACCAACCAAGTTGCTGGATATGGCGTGAAATTAATGCCTAGTTGGAAAACGCTCGACCAGTTTGACGTACCAGCCAACCAACGTGAAATCTTGAAATTCTACGGCTATCCGTCGCAATGGTGGCAAAGTAAAGTGGTGGAACCTGGATCCGTCTAATTTGCCGCCGTTAGCCCAGCCTACGTGCCAAGCGTGCCGCACAAACGCCAATGGGCTCAATACCATCAGCCCGGGTATGCCCAGCGAACCACCTCCACCATCTTATCTGCCATGTTGAAAAAATCAATAGATTCAATAAGTTGAGATATATTGACTAAGCTATTGAAGTGACTCATAAATATGAAGAAGGCTCGGGATTGCTCCCGGGCCTTCTTCAATTCAGTCGAGACTACGTCTCGTCAGCTCATATGCGCGAGCACGGCCAACAGCAGCAATGCCACGATATTCGTGATCTTGATCATGGGATTGACGGCCGGGCCGGCCGTGTCCTTGTAGGGGTCGCCGACGGTGTCGCCGGTGACGGAGGCTTTGTGGGCGTCTGAGCCTTTGAAATGTTTGACGCCGTGGCTGTCGGTAAAGCCGTCCTCAAAACTCTTCTTGGCATTGTCCCAGGCGCCGCCGCCGGCGGTCATGGAGATGGCGACGAAGAGGCCGGTGACGATGACACCCATGAGCATGGCGCCGAGGGCCGAGAAGCCAGCGGCGGGGCCGGCTATCCAGTTGATGATGACGAAAACGAGGATCGGCGAAAGCACCGGCAGGAGCGAGGGGACGATCATTTCCCGTATCGCGGCCTTGGTGAGCATATCGACGGCCCGGCCATAATCGGGCTTGTCGGTGCCGGCCATGATGCCCGGCTTTTCCTTGAACTGGCGGCGCACTTCGACGACGACCGATTGGGCGGCGCGGCCCACCGCGGTCATCGACATGCCGCCAAAGAGGAATGGCAGGAGACCACCAAAGAGGAGGCCGACGACGACATAGGGGTCGGCCAGCGAGAAGGTGAGCGAGCCCATGCCGGCAAAGATGGCCGGGGCATCGGGCAGGGACGAGAAATAGATCAGGTCCTGGGTATAGGCGGCAAAGAGCACGAGGGCCCCGAGACCGGCCGAGCCGATGGCATAGCCCTTGGTGACGGCCTTGGTCGTATTGCCCACCGCATCGAGCGCGTCGGTATTGTGGCGCACTTCCTTGTCGAGACCGGCCATTTCGGCGATGCCGCCGGCATTGTCGGTGACCGGGCCGAAGGCATCGAGCGCAACGATGATGCCGGCGAGAGCCAGCATGGTGGCCACCGCCACCGCGATGCCGAAGAGCCCGGCGAGCGAGAAGGTGACGATGATGCCGGCGATGATGACGAGGGCCGGAAGGGCCGTCGATTCCAGCGACACGGCAAGGCCCTGGATGACATTGGTGCCATGGCCGGTGACCGAGGCTTCGGCGATGGAATTGACCGGGCGCCGATTGGTGCCGGTGTAATATTCGGTGATGACGATGATCAGCCCGGTGATGACGAGGCCGGTGACCCCGCACCAGAAGAGGCTCCAGGGCGTAAAGGTTTTTGCCGCCGTTTCGATAGAGAGGTTCATATCGCCGAAAAGGAGCCAGAGAACCGGCAGCAGCACGACGAGCGACAAGACACCGGTGGCGATGACGCCCTTATAGAGCGCGCCCATGATGTTGTTGTCGGCGCCCAATTTGACGAAATAGGTGCCGATGATCGAGGTGATGACGCAGGCGCCACTGATGGCGAGGGGCAGCACCATGCCAGTGAGTTTTAGGGCCTCGGGCAGGATGATCGCGGCAAGAACCATGGTCGCGACGATGGTCACCACATAGGTTTCGAAGAGATCGGCGGCCATGCCGGCGCAATCGCCGACATTGTCACCCACATTGTCGGCGATGGTGGCCGGGTTGCGCGGATCGTCCTCGGGAATGCCGGCTTCGACCTTGCCCACCATATCGCCGCCGACGTCTGCACCCTTGGTGAAGATGCCGCCGCCGAGACGGGCAAAGATGGAAATCAGCGAAGCGCCGAAGGAGAGAGCGACGAGGGAATCGATGACCACGCGGCTGGTGGGCGCATTGCCCATGGCTGTGAGGATAATGAAGTAGAGCGTGACGCCCAAGAGGCCGAGACCGGCAACGAGCAGGCCCGTGACGGCGCCGGACTTGAAGGCGAGATCGAGCCCCTTGCCGAGCGAGGAAATGGCAGCCTGGGCGACGCGCACATTGGCGCGGACCGAGACATTCATGCCGATAAAACCAGCGGCGCCGGAAAGCACGGCACCGATCAGAAAGCCGATGGCGGCATGGACGCCAAGCAGGAGCCAGGCGGCAATCAGGATGACCACGCCGACAATGGCGATAGTGGTATATTGGCGTTTGAGATAAGCCGAAGCGCCTTCGCGCACGGCGGCGGAGATTTCCTGCATACGCGCCGAACCAGCATCAGCCTTGAGAAGGCTTTGGGTGGTGACGACGCCATAAACGATAGACAGACCGCCGCAGGCGACGATCAGCCAAAGTGCCAGATCCATGAAACACGTTCCTCGAATGATAAGATTCGAGACCCGCCGCGGCCTTGGCCAGCTCTTTTGGGGATTTTGCTTTGCCCCGTGTCCGGTCCGCAACCGCCCTCCGGCGGACCTCCTCCCAAGGGTCAGCTTAGCGCGATTGGGGAGTTAAGCAATTGGAAAGTGTGACGGTTTGTCGCGGGCGCTTCTGGGCCCTATCCGAGAGTGCTGAAGTGCGAGACCAGAATGTCGATGTCTCCGACCACACTCACGGTCTTGAAGCGCGAAAGTTCGCCACTGACCAGGGTGAGGCTAGATTTGGGAATGCCGAGGGATTTGGCGAGGAGCGCGAGGACCGCGGCGTTGGCCTTGCCTTTGTCGGGCACGGCCGACACGCGGAGGCGGAGGACGGCAGTGCCATCATCGCGCTGTTCGATGCCGTCCAGGCAATCGCGCCCGGCATTGGGCGTGACGCGGAGAGATAGCAAAAATCCCTCCGGCGTCGGACGAAAGGGGCTAGATGCCGGCACGAACCACGGCGGGATAGATATAGTATCCGATGATCGACTGGATGAAGAAGATCAGGAGGAAGGCGACCAGCGGAGAGAGGTCAAGGCCCGAGAAATTGGGCAGCATGCGGCGGATTGGCCGGAGCACCGGGTCCGTCATCTGATTGAGCACGCGCCAGACCGCTTCGACGAACTGGTTGCGGGTATTGATGACGTTGAACGAAATCAGCCAGCTCATGATGATCATGATGAGCAGGACCCACCAATAGAGCTGGAGGAGGATCAGGATGATATCGAGAACGGCGCGCATTGGCGTCTCCGCGAGAAAAGGTCCGATTTATCTAGTGGGTTAGTCCCCGACTCACAAGGGCGCCCCCTCAAAAGTCAGAGCCCCGCACCGGGCAAGCGATGCAGGGCCCAAATGACTGACTATCCGGTAAGCAGTACGAGGATCCGGATGCCCACTCTATTGCACGAAGCGTGCCAGATGGCGGGGCCAGCAAAACCGGGGTCAGATATTAAGGTCTTATGAATATTGGCTTTTTGCGAGGAGGCGCGCCTCGCAAATTGCGAAGCGGCTTTGCAAAATGCGAATTCAGACGCGCGCGCGGCTTGGCTTCCAGGTCGCGACCTTGACGAGGTAGAGCACGACGACGAGACCGAGGACGATATAGCTCAGGGGATCGAGCACGACTTCGATGGCGTCGTAATGTTCGTGGAGGATATAGCCCGAAAGGGTGAGGAAGGTGTTCCAGATCAAGGCGCCGGTGGTCGAGGCGAGGAGAAAGACCGGCAGGCTCATGCGCGAAAGGCCGGCAGGAATGGAAATCAGCGTGCGGATCAAGGGGATGAGGCGGCCAAAGAGCACGATAATGGGGCCAAAGCGGGTGAACCATTTGACGGCAACATCGATCTCATCGGCATTGAAGGCCATGACGCGGCCAAAGCGATCGGCGAGGGTTCGGACCCGCTCAAGGCCGAAAATGCGCCCGGCATAATACCAGGGCAACATGCCGACGACGGCGCCGAGGGTCGCGGTGAACAGCACGCCGAAAAGGTTGAGATCGCCATTGGCGGCGGCAAAACCGGCAAAGGGAATGATCAGCTCCGAGGGGATCGGCGGAAAGATCGATTCAGCCAGCATGACGAGGAATATCCCCAAATATCCGAGCTCGGAAATGGTCTGGATAATCCAATCGGTCATGCGGCAATCTCCTTGGGTTTCAGGCCAGTTAGAGGATGTGAGGGGCAAAAAAAGGGCCCCGGCGTTTCCGCGGGGCCCTTGAACAATCAGGCCGACTTCGAGGCGCGGCTCATGCGCTTGCGATCGTTTGGATCGAGCCAGATCTTGCGCAAGCGGATCGATTTGGGCGTCACTTCGACATATTCGTCTTCGGCGATATAGCCGAGCGACTGTTCGAGGGTCAGCTTCTTCGGGGTCGTCAGGCGCACCGCTTCGTCCTTGGAGGTCGTGCGGATATTGGTGAGCTGCTTGCCCTTGAGCGCGTTGACCTCGAGGTCGTTCTCACGAGAATGCTCGCCGACGATCATGCCTTCATAGATGTCGACGCCAGCGTCGATCATGATCGGGCCGCGATCTTCGAGATTCCAGAGCGCGAAGGCAACGGACTGGCCGGTGCCGTTAGAGATCAGCACGCCGGTGCGACGGCCGGGCAGTTCGCCCTTGAACGGGACGAAGGAGTGGAACAGCCGGTTGAAGATGGCCGTGCCGCGGGTGTCCGAGAGCAGTTCAGGCTGGTAGCCGATCAGCGAACGGGTCGGGACTAGCAGCTGGATGCGGGTACGGCCAACGCCGGACGGACGCATATCGGTCAGTTCGCCCTTGCGCTCGGTGAGCTTCTGCACGACGGCGCCGGTGAACTCGTCATCGACGTCGATGATGACTTCTTCGATCGGCTCGTGACGGACGCCATCGATATCCTGCATCAGGACCTTTGGACGACCGATGGTCAGCTCAAAGCCTTCGCGACGCATGTTTTCGATGAGAACGGCGAGCTGAAGTTCGCCGCGGCCGGCAACGTCATAGCTGTCGTTGTCGTCGCCCGGGGTCACCTTGATGGCGACATTGCCTTCGGCTTCGCGCATCAGGCGTTCGCGGATAACGCGGGACTGCACCTTGTCGCCTTCGCGGCCGGCCAGCGGGCCGTCATTGATGCGGAAGGTGACCGAGAGGGTCGGGGGATCGATCGGCTTGGCAGCGATGGGCTTCGTCACCGAGGTGGCGCAAAGCGTATCGGCCACGGTCGAGGTGACAAGACCGGCAATAGCGACGATGTCGCCGGCTTCGCCGATATCGACCGGAGTGCGTTCGAGGCCACGGAAGGCGAGAACCTTGGAAACGCGGCCCTTTTCGACTTCCTTGCCTTCACGGTTGAGCGTGTGGATCGGGTCGTTGGCCTTGACGGTGCCCGAGGTGATGCGACCGGTCAGAATGCGGCCGAGGAACGGGTTGCGCTCGATGGTCGTGACCAGCATGCGGAACGCGCCTTCTTCGACGCTGGGCTCTGGCACGTGTTCGATAACCTTGTCGAGGAGCGGCCCAAGATTTTCCTTCGGACCTTCTGGCTCCATAGCCATCCAGCCCTGCTTGGCCGAACCATAAAGCACCGGGAAATCGAGCTGTTCTGGCGACGCATCGAGAGCGATGAAGAGATCGAAGATTTCTTCGAGCACTTCGAGGTGGCGCTCGTCGGACTTGTCGATCTTGTTGATGGCAACGATCGGGCGCAGGCCCTGGGCCAGCGCCTTGCCGAGCACAAACTTGGTCTGCGGCATCGGGCCTTCGGCGGCGTCGACGAGGATGACCACGCCATCGACCATGGAGAGGATACGCTCGACTTCACCGCCGAAGTCGGCGTGGCCGGGTGTATCGACGATATTGATGCGGGTATCTTTCCAAAGGAGCGAGGTCACCTTGGCAAGAATGGTGATACCGCGCTCACGCTCGATATCGTTGCTGTCCATGGCGCGTTCTTCAACGCGCTCGTTTTCGCGGAAAGAACCGGACTGCTTGAGAAGAACGTCGATCAGGGTCGTCTTACCGTGGTCAACGTGAGCGATGATGGCAATATTGCGCAGGGACATGGGCACCGGGGCGTTGGGCATGGTCCAGCGGCAGCGAGGCGAACGGCCAAATCATGCGGGAAACAGGAAGCGCCAGCTGCATAAAGGGCAAACTGGCGCATTTCGCTGCGGTCCATATAGAAAAAGCGCGCCTTTCACAAGCGCTCCCGGTGCAGGGCCGGAATGCGCGCGCGGGGAATGGGCGGGTTGAGGCTCATCAGCGGCGTCGCGCCCCTGAGCTGATGACGCGAAAATTCCACCGCCATTCTTCGTAAAAAGCCCGAGGAATCAGCCTTTCTGCCGGATGTTTGCCGCCAGAGCCATCATTGGCGGGCACGTGGAAGAGCGCTTTTGAACCATGCTCCCTGAACCGGTTTGGCCTCTAGCGGTATGCTTTTGGTGCCTTCTTGCCGTTGGGATGGCGATCCCTAAGTAGCGGCGTGCGGTTGCCTGCAGATGCCTTCCTCCGAGGCCTGTTCGGCGCCGCGCGTTCTAGGAATTTGATAAATGTTGCTTGAAAAACTGAACTGGCGCTATGCCACCAAGAAGATGGATGCGTCCAAGACCGTCGCTGCCGACAAGGTCGACCGCATCGTCGAAGCGGCGCGCCTTGCCCCTACCTCGAGCGGCCTGCAGCCGTTCCAGGTCATCGTCGTGACCAATCCCGAAGTGCGCGCCAAACTGCGCGCTGCCGCCTATGACCAGGCGCAGTTGACCGACGGCTCCGCCGTTCTGGTGTTCGCCGCCTGGGATAATTACACCGCCGAGCGCATCGACCAGATGCTGGCGCTGACCGTCGCCGAGCGCGGCGCGAGCAGCGACACCCTCAGCGCCTATTATGAGCGCCTCAAGGCGACATATGTGCCGCGCGATGCCCAGACCAATTTCGAGCACGCCGCGCGCCAGGCCTATATCGGCTTTGGCATGTCGATCGCGCAGGCCGCTTTCGAAGGCGTGGATGCGACGCCGATGGAAGGCTTTGACCCCGCCCAATTCGACGAAATCCTCGGCCTTTCCGGACAGGGCCTGCGCTCGGTCTGCATCCTGCCGCTCGGCTATCGCGCCGAAGAAGGTGACTGGCTTCTCGGGCTTAAAAAGATCCGCCGCCCGACCGAAAATTTCGTAACTGAACTCGCCTGATCCCCACGCATCACCCTCGTGCTCTGCATGAGGGTGATTGTTTTTGGATTGTAATTCGGGCGTCAGATTTGCGTCATTGAGCCGAAAGTAAATTCCGCACAATCGGTATCAGGGCCATGCCTAAGGCTCGAGTGTTTTCACTATCGAGATGAACACCATCGACAGTGGATGCAAACGCAACTGTCGCAGCATCGAAGAATGCTACTTCTCGTCTCCGGGATATGATTTCCAACATTGGAGCGACGCGCCGGGACTCCGCGATCGACCGACCACCTCTAGGTTGCCCTCCAAAATTTGGTGAAGCCACAAAGTTTGGAGGGGATATAACCAGTGTGGTCTTGGAAGATCGGCTGCCCTGAACAATGTCGATCAGCGCCTCGACGCCTGCCGCCACACCTTCTGCATAACCGTGTATGGAGGGCTTCAAGTCATTGGCCCCAAGCATGATCATGGTTAGATTTAGGGATGAGTGGTCAGCTAATAATGCAGGCAAAGCCTTTGATCCATTAAGTGACACGCCGCCTTCTGGATCATCGTAGGCAGTCGTTCTGCCACCCAGGCCGTTGGCACTGACATGGGCAAACCCATCCAGACCGGCTTGAAGAACGTTTGGCCATCTGTCTTCAAATCTATGCCTCTGCCCAGCACCGGGGTTTGCACCCCGTGTCAGGCTGTCGCCGAAAGCCAGAACCTCGTACACGTGCAATCCCAATGGGAGAGGATGAGCGACACATCCAATCGCTGCTTTGCGGGCATTATATGTCTAATGCTTGTCCCGAAAGGATGCGCTCGCCCCTACCCCGCCCGGCCCGTTTGGACCTCCAGCACGGCGACCACGCGGCTCAGCAGTTCCAGAAATTGTCCGCGCTCGGCGGTGGTGAATTGTTCTAGCAACAATTCGTTGAGGGCGCCGAGGGCCCGGTCCATGTCGGCGATGTGGTCATAGCCCTTTTGGGTCAGGGCGATGAGGGCGCTGCGGCCATCGTCGGGATTGGCTTTGCGGGTGACGAGGCCATCGCGCTCCATGCGCTGGATGGTGGCGGTCATGGTGGGCTGCTCGACTTCAGCGGCCTGGGACAGCGCCTTTGGCGTATGCGCGCCGCCTGACGAGAGCGCGAGGAGCACGGGCACATAGGCGGGATTGAGCCCGATCGGCGCGAGCATGATTTCGCGTTCGCGCGTCAAAAGACGGGCGGCCCAGCTAAGTTGATCGACGACACTGCGTTGTGACATACTGAGCCTACTCAGGATTTTTGCCATTTAGGCGCGAGAGGCTGATTTGGGCAAGCGCATGCGAGGGGTGGATAGTGCGACAGTGGCTGTCATCCCGGCCTTGAGCCGGGATCCATCTTGAGATCTCGGGATGGGCCCCGGCTCAAGGCCGGGGTGACATGCGAGTGTGTGGTGATGGTGGTGACCAAACAAAAGGGGCGGGACCAAAGCCCCGCCCAAATTGCAAAAATTATTTGGAGGTCTTGGCCATCTCGATGGAGTCGAGGATCACTTTGCGCGCATCGGCGAGGTTGCCGATCCGGTCGATCTTGGCCCACTTGCCGGGCTCGAGATCCTTGTAGTGGGTAAAGAAATGCTTCACGCGCTCAAGCTGGATTTCGGGGAAATCCTCGATGTCCTTGATGTTGTCATACATGCGCGTGAGCTTGCTGACCGGGACGGCAATGATCTTTTCGTCCTGGCCGCCATCGTCTTCCATGAACAAGACGCCGACCGGGCGCGAGCGCACCACGGCACCGGGCACGAGGGGGCGCGAATTCATCACGATGACGTCGAGCGGATCGCCATCGCCGCAAAGCGTATGGGGCACGAAGCCGTAATTGCCGGGGTAACGCATCGGCGTATAAAGGAAGCGATCGACGAACAGTGCGCCGCTATCCTTGTCGATTTCATACTTGATCGGCTCGCCGCCCAAGGGGACTTCGATGATGACATTGAGGTCGTCGGGCACGTTCTTGCCGGTCGGAATGGCGTCGATGTTCATTTGGCTGAATGTCCGGTTCGTCGGGGGAAAGCTGAACGAGTGGGGTTCTGCCCGACAAAGGCGGGCAAAGGCAAGCCGGAAAACTGCCAAGGCGAAGGCTTCCCCCGCTTGGGGTAAACGGGAAAAGCGCTCAGGCCGGGTTCATCTTGTTTTGCGCACAATGGTTGGGTCAATGTAGCGGCCAAGGCCAACGAGGACGCTTGATCCAATGCGGTATCCCCTTCTGCTCGCCCTGACGCTCTGCGCCAGCCCCGCTTTTGCCCAATCGGGCATGACCAGCGCCTATACCGATCTCGATATCGACCAATGCCTCGTGCTCGAAGCCGACGACTTTGGCGCGAGCTGGGCCTGTCCGGGCTATAAGGGGTTTCCGGTAAAAGTGCAGGAAGGGGATCTGCGCTTTTCCATCGGCTATGGGTTCAACCCCGATGAAAGTTCGAACGGCGCGCAAACCCTGCCGCCCTTCAACAATCTCGGCAACAAGCTCGAATGGCGCCTTTCCAATGCCAAGGGTTACTTTTTCCCCATCGCCACCATCGTACGCTACAGCACGGCCGATACGGTGACCGGAGAAGACAAGGGTCAGGTCCTGGCCGTGACCCAGATCGCCGAAGGCAATTCCTGTCACATCGCCTATGTCGATGCGCTGGCCAATCCCAATGCCAATGAACTGGCGCGGGCCGCAGCCGACAAGGCCGGCGACTTCAACTGCGCCACCGACGAGCCCGAAGTGATCGGCAAGTTTACCGCCTATTGAGCGGATTCATCCTCGGTCTCGGCCTTTTTCTGCCCGCGGACCTGGTTGCGCAGCACGGTGCGGTCGCGGCTCGACACGCCGATCAATTCGGCGATGCGCCAGACCATATTGTCTTCAAGCTCGTGATTCTCTTTGTCGGCAAAGACCACGGTCCACATCATGCGGATGATCTCGATCCGGTCTTCCATCGATAAGCGGGTAATGCCCGAGGTGAAGTGATAAAAATCCACCGCCTCGGCATCGCGCAAGGCGGCCTGTTTGATCAGCCGATCGACGTTTGGCTCGTCGAGATCATAGTGATCCATCAAGGCGCCACGAATGACCTGGCGCTCCTCATCCTTCATCGAGCCATCGACCGCCGCCAGATGCACGAGAAGCGCGGCGACTGAGAGCTTTGGATCATTGGGGTCCGACGATTGCTCGGTCTTGCCAAACAGACGGGTCAGGGCCTCGAACATGGCAGCACGCCTCTTGCCGGGGAAAAAGAATCAGGACGATGTGGCGGGAGCCAGCGAGGAAAGACTGAGGCAGAACCTTGGTTCCCTCAATGATGAGATTTGGGCCCGAGGTGCTCTTGACCTGGCCTGATGCAGCTTGGCCACACTGATTCCTTCAGAGGGAACCGAAAAGGGACTCGACTCTTGTTCTGGCTTGAGTCACCATGTTCCTGTTTTGTTCACATAAGCGGTCACATCATGCGAGCCCCCGATCACCAACAGCGCCTCGCCGCGCTGCGGGACACCATTGCCGATATCGAGAGAAAACCGGCGCTGGCGGAAACCCGGGCCAAGTCTTTTGGAGATAAGGATGGACGGTTTCCTAAGCTTGCTGGAGGACTGCTACAGGAGATTTTCACCGATGCCGTGCGCAATGGCGGTGCTAGTCTCGGTTTTGCCTTCGGGCAGGCAAAAACGCTTCTGAGCGCCAAGCGCGTGGCAGTGCTTTACCTGCAGCTTGCCAATGACGGGCAGTTTTTCGGACTACCTTATGGTCCCGGGCTTTTATCGTTCGGTTTCGATCCAAGCCGACTTTTGATCGTGCGTGTTTCCGAAATGCGGGAGTTGCTTTGGGTTGCCGAAGAAGCGCTCGCTTGCAGGGCTGTTGCCGGCATTGTCGCTGATATCGGGGGCGATCCCGACCCTTTGGATTTCACCGCCAGCCGAAGGTTGAGCCTTAGAGCCGTGGAAGCTGGCACCTCGCTCTTTCTTCTGCGCTACGGAAAAGAGCGGCAAGCCAGCGCGGCCCATCTGCGCTGGCATCTGGCTCCCCAACGATCAGGTCGACAACCCTTTGATGAGCGGGCTCCTGGCCCTCCACGCTGGGCACTGACTCTCGAAAAGGGCGTGTCACTCAATCAGCAGACACAGTTCTTGCTGGAATGGACTGAAGATGGCTTTGCAACAATCCCTGCTGAGCCCGGCCGGAAAAGCCGGAATGGAGCGCCGGTTCCTCTCGCTCTTCCTGCCCAATTGGCCAACGGATTATTTCAAACGGCGTGACCCCGACCTCAAATCGCCTCTCGCCCTTTATGAAAAGATCAAAGGCGGACTGAGGCTGGCCGCCATCGATGCTGAGGCAGCAGCAAACAGCTTGCGCGTCGGCCAAAGCCTTGCAGATGCTCGCGCATTAGTGCCGGCCCTTACCGTAAAAGAGATCGACCGGCCTTTGCTGGAAGCAGGCTTTGGAGATTTCGCGGACTGGCATTCGAACACCAGCCCCCTCGTTTCCGTGCTGACCGATGCCAATCCCTTTGGTGATCTTCTTCTCGATATAACCGGCGTGCCGCATCTTTTTGATGGCGAAAGAGCCATGCTTGATATGGCGGTCAATCGCTTGAAACACCTAGGCTATGCTGCCTCGGGCGCGATTGCGCCGACGATCGGAGGCGCTTGGGCTGCATCGCATTTTGCGCCTGGCCGGATCATTTCGGCCTCAGGCTTGGCAAATTTCATGGATGCCCTGCCCATCGCAGCTCTGCGGCTCAATGCCGATCAAGTCGCAACTCTGACGCAAATGGGACTGACGACGATCAGCCAAGTGCGCCATCGTCCCCGCAGACGCCTGCAGGCTATCCTTGAACAGTCTTTTCTAATCCGGCTCGACCAAGCTTATGGCCACATCGAAGAACGGATGACGCCACGCTTGCCAGCAATCGAGCATTTCGTCGAACGCCGATTTTTTGAGCCGATTTCAGTTCTCGACGATGTGCTCGGTATTGCCGAGGATCTCGCAAAAAACCTCTGCGCCAAGCTAGAAACCTATGGTCTCGGCGCGCAAACATTTCACCTCTTTCTGTATCGTGTCGACCATAAGGTCATGACGCTGTCGCTAAATGCTGCGCGACTGACCCGAGATGCTTCCCACATTGCCAGTCTTTTCCGTCACCGCGCTGAAAAACTGGAACGCGAGAATTACGATCCTGGCTTTGGTATCGATTTGGTCCGGCTTGCTGCCAGTTCCCTCGACAAACTCAATGCCTCTCAAATGGGCGCTTTTGAAACGGAAAATGGCGCCGAAGACATCGACCGCCTGGCTGACCGCTTGGGCAGTCGGTTAGGGTCTGGTGCAATCCTCAAGATCGATTTTGTTCAAAGCTATCTTCCAGAGCGGGCGACACGGCTCACACCAGCTCTGACCACAGAACAGTCGGCGCTAGCCGATTGGCCAAAACAGAGAAGGCCAATGCG
The DNA here is from genome assembly GCF_032907385.1 of Devosia sp. BK. NCBI lineage: Bacteria > Pseudomonadati > Pseudomonadota > Alphaproteobacteria > Hyphomicrobiales > Devosiaceae > Devosia > Devosia sp. BK. Next base: position 318,847 of record NZ_JAIMBX010000002.1, read on the forward strand.
GCTTCTGCCGCGGCCTGAACTGGTCAAGATCAATGCCGAAGTGCCCCATGGCTTGCCCGCATCCATGATCTGGCGGCATCAAGCCTATCGCCTGATCAAGGGCGCAGGTCCTGAACGTATTGGCGCTGAATGGTGGCGAAGCCGCAAAAGGCTGGAGCTAGTTGAACCCAAGGAGACTGAAAAACCTGAGCCGGGGGAAAAGCCGAAGCCGCCGCCTTATATCCCCAACCTTTCCCTGTTCGATCCATCAGCGGATATGCGCGACTATTATCTCGTTGAAGACGAGGATGGACACCGCTACTGGGTTTTCAGGCTCGGCTTTTACGACAATCACATCGGTGCAAACTGGTACCTTCATGGGTTCTTCCCATGAGCAATGTCGTTGCGCTGCCAACAAGAAAAGCCTTTGAGCCGGTCAGCCAAAACCCGCCTGCCTATGCCGAACTGGTCACCACCAGCAATTTTTCTTTTCTGCGCAGCGGTTCGCATCCGGAAGAACTTGTCTCCGGCGCCATGCATATGGGCATGAAGGCTCTGGGTCTTTGCGATCGCAACACTTTTGCCGGCGTTGTTCGCGGCTATGTAACCGCACGGGACACAAGCAAAAAAATAAACCCCGGCTTTCGCTATCTGGTCGGGGTCCGGTTGGTCTTTGCCGATGGCACGCCTGATATCATTACCTATCCAACCGATCGCATTGCTTACGGACGGCTCTGCAAGCTGCTGACAATTGGAAATCAGCGCGGTGAAAAAGGCAGTCCAAAGCTCTTCTTTAAAGACCTTTTTGGGTCGGCGGACCCTGCCTCACCACTAATACATGGGCCAAACGAGGATTTCTCCCAAGGCCAGCTTTTCATCTTAGTCCCTGATGAAAGCAATTGGGGGCTGACGGAAGGAACGCTTGATCAACTCAGTCGCAGGGCAACTGGCCGGGTCTGGGTAGCCGGCACAAATCGTTTTGACGGAGAAGACCGGGCACGGCTCCACCGCATCGACCTCCTGTCAAAACGGCATGGCGCGCGCATGATCGCCAGCAACGATGTTGCCTACCATGAGCCCGATAGATGCATAGTGCTCGACGTTGTTACCTGTATTCGAGAGCATGTAAGCCTGCAGGAGGCCGGGTTTCGGCTTTCAATGAATGCCGAGCGACACTTAAAGCCCGCAGCCCTCATGGCGCAGCTTTTTGCAGATTACCCTGATGCCATCGCCCAAACCCAGCTGTTTATCGGCCATATCCATTTCACGCTGGACCAGCTTAAATATAACTATCCCGAAGAGACGATAGGCAATGGCGAAACAGCGCAGCAAACCTTAGAGCGCATGACCTGGGAGGGCGCGAAACGGCGCTTTCCCCAAGGGCTCACCAACAAGCTCAAAGCCGATCTTTGGCGAGAGCTTTGCCTCATCGCCTATAAGGGTTATGCCGCCTATTTTCTAACAGTCGAAGATATCGTCCGTTTTGCCCGTTATGATCGCAAGATCATGTGTCAGGGTCGCGGCTCGGCCGCTAATTCTGCTGTCTGTTTTTGCCTTGGCATTACTGAGGTAGACCCGACCAAACGCACCCTCGTCTTTGGCCGCTTTATTTCCACCGAACGCGACGAGCCGCCAGATATCGACGTCGATTTCGAACACGAACGGCGCGAAGAGGTCATGCAATATGTCTATCAGAAATACGGTGGACGGCGCACAGGACTGACAGCCAATGTCATCTCCTATCGCTCGAAAAGCGCCATCCGCGAGACGGCAAAGGTTTTTGGTGTCTCCGAAGATACGATCAGTGCATTTAATCAACTTCATTGGGGCTGGGGTTCAGGTGTCGATCTGAGAAGCGTCGCCACGATTGGCCTAAATCCTGACGATCCGGTCCTCGCCCAGATGTTCGAGGTGATAAAAGTCTTGCGCGGTTTCCCGCGCCACCTAAGCCAGCATGTCGGCGGTTTCGTCATCACGCGCGACAGTCTTGAGAGCATGGTGCCCATTGGCCAATCGGCCATGGACACGCGGGCCATCATTGAATGGAACAAAGACGATATCGAGGCTCTGGGCATCCTCAAGGTCGATATTTTGGCTCTCGGCATGCTTTCCTGCCTGAGACGGGCCTTTGAACTTCTGCATGTCCACTACCAGAAGTCATATCAGCTGACGGACCTGCTGGCGGAGGAGACAGGAGAAGGCCCACTCGACAAGTCGCGTGTTTACGCCATGACGCATCGCGCTGATACGATCGGCGTTTTCCAGATCGAGAGCCGGGCGCAGATGTCGATGCTCCCACGCCTGAAACCCAGTCGCTTCTATGATCTGGTCATCGAGGTGGCGATCGTGCGGCCCGGCCCTATCCAAGGTGGGATGGTCCATCCCTATCTCAAGCGCCGTGAAGGCATTGAAAAATGGGAGCCTAAGCCGGGCGACGAGCTCGATGAAGTGCTCAAGGAAACCCTAGGCATTCCACTCTTTCAGGAACAAGCCATGCAGATGGCAATAAAGGGCGCAGGTTTTTCTGCGGGGGAGGCAGATCAATTGCGGCGCGCCATGGCAGCGTGGCGTCGCAACGGAAAAATCGGCATTTTCGAGGAAAAGTTCATCACTGGGATGATGAACCACGAGCGGGGCTACAGTCGTGAGTTTGCCGAGCGTTGTTTTTCACAGATAAAAGGCTTTGCCGAATATGGATTTCCGGAAAGCCACGCCGCAAGCTTTGCGCTGCTTGTTTATGCGTCATGCTGGCTCAAATGCCATTACCCCGACGTCTTTGCCTGTGCGCTGCTGAATTCGCAGCCCATGGGGTTTTATGCTCCTAGTCAGATCGTCCGAGACGCCATGGAACACGGTGTCGAAATGCTCGATATAGACGTCAATCATTCCGATCTTGAAAGTGTACTCGTTTCAGGCAGTCGAGATACACGCGATGCCATCTGGCCGCGCCATGCCGAAATGAAGGGTGATATACTTTCAAATAAGGCTATTCGCCTCGGGCTGAATTTCGTCGAAGGACTGCCTGAGGCCGACATTAATCGCATTGTCGCCCGGCGGAGAAGTGAGGGCTATAGGTCCATCCGCGATCTGTGGCTTCGGACAGGCGTAGCAATTGCCAGCCTCGAAAAGCTCGCGAAAGCCGATGCATTTTCGTCTATGAACCTAAATCGTCGTGAAGCACTTTGGGCGGTCCGAAGTCTCGTCGGCACACATGGCGCCGATACTCTTCCGCTGTTTCAAGCTTCGGGCCCCTTCGAGACCCAGAAGGAAGAGCCTGCGGGCCTGCCGTTGATGGCGCCGGGTGAGGAGGTGGTGCATGACTATGCGACGCTGTCGCTATCCCTCAAGGGGCACCCGGTAGAATTCATGCGGCCGATGTTGCAGGAGCGGGGGGTGACGCGGGCGCAGAATTTGATGGGGGTGACGCCGGGACATCGGATCGAGGTGGCGGGGCTTGTCCTGGTGCGGCAGCGACCAGGGACGGCAAGCGGGGTGATCTTCGTGACGCTCGAGGACGAGACCGGGGTCGCCAATATCGTCGTCTGGCCCAAAATGTTCGAAAATGACCGGATGCGCAAAATTCTGCTCTCGAGCCGGATGCTGGCCGTAAAAGGCCAAGTGCAGCGCGAGGGGATCGTTGTCCATATCATCGCTGACGATTTGGAGGACATGACCCCGCAATTGCTCGACCTCTGTCACGGCAAGGACTTTGGCGATAAGGTCGTGGCGCGGGCCGACGAAGGAAAATCAGGCCCGCCGGGCAGCCATAGCCGGGATCGCAACGCCATTCGCGAGATCGAACTGGCGCGTCGCCGCGCCTATGCCGCCATGCCCAAGGGCCGCAATTTCCATTGAGAGGGGCCGATCAGGCGATGGCGCCGATCTTTTCAGCCAGATCGACGTCCTTTTGCGTGAGGCCGCCGGCGTCATGGGTCGAGAGCGTGATCTCGACCTTGTTGTAGCTGTTGGACCAATCGGGATGGTGCTCGGCCTTTTCAGCGAACAGCGCCACTTGGGCCATGAACCCAAAAGCCTCGGTAAATGTCTTGAACGTGAAACTGCGGCTGAGCGTCTTGCCTTCGGCGTCGACCGTCCAGCCCTTGAGCTTGGATTTCGCCGTCTCGACCTCTGCTGCTGACAAACGCTGGCTCATTTCGTCCTCGTTCTCTGCCGACTTTTAAGAGATGGTTCACCTTCGCAACGGGAAAGTCGGACAAGAGTTCAAGACGTGCGTCACATTCAAGGCGATCTTAACCAGATCCGCGTTGTCTCACACGTCACGAGAGGTCGGTCGTTTCAAGGATGAAATGGCCAAAAGCCACTGCCCTGTGGCGTCCGCCCATGCCTTTTGACCGGAGTCGAAGGTACGGGCCCTCAACAGTTGAGCCCTAGGCGGATCGCAATGTTCCAAGCCGCCCACAAATTGCTGCCGCCGATCGACTATGTGTCGTTGATCCGCTCGCTCTATGCCGACAGGCTATCCATGCTGCTCGGCGCCTATGGCTCGGCACTCGCCGCCGGGGTCGCCGCGCTCGAATCGCGTTCGGCCTATCTTGCCAGCATCGCGGTGCTTTTCATCATCGTCGGAGCGGTTCGCCACCTCGATATGCGGGCTTTTGCCGATGCGGAGCTTGGCGACGAAGACGTCGAGACCGCCATCTATTGGGAAGGCCGCGCCACCATCGGGGCTGCCGCCATTGCGACGGTCTATGGCGTCTGGTGTCTCCTCAGTTTCTGGGTCGTCGATGATGCCTTTGCAGAACTGACGGCCGCGAGCGTTTCGGTTTCGGTGCTGGTCGGCGTCGCCCAGCGCAATTTTGCCATCGACCGGCTGATGACCATTCAGGTCCTTCTCATCGCCGTGCCGATGTCGCTCGGGCTTTTGCTGACGGGCGATATTTTCTATGCGCTGCTGACGCTCTTGCTGCTGCCGTTCTTCGTATCCTTGCGCAAGATTGCGGGCAATTCGCGCGATGTGTTGCTCCGGGCGGTGCATGGCCGCACGACCGCCTCGGCCTTGGCCGTGCAGCTCGATACCGCGCTTGATACGCTGGCCCATGGTCTTTTGATGCTGGACCAGAACCGCTTGATCGAGGTGGCCAATGGCAGCGCGCTCGAAGCCTTTGGCATCGATGAGCCCGCAGATTGGCTCGGCTGCCCGCTTTACGAACTTTTTGATCACGCGCTTGAAACAGGCGCACTGACCTCCGCTGCAGCGCGGCGCATGCTGGTGCTGATCGAGACGGGCGCAAGCGGCAAGGTCTTGATCGGCAATCGGGCCGGACAATATTTCGAAGCCTCGATTTCCTCGCGCGACGCCAAGGTCGTCCTGCTGTTCGAAGATATTTCGGACCGTATCGCGGCCGAAGAACGGATCAGCCATATGGCCCGGTTCGATGCGCTCACCGGCCTGCCCAATCGGGCGCATTTTGCCGAACTGGTGGAGGGCGCACTCGAAGCGCGGCTCGACGAGATCGAGCCCGGGATTGCAGCGCTGCTGATCCTCGATATCGATGATTTCAAGCATATCAACGATACCCTTGGCCATCTGGCGGGCGATCAATTGCTCGAAGAAGTCGGCTTGCGCCTGCCGGCCGTCTTGCCACGCGATGCGATCGTCGGGCGGCTTGGGGGCGACGAGTTCATCGTCTTCTTCATTTCGCACGGCAATGAGGATGTCATCGAAGCCGATGCACGTCGCGTCGTCGCAGCATTGCAAGTGCCCTACCGCCTGCCGAGCCGCGAACTGACCATCAATGTCAGCCTGGGTTCGGTGTCGTCGACCGACCGTGGCGATGATTTCGATCAGTTGATGATCAAGGCCGACCTGGCGCTGAACGCGGCGAAATCGGGCGGCAAAAACCGGATCGTCCAATTCCATGCGCGCATGGACACCGAATATCAGCTTCGCCAGCAGCTCAAGATCGACCTCAAGGCCGCCATTGCCGATGGTGAAATCCAGTTGGCGTACCAGCCGATCGTCGATCCGCGTGAAAACCGCGTCGTCGGCTGCGAAGCACTGGCGCGCTGGAAGCATGCAACACTTGGCGCCATTTCGCCGGCCGTGTTCATTCCGATCGCCGAAGACACCGGGATGATCACCGATCTCACCCGTTTCGTTTTGGCAAAAGCCACCCAGGATTGCCGCACCTGGCCCGATGACATGCGCGTCGCCGTCAATATATCGGCGCGCGATTTCCGCTCCTGCGATGTCAGCGAACTCGTGACCGATGCGCTTGATAAGGCCGGACTTTCGCCAGAGCGGCTCGAAATCGAAGTCACCGAAACCACCGTCATCCAGCAGCGGGACGCGGCGGCAAGCGCCCTGCTCGAACTCTCAAAGCGTGGCGTCGGCATCGCGCTCGACGATTTCGGCACGGGCTACTCGTCCCTGAGCTATCTCAGCGCCCTGCCCTTTACCAAACTCAAGATTGACCGCTCGTTCCTCGATGATATCGAAAGCGACGACAAGGCGCTCAAGCTCCTCGCCAATGTGGTCAAACTCGGCAAGGACCTCGACCTCGTCGCGACGATCGAGGGCGTCGAGACCGAGCGACAGCTCGAGCTGGTCACCAAACACACCGAGGTCGACCTGATTCAGGGCTTCCTTTATGGCGCGCCGCTGAGCTACGACGCCATTTCACGGCTGCTGGAACGACAGCATTCCCGTCAAACCGTGGTACCGCTGCGGCTTGTTTCCACAAACACCTAAGGCAAAGCTCGTATATTAACTATACCGGCATTGTCGCCTTTGGATACGCGTTAACACATTGTTAACCTCGTATTTATTCGTATTCAGGGGCGGGCAAAATGGCGATCGACAAAGACAGCGCGGCTGCGGCCCGTGCAGGTATTCCCTCGCGTTTTTCCGGCGCCTTGATCGATATTCTCGATGACGTTAGCTATGCCCGTGTCGATGCCGGCGTCATTGACGACCCGATCTATAAGCTGCGCTACCGCGCCTATCGGCGCGAAGGGTTCATGGATCACAATGCCGAAGAGATCTGCATCGACGATCTCGACGAAACTGCTAATGCCATGAGCTTTGGCATCTATATCAAGGGCGAATTGGTCAGCTCGATCCGGCTGCATCACCTGACGGCGGACCACCGCCGGTCGCCGAGCATGAAGGTCTTTCCCGACATCCTGGAGCCGCTGATCGACGAGGGCATGAGCTTTATCGATCCGAGCCGGTTTACGGCGGACTATGAGGCTTCGCTCGCCTACCCCGCTTTGCCCTTCCTGACGCTGCGCGTGGCGGCCATGGCATCGGTACATTTTCATGCCGACCAGACACTGGCCATCGTGCGGCCCGAGCATGGCGCCTTTTATAAGCGCGTCTTCGGTTCGGTACCGATGAGCGAAGTGCGTGCCTATCCCGGTCTTCATTTCCCGGTGACGCTTCTCGGCGCTACGGTCGAATCGATCCGCACCCGCGTCGCCGAGCGCTTTCCGTTCTTCCTCTCGACGGCAGAGGAGCGCAGCCAGCTCTTTTCGCAGACGATCAAGCAAGGCGCGCAGCTGCGCATCAAGGCTTCGGCCCGACACGCCTATGAAAGCGCACGCGCAGAACTGGCAGAGATCTAAGGATTTTAGGGAAGTGGTGCCGCTTAGGTGACTCGAACACCTGACCCCATCATTACGAATGATGTGCTCTACCAACTGAGCTAAAGCGGCGCCAACCGGGCTCGAGGCCGCGGCGGATGGTGGGTCTTTTACTGTTGGTTTTCGGCTGATGCAAGAGGCAAGGCAGGCGTCTTGGGCGACAATTCTGCCGGCTCGACTGGAAGCGCCGGTGGCAGGCTCGCCGGACGAGCATTGCTCGTGACGGGCACCTTCCATTCGAATGCGTCGAGCTTGCCGGTGACAGGCGAGATCGGCTCCCATTCGTCGCTGACAAGACCATCGGCCGTCCAGGCGGGATCGCGCGCGGCGCGAAGGCCCCGGGCAAGCCATTCTCGCGCCTTGCCCTGGTCTCCGCTCTCGCCCGCTTCGATCTCGGCCATCAGGCTCGCGACACCCTGGGTCAGATCAGGCCCGACATAGGGCATCAACACGTCGCGCGCGAGCGGCCAGTCATAGGCATCCACGGCGGCACGGGCCATGGCCATGGCGGCTGCGCGATGCTCTGGTGGCATATCGATGATTTCTCGGACCCGCTTTAAACGATCGACAGCCGAGGCGCCGGGCTGGGCATGCGTATAAAGAGCGGCGACATCGGGATGGCCCGTGGCCCGCCAGATGCGGCGCAGGAGGCTCATCGCCTTGCGGCTCTCGCCCTGGCTGATCTGGATGCGGGCGGCGATGAGGGCAGCCGGTACGAAATCGGGCAGGAGTTTAAGGGCTGTGAGCGCGTGTTCCAGCGCCATGAGGGGCTGGCTGGTTTCGCTCTGGCGAGCGCGCGCGGTTTCGATCACGGCTTGACGGCGGCGCTTCTTCGCCCGGCCTTCGCGACCCGAGGGTGCCTCGCCATTGACCATGGCGACGGCTTCGGCCCATTGCCCACGTTGCACCAGATCGTCAAACACCGCTTCGGCTGCCCAACCGCTTTCGGGCGAAAGGCTCATGGCTTTGCGCGCAAAGGTCAGGGCGGCTTCGGGCCGCTGCTGCGCCCGGGCCTGATCGTAAAGTCCGGTCAAGGCGGCAAGGGCCGTCTTGTCGCTGGCGATGAGCGCCCGATAATGTTCACGCGCCGCCGGCATATCACCGACGGCCAGATCAGCGCGCGCTTCGAGAAGTTTTGCGGCGCTATTGTCCGGCAGCCGCGCTTGCGCTTCGCGCGCAAGGAGCCGGGCGCGGGCCGGGTCGCCCGATTGTAGGGCGATGACGGCATCCGAAAGGGCTTCGACGCCCTGTTCGCGGCGACGGACAGCGCGCCGCCGCGCCATGGCGCGGGGGGCGCCGATAATGCGCCGCACCAGAGCCCAGACCAGAATGACAAGCGCTGCGGCAAGAAGCAGCAGGACGACCGCTGTGCCGAGCCGGGGCTGCATGCGATAGCCAGCCAGTTCGAGCGTCAGCGTGCCCGGCAACGCCATGAGCCATGCGGCAATGGCAGCGACGACGAGACTGCCGATGATCCAGAGCGCGAGACGAATCATGCCCCGTTTCCTCCGGTCAGGGCAGCCTGGCGAAGATCTGCAATGAAGTCCTGCGCCGCGGCCTGATTGGCAATATCATCGCCGACACTACCGGCGGCAGCGCGCATGGTTTCGGGCAAGGCGTCGAATTCGGTCTTGGCGGCAATGAAATCGCCGCGGTTGATGGCGCCTTCGAGCCGGGCGACGGTCGCTTCTGGCCCTTCGCCATCCACAGCCTCGGTTGGGCGCAGGGCGATGATGCCGCGGAACCAATCACCGGCAGATTCCTGCCATCCGGCATTGGCGGGCGTCGGCCGGCCGGCAAGGATATCGGGCAGGACGGCATCGAAATCGCGTTTGACGAGATCGGGCCGCTTGAGCCCGGTCATGGCATTGGCAAGGATGGTCTGCGGTACATCGAAATTGGGCAATGCCTGACGGAGCGCCGCAACTTCGGCATCAAAGGCGCTGCCGGTCGCAAAGGCCGAATCAAAGCCCGAGACGATTAGCGGCAGGCGGGCCTGTCCCGCTTCGGCGGCGGTGCCGGCGCTGACATCGCTTTCAAGAGTGCCGATTTTTCCCGACACCGTATCGAGCTCACTGCGCGTCTGCGCGGCATTTTGGCGAAGGGTCGCAAGATCGACTTGGAGGCTGGCGATGGCAGCGGCATTTTCAGCCGCTTCCTGCGGTTGAGCCTGCGGCGTAGAGGACAGACTTTCGACCCGCGCGGTCAGCGCGGCGAGGTCGGTTGCCAACTGGTCCGTTCCCGGTCCCGTTGATTCGGCCGCTTGAGTGCCAGCGCCTGATTCGACACTCGACACACGCTCATTGAGCCGGGCCAGTTCGTCCTGAAGAGTGGACGTAACGGTCTGCAATTCAGGCAGGGCCGACGACACCTGGGCGATCCGCGGATCTTGCTCGGGCTGCGGCGTAGCGGGCGCCGGCCAATAGCCAGCAACCGCGAGACCATAGGCGGCGCCAAGACCGATCACGCCACCGACGAGGCCGGCGAGCCATACAGAACCACCGCTGCTGGTGTTTTGCGGCTTAGGCGCGACTGGCGGCGGGGTGTGCTTTGCATCGGACTTCGGCAGGTCGGATTTGGCTGCGCCTGTTGCTGCTCCAGAGGTGAGCGGATCGGGCTTTTTTTCCGGGCCAAACGGCTTGGCTGATTCGGGCTTGCCCGGCTCGACCGTGGCAGGTTCTGGCTTCAAGGCTTCGGGCTTTGCCGCATCGACCTTCTCCGGCCCAGGCTTCACCTCGGGGGTCGCAGGCGTCGCGCCAGCCGGGCGCGCCTTGCCTTCAAGCACCGGCGGCTTCACCGCAGCCGACTTGTTGCCGGCGGGCTTGGTTTCGGGGGGAGCGCTTGCCTTGTCCTTGGGATCAGCCATGTGCTTTCCTTTTGCCTTTCCCGATCATGACCCAGTTTGCTCGCGGGCAAAAGCCAATGCCAGCGACATCATTGCTTCTTCGTCGGGCCTATCCGCCAGATGAACGCGAGTGAAATGGCTTTCGATCAATGGCTGAGCGACATTTTCTGAGAGACAAAACAGCGCAAGGTCGCGCTTATGTGCCGCATCAAGCCGCTCGTTGAGAACCGACGCGAAAATCTCCGCCGTGCGCCGCGAATAGATGAGTGCGGCGGCAAATTCTCCGGCTTTGATTCGCGCCAGCACGTCCTCAGGAAAATCTGCCTCAGCGACCATGTCATAGACTGTTGCGGTGACGACCATGATGCCATGGGGCGCGAGGGCGTGTGCGAGGTCGCCGCTCAGATGCTTGCCGGCCGGATACAGCACCGGGCCGTCGAGCCGGGCCAGCGCCAGCATGGTCGAAAGACGCTCAAAGGTGCCGCCGGCGCTGACGACATCCGTAAATCCAAGGCTGCGCGCTTCGTGGGCAGTCCGATCGCCCACGGCATAGACCGGCAGATGGTTGAGGGCTTCCAGCAATCCCTTTTCTTCAAGGGCCCGGAGGGCATTTGTGCTGGTTATGGCGAGCGCGGCAAAGCCGGAGAGCGCCGGCAGATTAAAGTCGAGCACGTGCCGGGTCAGAAGCGGCGCCACTTCCGACGTAATGCCGAGAGCCGCGAGACGATCCTGCGTGGCCTGGGCATCGGGCTCAGGACGGGTGACGAGCATTTTCATCTATGCCATCCACTGGCGGACCCAATCGGGACCGGCCTGTTCGAGGAGGAATTTGCCGACCTTTTGGCCCAGCGCCTCTGGCGTCGCGCCGCTGGCTTCGGCCTGAAAACTCGTCTGGCCATCGAGGCTCAGAATTTCGCCCTTGAGCGTTAACCCGGCGCCAGAGCCGGACGTAAACGCGCCGACAGGCGTGCGGCAGGAGCCGTCGAGAACCGCGAGCATAGTGCGCTCGGCCAGAATAGCGGCGTGCGTAGGCGCGTGATCGAGCGCCGTGACGACCGAGCGGAACCGGTCATCATCGCTTCTCACGGCGAGCCCGATTGCGCCCTGCGCCGGGGCAGGCATGAAATTTTGGGTATCGAGAATGGCCGTCGCCCGATGGGCCTCTTCGAGCCGATTGAGGCCGGCCATGGCCAAGAGGGTCGCGTCGGCGACGCCCTCAAGCAGTTTGTTGAGCCGCGTATGCACATTGCCGCGGAACGGCACGATTTCGAGGTCGGGCCGCAGACGCAGCGCCTGCGCGGCGCGGCGAATGGAGGATGTGCCGAAGCGGGCCCGCTCGGGCAGATGGTCGATCGACTGCACTTTGACCGATAGAAAAGCGTCGCGCACGTCTTCGCGCTCGAGAAAAGCGGCTAAAGCCATGCCCTCTGGCATGCCCGTCGCAACATCCTTGCTCGAATGAACGCCGATATCGATGCGGCCAGCGAGCAGCGCGTCGTCGATTTCCTTGGTGAAGACGCCCTTGCCGCCAATGGTTGCGAGCTCGACATTGGCCGCCTGGCTACGGTCACCGCCGGTCGAAAAGACTTCTATTGCAATCTCATCTTCGCCGACGCCATGGGCCTCGCACAACAGGCGGCGCACGAGTTTCGCTTGGGCCAGAGCCAATGGACTGCCGCGTGTTCCGATCCGGGCGAAGGGGGCTGGCGATTGCATTCTGGCTCCGTCCTAGTATAGGCCAATGGACAGTTGGTGCGCGGACCGCGAAGGCGTCGCGCCGCTTCTTTCTTCGGAGTAGACCAGTTCGTCGTGACCGGGCAAGCGCAAGCCATAATTCTTGGAATTGAGACAAGCTGCGATGAAACCGCGGCTGCCATCGTCGTGCGGGATCAATCCGGTCACGGCACCATTCGTTCCAACGTCGTCCGCAGCCAGCTCGACGAGCATGCCGCCTTCGGCGGCGTCGTGCCCGAGCTTGCCGCGCGGGCCCATGTCGAATGGCTCGACCACATTATTGCCCAGGCTGCCGACGAGGCGGAGATCAACCTCGCGGATGTTGATGCTGTTGCGGCCACCGCTGGCCCGGGCCTGATAGGCGGCGTGCTTGTGGGGCTGACGACGGCCAAGGCACTGGCGGCGTCGCTCGGCAAACCGCTGATCGGCGTAAACCACCTCGAAGGCCATGCGCTGACGGCGCGGCTAACCAATGGCGTCGAATTTCCCTATCTGATGCTGCTGGTTTCGGGCGGACATAGCCAGTTCGTGCTGGTGCGCGGCGTGGGCGACTACCAGCGCTGGGGCGGCACGATCGACGATGCGCTAGGGGAAGCGTTTGATAAGGTAGCTAAGCTTTTGTCGCTCGGCCATCCTGGCGGCCCCGCGGTCGAGCGGACCGCCAAAACTGGCGATCGCCACAGGTTCAAGTTCCCAAAACCGCTGTTGCGCGAAGAACGGCTCGATTTTTCATTCTCCGGCCTAAAGACCGCCGTACGCCTGCAGGCCGAAGCCTTGGCGCCGCTCAGCGATGTTGACGTCGCTGACATCGCGGCAAGTTTTCAAAGCACGGTGGCGTTCATCATCGAGACCCGATCCCGCCAGGCGCTTGAAAAGTTTTCCAGCCTCTTTCCGGGTCAACCTATGCGCCTCGTCGTAGCCGGTGGTGTCGCGGCTAACCGCGAAATCGCCTCGGTGCTGGACTTACTCTGCAACCGCGTCGGCGCGGAACTCATCGTGCCACCGATCGCGCTTTGCACCGATAATGGCGCGATGATCGCCTGGGCCGGCGCCGAACGGTTTGCGCTGGGCGACACCGACAAGCTGACCATTGCTGCGCGGCCGCGTTGGCCGCTGCAGGACGATGATATGCGGGTGAAGTCCGATGCGGCTTGAAAGCGTCGCAGTCATCGGTGGTGGCGCATGGGGCACCGCGTTGGCGCAGGCCGCGGCCATGGCCGGACGACCGGTGACACTTGTTCTGCGCAGCGCCGAACAGGTCGAGGCGATCAATCGCTTACATCGCAATGAAGCCGCCCTGCCCGGCCAGGAGCTGCTCGACACGGTCACCGCTAGTACTACGCCGGTCGAGGCCGACATCTTTATTCTTGCCGTGCCCGCACAAGCGACGCGAACACTGCTTACATCGCTGAATGCAGATTTGCTGGCTGGTAAGCCGGTCATTCTCTCGGCGAAGGGCCTTGAGACTGGCACCCTCGCGCGGCAGAGCGAGATTCTCGCCGATATGGCGCCTGAGGCGATTGGCTTCGTGCTCTCCGGCCCAAGCTTTGCCGGCGATGTCGCGGCCGGACGGCCTACCGCGGTCACCCTCGCGGGCGACGACGCTAACCTCACCTCAGATCTTGCTGCCGCGCTCGCCGGCCCGACGTTTCGTCCCTATGCCGCCGATGATCGTATCGGGGTCGAAATCGCTGGGGCCCTTAAAAACGTCTACGCCCTGGCCTGTGGCGCCGTCGAAGGCGCACATCTTGGCGCTTCGGCCCGCTCGGCGCTGATCGCCCGTGCCTACGCTGAACTGGCCCGCATGGTCCATGCCCTGGGCGGCTCAGCACATACGTTGACCGGTCTTGCTGGACTAGGCGATCTCACGCTTACCTGCACCTCGGTTCAGTCGCGAAACTATCAATTCGGCATGGCGCTCGGCGCTGGGCGGCTGACGGGCGAAATTCTTGCAAGCGGCGCCAAGCTCGCCGAGGGCGTCGCCACCGCGCCGGTTGCAGCAGCGCTTGCCAAAAGCCTCGATGTCGATGCGCCACTGATCGATGCCGTCGACGCCTTTGTTGCCGGCCGCGCCGACATTGCCACTATCGTTGCGGGCCTGATGTCCCGCCCGCTCAAGAGGGAACACTGAAATGCTCTACGCCATGATCGCCAAGGACGCGCCCGGCGCGCTGCAGAAGCGCCTCGATACTCGTCCGGTTCACCTCGAACACCTCAACTCGTTGGGCAAGAAGTTGGTTTTTGCGGGCGCGTTGCTCAACGCTGAAGAGCAGCCGGAAGGCTCGATCGTCGTCTTTGAAGCCGAAACGCTTGCCGAAGCCGAGGCGCTGGCTGCGGCAGATCCCTTTGTGCCCGCCGGCGTTTTCGAGAGCTACGAAGTCAAGCGCTGGCGCATTGCCATCAACACCACCGGCGTGGAGTTCTAAACCTCATGGCCTATTGGCTGATGAAGTCCGAGCCGGATGTCTTTTCCTTCGATGATCTCGTCGCCAAGACGGCGAAGGGGGAAGTCGAAGAATGGCATGGCGTGCGCAATTATGCGGCGCGCAACAATATGAAGGCCATGGCTGTCGGCGACGAGGCCTTTTTCTACCATTCCAATATCGGCAAGGAGATCGTCGGCATCATGACGATCGTGGCGCCGGCCCATCCTGATTCGACCGGTGAGCTCAACGCCAAGGGCGAAGTCGTCTGGGAATGCGTCGATGTTCAGTCGGTCAGACCCTTTCCGAAGCCGGTGACCCTCGCCGAGATCAAGGCGACGGAAGCGCTGTCGGAACTGGAGCTGGTAAAGCTGTCGCGGCTGTCCGTCTCCAAGGTTAGCGCCAAGGAGTGGAAGCTGCTGTGTAACATGGGTGGCTTGTGAAAAATTTTGGCCAACGATTCACGTGAAACGTTGGCCAAAACGTAGCGTCAGTCGCGCGGCACAAAAGTGAATTCGGCTTCGTTGCCGCCGGCGGGGTCATCAGAAACTTCGATGGCCAACTTGTTGTCTTCAAGGGCTGCAAACCAGTCATCCCAGCTCACAAGCTCAAAGCCGTCCACGCGATCTGGACCTTCATTGCCCTCGGCATTGAGCGCATCTTGACCAAAGGTGAGCTGCAGGATGGTCCGGCTGCTGGTCCCATCGGGCGTTTCCATCAGGACGGGATTGCCGCCACGCGCTTCGGCCCATTCGCGAATGGCTTGGCGATCGGTCAGTTTTTGCGACATTGTCTTCTCCTAGCGGTGCGTTGCTGGAAAAAGCCGTTATCGCGAGCAAGGTTCCGCAGAATGCACGCCACAGCTTGCGCGGCACAACAAGCCTGCTAAGGAGCAGCAAAGACAGGTGGAGAAGGGCCCATGGCCGGCAGCGACAAAACCATTCTGATGGGCAAGATCGGCGCGGCCCACGGTATCAAGGGCGAGGTGCGCATCGCGACATTCACGGGCGATCCCGAAGCCATTGCGAGCTATGGGCCCCTCGATACCGACCGGCCCGGCCTTACGGTCACCATCGAAACAGCGCGTCTCAGCAAGACCGTGCTGATCGCCCGGCTGAAAGGCGTGCGCGATCGCACTGAGGCCGAAAAGCTCAATGGCGTTTCGCTCTTCATCGACCGCGATCGCCTGCCCGAGCCGGACGACGAAGATGATTTCTATCACGCCGACCTGATCGATCTCGATGCGCGTCTCGAAAGTGGCGTTAGCATCGGCGCGGTCTCGGCACTCCTCAATTATGGTGCGGGCGACCTGATCGAAGTGACCGATCCTCGATCCGGCGACACTTTTCTTTATCCCTTCACGAAGGCGGTCGTACCCACGATTAATATTGCAGCCGGCTTTCTCATCATTTCGCCACCGCTCGATGCCGAGCCGGGCGAGGAACAACCGGACTGATGTTTTCAGCAGATATCATTACGCTCTTTCCCGATCTCTTCCCGGGCCCGCTCGGCGCCTCGGTGCTAGGCCGTGGCATGGGTGACGGGCTCTGGACGCTGCGCGCGACCAATCTCCGCGACTTTGCGACCGACCGGCATCGCACTGTCGATGACACGCCATCGGGCGGCGGCGCCGGCATGGTGCTCAAGCCTGATATTTTGGCCAAGGCGATCGATACGATTGCCCCGGAAGACGACCTGCGGCCACGCATCCTCATGTCGCCGCGCGGCAAGCCACTGACCCAGGCGATCGCGCATGAATTGGCCACCGGCCCCGGCGCCGTCATCGTTTGCGGCCGTTTCGAAGGGGTCGACCAGCGCGTAATCGACTCGCGAAATCTGCAGGAAATTTCCATAGGCGACTATGTTCTTGCCGGTGGCGAAGTCGCCGCGATGGTTTTGCTCGAAGCCGTCGTGCGGCTCATTCCAGGCGTTCTCGGTGCGCTCGACAGCCGCGACGAGGAAAGCTTTGAAAACGGCTTGCTCGAATATCCTCACTATACCCGACCCCAGACGTTCGAAGGGATGGATATCCCGGCCATTCTGACCTCTGGCGACCATGGCAAAATTGCCAAGTGGCGGCATGAGCAATCCCTCGCACTGACCCGGTCGAGACGCCCGGATCTATTGGATAAAGGCTAGACTCTCTCGCCATTTTCCCCTATGAGCCGCCCATTCGCGCGCATGGGTATCGGACCCGGCGTGCGCCAAGACCAAAAAGACTAACCTCCGTCACAACAAAGACCGGGTGACCCAGTCACCCCTAGAAAAGATCGAACGGATCAAAAATGAGCAGCATTATCGAACAGCTCAACGCCGAGCAGGTTGCCTTACAGGCGTCCAAGCGCGAACTCCCGGAATTCACCCATGGCGATACCGTCAAGGTGTGGGTCAAGATTCGCGAAGGCGACAAGGAACGTCTCCAGGCCTATGAAGGCGTCGTGATCGCCCGCTCCGGCGGCGGCATCACCGAGAGCTTCACCGTGCGCAAGATTTCGTACGGCGAAGGTGTGGAACGTGTCTTCCCGCTTTACTCGCCCAACATCGCTTCGGTCGAAGTGATCAAGCGCGGTAAGGTTCGTCGCGCCAAGCTTTACTACCTGCGCGATCGTCGCGGTAAGTCGGCTCGTATTTTCGAATCGACCAACGCCCGGACCCGCAAGATCGAAGCTGGCGAACGCACTGCAGCTCAGGCTGCTCGCGAAGCCCGCGAAGCCGAGAAGGTCGCAGCCGCTGAAGCCTTTGCCGCCGAACAGGCTGCCAAGGATGCAGAAGCCGCAGCAGCCGCCAAGGCCGCTGAACAGGCTGCCGCCGCTGAAGGCGAAGCCAAGAGCGAATAAGCGCTTTTTAGCGTCAAGCTTTGAAGCCCGGCCGCAAGGTCGGGCTTTTTTGTATTGCGAGGTATGCGGGATTGGTTTGTGTTTTGGTTGAAGCACCCCCACCTAGCCTCCCCCTGGTAGGGGGGAGGGATGCATCGGTGGCTCGCGAACGGCGCGGCAAAAGCTAGTCTGTTCCTCTCCCTATAGGGGGAGGTTAGGTGGGGGTCTCAATTAGAGTCCCTGACATATCTCGTCAGGAGGCGACCCTCCCCGGCTATTTCCGGCTTTACCCCTGCCCCGGCTCCGCCCTAAAAGAGCCTCGGCTCCAAGTCGCAAAAAAGTCCGGAACGCCCATGACCCTCTCTATCGTCACCTGGAACATCAACTCCGTGCGGCTGCGCATCGAGATGGTGCTCGATTTTCTCCGCCAGTATCAGCCGGATGTGCTGATGTTGCAGGAGATCAAGTGCACGAATGACCAGTTTCCGCGCAATGCCTTCATCGAGAATGGCTACCCGCACATGGCGGTGCATGGGCAGAAGGGCTATCACGGCGTGGCCATCGTTTCGAAATTTCCGCTGACAGATATTTCGAGCCGGGTTTTCTTCGAAATTCCGGAATCGCGCCATGTATCGGCGCTGGTCGATATCGGCCATGGCCCGTTCACGCTGCACAACTTTTATATTCCTGCTGGCGGCGACGAGCCCGATCCCGAGATCAATCCGAAATTCAAGCACAAGCTGGGTTTCTTGGCGGAACTGAAGACCTGGTTCGGCGAGCCGATGTTCCAGCGCAGGCAGCTGATTGCCGGCGATTTCAACATCGCGCCGCATGAGAACGACGTCTGGAGCCACAAGCAGCTCCTCAAGATCGTGAGCCACACGCCGATCGAGACCGAAGCGCTCAATAGCCTCCTCACGGGCGGACATGGCTGGGTGGATGTAGTGCGCAAGCACATTCCCTACGACCAGAAACTCTATAGCTGGTGGAGCTATCGAAGCGCCGATTGGAATGCGGCCGACAAGGGCCGTCGTCTCGATCACATCTGGACCACGGCCGATGTCGCGGAACAGTCGATCGGTGCGGAGATCATCCGCCCTGCCCGCGGCTGGACCGACAAGCCATCGGACCACGTGCCGGTGATCGCTCGCTTCGCGCGTCCTATTTAGCCTTCATCTTACGCTTGAGCGGATCGAGCGCAGTCAGATAGCCGGTCAATTCCCGCTCGATGCGCTGCACGGCTTTCTGAGCCAGCTCAGGATATTGCCGCACGAGCTTCAAAAAGGCTGAGCGCGGCACGAAAAGCAGTTCGCAATCGGTGACGGCTGTGATGGTCACGGGGCGAGGCTTTTCGAGAATAAGCGCCATGGGGGAAATGATGCTGCCCGGCTCGGACAGCGCATAGGGCTTTCCCGCCTCGACGCCGACATTGCGCGCCTTGACGGTGCCTTCGATCAGAACGAAAGCGCCCTCGGGCACGTCGCCCGCCGTATAGATGACACTGTCGGCATCCATCATCCGGCGATCGCTGGCGAAGCCCAGCATGCGCCGTTGCTCATCGTCGCACATATTGAAGAAGTCGGCCCGCGCGAGTATGGCGGCCGCATCGTCCATTCTCATCAGCCATCGACCCAAATGCGCCCTACCCGCCGAACGACATCCGGCGGGTCAACGCATTGTCTATAGGGTAGTTCGCTCCGAGAATGAACACCCTTGTCCAAGCCACGCCTGCCGAAAGTGAAATTCTGCCTTCGGCGGGCGCGGTTTAGCCTCAAGGGACCAGGCGATAACCGCCATCTTCGGTGACCAGCAGGCGCGCATTGGAGGGGTCGCGCTCGATCTTCTGGCGCAGGCGATAGATATGCGTCTCGAGCGTATGCGTCGTGACGCGGTTATTATACCCCCATACTTCCTTGAGAAGGATGTCGCGGGTGATGGTTTTTGGGCCCTGCCGATAGAGATATTTGAGGATCGAGGTTTCTTTGTCGGTCAGGCGAACCTTGATCCCGTCATTGGTTTCCAAGACCTTGGCCGCGGGCTGAAAGCTATATTGGCCGATCGTGAAGACGGCGTCCTCGCTTTGATCGTGCTGACGCAGCGCCGCATTGATGCGAGCCAGCAGCACCGGGAAGCGGAAGGGTTTTGTCAGGTAATCATTGGCGCCGGAATCGAGGCCCTTGATCTCATCGGCTTCGGTGTCATGACCGGTGAGCATCAAGACAGGGCTCTTGATCCCTTCCTGGCGCATGAGCTTGACCGCATCGCGGCCATCCATATCGGGCAGGCCGACATCGAGAATGGTCAGCTCGACATTGCTCTCGCGCAGCACCTTTAGCGCATCGTTCGCCGACCCGGCTTCGACGATGTCGAATTCGGGTTCGCCCTTGAGCTGATCGACCAGCGTTTCGCGCAGATCCGCGTCGTCGTCCACTACAAGGATGCGTCGCTTGTTCATTGGATTCTCCGGTCTTTTCGCTGTGGCCGACGCCAACACATCAATGCGACCCGTTCTGGGCTCGCCAATCACATGAGCGTTATTTAGTTTCCAGTAACGAAAAATGGCGGGGAAAAGTTGCAGCCGCTTACGCCAAGTGATCGGCGGTGGCGGCCTTGGGCCGATGGCCAAAAAGCGCTGATCCAACACGGACATGGGTCGCGCCCATGGCGATGGCGGTCTCGAAATCCCCACTCATGCCCATGGAAAGATTGGTCACCTCGCACTGCCGCGCTAACATCGCGAGATGCGCGAAATAGGGGCCAGCGGGCTGACCGTCGGGCGGGATGCACATGAGGCCGACAATATCGAGCCCATGCACCTCGCGGCAGCGTTTCACGAAATCGACCGTCTCATTGATCGAAATCCCGGCCTTTTGGTCTTCGCCGCCAATATTGACTTGAACGAAGCACGGCAAGCGCTTCCCGACGCGCTGCATTTCCTGCGCTAGAACGCCGGCGAGCTTGTCGCGATCGACGGTTTCGATGACATCGAATAGCTCGACCGCTTCACGCGCCTTATTGGTTTGAAGGGGGCCAATAAGGTGAAGGGTGACCCCAGAGAATTCCGAGCGCAGCAAGGGCCACTTTTCCTTCGCCTCCTGAACGCGATTTTCGCCGAAAACCCGTTGTCCCTCTTGCAGAAACGGCCGCACGTCATCGGCATCAAAGGTCTTCGAAACTGCGACGAGCTCGACCTTTTCCGGCGGCGCGCCAAAACGGTCCTGCGCCTTTTCGATCCGTGTGATGATGGTGTTGAGCGCGGATTTGGCGCTGATGGCGCTGTCGGCCATGGTAAGGCCCCGTTTCTGTTGACCTTGGAGGGGATTTCTGGTGATGGTCCGGTAGCCAAAAACCCCGAAAAGCGCAAGCTGGCGAGCTCTTTGAGCCGCCAGGGCAAAGCATCTTCAAGGACGAGCACAGTGAGCGGCGAACGCTACAATCCGCGCGAAAGCGAACCGAAATGGCAAAAGATCTGGGACGACGCCAAAAGCTTCGTCACCGCCAATGACGATCCGCGCGAGTGCTATTACGTCCTAGAAATGTTCCCCTATCCATCGGGGCGCATCCATATGGGCCACGTCCGCAACTATTCCATGGGCGACGTCGTCGCGCGCTATCATCGCGCCCGCGGCAAGAACGTCTTGCACCCCATGGGCTGGGACGCCTTCGGCCTGCCGGCTGAAAACGCCGCTATCGAGCGCAATACCCATCCGGGGTCATGGACCTACCAGAACATCGAAGCGATGAAGGCGCAGCTCAAGTCGATGGGCCTCTCCATCGACTGGACACGCGAAATCGCCACCTGCTCGCCCGACTATTACCAACACCAGCAATCGATGTTCATCGACATGCTCGAAGCCGGGCTCGTCACGCGAAAATCCTCCAAGGTCAATTGGGACCCGGTGGACATGACCGTGCTCGCCAATGAGCAGGTGATCGACGGCAAGGGTTGGCGCTCCGGCGCCCCTGTGGAACAGCGCGAGCTGACCCAGTGGTTCTTCAAAATCTCGGACTTTGCCGAGGACCTGCTCGAGGCGCTCGATACGCTGACCGACTGGCCGGAAAAAGTGCGCACCATGCAGCGCAACTGGATCGGCAAGTCGCAGGGTCTGAGCTTTAATTTTACGGTGAAGAACGCGCCGCAGGGTTTTGAAACACTGCCGGTTTTCACGACCCGCGCCGATACGATGCGCGGCCCGACCTTTGCCGCCATCGCGGCGGATCATCCGCTCTCCAAGCACCTGGCGGAAAGCAATCCGGCAATCGTTGATTTCATCGAAGCCTGCCATCGCATCGGCACGGCCCAGGAAGCCATCGATACCGCCGAAAAGCTCGGCTTCGACACCGGTCTCAAGGTCTTGCACCCGGCTGATCCGACCTGGGAGCTGCCGCTCTACATCGCCAATTTCGTCTTGATGGACTACGGCACCGGCGCCATCATTGGCTGCCCGGCGCATGACCAGCGCGACCTCGATTTCGCGCGCAAATATGACCTGCCCGTGCTCGACGTCTTCATGCCGCTCGATAGCGACAAACCGGTCGGCACCGAGGCTTTCGTGCCGCAAAAGACCGAGAAGGTGAAATACGTCCGCTGGTTTGGTGAAGACGGCGCTATCCTGACCAACGAAGAGGCCATGGCTAAAACCTTGGCGCTGTTCGAAGAAAACGGCTGGGGCACGGCCCAGACGCAATATCGTCTGCGCGATTGGGGCATTTCGCGCCAACGTTATTGGGGCTGCCCGATCCCGGTGATCCACTGCGAAGTCTGCGGCACGATTCCTGTGCCCAAGAAAGACTTGCCGGTTAAACTCCCCGAAGATGTGACGTTCGACAAGCCGGGCAACGCGCTCGACCATCACCCGACCTGGAAGCATGTCCACTGCCATCAGTGTGGCGGTCCGGCGCGGCGTGAAACCGACACCATGGACACGTTTGTCGATTCGTCCTGGTATTTTGCCCGCTTCACGGCCCCACACGCCGATACGCCGACGGTTCCCGCCGTCGCCAATCGCTGGCTGCCGGTCGATCAATATATCGGCGGCGTCGAGCACGCGATTTTGCACCTGCTCTATTCGCGCTTCTTCACCCGCGCAATGAAAGCGACGGGCCATGTCGACCTGAGCGAACCATTCAAAGGCCTCTTCACCCAGGGCATGGTGACCCACGAGACCTATAAGTCTCAGGCCGGCGAATGGGTGAACCCGACCGAAATTCTGATCGAAGCCACGGGCGATACGCGTACCGCCACGGATCTTAAAACCGGCGCACCGATCACCATCGGCTCCGTCGAAAAGATGAGCAAATCCAAGAAGAACGTGGTCGATCCGGACGAAATCGTCGCGACCTATGGCGCTGATACCGCCCGCTGGTTCATGCTTTCGGACTCCCCGCCAGAGCGCGACGTGCAATGGACAGAGGCCGGCGTTGAAGGCGCCAGCCGCTTCCAGCAGCGCGTCTGGCGCTTGGTCACCGAGGCCATCGAACTCGATCAACGTGCAGCTGAAACCACAGCCACTGACGCCAAAGATGCGCTGGCGCTGCGCCGTGTGATCCATCGTAGCGTCGACGGCATTGGCAAGGATATCGAAGGCCTGCGCTTCAACCGCGCCGTCGCCCAGATCTATGAATTGACCAATGCTTTGACCAAGACCCTGCAAGGTCAGATCGGCCCGGAAACCCGCGCAGCCATCAGGGAAGGCGCGGAAAAGCTGACTGTGCTGCTCTCGCCGATGATGCCGCATCTGGCCGAAACCTGCTGGGAGGCGCTCGGCAAGTCCGGTCTCGTTGCCGACGCAAGCTGGCCGGAGGTGGACGAGGCCATGCTGGTCGACGACACCGTCACCATGCCGGTCCAGGTCAATGGCAAGCGCCGCGCCGAAATCACCGTAGCAAAGGGCACGCCCGCAGCTGAAGTCGAACGTCTGGTCTTGTCGATGGACGAAATTGTCCGCATTCTCGAAGGCAAGGCACCGAAGAAAATCGTCGTGGTGCCGGACAGGATCGTCAATGTCGTTGTCTAGGCTGAAGCGCCTCGCTTTCATCGTGCCCCTGGCGCTCGTTTCGGCGGGCCTGGGCGCCTGTTCGTTCCAGCCGGTCTATTCGGGCCGGCTGGCCGAGACCCCCCAGCTCCAGCTCGCCTACGCCAAGCCAGCAACGCGGCTCGAACAGGTGGTCTATCAGGAACTATCGCTTCGCCTCGGCGAAACCACGACGCCGACCGTGCCCCTAGTGACGCTCTCGGTTTCGGGTTCGGTGTCGGCGCCCTATCTCAGCGCGACGACCAATCCCAATACCCCCTACGAAGCCACGGTGACCGCCACGGCAACGATTACTGCCAGGGATGCGGGCAGCGACAAGCCAATCAGCATTACCCGCACGGCCAAGGCGCAGCTGACCCATAGTGGCCAGGTGCTTGCCGATACGCAGGCCGATCAGGAGGCGCAGGAACGCGCCGCCCGCGCCGCCGCCGAATCGCTACGCCTTGCCATTTTGGCAGCGCTTGCGGGCTGATGACCGCGCTTAAGGCACATGAGGTTCAGCGTTTTCTTGCGCGGCCAGACCTGACGGAGGGCATTTTTCTCGCCTATGGCCCCGATGGCGGCCTTGTGCGGGAAACAGCCCAGCGTCTGATCCGCTATCTTGCTGGTGACGACATCGCTTCGGCCGATGTCATTACCTTTGATGGGCCAGAACTGGACGCCGAACCTGGCCTGCTAATTACCGAAGCACGCAGCGGTTCGCTTTTTGGCGGCAAACGCATCCTTCGCGTGCGCAGCGCCAGCAAAAGCCTTGTCATGCCCCTGACCGAGCTGCGAGACGATCCCGGTGGGACGGCGATCGTTCTCGAAGGTGGTAATCTTGCCCCGCGCGATGCGCTCCGAGCGCTGGTCGAGGCCGCCAAGATGGGCCGCGCCCTGCCCTGCTATCCCGACACCGATGAAACGCTCACCAATCTCATGCGTGAGAATTTCAACCAAGCCGGTATCCGGATCGATTCCGACGTCATTCCCACCCTGCGCGAAATCCTTGGCAATGATCGCGAAATTACGCGCCGCGAACTTGAAAAGCTGACCTTTTTCGCTGCGACAACCAAAACGCTGACCCGCGAAGATGTGCTGACTCTGTGCGCCGACAATGGCGCCTTGGCGATCGATGCCATTTTGGACGCAACAGGCGGCGGCCACGCCGAAAAGCTGGAATTGGCGCTCAACCGGGCGCTGACAAGCGCAGTCAATCCGCAGCAGCTTCTCGCCATGCTGACCAACCACTTTGCCAATCTGCGCCGTTGGCGCGTCGACGTCGATGCAGGTAAACCGCCGCGGGCCGTGCTCGAAGCTGTGAAACCCAAGCCCCACTTTTCGCGGATCGGTCAGCTCGAACAGCAATTGCGGCTCTGGACAGACCCAGCTCTGGCCATTGCATCCGAACGGCTGCTGCAGGCGACGAGCGACAGTCGACGCAAGCCTGCCTTGGCCACTGCCATCTTACACCGGACGACCCTAGCCCTCTGCATGATGGCAGCGCAGCACTGAACAGCGATAACGGCCTCTGCATAGCAGAGGCCACCTAGCTCAAAACGATTAGCGAACTAATTATGTTGCCCGGTTAGCTTGTGGCAAAGGGCATCGAGCTGCTCCAAGGTCTTGTAGCGGATCTCGACCCGCCCACCGCGCTCGGAGTGATTGAGCGAAACGGAAAGACCCAAGACATCGGCAAGCCGACGTTCAAGGGCCACAGTATCGGCATCGCGCGTGGGCTCGGCGATCGGCGCCTTGCGAACAGGCGCCTCGCGCTGCTGGCTCAGGGCTTCAGCTTCGCGCACCGAAAGGCCCCTATCGACGATCTGACGCGCCAAGCCCGAGGGATCCTCGACGGTGATAAGCGTGCGCGCATGACCGGCGGTCAGTGTGCCGCTCGACACCATGCCCCGTACATCCTCAGGCAGCTTGAGGAGGCGCAGGGTATTGGCCACATGCGAGCGGCTCTTGCCGATCACCTGCGCCAGATCCTGCTGCGTGTAGTCAAACTGCTCGATCAACTGGCCATAGCCCATGGCCTCTTCGAGAGGATTGAGATCGGCGCGCTGGACGTTTTCGATAATAGCGAGCTCGAGCGCTTCCTTGTCATCCACTTCGCGGACGATTACAGGGACGTCGTGAAGCCCGGCCTTTTGCGCTGCGCGCCAACGGCGCTCGCCGGCGATCAGCTCGAAAATATTGGGATCATCCGTAGGGCGAACAAGCAAAGGCGACATCACGCCTTTTTCACGGATCGAATTGGTCAGCTCTTCGAGTTGGCCTGGGTCGAAGGTGCGTCGCGGATTTGCCCGATTGGCAATAATGAAATCAACCGGCAAGCGCTTGCCGCTCGACCCGCTTTCGGTGACCCGCGCGGGTTCCATGGAATGCATATCGCCGATAAGTGCTGCGAGCCCGCGGCCAAGACGAGTGGGTTTGTCAGTCATCATGGGCTCCTAGGCAGCAACCAGCCGGCGTTCGCGGCGAATTACTTCGGTGGCTAAGCGCAAATAGGCTTGACTACCCGCGCATTTAAGATCGTAAAGCAACGCCGGCTTCCCATAAGATGGCGCCTCGCTCAGGCGCACATTGCGCGGAATCACGGTATCGTAGACCAACTCGCCCATTTCGCTGCGCACGTCGGCGAGAACCTGTTCGGATAGATTATTGCGTTTGTCGAACATCGTCATGACGACGCCCTGGATAGACAAACGTGGATTGAGCGTGGACCGGATCTGCTCGATGGTCTGCAAAAGCTGGCTCAATCCTTCTAGGGCAAAAAACTCGCACTGCAGCGGCACAAGCACAGCATCTGCGGCGACCAAGGAATTGATCGTAAGAAGATTGAGCGACGGCGGGCAGTCGATCAGAATATAGCTCACCGGTTGATCGTTGATCCGGAGATCGCCGAGCTGTTTGAAAGCATCGCGGAGCTTAAAGGCGCGGTCGCCCTGCCCGGCAATGGTCAACTCGACGCCCAAAAGGTCCATCGTCGACGGAACAATGGCGACATTGGGCACGCTCGTCATGATCGCCGCCTGCGTCACCGTGGCTTCGCCTACCAAGACGTCATAAGCGGAGATTTCACGATCCGTGCGCGAAATGCCAAGACCCGTGGAGGCATTGCCTTGGGGGTCGAGATCGACAATCAGCACACGTTCGCCGATAGCAGCAAGCGCGGTCGCAAGATTGATAGCAGTCGTCGTTTTACCGACGCCACCTTTTTGATTGGCCAGAGTCAGGATTCGGGGTGCCAAGAAAGGCCTCCACTTTTGCCGCTAAGACGCTGATTTTCTTCGAAGATTCGTGATCGTCAGGATCACGCCGCCGGGATCAGTGTCACTCTTGTTTACTACCACGTCATGGTGCCAATGCGCACCCGAATCCTGGAGTTCTTCAACATGTTCCCGCCCCTTGTGAAGCAAGGCCCTTGTTTTTGCAGCGAAAAATGGTTCCATCCACGCGCACAATTGCGGCATTGCAGCGAGGGCGCGAGACGTGATGACATCGGGGACAGGTGTTTCACGTGAATCAATTTGATCGCTCCGCTGCCCAATCACTGTCACGGCCAGCCCAAGCTCACGCGCGACGGTGCGCAAGAAGCTAACTTTTCGAGCAGTCGGCTCGATCAGCACGAAGGAACGATCGGTCCCCTTTGAGGCAATAGCGAGTGGCAGCGCTGGGAAGCCACCGCCACTTCCGAAATCCAGGAAGTGCCTGTCGTCGTCCTTAAGCAGCGCAGTAACCTGCACGCTGTCGGCGAAATGTCGCTCCCAAATTGAGCTGAACGTTTCACGTGAAACAAGATTCTGAACCGCCTGCCATTTCTTGAGCAGCGCAGCATAGGTTTCCAAGTCCTTGCCGACTGCGTCGATTGGTCTTGAGAAATGGCCAGCATAGGGGGCTATGGCAGTGTAGTCAGCCATCAGCCAGCTTTCCGGAGGTCACCGCGACGCAAAACGGCCAGAAGGAGCGTTACCGCAGCGGGTGTCATACCGTCCATGGTCTGGGCCTGAGCGATCGTTTGCGGACGGAATTGGGACAGCTTCTGTCGCAGTTCCATCGACAGTCCAGGAATGGCATTATAATCCATCTCATCTGGAATGTGACGCGTCTCATCGCGCCGCATGCTTTCAATATCCGCCTGCTGACGGTCGAGATAGACAGCATATTGTGCATCAATTCCAAGCTGCTCTCGCACGGCCTCCGGAACATCTGAAAGTTCCGGCCAAAGTCTCACGATATCGTCCCAGCCCAGAGCGGGATAAGACAAAATCTCGAACGCCGAACGCCGCTTGCCGTCTTCGTTGATGGGAATGCCAGCCTTGCGCGCCTGGCTCGGCGAAGCAACTGACGCGTGCAATTTCTTTCGGCCCGCCGTCAGCGAAGTTAGCTTTGTCTCAAAGAGGTCTTCGCGGACCTCTGTGACCAAGCCCTTTTCCATGCCCTGCGGAGTCAACCGCTGATCGGCGTTATCAGCGCGCAGATGTAGCCTGAACTCAGCACGCGAGGTGAACATGCGATAGGGTTCGGATACACCACGCGTTACCAGATCATCGACCATCACGCCGAGATAACTATCTGTGCGCGAGAGGATCAAAGGTCCCTGCCCGCTTGCAGCTAAAGCCGCGTTGGCGCCAGCGAGAAGGCCCTGCGCGCCGGCTTCTTCATATCCCGTCGTGCCGTTGATCTGACCCGCAAGATAAAGCCCAGGCTGGCGCTTGACCTCAAGGGTAGGCCGCAACTCGCGCGGATCAACGTAGTCATATTCGATCGCATAGCCGGGCCGAACAATCCTAACGTTTTCAAGGCCAGGCATCGAGCGAAGGAAAGCGTCTTGGACATCCGCGGGTAGCGAGGTGCTGAGCCCGTTCGGATAGACCGTATTCTCTTCGAGGCCCTCGGGCTCGAGGAAAATCTGATGGCTATCGCGATCGGCAAAGCGCACAATTTTGTCTTCGATCGATGGGCAATAACGCGGGCCGCGCGATTGGATCCGGCCGGAGTACATCGCTGAACGATGCAGATTGTCCGAGATGATCCGATGCGTTTCGCTCGTCGTCCTCGTGATGTGGCACGACACCTGCGGTGTAGTGATCGCAGTGGTCAGCGCCGAGAATGCCTCTGGTGGATTATCGCCAGGCTGTTCTTCCAAGACACTGTAATCGATCGATGTTTTGTCAAGGCGCGCCGGTGTGCCCGTCTTTAAGCGACCAAGTTGCAGACCAAGATTTTCGAGTCGCGTCGAAAGCCCGAGCACGGGCTTTTCCCCAATTCGGCCAGCGGGCACCGTTTCTTCGCCGCGATGGATAAGGCCACGCAGGAAAGTGCCGGTCGTTAGCACGACTGCCTTCGCGGAAAACCGACGACCATCTAGCAGTACGGCGCCATATATGACCCCATCGGTGACTTCGAGATCATCAACCTCACCCTCGATGACATCAAGGTTTGGCTGGGCTGTTATCGCGGCCTGCATGGCGTTGCGATAGAGCTTGCGATCGGCTTGGGCCCTTGGTCCTCGAACGGCCGGTCCTTTCCGGCGGTTCAGCACACGAAACTGAATGCCTGCCTCATCAGCGACGCGGCCCATAAGACCATCAAGCGCATCGATCTCCCGGACCAGGTGGCCTTTACCAAGCCCGCCAATAGCTGGGTTGCAGCTCATTTCGCCAATAGTGGCAAAGCTATGAGTGATAAGCGCCGTGGGAACACCAAGTCGTGCTGATGCGGCGGCAGCTTCGCACCCGGCATGACCTCCGCCTACGATGATGACAGCATAGTCCGTCATGGCTTGTCCTTAATGTCCACAACGCCCGCTAAGGCGTTTACGCTGGCGATGTCTGGTGATTGGGGCTGTCTTATCGACTTTTGGTGCTCTTGAGAACAGAAAGTGTTGTTTCACGTGAATCACTAAATGGTGGCACCCGCCGCAAATGTTTCACGTGAATCATTTTCCGATACAGAAGCTGGAAAACAAGCGATCTAGGACCTGCTCAGCATCGACCCGGCCAATAAGCCGCTCCAGGGCCTGTGACGCGTGTCGGAGAGATTCCGCAACCAGCTCCCAGTCCGCCAGTCCAGCCCGGGTTTGAGCAAGAGCATCGATCGCGTTTTGTAGGCCAACGCGGTCTCGTTCATGGCTCACGAGCGCTGGTTCGCTACCTGCCAGCGTTCCGCCAATCTCGCTCAGACGCGTAATGAGCGCGTCCAAACCTAGGCTCGTCTCGGTCGAAACGGTCAGATCAAATCCTGTTCTATCATCAAGATCTGCCTTCGTGCCGATGGTAATGACTCGGGCCGATGTCGCTGGTTTTGTGGTATCGTCAACGTCCGGTGCCACAAGCCACAGCAGGATGTCGGCATCGGCAATTGCCCTCTCCGCCCGACGAATACCTTCAGCTTCTGCCTTGCTTGCGGTATCCCGCAAACCGGCTAGATCGAGCAGGATAAACAACTGTCCACCGATATCGAGTGGGACTTCGCGCACATCGCGCGTCGTGCCAGCCTCATCTGAGACAATGGCGACATCGGACTTTGAAAGAGCGTTGATGAGGCTGGATTTCCCAGCATTTGGCGCCCCAGCAAGCGCCACTCGAATGCCTTCGCGCACGATGCGTCCGCTGATGACGCTCGCCAGAGTAGCTTCAATCGAGTGTTTCAGCGCGGAAAGTTCAGACTGAAAACTTTCCGGTAGATCTTCGTCAACATCGCCTTCATCAGAGAAATCGAGGCGGGCTTCAATTTCAGCGCGAAGATTGAGCAAAGTCTCACGCCAGGCATCGACCGTCGCAGTTAGTCGGCCGTCATACCGCGCGAGGGCTTGTTGTCTCTGCTTTTCGGTTTCCGCACTAAGCAGATCGCCAAGGCCCTCGATAGCCAGTAGATCAAGCTTCCCGTTTTCAAATGCCCGTCGCGTGAATTCTCCCGGCTCGGCGAGGCGAAGACCGAAGTCACCAAGGGTGCGCAATATGGCCTTTACACCGGCAGGAGATCCGTGGACCTGAAACTCCACACAGTCCTCGCCGGTAAAACTATTTGGCCCCGGAAACCAGGCAACGAGACCATGATCAAGCTGCCGATCAGCGCCAATCTTGCGCAAGGCCAGCGTTCTTGGCTTGGGTAGATCGCCGGTCATAAAAAGCAGCGCCTCCCGAGCTTTTGGGCCCGAGAGGCGGATGACGGCAACGCCGGATGGCAGGGCGCCCGAAGACAGCGCCATGATCGTATCGCCGGCTAGCATTTTGAGATCAGGTATTCATCGAATCGAAGAAATCCGAATTGGTCTTGGTCTGGCGGACCTTGTCCATGAGGAATTCCATGGCGTCGATCGTGCCCATCGGATTGAGAATACGGCGGAGCACGTACATCTTCTTGAGAATGTCCGTCTCGACCAGCAGTTCTTCCTTACGCGTGCCCGACTTGGTGATGTCGAGCGCAGGGAAGATTCGCTTGTCCGCGACCTTGCGGTCGAGAATGATTTCCGAGTTACCGGTACCCTTGAATTCTTCGAAGATCACTTCGTCCATGCGCGAACCGGTATCGATCAGCGCCGTGGAGATGATTGTGAGGGAACCGCCGTCTTCAATATTCCGCGCCGCGCCAAAGAAGCGCTTCGGGCGCTGGAGGGCATTGGCGTCGACACCACCGGTGAGGACCTTGCCGGAGCTTGGCACCACAGTGTTGTAAGCCCGGCCGAGACGCGTGATCGAATCGAGCAGGATGACGACGTCACGTTTGTGTTCGACGAGACGCTTGGCCTTTTCGATCACCATTTCGGCGACCTGAACGTGACGAGATGCTGGCTCGTCAAAGGTCGAGGAAATGACTTCGCCGCGCACCGAGCGCTGCATATCGGTGACTTCTTCCGGACGCTCGTCAATCAAGAGCACGATGAGATAGCATTCGGGATGGTTGGTGGCAATCGATTGTGCAATATTTTGCAACAATACCGTCTTACCAGTACGCGGCGGCGCAACAATCAAAGCACGCTGGCCCTTACCGAGCGGTGCTACCAAATCCAGCAAGCGCGCAGAACGATCCTTCAACGTCGGATCGGGCATCTCCATGCGGAGGCGTTCTTCGGGATAGAGCGGGGTGAGATTGTCGAAGTTGACCTTGTGGCGAATGGCCTCTGGATCTTCGAAATTGATGGTGCTGACTTTAAGCAGCGCAAAGTAGCGCTCGCCTTCCTTGGGAGAGCGGATTTCGCCCTCGACCGTGTCGCCCGTTCGCAGACCAAAGCGACGAATTTGGCTCGGGCTGACATAGATGTCATCAGGGCCGGGAAGATAATTGGCATCGGGAGAGCGCAGGAAGCCAAAGCCGTCAGGCAAGACCTCGACCACACCTTCGCCGACAATGTCGATGTCCTGGGATGCCAATTCCTTGAGAATGGCGAACATCAACTCTTGCTTGCGCATGGTCGAAGCATTCTCGACTTCGAGTTCTTCGGCGAACGCCAGCAATTCGGCCGGGGATTTGGCCTTGAGCTCGCTGAGCTTGATATTCTGCATGGATGCGATGGACCCTTGGGGTAAATCGTAGAGGAGAGTTTTTATTTTGGGGGAGAGCACCGCGCGTTACCGGAATCGGCCGCGCCTTAGGAGGGATGCGTTGCGATCCATGTAGCGCGATCCAAAGCGGGTTTCAAGGTGGAACCCAAGCCGCAGCGAGAATTTTGCGGCATGGTGGATTCACGTGAAACGCCGCGCCGTCAACTATCGGAATGAGCCCGTGGCAAACGGTACGGCTTAAAAGCATCAGAACGGTTTGACGATGACCATGATGACAATGCCGATCATCAGCACGGTCGGCACTTCGTTGATGATCCTAAAATACTTCTGCGGCTTGACGTTTTCGTCGCGCGCAAAGCGTTTGACGTGGCCGGCGAGAATGCCATGGACACCGCTAAGGCCGATGACGAAAGCGGCCTTGAACCAAGGCCAGAGCGAACCCCAATCGACGCCCCCGAGATGGATCATGGTCAGGCCAAAGACCCAGGTGGCGATCATGGCGGGGTTAATGATCCCCTTGAGCAGCCGGCGCTCCATGATCTTGAACGTCTCGGATTGCGGCGTGCCCTTCTCCGTCACCGAATGATAGACGAACAGCCGCGGCAGATAGAGCATGCCGGCCATCCAGGCGATGACCGAAATCACATGCAGCGCCTTTACCCATTCATACATGTCTGCACCTAGCCCTGCTTGACCAGTTCGACGAGCTTGGCCACGTGGTCGATCGGCGTTTCCGGCACGATACCATGCCCGAGATTGAAGATATGCGGACGATCGGCATAGGCCTCTTTGATCTCGATCACGCGGCGCTCCATGGCGTCACCGCCGATGACGAGGCGCAGCGGGTCGAGATTGCCCTGAACCGGCAAATCAGCTGGCAGATGCTCGCGGGCAAAGTTGAGCGGCGTTGCATAGTCGAGCCCCAGCGCATTGACGCCAGTGGCATTGGCATAGCGCCGCAAATTACCGGCAGCGCCACGCGGAAAACCGATGATCGGTGCATTGGGCACGCGGGCCCGCACGCCTTCGACAATCCGTCGATTGGGCTCGATCACCTGGGTCGTAAACGCTGCATCGTCGAGGTTGAGCGCCCAGCTTTCGAAAAGCTGCACCACATCGGCGCCGGCCTTGAGCTGGGCAACGAGATAATCGACGCTTGTTTCAACCAGCACCTCCATGAGCTTGGCAAAGCTTTCCGGATGCTCGAGCGCAAACCGCCGCGCCACCCATTGATCGGGCGAGCCCCGGCCATTGAGCATATAGGTCGCCACGGTCCAGGGAGAGCCACAGAAGCCGATCAGGGTCTTTTCAGGAGCAAGGGCCGCCCGGAGGCGCTTCACCGTCTCCAGCACAGGAGCCAGATGCTCTAAAGCCCCACCGCGCTCCAGCCGATCGACACCGCTTGTGGTGAGCGGCTCAAGCATGGGGCCTTCACCCTGTTCAAAGCGAACCTTTTGCCCCAGCGCATCTGGAATGACGAGAATATCGGAAAAGAGGATCGCAGCATCGAGGTCGAAGCGGCGCAGCGGCTGCAGCGTCACCTCGGTGGCCAGTTCAGGATTGTAGCAGAGATCCAAAAAGCTGCCGGCCTTGGTGCGCGTCTCGCGATATTCCGGCAGATAGCGTCCTGCCTGTCGCATGATCCAGATCGGGGGTGTGTCCTGGCGTTCTCCGAGAACCGTTGCCAGCAATTTCTTCTTGGTCACCGCGCTTGCCCTTTCGTCCCTTTCAAAACCTAAAAGAGACTCTTTGTCTTCGTATCTTCTTCTTTATGGCGGTGTTTATCTGCAATTCATGGCGCTCCACAATCGCCGCATGTGGCGGCACTTGCGCGCAGCACGTCGTTAAGGGTCTGTTAATACCTGTGACGCTTCCCGCTCGCCGCACCCGTTAACGAAGTTTAAGAAGGCCTTAATCAGGCGACTCCCGAGTCAATGATTCGGATTCGCCTGTGGATGAGGGAGTCGATAATCCTCTCCGCGCAAATCCAGTTGTCCCCAATGATTCCCCCAGCCCCTCTCCGCCGACCTCGGAAAGGAATTGTTAACTTTTTAACGAACAGGTCGAACAAGTCTGCGGTCTGCGCAAAGTTACGAGTCATTCCCACAAATGCGGCTTGAGCTGGGGATGACAGTGTGGAAAACTTCTCCCATGTTGATCCTTGCTTCCTCCAGTCCGACGCGTAAGGCCTTGATGGAAAAGGCAGGTCTGCAGTTTTCCATTTCGCCTGCCACCATCGACGAACGTGCGCTCGAAGCATCTGCTTTG
The DNA here is from genome assembly GCF_032907385.1 of Devosia sp. BK. Lineage (NCBI taxonomy): Bacteria > Pseudomonadati > Pseudomonadota > Alphaproteobacteria > Hyphomicrobiales > Devosiaceae > Devosia > Devosia sp. BK. The sequence goes on from NZ_JAIMBX010000002.1 coordinate 353,044, forward strand.
GGCGATGGGGCCGATGCCCGCGACCTCGCTTCGCTGCTTGCGCGATCCAAGGCAGAGGCCGTCTCGGCACTCTATCCTGAAGCCTTTGTGATCGGCGCCGATCAAACTTTGGCGCTTGGGACCGAGCTCCTCCACAAGCCCATCGACATGGTTGACGCTGCGCGCCAGCTCGATCATCTCGCGGGCAAGACCCATCGCCTCCATGCAGCGGTTGCGCTCGTTCGTGGCGGCAATCTGATCTGGTCCGCTATCGAAACCGCTGAATTGACCATGCGCGATTTCGACGCCGGCGAGCGCGACAGGATTTTGGGCGCGGAAGGCGAAGCGGCTTTGTCTTCGGTCGGTGGCTATCGGCTCGAGGGCCCGTCCATCCAACTGTTTGAAAAAGTGGTCGGCGACTACTTTACGATCCTTGGCCTGCCGCTCTTGCCGCTTCTCGGCGCATTGCGGGATTTCGCGCCTGAGCTTTTCTCAAAATCACCGGACCAGTTGTGACCCGCAAAGCCTTCGTCATCGGGCACCCCATCGCCCATTCGCGCTCCCCGCTTATCCATGGCACCTGGTTCGCGCAATACGGCATCGATGGCAGCTATGAGGCCATCGATGTCGCGCCAGACGCTTTGCCCGACTTTTTCAATCGGCTTCGGGGCGGTGAATTTGCCGGCGGCAATGTCACCATCCCCCATAAGGAAGCGGTTTTCGCGCTCTGCGACAGCGTCGATGATCTCGCCAAAACCATCGGTGCGGTAAACACGCTCGTCGTGCGCGAAGGTAAAGTGCACGGATATAATACCGACTATCTCGGATTTTTGGGCAACCTCGATGATAAGGCGCCGGGCTGGGATAAAGATCTCAAGGCGGCGTTGGTCATTGGAGCAGGTGGGGCGGCCCGCGCTATCTTGGTGGCCCTGCAGAGTAGAAATATTCCGATTATTCTTGCTAATCGTACCCGCCGTTCGGCCGACGCACTCGCCAGTATGCTGGGTGGTAAGATTTCCCTCTGCGAACTGGATGAAATTAACTGCGCTGCGCCCTTGGCGGGACTTGTGGTGAATACGACATCGGTCGGCATGCATGGTACGCGGTTCGAGAATTTCGATCTTAACGTGCTTGGCTCCGACACAACTGTGACAGACATCGTCTACTCACCACTGGTCACGCCGCTCCTCGCCGATGCACAGGCTGCCGGGCTGAAAACCGTCGATGGGCTCGGCATGCTTTTGCATCAGGCCGTTCCTGGCTTTGCCGATTGGTTCGGGGTCCGCCCGACGGTGACGCCGGAACTGCGCGCCCGCATTGAAGCGACCCTGGATCATTAGATGTGGCGCCTCGGAATTACCGGCTCCATCGCCACCGGCAAATCGACCTTGCTCGAAACTTTTGCCAAGGCCGGTGTGCCGGTCTTCTCAGCCGATCAAGCAGTGGCCGAACTCTATGAAGGTGAAGCCGTCGGACCGGTCGATGCGCTTTTCCCAGGGGTCGCCAAGGACGGTCGGATTGATCGCCAAGAACTTGCCCGCCGCCTTGCCGTTGATCCCACGGGTTTCAAAAAACTCGAAGCCTTGGTGCATCCGTTGGTGCGCGAAAAGATCGCTGCTTTCCTCGATAAGGCGGAGCGCGCTGGCGAGCCTATCGCTGCGGTTGAAGTGCCGCTGCTTTTTGAAAGCGGCCACGATTATGGCTTCGACGCCATTGCCGTGACGGTTGTCGACCCAGACATTCAGAACGAGCGCATCATGGCCCGACCGGGTATGACCGTGGAAAAGCGCGATGCTATCCTTGCCCGCCAGCTCCCGCAGGATGAAAAGAAGAAGCGCGCCACCTATCTCTTCGATACGGCGCGCTCGCGCAAAATAATCGACGCGGAAGTCGCCGCATTGGTTGAAGCATTGAAGACAAGGGACCCAAAACAATGATCCGGGAAATCGTTCTCGATACCGAAACGACGGGTCTGTCCCATGCCGAAGGCGATCGTCTGGTCGAAATCGGCTGCGTCGAACTGATCAACCACATTCCTTCGGGAAAGACGTTTCACGTCTATATCAATCCTGAACGCGACATGCCCGAAGAGGCGTTTCGCGTGCATGGTTTGAGCCGCGAGTTCCTCTCCGACAAACCATTGTTCAAAACCGTGGCGGATGAGTTTCGTACTTTCGTCGATAGCGCGCGCCTCATCATTCACAACGCACCCTTCGACATGGGCTTTCTGAATGCCGAACTCGGCTGGGCCGGGCTCAGCAAGCTCGACAACGAAGTCATCGACACCGTTATGCTCGCGCGCAAAAAGCACCCGGGCGCCCGCGTCAGCCTCGACTCCCTCTGCAAGCACTATGGCATCGACAATTCGCGCCGCACGCTGCACGGCGCGCTGCTCGACAGTGAAATTCTTGCCGAAGTCTATCTCGAACTGATCGGCGGCAAGCAGGTCAGCCTCGCACTCATTGCCGAGGCCGAAAGCGACGGTAGCGAGAGCCTTCTTACCCGCGTTGCGGCCCGTCCGCGCCCTATGCCCCTCCCCTCGCGTATTTCCTTCGCCGAAGCCGAGGCCCACGACGCTTTCATCGCCAAGATGGGCGAAACGGCGATCTGGGCCCAATACGCCGAAGTCGAAGCGGCGGAATAGTTTTTGGTCCTTTCTCACCTAGTCTGGGTGAGACGCCAGCTACAAAACTAAAAAACCCCAGCTCGCGCCGGGGTCCTTCACATTCAAAATCAAAAATCCAAAAATCAGTTGGGCAGGTCGCTGGCTGGAGCGGCGGCGGCGCCACCTTCGGCCTGCTGCTTGGCTGCGAGCTGGGCAAGATTCTGGCGATAGATGGCCATGAAGTCGACCGGCTCCATCATCAGCGGCGGGAAGCCGCCCTGCTGGGTAACGTTGGCGAGCACCTGGCGGGCAAATGGGAAGATCAGACGCGGGCATTCAACCATTAACAGCGTCGAGATCTGGGCTTCTGGGATGTTGCGCAGGCGGAAGACGCCGCCATAGACCAGCTCGACGTTAAAGAGGAGCGTCTCTTCGCGGTTGGCCTTGGCCTTGAGGTTGAGCTCGACCGCATAGAGATCGTCTGACTGCTTCTTGACGCCGACCGAGATCGAAACGTTGAAAGCCGGGTTGCCGCCACCGGCCATGATGGTGCCGGGCGCGCCTGGATTTTCAAAAGAAAGATCGCGGACATACTGGCCCACAAGATTCATGCTGGGCGCGTTGCCGGGCTGCGGCGCTGCCGCGCCCTGGTTTTCGTCGGCCATAATTGGTCCCTTTGTGTTTGGACGTTTTCTTGCCCGGCTGGCTAGCATCTTTGCCGATATCGGACAAGCAAAGAGGCTGGTTCAGCTCCTATTTGCGCTGCCAGTCATCGTCGTCGAGGTCGATCGTCTGGCTCCCTTTGAGATGGGGCGGTTCGGCATCGTTCGCATGGCGATAGGATGTTGTTGTCGTCTGCACGACGGTCATGTTGCGCGTCAGTGTCTTATAGAGCCAATGACGAACCGGCGGCACCATCAGCACGAGGGCAATCGCATCGCCCAGAAATCCGGGAATGATCAGCAAAACTGCGGCGACGGCGAGCACCATACCGTCGAACAGCGCTTGTCCCGGTAGCGTACCGGTCTGCATATTGCTGCGCATCCGGTTGAGGACGCTGAGGCCCTGCTGGCGGAGCACCGCAATGCCGAGGACGACGGCGAGGACGACAAGACCCAGCGTCGGCATGACGCCAATGGTGCGGCCAACCAGAATGAAGAGCGCGATTTCGATCAGAGGCAGAAGTAGAAACAGAATGGGAATGAAGCGGAGCACCCGGGTCATCCTTTGTTTAGGGGCGCGGCAAATCGCGCCGCCGTGAGTGAACTGGTTTTGAGCGAAAGCTTTTCCTATATATAGGTTCAACACGCGCGCTCGGCGAGCGCTCAACGGCGTCTTTAGGCACGCCCAGCTATCAGGTGCACCGACATATGGACGAGTTTCTCGATCTGCCCACCCTCATCGCCATTGTGGTCGCGGTCTTCGTGCTGTTCCGCCTCCGCTCTGTCCTGGGAACGCGGACGGGCAATGAGCGCCCGCCGATCGACCGCAGCCGCTCGACGCCGGCCGAAAAGAAAACCGCTGCTGCCGATGATGGCGTCGTGCCGCAGCGCCCACGCCCGGCTGATGGCCCCAACCTTGACGACGAGCGCCGCACGCGCAAACTCGAAGCCGAGATCGAGCAGGCCGCGGCCGGCAATGCCGAATTGGCCGCCGGCCTTCGCGCCGTCGCCGAGGCGGATACTGGGTTCACGCCAAAATCCTTCCTCGAAGGCGCCAAGCAGGCTTACGAGATGATCGTCACCGGTTTTGCCGAAGGCGACCGCACGACGCTCAAGAACCTTTTGGAAAAAGACGTCTATGAGAGCTTTGCCCGCGCGATTTCCGATCGTGAAGCGGCCGGCCACAAGAACGAGTTCACCTTTGTGGGCCTCCCCAAGGTCGCTATTGTCCAAGCAGAATATGACAAGAAGAATGTTCTCGTGACGGTCGATTTCCACGCCGAAGTGGTTTCGGCAATTCGCGACAAGGACGGCAATCTCGTCGAAGGCAATGCCGACCAGGTGCAGACCATCGCCGACGAATGGACTTTTGCGCGCAATCCCAAATCGCGCGATCCGAACTGGAAAGTCGTCACCACGAGCCAGCTCGACTGATCAAGCTTCCGGCAGGCGTCAAAAATGTCCAAGCGCGACTCCAAGCGCCTGCCGCACGATTTCCATCTCTGGACCTCCGTGTCCGAGACGGTTGAGCCCCTGCGTCGCAAGGGGCTTTTGAAATTTGGGTCCAAGCCTGCCTTGCCCATTCCCGAGCCCGAACCGACGCCGGCGATCAAGGCGCCCCCCCGCATGGGCACCCCCAAAAAGCCTTTCCTGCCGGCCTATCAAGCGCCTTTGCCCGCCGCCAAAGTGGTCGACAAGAATGTCGATCCAGCCATCCATAAAAAGGTCCGCCGCGGCCGTATCGAAATCGATGGCACGATAGACCTTCACGGCATGACCCAGGTCGTCGCGCGCGAAACGCTGCGCCGCTTTATCGGCGCACGCGCTGCGCGGGGTGACCGGACCCTGCTCGTCATCACCGGCAAGGGTGCCAAGACCGAAAACGACTATATCGCCGCCATGACCGAACGCGGCATTCTGCGCACAATGTTGCCGATCTGGCTGTCCGAACCGGGTCTCTCGCACATGATTTCCGGCTGGAGCCTTGCCGCCCGCGGCCATGGTGGGGAGGGCGCATGGTATGTGCGCCTGCGCCGGCCATGACCCCGCTTGGCGCCAAACTGCGGGCCCTTAGAGAAGCGCGGGGCATATCGCTCAAGGAAATGGCTGCGGCGCTCAACGTATCGAGCGCCTATCTCTCGGCGCTGGAACACGGCAGGCGCGGCACGCCCACGAGCTTCCTGCTCCACCGCATGATCGCCTATTTCAATGTCATCTGGGACGAGGCCGAAGAACTCCAGCGCCTCTCGGAAATTTCCGACCCCAAGGTGACGATCGACACAGGCGGGCTTTCCCCCGAGGCGACCGAACTGGCCAATCGTCTACGGGACAATATCGACCGGCTCGACCCTGAAGACCTCAAGTTCTTGCGAGATGAACTGGTGAAGCGCACGGGAAAGAAGCGGTAGGCCTTTGATGACACTCCCGCGCACGGGCGGGACACCTCCCCCTCCACGGGGGAGGATGGGAGGGGGTGCGGGAGCCATGATCCCGGGTGTGAGAACACCCCTCCCCAACCGTCCCCGTCCAGGGGAGGGTGCCCCATCAAGCGTGAGGTAAGGTCCGAGCCCTAAAGCACGAACTTGCTCAAGTCCGTGTCTCCAGCCAACACACCCACCTTTTCGCGCACAAACGCTGCGTCGATCTCGATCGTCTGTCCTGCCTTGTCCGGCGCATCGAAGGAAATCTCTTCGACCAGCCGTTCCATGACTGTCTGCAGACGACGGGCGCCGATATTCTCGACCGAGGAATTGACCTTCACCGCCGCATCCGCAATCGCCTCGATCGCGTCGGTGGTGAACGTCAGCGTCACGCCTTCGGTGCCGAGCAACGCCACATATTGGCGCACGAGGCTCGCCTCGGTATCGTTGAGGATACGAATGAAATCCTCGCGCGTCAGGGCTTTCAGCTCCACCCGGATCGGCAGACGACCCTGAAGCTCAGGCAAGAGATCGCTGGGCTTCGAGACATGGAAAGCGCCCGAAGCAATGAAGAGGACATGGTCGGTCTTGACCGGCCCATATTTCGTCGCGACCGTCGTGCCTTCAATCAAGGGTAGCAGATCGCGCTGCACGCCTTCACGCGATGGCCCGCCCTGCACGCCGCCTTCGCGCTGCGCCACCTTGTCGATCTCGTCGATGAAGACGATGCCGTGGTTCTCAACGAGCTCGATGGCTTCGGTCTTGAGCTGTTCCTGATCGAGCAGCTTGTCGGCTTCCTCGGCGATCAGCGGCTCATAGGCGTCCTTGACCTTGACCTTACGCTTGACCCCGCGGCCGCCCATAGCCGATTTGAACATGTCGCTGAGATTGATCATGCCGATGCCGCCATTGGGCATGCCCGGCATTTCAAACCCGCCCGTATTGGGGGCCGGCTGCATTTCGATCTCGATTTCCTTGTCGTCGAGCTCGTTGTTGCGGAGCTTCAAGCGGAACGAATCGCGCGTTGAAGGGGTAGCCGACGTGCCGACCAAGGCGTCGAGCACGCGCTCTTCGGCATTATGGTGGGCTTGCGCCTGCACATCCCGCCGCCGCTTGTCGCGGAGAACCGTAATCCCCGCTTCGACGAGATCGCGAATGATCTGCTCGACATCGCGGCCCACATAGCCGACTTCGGTGAACTTGGTGGCCTCCACCTTAACGAACGGCGCTTGCGCAAGCCGCGCCAGACGGCGCGAAATCTCGGTCTTGCCGACGCCGGTCGGCCCGATCATCAGGATATTTTTTGGCGTGACCTCGCGGCGCAATTCGGGCGGCAACTGCTGCCGGCGCCAGCGATTCCTCAGCGCCACGGCCACCGCGCGCTTGGCGTCATGCTGGCCGACAATATTGCGGTCGAGCTCGGAAACGATCTCGCGCGGCGAAAAATTGGTCTCTGTCATTTTGTTACTTTCCACAGTACCTTACTGTTGGGCCGCATCGCGGTCCAGGAAGCGCACCATCAGGTGTTCGTCGAGATATCGACCGTTCACGTAGAGATAGCGGGGCTCGGTGCCATAGACCTCAAAGCCCAGCTTTTTATAAAGCCGGATTGCCGGCTCGTTTTCCGACCAGACGCCTAAATGCACCTGGATGACCTTGCCACGTGCATGCTCGATCAGATGCTCGCAAAGCGCCTTGGATGCGCCCGTGCCGCGAAACTCGGGCCGCACATAGACCTGCAGCATCCAGCCACGGTGCCGATCCTTGGTGCCTTCGTTTTGGAGGAAAGCATTGATCCCGGCGAGCAGACCATCCGGCGTGAAAGCACCGAAAACGGTCAACCCTTCGAGCATCCGCCCGATCTCGGCATGGCTCTTTTCAGCGAAGGCTTCGGCCGAAGACAAAAACGCCTCAGGGTGGTTGGCAAGACCTTCGAGCCTTATCGCCCGATAGGCCGCCACGTCCCCTGCTCCGAGCCGCCGGATAGAAAAACGCACGTCAGGTCTCGATCGTTTCGAGCGTGACATTGCCATTGGTATAGACGCAGATTTCCTCGGCGATCTTCATGGCGCGGCGGGCGATGTCTTCGGCATCAAGCTCGGTCGCCTGATGCAAAGCGAGCGCCGCCGAATGAGCATAATTGCCGCCCGAGCCGATAGCGATGACGCCATGGTCGGGCGTCAGCACATCGCCATTGCCCGTCAGCACCAGCGTGTCAGTCTTGTCGGCCACGATCATCATGGCTTCGAGCTTGCGCAGATAGCGATCGGTCCGCCAGTCCTTGGCGAGCTCGACGGCCGCGCGCATCAACTGATCTGGATATTGCTCGAGCTTGGCTTCGAGCCGCTCGAACAGCGTAAAGGCATCGGCGGTCGATCCGGCAAAGCCGCCGATCACCTTGCCACCGGCGAGGCGCCGCACTTTTTTCGCGCCATGTTTCATCACGGTCTGGCCCATGGAGACCTGGCCATCGCCAGCCACCACGACCTTGTTGCCCTTGCGCACGGAAACGATGGTTGTCCCGTGCCACCCGGGAGAAGTGTTGTCGCTCATTTGGGGAGGTACTCCGAACTGTTGAGTACTATTTAGGAGCGCGCTGCGTGATTGCAATGCGCGGCTACATGCCGCGCGCGACAGACTCCGCGAGAGCAACGGTCGTCTCTTTGGGGAGGCCATAGGTCTCGATGGTCACCGTGTCATCCTTGTTGATGAAGGTAAGCACGTAGAGCTGATCGGGATTGGGCTCTGTCGTCACATCGACCAGATACCCCGCCTGCCAAGGCCCCTCGATGGTGGCCACATTGGCTGCGGTCAGCTCTTCGAATTTGTAGCCTTGGTGCTGCTTGAAATACTCGAGCGGCGTGCCCCCGACGATGTTCTGGCTCACCGCCGTAATCGAATGGACGCGAAGGCCCTCCCCTTCGCCACCGCGCCAGCTGCAAAGCGACACGCCGGTGCCTGCGCCATTTTCTTCGCGCAGTTCCGGCTCCTGGCCCAGGGTCTCCGTCAGCAGGTTCTTGTCGAGCAGCGTGCAGGCGTCGCGCGTCGATTGTGCCTCGGCCGGGAGCGGCGCAAGAACCAAAAGTCCGAGGGCGAAAACGGGGACCAAGCGCATCGACAAATCCTTCAAGCTGAAAACCTCGCGCCAGCCTGCATTGAAATATGGAACTGCCATGGCACGGCAACGCCATCTTTATGCCTTTGCGCCTATCTGCTAATGAGCCGCGACCATCGGAGAGACGCCCATGCGCACCGCCAGCATCGCCCGCAAGACCAACGAGACCGAGATATCAGTCTCGATCAATCTGGATGGCACCGGCACGCATAAAATGGCGACCGGCGTGGGCTTCTTCGATCACATGCTCGACCAGCTCTCGCGCCACTCGCTCATCGACATGGATGTGTCCTGCCAGGGCGACCTGCACATCGATTTCCACCACACGGTGGAAGATGTCGGCATTGCGCTGGGCCAAGCCATCAGCCAAGCCATCGGCGACAAGAAGGGCATCCGCCGCTACGCCTCATGCGACCTGCCCATGGACGGCACGCTGACCCGCGCCGCGCTTGATGTTTCCGGCCGCCCCTTCCTCGTCTTCAAGGCCGAATTCAATCGCGACAAGATCGGCGACATCGACACCGAGCTGTTCCGCGAGTTCTTCCAGGCTTTCGCCATCAATGCGGGCATCACGCTCCACATCGAAAATTTCTACTTCGACAACAACCATCATCTGGCCGAGTCGATGTTCAAGGCGGTGGCGCGCGCCTTGCGCGATGCGCTCGAGATCGACCCCCGTCAGGCCGACCGCGTGCCGAGCACCAAGGGCACGCTTTAAAGCGCCCTTCCGCTTGGCGCGTTTTTGCACTAAGTCAGCCCCAAATACGGATGTCACCCCGGCCTCGAGCCGGGGCCCATCTCGAGATCTCAGGATGGATCCGGGCCCAAGGCCGGGATGACATCGAGTATTCGGAGCCTTCCGTGACCCTTTTCGCCCTCTACCGATCCCCCAACGCAACCGTCCTCCCCGCGGCAGTCGCCGAGCGTTTTTCCTGGTTCGCGGCGCTCCTGCCGCCCGTTCATGCGCTCGTCCATCGGCTCTGGGATCAGCTTGGGCTTTTCGTCATCAGTGCCGGCTTCGTCGTGCTCGCCGGTCGCTTCCTCGGCAGCGAGACCGCGTTCTGGCTCTACCTGCTCTTTGCCATCGCCTTCGGTGTTGCGGCTCCAGGCGCCCGACGTCGCGCGCTTGAGCGCCGCAAATTTAAACAAGCGGGTCATCGCTTCGCCAGCGATGCCGATCTCGCACGTCTGGCCGTTCTGGAGCCTCGCTCATGAGCACTGTCGCGATCATCGATTATGGCGCGGGCAATCTGCGCTCCGCCGCCAATGCCTTCGAGCGCGTCGCTGCTGAACGCGGCGATGGCACCGACATCATCGTCACCGCCGACCCCGATCTCGTGCGTCGCGCTGACCGCATCATGCTCCCCGGCGTCGGCGCCTTCGCCGATTGCAAGGCCGGCCTCGATGCCGTCCCCGGCATGACCGAAGTTTTGGACGAACGCGTGATCCGTGGCACCACGCCCTTCCTCGGCGTCTGCGTCGGCATGCAACTGCTTGCCACCGAAGGCCGCGAGAAGACCATCACCCAGGGCCTCGGCTGGATCCCCGGCGCCGTCGAAAAGATCACCCCGTCCGATCCGGCTTTGAAGATCCCGCATATGGGCTGGAACACCATTTCGGTGCTCAATCCCCACGCCCTTCTCGCCGGCATCCCCGATGGGCTCCACGCCTATTTCGTCCACTCCTACCATTTCCATACGAGTGACCCGACGCACCTCATCGCCACGACCGATTATGGTGGCGCGGTGACGGCTTGCATCGGCCGCGACAATATTTTTGGGACGCAGTTTCACCCGGAGAAAAGCCAGGCGCTGGGACTGAAGCTGATCGAGAATTTTTTGAGCTGGTCGCCGTGAGGCACCCCCACCTAACCTCCCCCTGAAGGGGGAGAGACGCGTTCGAGTTTGAGGCACGATCGTGCCAAAGCCAAAGTCCCTGCCCCTCCCCCCTTCAGGGGGAGGCCGGGTGGGGGTTCTGCCAAAGGGCAAAAGACCATGATCCTCTTCCCCGCCATCGACCTCAAAGACGGCCAGTGCGTGCGCCTGAAACTCGGCGACATGAATCAGGCGACCGTCTTCAACGACGATCCCGCCGCCCAGGCCAAGAGTTTCGAAGACCAGGGCTTTGAATATCTGCACGTCGTCGATCTCAACGGCGCCTTTGCCGGCGAGAGCGTCAATGGCGCGGCGGTGGAGAGCATCCTCAAAGCTGTCAACTTCCCTGTCCAGCTCGGCGGTGGCATTCGCACGCTCGATCATATCGAAGCCTGGCTCGACAAGGGTCTCGCCCGCGTCATTCTCGGCACCGTCGCCGTGCGCGATCCGGAGCTGGTGAAAGAAGCCGCCAAAAAATGGCCCGGCCAGGTCGCCGTCGGCACCGATGCCAAGGGCGGCATGGTGGCGGTGGAAGGTTGGGCGGAAACCTCCGAGCTGTCCATCGTGGAACTCGCCAAGCGCTTCGAAGGCGCTGGTGTCGCCGCCATCATCTATACCGACATCGACCGCGATGGCATTTTGGCTGGCATCAACTGGGATTCTACCCTCGATCTGGCCCGCTCGACCTCCCTCCCCGTCATCGCCTCGGGCGGCCTTGCTTCCATGGACGATATCGAGCGCATGACCCGCCCGGAATACCAAGTTCTTGAAGGCGCCATTTCCGGCCGTGCGCTCTATGATGGACGGATTGATTCACGTGAAGCACTCGCCAAATTGAGGGCCGCATGAGCGAGATCCAGCCGCCCCGCTTTCCGTGGCTGCGCTATATCCTGGTGCTGATCGTCATCCTGTTGATTGCGCTCGGCCCGGTAATCTCGGTCATCATTTCCAGCAGTGTTGCTAGCGCCAATGGCTGCAATCTCAATGAGGGCGGGGTTAATGTCTGCATGGTTGGCGGCACCGATATGGGCGACATGCTTTATACGATGTTCGTCATGGGCTGGTTCGGCCTTCTCACCCTGCCGCTCGGCTTCGGCGCCGTGATCGTCTGGATCGTCATCGTCACCACCCACCGCATCGCCTGGGGGCGACGCCAAAAGGGCATTCAGCCATGAGCCTTAAAACACGGATCATTCCCTGTCTCGACGTGGCCTGCCCGCGCCGCCCGCAGCGCAGCGAGGACGCGCACAAGAAAGGATGCCGCCGGTGAGCCTCAAGACCCGCATCATTCCCTGTCTCGACGTGGCTGGCGGCCGTGTCGTCAAGGGCGTCAATTTCGTTGATCTCATCGATGCCGGCGATCCAGTCGAGGCTGCCATGGCTTATGACGCGGCTGGCGCCGATGAATTGACCTTCCTCGATATCACCGCGAGCCACGAAGGCCGCGACACGATTTTTGACGTCGTCGCCCGCACCGCCGAACACTGCTTCATGCCGGTCACGGTCGGCGGTGGGGTTCGCTCGATCGAAGACATCCGCAAGCTTCTCCTCGCTGGTGCCGATAAGGTCGCGATCAATTCCGCAGCTGTCAGCGACCCCGATTTCATCTCCCGCGCCGCAGACAAATTCGGCAATCAATGCATCGTCGTTTCGGTCGATGCCAAGCAGCGGCTCGATGCGCGCGTCGGCGGCGACAATCGCTCGGAATGGGAAATCTACACCCATGGCGGCCGCAAGCCGACCGGCATCGACGCGGTGGAGTTCGCCGCCAAAATGGTCGATCGTGGCGCAGGCGAATTGCTCGTCACGTCCATGGACCGCGACGGCACCAAGTCAGGGTTTGATCTCAAGCTGACCCGCATGATCGCCGACGCGGTGGAAGTCCCTGTCATCGCTTCGGGCGGTGTCGGCAAATTGCAGGACTTGGTCGACGGCGTCATCGAAGGCCATGCCAGCGCCGTCCTCGCTGCGTCCATCTTCCACTTCGGCACTTTTACGATTCCTGAGGCCAAGCGCTATATGGTCGAACACGGGATTGCCATGAGAATGGATCCCGCTTCGGCCTGATGGCGCCCCAAGCACAATGTCATTCCCGCGAAAGCGGGAATCCCTTCCCATCGGCTGAGATTCCCGCCTGCGCGGGAATGACGCGGTGGAAGCGGAAAGGACCAAAAATATGACCCTTGAAGACCTCGAAGCCCGCATCGCTCTGCGCGCTGCCGCCTCGCCCGAAGAAAGCTACACGGCCAAGCTGATTTCCCGCGGCATCAACAAAACAGCGCAAAAGGTCGGTGAGGAAGCAACCGAAATGGTCATCGCTGCCGTCACCGGCGACAAGGCCGAGCTCGTCAAGGAATCGGCCGATCTGCTCTTCCATATGCTCGTTGTGTTGCGCGCGTCCGGCGTGCCGCTGAGCCAGGTCATGGCCGAGCTCGATGCCCGCACCGCTCAATCCGGCCTTGCCGAAAAAGCCTCCAGAACGGACCAAAGCTGATGGCCCTCGATCCCTATCATCATTTCACCAAGGGCGAGTGGAGCAAGCTGCGCGACGGTGCGCCGATGACGCTCGACCAGGGCGACATCGATCGCCTGCGCGGCCTGACCGATCCCATCTCGCTGACCGAGGCCGAAGAGGTCTATCTGCCGATTTCGCGGCTCCTCTCCTACTACGTCGAAGCCATCCAGGGCCTGCACAATGTCCAATCGCGGTTTCTCCAAACTCCGCATGGCCACAAGGTCCCCTTCATCATCGGCGTCGCCGGCTCGGTTGCCGTCGGCAAATCGACCACCGCGCGTATCCTGAAAGCGCTGCTTTCACGCTGGCCATCGACCCCACGCGTCGATCTCGTCACCACCGACGGATTTTTGTATTCCAATGCGACGCTCACCGAGAAAGGCCTGATGCAGCGCAAGGGTTTTCCCGAAAGCTACGACCGCGCCCGTTTCGTCAAATTTCTGGGCGATATCAAATCGGGCAAGGCCAAGGTGAAGGTGCCGGTCTATTCCCACCTCGTCTATGACGTCGTGGCGGGCGAAGAGATCGTCGTCGATCGCCCCGACATTTTGATCGTCGAAGGCCTCAATATCCTTCAGCCCGGCGAATTGCCGCGCACCGGCCGTCCCATCCTCTTTGCCTCCGACTTCATCGATTTCTCGGTCTATATCGACGCCGATACCGATGAACTCGAAGAATGGTTCATGCAGCGCTTCTTCCGCCTCCGCGAAACCGCCTTCAAGGACCCCACCTCCTTCTTCCGCCGCTTCGCCGAAATGAGCGAAGAAGAAGCCGGCACTTTTGGCCGCCAAGTCTGGCGCACCATCAACCTGCCCAATCTCGTCGACAATGTGCTGCCCACGAGAGGCCGCGCCGACCTGATCCTCAAGAAGGGCAAAGATCATCTGATCGAGAATGTGAGCTTGCGGCGGGTTTAATACGTCCCCGGTTGCGGTTGGCTCAGCACAATCAGATTGCCATCGGGGTCGCGCAGTTTGGCGGTGCTGAAGAAGTGACCGATGGCTTTGGCCACCGGCTTGATCCCGAACATTTCCAATCGCCCGATCTCGTCGGCCAGATCATCGACGATAAGCGTAACAGTGCTCGCCCCCGCCCGGTCGGCATCGGTCGCCACATGCACCCAGCCACCGCCCGGAAGCTTCCATTCGGCGACATCGGCCATGGGCCGGGCATCGGCCTTGCGGCCGAAAAGATACTCGTACCAGACGAGCGATTCCGAGAGGCTTTCGACAGCGATGCTGGCCAGCGCATTTGAAATGGTCATTGCGGGTCCGTTTCTGCTTCGGCCACTAAGTTAGGGTTTTGTGGCAATTGTGTCGATTGGGCTCGACTTGCTCAATTGCGCCAGAGAGTTGGCGGTTGGGCCTGGCACTGATATAGGCGTTCTCGACGAATTCGGGAGACCGGGCATGACAGAGCTCAGAACCGTGGTTGCCGGTGCCGGCGGCCGTATGGGCGGCGCCAATATCAGGGCAGTGGCTGCAAGTGCCGGGCTCAAACTGGTCGGCGCTGTTGATCGCCCTGGCGCAAGTTCCATCGGCAAGGATGCGGGCACCCTCGCCGGCATCGACGCGCTCGGTGTCCAAGTGACCGACGATATTATCGCGCTCCTCGACCAGGCCGACGTCATCATCGACTTTACGGCCCCCGCCGCAACCGTGGCGCTTGCCCAGCTTGCCGCCACCAAGGGCCTGGTTCACCTCATCGGTACCACCGGCTGCTCCGAAGCCGACGATGCCGAAATCGCTGCCGCCGCTGCAGCGGGCGCGCGGATCGTCAAATCCGGAAATTTTTCGCCCGGCATGGTTGCACTCGCCGTGCTCGTCGAAAAGGCCGCGCAGGCCCTGCCCGACTACGACGTCGAAGTTCTGGAAATGCACCACAACCTCAAGGTCGACGCGCCCTCGGGCACCGCGTTGATGCTCGGGGAAGCTGCCGCCAAGGGGCGCAATATTTCACTGAAAGATCATTCCGTGCGCGTGCGCGATGGTCATACCGGTCCGCGCGAGTTCGGCACTATCGGCTTTGCGACCCTGCGCGGTGGCAATGTCATCGGCGACCACATGGTCATCCTTGCCGGCCCTTCCGAGCGCATCGAACTCAATCATCGGGCGCAAGACCGCACCATTTATGCCAATGGCGCCGTCCGCGCCGCCCTTTGGGCCACCCACCAGCCCGCGGGTCTCTACACCATGGCCGACGTCCTCGGCCTCAACGACTAGGGAACAAAAGAATGTCCGGCACACTGATCCTGGTCCGTCACGGCCAGAGCGAATGGAACCTCAAGAACCTTTTTACCGGTTGGCGCAATCCAAACCTCACCGAGCAGGGTGAAGGCGAAGCCCGGGCCACCGGCAAAGCGCTCAAGGCCGCAAACTTTGCGCCTGACCTGTTCTACACCTCGGCCCTCCGCCGCGCCCAGCACACGCTCGATCTCATCCTTGAAGAGATGGGCATCCTCAACGTCACCATCACCCGCAACATCGCGCTCAACGAACGCGACTACGGCGACCTCTCGGGCCTCAACAAGGACGATGCCCGGGTCAAGTGGGGCGAAGAGCAGGTGCTGATCTGGCGCCGGTCCTTCGACGTTCCCCCTCCCGGCGGTGAATCGCTGAAAGACACCGCAGCCCGCACCCTGCCTTATTACGACGCCGAAATCCTGCCCCAGCTCAAGGCCGGCAAAACTGTCCTGATTGCCGCCCACGGCAACTCGCTCCGTGCATTGGTCATGGCCATCGAGGGCTTGACACCTGATGAGATTCTGGCCCGCGAAATCGGTACAGGTGAGCCAACGGTCTACAAGATTGGCCCGGATGGAAAGCTGGTTGAGCGGCTCAAGCTCTAGGGCCACCCCCACCTAGCCTCCCCCTGATAGGGGGAGGAACGCATTGTGCGTGCCCGCGATACTTGTGAGCCACCGGCAGATCCCTCCCCCTACCAGGGGGAGGCTAGGAGGGGGTTCCGAGGATTCACGTGAAACCCCGGTCGCTCAATGCGCCGCCGAAATCACCCCCGCTTCCCAGCCTAAGATCGCCCGCTTCCGCGGTACGCCCCAGTGATATCCCGTCAGCGCGCCTGACGTGCCCACCACGCGGTGGCAGGGCACGACGAAACTGATCGGATTCTTCCCCACCGCCGCGCCCACGGCCCGCGACGCCGTCGGCCGCCCGATATGGTTGGCAACATTGGAATAGGTCACTGCCTGCCCGCAGGGAATTTTGAGCAGCGTCTCCCAGACCTTCACTTCGAAATCGGTCCCAATCAGCACGACGCGCACCGGCTGATCCGGTGACCATCGACCGGGCTCGAAAATTCCTGCGGCCATCTGTGCGATCCGCGCATCGTTCCGCGCAAACCGCGCCCGCGGCCAGCGATTGGCCAGATCGGCGAAGGCGTCTTCAATGCTGGTCTCCGCATCGGCAAAACCAAGCCCCGAAATCCCGTAAGCCGTTGCCGTGATCACCGCGCGCCCGAAGGGTGACGGCGCCACGCCCCAGATCATGTCGATCCCCTCGCCCCCGGCCCGAAACACACCCGGCGGCATCGCTTCATAGGTGACGAAAAGATCGTGTAGCCGAGAGGTCGATGACAGCCCCACCTCATAGGTCGTGTCGAGTACACTCGCCTGGTCGCGCAGCAGCGATTTCGCATGATCAAGCGCCACCGCCTGCGCAAAGCTTTTGGGCGAGAGGCCACACCAGCGCCGGAAGAGATCAGTTAGCTGCCGCTCGGTCAGGCCCAAGGCCCGCGCAAAGCGCGGAAGGTCGGTGGCATCGGGCCCATTCTCGCTGAGATAGCGGATGGCGGCGCGGATGGTGTCATAATCGTCTTGCGGTGCAAGCGCGGTGAGCTGGTTCATGTCCCGGAACCTTCATTCCAATTCCGGAAAACTCTAACCTGCCCCGATCACCGGTTCGACCCGATTTTTACCGCGATCAGCTCTGCCGCGCCTTGCGCAGCGCCCGGCCAAAGGCGCGGGCAAAACTCGATTTGTCCCCGATCGCCAGAAACCCGCCGAGCTCGATGAGATCATTGCCATGGCGCAGATGCATGGCAAGCGTCCGCTCATTATCATCGCGCTTGAGCACCAGTCGGACCTTTTTCGGATCGAGCCGCCGCAGTTTTTTCTCCTGCCGCGGACCCGTCGTCAAAATCTCGACCTGATCGCTCCAGACCGTGATCTGCTCGACCAGCTTTGCCCGCCGCGACAAGCGCCAGGAGAGGGCCGTCAATCCACCGCCCGCGATCGCAAAGCCAGCGATCCCCGGCAGGATAAATTCCGGGACCGCGACGAGAAACGGCAGCCCCAAAAGCCCGGCGACCGCCAACCCGATCCAGCCGCCGGCAGCGCGCAAAGATCTGTCCGGCCGCAAGGTGGCCGAAAAGAGAGGACTGGTCGTGGTGCTGGTTTGCATTGGCATGATGGACTCGCCCTGAAATATTGGCAGAGATTCGGGGGCGAGAGAATGCCAAGTCCAAGAAAAGTGAAAAAACTTAATCGTGTTGCCGCTGAAGCCATTTTTGAGCGGTTCCACGAGATCGAGCCCGAGCCAAAGGGCGAGCTGGATTATATCAACGCCTTCACCCTTCTCGTCGCGGTGGTCCTGTCCGCCCAGGCCACCGACGCCGGCGTCAACAAAGCCACCAAGCGCCTCTTCGAACTCGCCCCTTCACCTTCTGCCATGGTGGCTCTGGGCGTCGAGCAGATCACCGAATTGATCCGCACCATCGGCCTCTATCGCGGCAAGGCCAAGAACGTCTTTGCCCTTTCGCAAATGCTGATTGATCTCCATGGCGGCGAAGTGCCCGACAATCGCGAGGCCCTCGAAGCCCTGCCCGGCGTCGGCCGCAAGACGGCTAATGTGGTGCTGAACATCTATTTCAAGCAGCCGACCATTGCGGTGGATACCCACCTGTTCCGCGTCGGCAATCGCACCGGTCTTGCCCCGGGAAAAACTCCGATGGAGGTCGAACTCGCCCTAACCAAGCAGGTGCCGGAGCGGTTTATGCTCCACGCGCACCATTGGCTGATCCTTCATGGCCGCTATATCTGCAAGGCGCGAAAACCCGAATGCTGGCGCTGCCCGATCCGCGAATGGTGCCTGTTCGAGCCGAAGACGCCGCTGCCGCGCGGCTAGCTGCCATAGCCCCGCGCCATCGCTGCTGCAAAGAGCGGGATTAACAGCAAGACGCCCGCCTGCAGATGCACGAAACGGCGGCTGGTGCTGATCTCATTGGCCGGCACGACGTAGTCTGCAGCGCCGCCGCCCGCCTTGACCCAACGGCGGACGGCGATGGTCGGCTGAATTGTCAGCAGTCCCATGACGAGAAACGCAGCCATCTTGCCCCAGAAGGCGTGATTGGTCAGATAATACATGGGGTCGATCCCGCCGAACCAGACGCGGACAACACCGACGGCGATCACCACCATGGCAAGGGCACCATAGGCGGCATCGAGCTTGGCGAGCTGGCCAAGCCGCTCGCCGCCCAGCCCAGGTCGTAGCAGCGCGAACTCCGCTGCGAAAACAGCGACCAGCGTAAACACGGCCAAATGGTGTGCGCAGGCCAGTATCAGGTTGCAGTCCATTGCTCTGCCCTCGCTCGGGTGTTAACGGTGCTCACATCTATTCTTCTAAAGTGAACAATGTCAACATCTGTGAATGCCCCCTATCATCATGGCAATCTCCGCCAGGCTCTCCTTGAAGCCGCGCTGATCATTCTACAGAAAGAGGGTGAGGCTGGCCTCGGCCTCCGCGATCTGGCGCGTGCCGTCGGCGTGTCTCCTGCCGCCCCCTATCGCCATTTCGATTCGCGCGCTGCCCTTCTCGAAGCGCTCGCTGTGACGGGCTTCCAGCGTTTTGCCGCATCCATGGAGGCGGTCGCCGCAAGTAACCCCGCTGATCCAATGGCGGTCATGGGCCAGACCTATGTCGCTTTCGCGCTCGAAAACCCCAATCTTTTCCGCCTGATGTTCTCGCCACAGCTCAAGAAGGATGGTCGCCCAGGTCTAAAAATGGCGGCCGATGCTGCCTTTGAAACCCTGCGCCACGTTGTCGGCGGTGATGTCGGCACCGGTCGCATCAAGGCGCTCGCCGCCTGGGCCAAGGTCCATGGCCTTGCCATTCTGCTCCTCGATAGTCAGATCGCGCTGCGTGCCGGCGAAGATCGAGAGGCGCTGATCGCCGAGATTATTGGCAGTCTCTAAAGCACTGGCGACGCCAAAGATTGCCCATGACGACCTCATGGGTTAAACCCCGAGCGGTTTTTCCCAAAAGTGTCCGGCCCCCATGACCCAGACCCGCTTCGACGTGCTCACCATCGGCAATGCGATCGTCGATATCATCGCACCGGTCGAGCCCGGCTTCATCGAACGCGAGGGCATGAAAGAGGGGATCATGCACCTGATCGATGCCGATCGGGCCGAGGACCTCTATTCCAAAATGCCGCTGGGCCGGCAGCAGATCTCAGGCGGCTCCGCCGCCAATACCGCCGCTGGTGTCGCCTCGCTCGGCGGCCGCGCTGCCTTTATCGGCAAGGTCGCCGATGATCCGCTTGGCGATGTCTTCGAAACCGATCTCGACGCCATCGGAGTGCACTACAACACCTCGCGCCTCAAGAATGGCGCCCTCACCGCCCGCTGCATGATCTTCGTCTCCGAAGATGGCGAGCGCACCATGAACACCTATCTCGGCGCCTGCCATCAGCTGACCGAAGCCGATATCCGCCCCGACGAAATCGGCGGCGCCGCCATCACCTATATGGAAGGGTTTTTGTGGGACCCGGTGGAAGCCAAAAAAGCCTTCGTGCTCGCCGCCCACTATGCCCACAAGCATGAACGCGCCGCCGCCTTTACGCTTTCCGACCCGTTCTGCGTCGATCGCTACCGCGCCGAATTTTTGGACCTGATACGCTCCAAAACCATCGACTACGTCTTTGCCAATGTGCACGAACTGAAGTCGCTCTACGAAACCGATGATCTCGGCACGGCCGTCCGCGCCATCGCGCAAGATGCCGAATTGGCCGCCATCACCATGGGCGCCGAGGGTGCTATGGCGGTATACAATGGCGAAGTCGTCTCGGTCCCCGCCTTCTCCGTCGATAAAGTAGTCGACGCCACCGGCGCCGGCGACCTTTTTGCGTCGGGCTTTTTGCTGGCAATGGCACGGGGCCAGAACTTGGAGTCGGCGCTCAAAACGGGCTGCCTCGCCGCCTCCGAAGTGATTTCCCACATCGGCGCGAGACCGCAGCTCGACCTACAGGATCTGAGCCGCAAGCATGGTCTTGTCGGCTAGTTAGCCACCGAAGCTCGCCCCAACCACCGGCCTCCCCTCGCCCCTTGTGGGAGAGGGACAGCAATTCTGCGTTCAGCAGAATTGCAGGGTGAGGGGTTCTATCCACACGCTCGAACCCCGCCGCTAGATCGCATACCCCTCATCCCAACCGAAATTCGCAAACCGGAATTTGGTGACCCCTTTAGGGCACCTTCTCCTACAGGGGGAGAAGGGAGATCTGGGACTAGCTGAGCGAACTGCGCATCTGCGCTAGCGCTTCACCCGTTCCAGCCGTCGGCCGAAACTCCAGCCCCACAAACCCATCATACCCCTGCGCTGCCAACCACCCCAGCGGCCGCTTCAAATCCAACTCGCCACTCCCCGGCTGGTTGCGTCCCGGGTGATCCGCCACATGCACATGCGCAATGTGCCTCGCCCGATCCCCAACCACCTCTTCCGGCACTTCGCCCATCACCATGGAATGATAGAGATCATAGGTGATCCCGATCTCAGGCCGATCGACCTTGTCCATGATATCGAGCGCTTCGACCGTGCTAGTCAGATAATAGCCCGGATGATCCACAAGATCATTGAGCGGCTCGAGCCCCAGCCGCACGCCTGACCCCTGCAAAACATCGGCCGAGCGCGCCATGGCCAGCGTCAGATCGTCATGCTGTCGTGCCCGCTCGATCCCCTCGAGCAAGGGCCCCGATTGGCAGATCAGCACCTTCGCCCCAAGCCGCAGCGCCACGTCGCGGCTCTTTTCGAGCCCCGCGAGAAACCGGTCATGGTCCCCTGCCCGTGTCAGCTCCGCAAAAGGTTCGGCGACGATCCCGGCGAGGGTAATGCCGGTCTCACCCAGCACCCTCTCGATCCCGTCGAGATCCTTGTTGGACCACATCCAGAATTCGACCGCCTCGAACCCGGCCGCCTTGGCAAGGCGCACGCGCTCCACGGGGTCCGCACTCTCCGGCGCGAACAGCATTTCGATACAGGCTGAATATTTCGTCATGCGAACCTCGTTCCGCCACCGGCCATCTCGGCCAAAATCGCCTTCGCCGCCGCCACCGGATCTGGCGCCTCGACGATCGGCCGCGCCACAACCAGGTGCGTCGCGCCCACCGCCAGCGCCTCGGCCGGTGTCATCACCCGCTTCTGGTCTCCAAGCGCTGCGCCAGCGGGCCGAATACCCGGCGTCACGATCGCCATTTTTGGTCCCAGAATGGTCCGCACCATTTCCGCCTCATGCGACGACGCCACGATGCCACCGATCCCCGCTTCCTTGGCCTGCTGCGCCCGCAGCGCCACGAGCCCGGCCGCATCGCGCTCGTATCCAGCTTCCTTGACGTCGGCATCGTCCATCGAGGTGAGCACTGTCACCCCCAGCACCATCAAGCCCGATCCCGCGGCGGCCTTCTGCGCCGACCGCATGGTCTTGGGATAAGCATGTACCGTCAGCATCGCCGCGCCGGTTTCCGCGATCGCCCCGACGCCCTTCTCGATCGTATTGTCGATGTCGAGGAGCTTGAGGTCAAAAAACACCTTCTTGCCCGCCGCGATCAGATCCTTGCCCAGCGCAAAGCCATCGGCTCCATAAAAGCACTGATAGCCGATCTTGTAATACTCGACCGTATCGCCCAGCGCGGTGATGATCTCCTCGGCGCGAGCGCGTGACGAAACGTCGAGCCCCACGATCAAATGGCCGGCCATGGCAAAATCCCTTCTGTCGCTGATTTGGGTTGGGGTCGCATATCGAGCAAGATGCCGCAAGGCAGAATTGCCAATCCTATGCCACCATAAGAGCTTGTGGCGCGACTCCTATGCCATCATAAGAGCCGCGATTCCTCTTCTTCGGTTACAAAAAGCATGCAGCAACAGGCCCTCTCCACCCTCGTCGCCTGGATGCGGCTCGATTCCGCCATCGCCGCCTTTCATCTCGAACTGAAACAGCGCCACGGGATCACCGGCCTGCAACTCGCCGTGCTTCACACGCTCGCCGAGCGGCCGCACATGGCCCTCGCCGCCCTCCGCAAGGGGCTCAACATGCACGCAGCCACCCTTGGCCAATCGATCGATGAACTGCGCCGTCTCGATCTCTGCATCGTCCGCACAGACCCGCGCGATCGCCGCGCTCGTCTCGTTGCCATCACGCAAAAGGGGCTCGATCTCGTCGGTGCCGTCCCGCTCGCCGGTCCCAATCGCCTCCGTCAGCTCGAAACAGACCCTGCCCGCCTCGATCGCCTCACCGAAGCACTCAACGACGCCCTCGATCTCTTCGCGCTAAAAGTTTAGCACCACCACGCGTCCGGCAGCGCCTCCATCTCCAACCATTCGCTGAGCAATTCCTGGCTCTCGGCATCGAACAGAAATGCATTGCCGCCGCCGCGATTGGCGTGCCGGCTCTGGTCTTCGCTGCGCGCAATCGCCCGCTTGCCCAAATGGCATTTCAGCAAAGTGCCCACGGCCCCGTGCCCGCAAAAAATCACCGGCGTGTCCGGCGGCACGCTTTTGAGAGCCATCAGCACCGTGCTGACGATCCGTTGCTGCGCATCGACCGCCCGCTCCCAACCATCCGCACTCGTTTCCGGTTCGCCAAAGAACCGGTCCGCCATTTCCTCGAACAGAGCCGGCGGCAGAAAGCCGGTCGAGCTCCTGTCGTTCTCGCCCATCAAGTGATCGGCCAGCACCGGCGTTCCCGCCTGTGCCGCAACGATCTCGGCCAGCTCCAACGCCTTGGTTTCCCGGCTCGAAAAAACAAAAGTGCCCGCCGGGACGATCCGGCGGGCAGCAAAGGCTTCAGCTCTGTCTCGACCCTCCGCCGAAAGCCCCCAAAGGGGCACCGGCACGGCAGCGTCGAGTTTGACCTGCGGATGGGTGAGATAAAGCGCCTTCATCGCGAAAAGCTCGTGAGCTCTGTCACCATCTGCTCGACCTTGCGGATAATCGGCTTTTCCGTCGGGTCGCCATTCTCGTCGAACGCACCCTCTGCCGGCCCGATCCCGAGCAGCGTCGGCACGACGAGCGTCCCGACCTTGGTCAGCGATTCGCGGAGATGGCTCAGCCCCCAGATCGTCCCATATTTGCCCGAGCTTACCCCGCCGATGCCGAAGACGGCATTCCGAAATGGGCTCGGCTTTTGCCGGCTGAGCCAGGTGATTGTGTTGACGATCAGCGGCGAAGCCCCACCATTATATTCGGGGCTTGCGATGAAGACGATGTCATGGCTGCGCCACATCTCGGCAAGCCGCACCGCCGCCTCCGGCACATTTTCCGCTTCGAGATCTTCGTTAAAGATCGGCATGGGAAAATCGGAAAGGTCGATCTCGGTCACCGCCACGCCGGCCTGCGTCAGGGCCCGGCCCATATGCTTTTGCAGCACTCGATTGTAAGAGCCTTGGCGGATCGATCCGGAAAGGGTCAGCGCGGTCTTCATCAAAATTCCTTTGGGGACCATGTCGAAGCCGGAAAGCTTCAATCGTCATCAGGGCAATGGCAGAATTCCTGCCGCGCTAACCTACGTCAAGAGGAGACCCCGCATGCCGTCCATGATCTTCGTCAACGTCCCCGTCGCCGATCTCAAGGCCTCGATGGCCTATTACAAAGCCTTGGGCTTTGATCACAACCCGCAGTTCACCGACGCCGCCGCCGCCTGCATCGTCATCTCGGATTCGATCTACGTGATGGTGCTGACCCACGAGAAGTTCAAGCAATTCTCGTCCAATCCCATCCCCGATGCCAAGACTGAGACCGGCGCGCTTTATGCCCTCTCGCGCGAAAGCCGCGAAGCGGTGGACGCCATCGCCGAAGCCGGCCTCAAGGCCGGCGGCAGCGAATTCCGCCCCGCCCAGGACATGGGCTTCATGTATTCCCGCGCCATTGCCGATATCGATGGCCACGTGTGGGAATATGTCTGGATGGACATGAGCGGCGAACCGCCGGCGGCGTAAGGTTCTAACCCTTCAAACAAAAATCCCCGCTCTCGCGGGGATTTTCATTTTAGGCCTCAAACATTTTCTTCAGCTTATCGAAGAACCCACCCGATTCCGGGCTGGTCTCCCCGGTCTCGAGCGCTGCGAATTCCTCGAGCAGTTCGCGCTGCTTCTTTGAAAGGTTCTGCGGCGTCTCGATATCGAGCTGAACATAGAGATCGCCGACATCCTTGCTTCGCAACACCGGCATGCCCTTGCCCTTGAGGCGTACCCGCTGCCCCGGCTGCGTGCCGGTCGGCACCTTCACCTTGGCGCGCGCATTATCGAGCGTCGGCACCTCGAATTCGCCACCCAGGGCCGCGGTGGTCATCGAAATCGGCACGCGTGCATAAAGGTCCGCGCCATCGCGCTGGAACAGGTCATGCGGCTTGATCGAGATGAAAATATAAAGATCGCCCGGCGGTCCGCCGCGCACCCCGGCCTCGCCCTCATTGGCAAGACGAATGCGCGTGCCGTCTTCGATCCCCTTTGGAATATCGACGGAAAGTTTGCGATGCTCCTGACGGCGGCCCTGGCCACCGCAATCGGTGCAAGGCTGGTCCATCATCTGGCCGCGGCCCTGGCAAACCGGGCAGGTGCGTTCGATCGTAAAGAACCCCTGCGCCGCGCGCACCTTACCGTGGCCGTTACACTGACGGCACGTATGGGTACCCGTACCGGGCTTGGCGCCCGAACCGTCGCAGGTGTCGCAACCAACGAGCGTCGGCACGTCGATTTCGACCGTGCGGCCCTCAAAGCTTTCCTCTAACGCGATTTCAAGATTGTAACGCAGATCCGAGCCGCGCAGCTTTGACGCGCCGCCGCCCCCGCCACGACGGCCACCGCCGCCGCCCATGAAATCCCCAAAGATGTCTTCAAAGATATCCGACATGGACGAGGAAAATTCCGGCCCAAAGCCATGGCCACCGCGTCCGCCGCCCTGTTCGAAGGCCGCGTGGCCAAACCGGTCATAGGCCGCGCGTTTTTGCGCGTCTTTGAGCGTGTCATAGGCTTCGTTGATTTCCTTGAACTTGTTCTCGGCTTCGGCATTTCCCGGATTACGATCCGGGTGAAACTGCATAGCGAGTTTGCGATAGGCGCTTTTCAGGGTGGCTTCGTCACTGCCCTTCTGGCAGCCGAGCACTTCGTAAAAATCGCGTTTTGCCAAAAATCTTCTCCGAAACAGCCGGTCGCGCTCTTGCCGCGCCCCGCTTGGATTCTTCTGTTGGTCCCTAGATGGCAATCGACCCCACAACCCGCAAGGGGTCTGGGGTCGGCAAGGTCTGGAGCCGTGTCAAAAGTGCTTTAGCAAGAGTGAGGTGACGGGGCAACGGCACTGACGGGTTGGGAAGGATTCACGTGAAACTTCGGGCCGCACCAGCGCCCCCTCACCCGTCTCGACTTTCGGTCGATCCACCCTCTCCCCGAGAGGGAGAGGATGGCATCAAGGACACCGGCCAATTCTTCTCCCTCTCGGGGAGAAGGTGGCGCGTAGCGCCGGATGAGGGGGCTATCCCAAAAACAAAAGGGCCCGGTGTTTCCACCGAGCCCCAAATCGAAAACGCCTAGCGTTTACTTCTTGTCGTCGTCCTTCACCTCTTCGAAGTCCGCGTCGACGACATCATCGTCTTCTTCGTCACGGGTGCCGTTCGCCTTGGCTTCAGCTTCAGCCTGCGATGCCTTGTACATGGCTTCGCCAAGCTTCATCGAGGCTTCGGCGAGGGCAGAGGTCTTTTCCTTGATCAGCTCGGCATTGTCGCCATCGAGCACGCCACGAAGGTCGGTGATCGCGGTTTCGATAGCCGACTTATCCTCAGCCGAAACCTTGTCGCCATAGTCCTTGAGCGACTTTTCGGTCGAGTGAACAAGCGATTCGGCCTGGTTCTTGGCTTCCACCGCTTCGCGCTTGCGCTTGTCGGCATCAGCATTGGCTTCGGCGTCCTTGACCATCTTTTCGATGTCGGCGTCCGAAAGACCACCAGACGCCTGGATGCGGATCTGCTGTTCCTTGCCGGTGCCCTTGTCCTTCGCCGAAACGTTGACGAGGCCGTTGGCGTCAATGTCGAAAGTCACTTCGATCTGCGGCACGCCACGCGGTGCGGGCGGAATGCCGGCGAGGTCGAAATTGCCAAGGAGCTTGTTGTCTGCGGCCATTTCGCGTTCGCCCTGGAAGACCCGGATGGTCACGGCCGACTGATTGTCTTCAGCGGTCGAGAAGGTCTGGCTCTTCTTGGTCGGGATCGTGGTGTTGCGATCGATGAGGCGCGTAAAGACGCCACCGAGTGTTTCGATGCCGAGGCTAAGCGGGGTCACGTCGAGCAGCAGCACGTCCTTGACGTCGCCCTGCAACACGCCGCCCTGAATCGCAGCACCAAGCGCCACGACTTCGTCCGGGTTAACACCCTTGTGCGGTTCCTTGCCGAAAAGCTGCTTCACAGCTTCTTGCACCTTGGGCATGCGGCTCATACCGCCCACGAGAACGACTTCGTCGATCTGGCTCGCGGAAATGCCGGCATCCTTCATTGCCTGTTTGCACGGCTCAATGGTGCGCTGGATCAGGTCGTCGACCAGCGATTCAAGCTTGGAGCGCGACAGCTTCAGCGTGAGGTGCTTTGGACCCGAAGCATCTGCCGTGATGAAGGGCAGGTTGATTTCGGTCTGGGTCGAAGACGACAGTTCGATCTTGGCCTTTTCGGCAGCTTCCTTGAGGCGCTGCAGAGCGAGCTTGTCGTTGCGCAGGTCGATGCCCTGCTCTTTCTTGAACTCGTCGGCGAGATAATCGACGAGACGCATGTCAAAGTCTTCGCCACCGAGGAAGGTGTCGCCATTGGTCGACTTCACTTCGAAGACGCCATCGCCGATTTCGAGGATGGAAACGTCGAAGGTACCGCCGCCGAGGTCATAGACCGCGATGGTGCCCGAGTTCTTCTTGTCGAGGCCATAGGCAAGCGCAGCTGCCGTCGGCTCGTTGATGATGCGCAGCACTTCAAGGCCGGCAATCTTGCCTGCATCCTTGGTGGCCTGGCGCTGGGAATCGTTGAAATAGGCAGGAACGGTGATGACGGCCTGCGTGACGGTCTCGCCGAGATAGGCTTCGGCGGTTTCCTTCATCTTCTGCAAGATCATGGCCGAGACCTGGCTCGGCGAGAATTTGTCGCCCGAAGCTTCGACCCATGCGTCGCCATTGTCGGCGGGCACGATCTTGAAGGGAACGAGGCCCTTGTCCTTGGCGACGACCTTATCGTCGTAACGGCGGCCGATCAGGCGCTTGACGGCGAAAAGCGTGCCTTCGGGATTGGTCACAGCCTGGCGCTTGGCCGGCTGGCCAACGAGGCGCTCGCCATCCTTGGAGAAAGCAACCATGGACGGGGTCGTCCGGGCGCCTTCGGCATTTTCGATCACTTTGGGATTGCTGCCGTCCATGACGGCGACGCAGCTATTGGTTGTACCGAGGTCGATACCAATGACTTTTGCCATAACTCTAGCCTCTCTTTACAGCGAACCCTTCGGTGAAGCCCTTCTCGCGAAGCAGCTTCTGCCCCAACAGGGCGGGGTCCCTCGTAGGTTGATTTGGCCCATTTTCAGGGCCTCGGGGCGTATATAGGGGGGTGCGCTTGGGGCTTCAAGCATGGCAAGGCGCAGAAATGGGCTTGCCGTGGATAAAAGGCGCCGCCCCGAATCATTGGGGGCAGCGCTGAAGCGGGACCGAAAAAATCAGTCGGTGATGGTGTAGCTGCCAAGGCTGCAGATATCGACACCGCGGGCTTCCAGTTCGCCGCCTTCGGCGCTTTCGAAGCGAAAGTCGTAAACGCACTGGTCCGACCCGTCATAGATATAGGTCGTTGCCTGCATGCCGGATTCAAGCGTGCCGGTGTCACCGAGCAGGTCCTCGCCCCACTGGTCTTCGTTTGCCGGCGAGGCGTAGAAGAAGTGGATCGACTGCGACGAGTTGTTGATCAGCGTGAATTCGACGTTTTGCGCGGCAGCCGGCAAGGCGCCAGCGAGCGTCAGGGCAACGGCAGCGCCCAGAATTGCGGTTTTCATGAAAAAGCCCTCACACCAGGCGCACGTCGCGCCCGGACGCGCATTATCTGCCACTTTCGAATTTAACCGCCAAGGGGGATTGCTGCGGGATTAGTGGCGATTGGCGCTAGGGTGAATCTTCTTCCGCGCTGCCCCGCCGCCATATAAAACCCGGCCCATGTTCATGCCCGGCACCGTGCTCTTGCACGACAATCTCGATCTCCAAGGCCAAAGTTTTCTCTTTGCCGATCCCAAAGAGGTGCTCGTCGCCTATGACGCGGCCACGGCGCATGCTGCGCTTGCACGCCTGGAAAAGGCCCTTACCGAAGGCCTGTGGGCCGCGGGCTACTTTGCCTACGAGCTGGGGTTCTTGTTCGAAGAGCGCCTCGCAAAACATCTGACGGAGCGCACCGAAACCCCGCTTCTCTGGTTTGGCCTATACGACAGCCCCCAAGATTTTACTGGCCTTCCAAACACAGAGGACGGCTCCGCTGAAAATCTCGCGCCGCACACATCCTTCGCCGACTACGCATCCGCCTTCGACCGCGTAAAAAGCTACATCGCAGCGGGCGACACCTATCAGGTCAACCTCACCTTCAAAGCCGATTTTACGCTAAGGGGCTCTCCCTTCGGCTTCTACCGACGCCTCGCCCAATCCCAAAAAACCGCCTATGGCGCCTATATCCATGCAGGTGATCATCACGTCCTCTCCCGCTCGCCCGAACTTTTCGTCTCTGGCACCGGAGAAACGCTTTCTGCCCGCCCGATGAAGGGCACCATGTCCCGCGCGCCGCTGGCTTCTCAGGACGCGGCGGACCGTGCCGCCCTCGCCAAGGATGAGAAGAACCGCGCCGAAAACCTGATGATCGTCGACCTCCTCCGCAACGATCTCGGCCGCATATCGGAAATCGGCTCGGTGGATGTGACGGACCTCTTCACGGTCGAAACCTATTCCACCCTCCACACCATGACCTCGGGCATCACCGCCAAGCGGCGCCGCGACGTCACCATGCTGGAAATCATAAAAAACCTCTTCCCCTGCGGCTCGATCACCGGCGCCCCAAAATTGCGTGCCATGGAAATCATCCACGAAGTCGAGAGCAGCCCCCGCCGCCTCTACACTGGCTCTATCGGCTACATGGCCCCGAACGGCACCTTCGCCTTCAACGTCGCCATCCGCACGGCCATCATCGACGCCAAAGGCAATGGCACCATCGGCATCGGCGGCGGCATCGTCGCGGACAGCGAAGCGCAATCCGAATACAACGAGGCTCTTTTAAAGTTGCGCTTCCTTAGCGATCCCACTCCGCCGGTTACCCTGATCGAAACCCTCAAATGGTCGCGCGAGGAAGGCTTCGTTCTCCTCGGCCGCCACCTTGCCCGCCTCCTCGCCTCTGCCGCCTACTTTGGCCTCCCCGCAGATGGCGCCGAAGCAACCACGCGCCTCCTGGCCGAAAGCCAAACCTGGTCCGCCCCGATGCGCGTCCGCCTCACCCTTTCGGAAACGGGCATCGAGATAACGGCGGTTCCTCTGCCGCCAAACCCCGAAAAATTCCGCTTTCTCATTGCGGCCGAACCCCTCGATTCGCGCTCTGTCTGGCTCGCCCACAAGACCACCAACCGCGCCTTTTACGACCAGCCGCGGATCAAGGCCCATGACGAACACGGCGTCGACGAAGTCGTCTTCCTCAACGAACGCCGCGAACTCACCGAAGGCTCGATCACCAATCTCTTCATCCAGCGCGGCGAAAAGCTCCTCACCCCCGCCCTCTCCTCCGGCCTCCTCCCCGGCACCCTCCGCGCCGAACTGATCGACACCGCACGCGCCGACGAAGCCATTCTGACCCTTGCCGATTTGCAGTCTGCCGATGCAATCTTCCTCGGCAATTCCGTGCGCGGCCTGATCCCCGCCGAACTTTTTGAACCGGAGCCGTCATGACGATCACCATCACCCCCGAAGACGTCCTCGTCGTCGTCGATGTGCAATATGACTTCCTCCCCGGCGGCAACCTCGCCGTAACCGGCGGCGACGAAATCGTGCCCCTGATCAATGCGCTCGCCAAAAAATTCCAGAACGTCGTCTTCACTCAGGATTGGCACCCGGCCGATCACATTTCCTTTGCCAGCCAACACAACGGCAAGGCGCCCTTCGACACCGTCGATCTCGACTATGGTACGCAAGTCCTCTGGCCCGATCATTGCGTCTGGGTCACCCACGGCGCCGAACTCTCAAGCGATCTCGATATCCCCCATGCCCAGCTGATCATCCGCAAGGGCTACAATCGCGCCATCGATTCCTATTCCGGCTTCCAGGAAGCCGACCGCGAAACCCTCACGGGTCTTGCCGGCTATCTCAACGAACGCGATGTCGGCCGCCTCTTCGTCGTCGGCCTCGCCACCGATTTCTGCGTTGCTTGGACCGCCCTCGATGGGGCAGCGGGTGGTTTTGATGTGACCGTCATAGAGGATGCAACGCGGGCCATCGATTCCAATGGTTCGCTGGAAAAGGCTTGGGAGGATTTGAAAGAGGCCGGCGTCGACCGCATCATGAGCAGAGAAATTTTGGGCTAGCCTCAGCATCCCCCTCACCGACTCGGCTTTGCCGAGCCACCTCTCCCCGAGGGGGAGAGGAATAAGAGGCACCTCGCCTTAGCAGGCACCGGCCCATTCTTCTCCCTCTCGGGGAGAAGGTGGCGCAACGCGCCGGATGAGGGGGATCTCCCCACAAAGCAAAAAGGGCCCGGTGTCACCACCGAGCCCAAAAACCCGAAAACTAAACGTTCTTATCGACACCCTCAGGCGCTGCGGCCCCAGTAGCCCCGCCGCCCTTGGCGACGCCCACCATGGCCGGACGCAGTACGCGCTCGCCGATGGCAAAGCCTTCCTGCACCACCTGCACGACCGTCCCCTCAGGCACGCTCGGATTCGGCACTTCGAACATGGCCTGATGCTTGTTCGGATCGAACTTCTGGCCCGCGGCCTCGATTGCCTTGACGCCATGCTTTCCGAGCAGCCGCTGCATCTCGCGCTCGGCCAGCTCCAGCCCTTCAATGAGGCTCTTCAATGTGCCTTCCGCCGTCTCGCGCGTTTCCTGCGGGATCACCAGCAGCGCGCGGCTCAGCGCGTCGGTCGCGCTCAGCATGTCGCGGGCAAAGCCGGCAATCGCGTAGGAGCGGGTGTCAGCCACATCGCGCTCGGTGCGCTTGCGCAGATTTTCCATCTCGGCCGCAGAGCGCAGCACGCGATCCTTCAATTCGGCATTTTCCGCCAGCAGAGCCTCGACGGGATCGACCTCTGGGGTTTCGGTTGCCGGAATTTCGGTCTCCGGCGTGTCGCCCTGGGCGGCGTTCTCGTCGCTCATAATATCTCCGTGGACCTGTTTAGAATTTTCTGCCCCGCATATCGGCCAATGCGACGGCTTTTTCAATAGCGCAACGCTTCTCTACCGCTTCCGCGCCATCAGCCTGGTGAGCACATTCGCCGTATAATCCACCACCGGCACGATCCGCGCATAGTTGAGCCGCGTCGGCCCAATCACCCCCAAAACACCAACAACCTTATCATTGGCATCCTTATAGGGCGAAAGAATCACCGAAGACCCCGAGAGCGAAAACAGCTTGTTTTCCGACCCGATGAAAATGCGGACCCCCTGCGCCTTTTCCGCGTCGCCCAAAAGCTCCAGCAAGCCATCCTTACTTTCGAGCTCATCGAACAGCCGCCGCATGCGTTCGAGTTCATCGCTCGCCATGGCATCATTGAGCAAGTTGGCACGCCCGCGCACGATCACCCGCGGCGCCGAGGCGGGAGAATCCTGCACCAGCGTCGCAATCCCATCATCGACGAGCTTTTGTGTCAGCTCATCGAGCTCGGCGCGCTGCTCGCTCCGCCGCTCGTCGAGCGCCTTGCGCGCCTCCGCCAGCGTCCGTCCGACAACATAGTTGGCTAAATAATTGCTCGCCTGCTGTAGCGCCGATGCCGTAAATCCCGGCGGCAGGTCAAGGATACGGTTTTCCACCTGCCCGTCGTCGCCGACCAGCACCGCCATGGCCCGTGAATTATCGAGCCGCACGAATTCCACATGCCGCAGCACCATATCGGCCTTGGTAGCGATCACGAGGCCCGCGCCCTGGCTCAGCCCCGACAGCAGTGAACTGGCTTCGGTGAGCAGATCATCGACCTGCCGCCGCCCTGCTGGTCCCTCGATATGCTGGGCGATGCTGCGTTTTTCGCTCTCGTTGACAGCGCCGACTTCAAGCATGGAATCGACGAAGAATCGCAAGCCCTGCTGCGTCGGCTGCCGCCCTGCCGAAGTATGCGGCGCTGCGATCAGGCCAAGGTCTTCGAGATCCGCCATCACATTGCGCACCGAGGCGGGAGAGAGCTCCGTTTGCAGCAAGCGCGAGAGATCGCGCGACCCGACCGGCAAGCCGGTATCGAGATAACGCTCCACCAACCGGCGGAAAATGTCCTGGCTCCGATCGTTCAAAACATTGAGAAAATCGTCGGACGGGCGGACCATGGGCTCTTTTAGTTCAAATCGTCGCTTTAACCTTGCCCTTCATTTAAGCGCATAGGAGCCAACCGCCAAGCGTCCGGTGCTTGTTCCGGGCCTTAAGGAGGGTTAAGAGGCGGTAAACAGCAGAAGAGATGCCTATCCATGCGGCCATCCGGACGCGCCCCCGATCAGATGCGGGCTGTCACTATCGAGCGTAACGTATCCCTCAAGGCTGAAGGTTCGTGCCTCGTTGCCTTCGGCAATACTAAGGTTCTGGTCACGGCTTCCGTCGAAACGAGCCTCCCCGGCTGGCTGCGCGGCAAGGGCCAGGGCTGGGTCACCGCCGAATACGGCATGCTGCCCCGCGCCACCGGCACACGCACGCGTCGCGAAGCCACCGCCGGTAAGCAAACCGGCCGCACGCAGGAAATTCAGCGCCTCATCGGCCGCTCGCTCCGCGCCGTCGTCGATCTAACCGCCTTGGGCGAATCCCAGATCACGCTTGATTGCGATGTGCTCGAAGCCGATGGCGGCACCCGCACCGCCTCGATCACCGGCGCCTATATCGCCTTGGCCGATGCCATTAAATGGCTCGAAGAGCGCAAGCTCACCAAAGGCGTGGTTCTGAAAGATTCCGTCGCCGCCGTGTCCTGCGGCATCTATCGCGGCACCCCGCTTCTCGATCTCGATTATCTCGAAGACGTCGAAGCCGAAACCGACGCCAATTTCGTCATGACTGGCTCGGGCAAATTCGTCGAAATCCAGGGCACCGCCGAAGGTGCCCCCTTCGACCGCGCCGAACTCGACGCGCTCACGACCCTTGCCGGCAAGGGCATTTCTGAACTCTCCGAACTGCAGAAGGCGGCGCTTTCCGCATGATTTTTTCGCTCTTTAGAAAGTCCCCCTCATCCGGCCCTTCGGGCCACCTTCTCCCCGAGGGGGAGAAGAACAGATCGGCATCCGCCTCTTATTCCTCTCCCTCTCGGGGAGAGGTGGCCCGGCAAAGCCGGGTCGGTGAGGGGGCTTTCGAGGCCGGAAACTGCGCCATCTGGAACGACATTCAACGCGCCCTGGAGTCCAAATGACCATTCCAAAACTCCGCCGCGGCGATCGTCTCGTGCTTGCCACGCACAATGCCGGCAAGCTGAAAGAATTCCAGGAGCTTTTTGCGCCCTTCGGTCTCGAACTGATTTCCGCCGGTGAACTCGGTCTGCCTGAGCCCGAAGAAACCGGCACCACCTTTGCCGAAAACGCCCGCACCAAGGCTCATGATTCGGCCAAGGGCGCCAATATGCTCGCCCTTTCCGACGATAGCGGCCTTTGCGTCGATGCGCTCGACGGCCAGCCCGGCGTTTACACCGCCGATTGGGCCGGCGTGCCCCGCGATTTCAATTTCGCCATGCAACGCGTCGAAACCGAATTGCAGGCAAAAGGCGCGACGACGCCTGAAAAGCGCACCGCGTCCTTCAACGCCACGCTCTGCCTCGCCCATCCCGATGGCCGCGACATGATCTTTGTCGGCCGCTGCGAGGGCACTCTAGTCTGGCCGCCCCGCGGCACTATCGGCCATGGCTACGATCCCATGTTCCAGCCTGAAGGTTTTGATATCACCTTCGGCGAAATGGCGGCCGAAGCCAAACACTCCTGGGCCCCGGGCGAAAAAGGCCTTAGTCACCGCGCCCGCGCCTTCGCCCAATTCGTGGAGAACCAGATTGAGCAGAGCTAACCGCTCTCCCGCCCAATCTTTCCCCACCCTCCGGGCTTCCCTCGGGCTTGACCCGAGGGCCATTCACCGCATCCCTCTGGGTGCAACCCTTGCCTCGATAGACCCTCGGGTCAGGCCCGAGGGAAGCGCAGAGTTTTTGGCGAGCCCACAGCACGCGAGTCGATCAGCATGAGCAATCCCAACGACCTGTTCGGCGTCTACGTCCATTGGCCTTTCTGCGCCTCAAAATGCCCCTATTGCGATTTCAATTCGCACGTCCATCGCGGGCCGTTCGATGAAGACGCCT
The DNA here is from genome assembly GCF_032907385.1 of Devosia sp. BK. Classification (NCBI taxonomy): domain Bacteria; kingdom Pseudomonadati; phylum Pseudomonadota; class Alphaproteobacteria; order Hyphomicrobiales; family Devosiaceae; genus Devosia; species Devosia sp. BK. Next base: position 387,986 of record NZ_JAIMBX010000002.1, read on the forward strand.
ATGTCGAAGGCTACAAGAAAGAGATCGCCCATATGGCGAGCCTTTCCCCCGGCCGTCTGGTCCAGTCGATTTTCTTCGGCGGTGGCACGCCCTCGCTGATGTCGCCAAAGGCCGTGGGCAGCATTCTCGACACCATCGCCGCCCATTGGCAGGTCGATAGCAATGCCGAGATCACCCTCGAAGCCAACCCGACCTCAGTCGAGGTCGACCGGTTTCGCGGGTTTAGAACAGCCGGCATCAATCGCGTCTCGCTCGGCGTCCAGTCGCTGCGCCCCGGTCCGCTGGCCGAACTCGGCCGCCGCCACACCGTTGAAGAAGCGGTGGCTGCCGTGCGCATCGCCCAGTCAGTCTTTGATCGCTCAAGCTTTGACCTCATCTATGCCCGCCCCAAGCAGACGCTTGAAGATTGGGAAGATGAGCTCAAGGAGGCCATCTGGCTCGCCAAGGGCCACTTGAGCCTTTACCAGCTCACCATCGAGCAGGGCACGCGCTACTTCGATCTCTTCAATGCCGGCAAGCTGCAGATGCCCAGCGAAGATCTCGGCGCCGACTTTTATGAGCTGACTCAGGAATTGACGGCTGCCGCTGGCATGCCGGCCTACGAAATTTCCAATCACGCCGTACCCGGCCAGGAATCGCGCCACAACATGCTCTATTGGCGTTATGGCGAATATGCCGGCATCGGCCCTGGCGCGCATGGCCGCCTGCTGCTCAACCACCAGCGCCACGCCACCGCCGCCGAGAAAATGCCCTTCGACTGGCTCAAACTCGTCAACGAGTTCGGCCACGGCATGACCACCGACGATGTCCTCACCTGGGAAGAACAGGGCGACGAATACCTCGTCATGGGCCTCCGTCTCAAGGAAGGCATCTCCCCCACCCGCTTCATGTCGATCTCGGGCCGTACCATCGCCGAAAAACAGATCGAAGCGCTAAAAGGTTATGGGTTTGTGGAAACCCTCCCCAACGGCAATATCCGCGTCACCGAAAAGGGTTTTCCGGTGCTCGATGCCGTGGTCGCGGATTTGGCGGCGTAAGACCCCTCACCCGTCTCGGCCTGCGGCCGATCCACCCTCTCCCCAAGTGGGAGAGGAATAAGAGGCGAGCACCGGACCATTCTTCTCCCTCTCGGGGAGAAGGTGGCGCGCAGCGCCGGATGAGGGGATGCTAAAACTTCGCCCCATCCACTGTCATTGCCCCACCGCCCCCAATCTTCTTCACCACCAGCGCATATTCCGCCCGCCCATTGGCCAAGAACCGGAATTGCCCATCCCGCCCATTGAACCCGGATGCGCTGGTAAGAAGCCCCGGATTATAGGGCGGCGTCGCCATAGAGAGCGTGTTCACATTGGCAAGGATTGTCGCCGTATAGACAATCGTCGCCATTGGATGCGGCCTTGTCCCAAATCGATTCTGATACTCGCCAGAAATGGCCGTAAATCCTGCTTCGTCGACCGCCGGATAAATCGCTCCCACCAATCCCGGCGTCGCAAGAATAGTCGGGTCGCCTGCCCAATCCGCCGAGCCAACGATCTGCACCGCATCCCCGGTCACACCGGCGCTCGCGAGCGCTGTCGCAAAGGCCGGTGCGCTCGTCCGTTCGGGCAGAAACAGCGTGTCGATCATGCCACGACCGATCTGCTGCTTGGCCTGTGCCACGATCTGCGCCGCTTCGCTCGCTGCCGAAAAAGTGTAAACCGCCGGCGCATTGAACCCTGCAGCAACCGCCTGCTGCCGAAACGCGGTGGCGAGTGCTTCGCCGTAAGGCGTCGCAGGGAACGCGCCCGCGATGCCGCGCCTGCCCTGCGCCATGACATAGGTAAGGCCGCGCTTCATCTCGGCATCAGGCAGCACGGAGAGAAGATAAACCCCCTGCCCGGCCAGCGCTGGATTATTGGCAAAGCCGATCAGCGGCACGCCCGCCGAGCGCGCGACACCGCCCGCCGCCGCCACCTGATCGCCCTTGAGTGGCCCAAGGATCAGTTTCGCTCCACCCTGCACCGCCGCATTGGCCGCCGCCGCCGCCTCCGCCGCGCTGTCGCCCGTATCGCGCAAGGTGATGGTCGTATTCTCGGCAATGTTGGGATTGGCTTCGATAAACGCCATGGCCAGTTTGGACGCATTGGCCAGAGAGTTACCGAGCTCCGCCAGCGACGGGTCACCCGAGAGCGGCAAGAGCAGCGCAACCCTGACCGGGCCGCGCCCAAAAGTCTCACCGCCCGATTGCGGCATCTGCTGGATGGGCCCCCGCATGCTCGGCGTCGTTGCGACATTGGAGGGCGGATTGCCCCAGCCGATCGTCCGCGACCCGATCTGAAACGTCCCCGGCGAACAGGATGTCAAAAGCGCGCCGAGCGCAAAAGCCAGCGCGCCGCGACCCCAATTGCACCAATCGTAACGCCAACGCATGAATGATGCTCGAAACGCTCCCCAAGTGTTAACAAACTCGCCCCATTTCGTTAAGCAAGTCTCAACCCCGGGGAGCCGCGAGCATAATGGATCGACCAGCCGAATATATCATTGCCGGCAATGCCTTCGCCGCCACGCCGCTCGCCCCCGGCCTCTATGTCGTCTCGACCCCCATCGGCAATCTCCGCGACATCACCATCCGCGCTTTGGAAACCCTCGCGGCCGCTGATCTGGTCCTTTGCGAAGACACCCGCACCTCGGCAAAACTCCTCGATCACTACGGCATTCGCGGAAAACGCCAGGCATTACATGAACATAACGAGCGTGCTCGCGCCGAGGAAATCGTCTCACGCATCGCCGGCGGTCAGGCCATCGCCCTGATTTCCGACGCCGGCACCCCCCTCCTGTCCGACCCCGGCTTCCCCCTCATCCGCGCCCTGGCCGAAGCCAATCTCCCCGTCTTCCCCATTCCCGGCGCCTCCGCACTTTTATCTTCGCTTGTCGTCGCCGGCCTCCCCACCGACGCCTTCGCCTTCCACGGTTTCCTGCCCCCAAAATCCGGCGCCCGCGCTAACGCCTTGAAAAGCTATGTGGATTCACGTGAAACACTGGTTTTCTACGAAAGCCCTCGCCGCTTGGACGACACCCTCGCCGCCATGGCCGAAGTCTTCGGCGACCGCCAGGCCTCGGTGTCGCTCGAACTAACCAAGCGTTTCGAGCGCACCTTTCGCGGATCACTAGGGGAGCTCGTCGAAAAGTTCGGCGGCGAACAAACCAAGGGTGAAGCCGTCATCGTCGTCGCTGGCGCCGCCGAACCCAGCGCGCCTGCTGCAGAGGACTGGCAGGCCGACCTCTTGGCCGCCATGGCCGACCAGCCTATGCGATCGGCCGTTGATGAAATTGCTGCCCGCTACGGTCTCAAACGCAAGGAGGTTTACGATGCCGCCCTCGCGCTCAAGGCCCAGCACTAAAAGGCAAATCGCCGAACGCGATGGCCAGCGCGGCGAAGCTCTAGCCGCGCTTTTCCTGCAACTAAAACTCTACCGCATCCGTCACCGCCGCTACAAAACTCCGGTCGGAGAAATCGATCTGGTCGTCGAGCGCCGTGGCACCATCGCATTCGTCGAGGTGAAAACCCGCGCGAACCATACTCTGGAAGCTGACGCGTTAGAGGCGGTGAACACATCGCGCATCGTCCGCGCCGCTGAGCATTGGCTTTCTCGCCACCCCCGCGAGGCTGAAAAGACCTACCGCTTCGATGTAATTTTCCTTGCGAACGGCCGCTGGCCGCGCCATCTCATCAACGCGTTCGATGCTGACGGTTGACCACGGTTCTTGTGTGGTCCCGCAAATCAAAGAGATAAAAATGCTCAAAGTCGCCGTCCAGATGGACCACGTCTCCACCATCAATCCACGCGGCGATTCCACCTTCGCCATGATGCTTGAGGCCCAGGCCCGCGGCCATGAATTGCTGCATTATACGGCTGACACCCTGTCGCTTCGCGACAACGTCGTCACCGCTCTCGTCCAGCCGATCACGGTGACCGACGCCGAAAAGGGCCAGCATTTTACCCTCGGCGAAGCCAAGCGCTTGGATCTCGCAACTCAGGACGTGATCCTGATGCGCCAGGATCCGCCGTTCAACATGAACTACATCACCATCAGTCATATCCTTGAGCGGCTGCATCCCAAGACGCTCGTGGTCAATCCGCCCGCCGCGGTGCGCAATGCGCCGGAAAAAATCCTGGTGACGGATTTCCCCGAACTGATGCCGCCAACGCTGGTGACGCGCGATCGCGCCGAAATCCACGCCTTCCGCAAGGAGCATGGCAACATCATCGTCAAGCCGCTCTACGGCAATGGCGGCGCCGGCGTCTTCTTCCTCCAGGAGGGCGACCATAACCTGGCGTCGCTCATCGAACTGTTTGAGATCAACTATCCCGAACCCTTCATGATCCAAAAATACCTGCCCGACGTCCGCAAGGGCGACAAGCGCATCATTATCATTGATGGCGAGCCGGTCGCTGGCCTCAACCGCATCCCCGCCGATGGCGAAGCGCGCTCCAACATGCATGTCGGCGGCCGCCCCGAACTGTCGCCCCTGACCGAGCGCGAAAAAGAAATCTGCGCCGCCATCGCCCCGGCGCTCAAAGAGCGCGACATGATTTTCGTCGGCATCGACGTCATCGGCGACTACCTCACCGAAATCAACGTCACCTCCCCCACCGGCATCCGCGAAATCAAACGTTTTGGTGGCCCCGACATCGCCGTGATGATCTGGGACGCGATCGAAAAGCGTCGCATGGTGTAAGGGCCAACAACCATTCCTCTTTAGTGTCGTCTGCGATCAGGAGGTCACGATGAAAACCATCATTCTGACTGCGCAGGCGGCAAAAGAACTGGATGCGCTGCCTTTGTTCGCGCGCGAGCAGATTTCCCACGGGCTTGATCTTTACGCCATGACAGGCAGAGGTGATATTAAGGCTCTGCAGGGTCAATCGGGCTTTCGCCTTCGAATTGGCCGGTACCGTGTGCTTTTCGACGAAGACCGCCTGACAATTTTGGCGGTCCAGATCGGCAAGCGAGAAACGACCACCTATCGATAGGAGGCTCTGATGGGTGTCCAGATTATTACTACGCCCACTGGCGAGGAAATGGTGCTCATGTCTCGGGCAGAGTATGAGGCACTTCTGGCTGATCGTGACGATGCTTTTGAAGATGGGGCCGACGCAGCAGCTTTTGCTGCCGCGCGCGCCGCTCTCCGGTCGGAAGATATCCTTCCCGCTTCAGTCAGCGCCGAAATTCTTGCCGGAGAGAGCCGTCTCTGCGCATTCCGAAAATGGCGTGGCTTAGACGTCACTGATCTTGCGGTTGCTACTGGAATTGACGGCATGGTCCTCACTCAAATCGAAGCCGGCGATCGCCTGTTTTCTCGAGATGAGGCCGCACGTATTGCCGAGGCACTTGACCTGCCCATGAGTTGGCTCGCCGCCTAGCCCTCTTGGCCTCCCCCGCCAAATCCCCTAGTGCTAAGGTTTGGGGTTTGCGGGGCGATCCATGGATACTTCGGCTTTTCTCGTCGCCTTTGCGACGCTGTTCGCGACTGTCGGCGTTGCCGATATCGCCTTCATCTTCGCCGCGCTGACGAAGGACAATACGCCCGCGCAACGCCGCACCTTTGCAACCCGTGGCGTCGTCATCGCGCTGTTGATCCTGTTGTTCTTCGCCTTCCTCGGCAATCTGATCCTTGATGTCTTCGGCATCACCATTCCGGCGCTTCGCACCGCGGGCGGCGTCCTCCTACTCCTCATCGCCATCGACATGGTTTTCGCGCGCCATTCGGGCGGCACAGGCACGACCGACGAGGAAGAGGTTGAAGCCCGTCAGGCCCACGATATTTCGGTGTTCCCGCTCGCCATGCCGCTTCTGGCCGGCCCCGGCGCTATCAGCGCCGTCATTCTGCTGACGACTGGCGCCGAATCTCAGGCCGAATTCTGGCTCGTCATCGCCGCAATCATCGTCATCCTGGCGCTGGCCTGGCTCACCCTGCTCGTCGCTATTCCAATCCAGCGCCTCCTGGGACTCACCGGTCTTTCCGTGGTCTCCCGCGTCGTCGGCATTCTGCTTGCGGCTCTCGCTGTGCAGTTCGTCTTCGACGGCATCAAGGCCTCGGGCCTCCTCGGCGCCGCTACTTGACGAACTGGCAGCGGCCGGTTGGCGCCAATGCCGAGATGGCGCGTGGATCGCAACCTGTGGACAGGAACATCAACCAGTCATTGGTCGAGCCGTAAAACACATTCCGGTCGACCTCGCCCTTGACCCCAGGCACAACGCCCGTCTGGGTATATTGCCAGAAAGTCCAGGTGCGGTTTTCGTAGCGCTCATGCGGCTCGGCAGCGGTCGAGCGCAGCCAAAACGTGTTCGGAAAATATTCACCGGCGAGGATATCGCGGTGGAAGTTCATGTCGGTATAGATGATCGGCAGCTTGCCGGTATGGCGCTCCATCACATCGAGCATGAGCCGGATTTTTTCGAGCGCATCGGCCTTGCTCGGCTTTACCGTGCAGCTTGAATGATTGTTCCATTCGAGGTCGAGCACGGGTGGCAGGGCGCTTGGATCGGCCGGCACGTTCTGCACGAACCAATTGGCCTGCTCTGACGCCGGTGAACACCAGGTCATGAAGTGATAGGCGCCGCGCGGCATGCCGGCATTGCGCGCCCGCTCCCAATTGGTGCGGAAATTGGGATCGACATAGTCCTTCCCTTCCGTCGCCTTCATGAATACGAAGTGGGTGCCGCCCGCGCGTGCCCGGTCGAAATCGATATTTTCCTGATAGCGCGCGACGTCGATGCCTTGCACCGGCATGCCGCGGGCGCGATCGACACCGGCATGGGGCCGATTATCTCCCGGAATGGCGCCATAAAGCCCGCCGCCGGTCGCGCATGCTGCCAGTGCTGCCACTGTCAGGCCCATCACAGCATGGCGCAACAGAGCGGAAACAGAGGCGGGCAAACGAAAGGTGCGGGCCATCAACACACTCGACTTAGAAAGACAATCAGAGCCTTTGATTCAACATGTCGGGGTTAATGGACGTTTAGGGTAACCAATGTGGCAGTGAACATGGTTAACGAGCCATCTTCTGTTCGCTCTCCGTTCTTGACTGATGCGGTTCTTCTGTTAGCGTTGCTTGAGGTGGGGGCCTTGTTCATGGTTACGCGTGTTGCCACAGTCGCCTTTAACGGCATCGAGGCGGTGCCGGTCGATGTCCAGGTGCAGATCGCGCCTGGTCTTTCCAAGTTTCTGATGGTTGGCCTGCCCGATAAGGCGGTAAAGGAATCAAGTGAGCGCGTTCGCGCAGCGCTTGTCGCTTCTGGCCTCGGCCTGCCGCCCAAACGCATCACGGTCAATCTCGCCCCAGCCGATCTGCCCAAGGAAGGGAGCCACTATGATCTCCCCATCGCTCTGGGCCTGATGGCTGCCATCGGCGCGATCCCGCAGGATGCGCTCGATCGCTATCTGGTGCTTGGTGAACTCGGCCTTGATGGCCGTCTGGCTCATGTTGGCGGCGTTCTTCCTGCTGCCATAGCCGCCACGGCCCGGGGATTGGGCATTATCTGCCCAACGGCATCTGGCCCCGAGGCAGCCTGGGCCAATGACGACATCGATATCGTCGCGGCCGATAGTCTTCTCTCCCTTGCCAATCATCTCGTCGGCCGGCAATTGCAGGCTCGGCCGCGTCCGGTGCAGCGCCTGATCGATGCCGGCACAATGCCTGATCTGGCCGATGTCCGCGGCCAGGCCGTGGCGCGGCGGGCGCTCGAAGTTGCGGCAGCCGGTGGTCATAATCTTCTTTTGGTCGGTCCGCCCGGCGCCGGCAAATCTATGCTGGCGGCGCGATTGCCCTCGATTCTGCCGCCGCTTGAGCCGCGCGAATTGCTCGATATCTCGATGATCCAGTCGATCGCTGGCGAACTGGCGGGTGGCGCCCTGTCGGATAGACGCCCGTTCCGCGCCCCGCATCATTCAGCTTCGATGGCCGCGCTGGTTGGCGGTGGCCTAAAAGTGCGGCCGGGGGAAGCGAGCCTTGCCCACAACGGCGTCCTGTTTCTCGATGAGCTGCCCGAATTCGCGCCCAGTGTCCTCGATAGTCTCCGCCAACCGCTCGAAAGCGGTGAAATGGTCATTGCCCGTGCCAATGCCCGCGTCACTTACCCGAGCCGCTTCCAGCTCATCGCCGCCATGAACCCCTGCAAATGCGGCATGGCCGGCACGCCTGGCCACACTTGCAAGCGCGGCGACGCCTGCGCCGCCGATTATCAGTCGCGCATTTCCGGACCATTTCTTGATCGCATCGACATTCGCATCGATGTTCCAGCCGTCTCCGCGACGGACATGATCGGCTCTGCGCCCACCGCCGAGCCATCGTCTATCGTTGCCCAGCGCGTAGTCATGGCCCGCGTGCGTCAGCGCGAGCGGTATGAGGCGGCCGGTGCGCCAGATGTGCTGACCAATGCGGCCGCCAGTTCAACGCTGATCGAAAAACTTGTCAAGCCCGACCGTGATAGTCAAACGCTGCTGCTCATGGCGGCCGAGCGCTACAATCTCTCCGCGCGCGCCTATCATCGTGTTCTCAAGGTTGCCCGCACCTTGGCTGATCTGGCCAATGCTGAAAAAGTCGCGCGTCCGCACATCGCGGAAGCCCTAAGCTATCGTCTCAATTTTGGTGCTGCGTGAGCAATCTCCGCGGTGAACTGGTTCACTGGAATGATGCGCGTGGCTTCGGCTTCATCGCGGGCGACGATGGGCAGCGCTATTTCGTCCACATCTCATCCATCATGAGGATCGCGACACGCCCGCGCGTCGGCGACGTGGTCTATTTCGCTGCGCGCAAGGGCGAGAAACAACAGCTTGAGGCACGCTCTGTCACCATTGCAGGTGCCAATCCGATTACGCCGCAAGCGCGCCGGAGCCAAACCAGGCGCGAGCTCGATTGGCAGCTCATCCTCGCGCTGAGTCTCTTAGGTCTCTTGGCCTACCTCATCTGGCATGATCCACATGCCGGCTTCCTGCTCCTGCCCTACGCCGCCGGCGGCGTGCTGACATTTTGTATCTATTGGCTGGATAAGCGCGCGGCGGAAGCGCAAGCCTGGCGGGTCAGCGAAGCCACTTTGCATGGTCTCGATCTTGCCTTTGGCATCATTGGCGGCCTCCTGGGCCAGGCAATTTTCCGGCACAAGACGCGCAAAACGCGCTTTATGTTTGCGACACTCATGATCGGTTTCGTCCATCTTGCGCTGCTCGCTGGACTTGCCCTTGGCGAAATCAAACTCGAAGCACTACCCGCGACGCTTCATGCTGTATTGGTGGGTCAGTGATTCACGTGAAGCAGAGTTTGAGGAGATTTTTATGCGCCATCGCATTTCGGCCGGCGTTCTGGCCATGCGCGACGACAAAATTCTCCTCGTTCGTCACTATCGCGCTGGCAAGCATGATTTCTGGGCTGGTCCCGGGGGCGGCGTCGAAGGCAGCGAAGAACTCTGGCAAGCCGCAGAACGCGAGGCTTTCGAAGAAACCGGCCTCCGCGTCATGGCGCAAAATCTTGCTTATATCGACGAGTTGGTCGATGGCTGGGGCCGGGTGGTGAAATTCTGGTTTCTCGCGCGCTTCATTTCCGGTGAGATCGATATCACCGCCAATCCCGCCTTGGGCGAGAGCATTAGCGAAGCCGGTTGGTTCGGGCAGCATGACCTCCCCAAGGGCCATGTCTTTCCGGAAATGCTCCGCGATCGTTTCTGGACCGACCGTACAACAGGCTTTCCCACGCCGATAAAACTCCCGCTGCGCCAGTCTATTTTCTAGCTCGCAGCGACTTGCCTTTACGGCTGCCGTGTTTCACGTGAATCCAAAGCGTTACGTGTCGTCATTGCGGCGATCATTTACCCAGCTGTCGCGCCATTCGCGTTCGAGCACGGTGCGGCGCTTGCCATAGCGCTCATCGGTCACGACCAGATTGATGATGCGGTCGGTGCGAAAATTGCGGAAATTCTGCCGCAATAGACACCAGGCGGCAATGGTCTGCTTACCCTCGTAAAAAGCGAGACCCACCGGCCAAAGCGTGCGCGACGTCGCCCGCCCTTGCTCGTCCTGATAGTCGATGGTCACCGCCCGCTCCTGTCGCATGGCGAGGCGGATCTCTCCCAGCACGGGAATAGGCTTGCGTCCGCCCCATTGCGCCATTGGCCAAAGCGCGGTGTCGCTGATCCGATCGCGCAAATCTTCCGGCGATGCGGTGGCGATCTTGGCGAGCGCGTTTTGTGCGGCAGCGCTCAAGCCATCGTCGGGCTGTGTCCCGACCCAACGCGCGCCCAGCACCAGCGCCTCAAGCTCTTCGGCCGAAAACATCAGCGGCGGCAGGAAGAAGCCAGGTTTGAGCATATAGCCAATCCCTGCCTCGCCATCGATCGGTGCCCCAAGCCCGATTAGTGTCTGGATATCGCGATAAAGCGTGCGGACGGAAACGCCCTGTTCCTCGGCCAAGGCCGCTGCCGTCACCGGCCGCCGATGCCGCCGCAGCGCATCCATGATGGCAAATAGTCGCTCGGTCTTGTCCATGACGCCCTCGTGAACAGAGAAGGAACGGGATGGCAGATTCTGGCGTAGAAATCCACTAGCGGCAAAAGAAAAGGCCGCCCAAGGGCGACCTCATCGGGTTCGGCTCACGCTGCTAACAGCCCCAAAAATCAAGCGATCTCGATATCGCACCAATGGCTATAGGGCCGCTCGGGTGAGTGGATGACATTGGGGAAATGCGGATTGTGCACGGCATCGGCAAAGCACTGATCTTCAAGGCAGAAGCCGGCATGTTTCTGATAGGTCTTGCCGCCAAGCCCCGGTACCGTAATGTCGGTCCAAACGCCATTATAGACCTGAACACCCGGGCGATCAGACCAGATCTTGAGGGTCAGATCCTTGTCGGGCGACACCACAGTCGCGATTGGGTCGGCATGCTTGCGGCCCGTGTCGAGCACAAGGCCCATGTCATAATCGACCGGCGCGCCATTGGCATCGCGCATTGTGCGCGGCTGGCGCAGATCATAGATCGTGCCCTTAGATGGCAGAATGGCCCCGGTCGGCGCAAGATCGTCGCCCAGTTCGGTATAGGCGCTCGAATTGATCTGGATCGTGTGGTCGAGAACAGTGTCGGCCGTGCCGAGATTGAAATACTGGTGCTGTACCAAACTGATCGGCGTGGCGCGATCGGTCGTCGCCGCCAGCTCCAGATGAAGAGTATTGCCGCGAAGGCTGTAAGTCGCCGAGAAATTGACATTGCCCGGATAACCCATGGCGCCATCAGGCGAAAAATGGGTGAAGCGCACGGCATTGTTGGCATTGTCGACTTGGCCCGTCCAGACCTGGCGTCCGAGACCCTCGGCTCCGCCATGAAGCTGCAAGTCGCCGGCATTGGGCGGCAGCTTGTAGGTGACGCCGTCGATCTCAAAGTTCGCGCCCTTGATGCGGTTTGCGACGCGACCGGCCAAGGCACCAAAATGCGGGCTGTGCTCGACATAATGCTCGAGCGTTTCAAACCCCAGGACGACGCCGCGCTCACCACCGGCGACAGGCACGCGCCAATCGCGCACGGCCACGCCATAACCGATAATTTCGACAGTCACACCGGTATCGCTGACCAGCTTGAACTGGTCGACGCGCTGGCCCTGATGTTCGCCGAATGTCGAAACGTCGATGCCCATGGCATATCCCCTCAAAGTCTTTTGGCGCGGAGGTTTAGCCTTTTCGGTTCCTTGCGGCAACGCCGCACTTGACCTTTTCGGCTGCCCCGCGAACTGTGGTCCCTAAAGCAAAATCAAGAATGCGGGGACAATGTGAACGAGGAGGCGACGCGGCGCAGAGCAACGGTTCATGACGTCGCCAAGGCTGCGGGCGTGTCCCTTGCAACGGTAGATCGCGTCCTTAATGGCCGCTCAGGCGTGCGCGCCGCCACAGCCGAAAAGGTGGAAGAGGCCATCGTCCGCCTCGGCTTCTCCCGCGATCTCAATGCCTCGCTCATGGCGCGCGCCCGGGATTTGAAGGTCGTTTTCTTCATCCCCGATGGCTCCAATGAATTCATGGATAGCCTCGCAGAGGCCGTCGCGCGCCGCAGCATGCTGGCCCTTTCCGATCGCATGCATCTCAGCACCCGACGCATCCGCGCCCTCGATGCTGGATCGCTCGCCGCAGGCCTCGATGCGCTCGACCCGAGAGATTGCGACTGCGCTGTCATCGTCACCAGCGAAGAGCCCGAAATCCTCGCCGCCGTCGATTCCGCCACCCGCCGCGGTATTGCAGTCATGACGTTGGTCTCGGATCTGCCCGGCTCTGCCCGCAAGCATTTCATCGGCGTCGATAATGTTGCTGCGGGCCGCACCGCTGCCTCACTCCTCGGTCGCTTTTTGCCTCAAGGCGGCAAGGTCGCCGTTATCGCAGGCTCGCTCCACCTTCGCGACCATCTCGATCGGCTCGACGGATTTCGCGAGGTTTTGGTTCGCGACTTTCCCGCCCTTCACCTCGTCGGCCCGCTTGAAGGCCATGACGAACGCGCCGAAACCCAAGCTTTGGTGGCTAAGCTTCTCTCCGATTATCCTGATCTCTGCGGTATCTACAATCTCGGTGCCGGTAATATGGGCCTTGTTGCGGCCCTCGAGGCTGTTGGTAATAAAACATCCCCGCGAGTCATCGCACATGAACTCAGCGCTCCTACACGTGCGGGCCTGATGTCCGGCGCCATCGACGTGGTTCTCGACCAAAACCCCGATGGAGAAATTCGCGAAGCCATCACGGCCGCGCGTGCGCTCGCATTGGGGGCTGGCCGTCATATCGCCACAGACCCCATTGAAATTGGCATTTTCCTGCGCGACAATCTCAGGTAAGAACACCGCCATTCAAAAGAGGGCGGGCCCGAAAACCGGGCGGGAGGACGATCCGTTGATTTGCGAACTCAGAATTGAGGTACGTGCCTCATGACTTTTCTTGGTATTGATATCGGCACGTCCGGTGTGAAAGCCTTGCTGATTGACGGCAATGGCAAATCGCTCGGCGAAGCCTCGGCTTCCGCCGTCGAGCCCGTGCGCCCCCATCCCGGCTGGTCCGAGCAGAACCCGACCGATTGGTGGACCGCGACTCTCGCAGCCATTGACAAGCTCAAGCTCTCGCATCCGATCGAACTCGCCGCCGTCACCGGCATCGGCCTTTCTGGCCACATGCATGGCGCGACGCTGCTTGGCAAAAACGACGAAATTTTGCGCCCCGCCATTCTCTGGAACGATGGCCGCTCGGCCGCCGAATGCCTCGAGATGGAAGCTGCGCTCCCAAGCCTCCGCCAGCTCGCCGGCAATATCGCCATGCCCGGCTTTACGGCGCCAAAAATCGCCTGGGTCCGCAAGCACGAGCCAGCCGTCTTCGACAAAATCGAGAAGGTCCTGCTGCCAAAGGCCTATGTTCGCCTTTTGCTGACCGGCGACTATGTCGAGGACATGTCGGATGCCGCCGGCACGCTCTGGCTCGACGTCCAAAAACGCGACTGGTCCGATGATCTCTTGGCCGTCACCGGCCTCACCCGCGATCACATGCCGCGTCTTGTCGAAGGCTCCGCGCCTTCCGCCCAGCTCAAATCCGACCTTGCCGCCCGCTGGGGCATGTCCGGCGCCGTCATCGTTGCCGGTGGCGCTGGCGACAATGCTGCTGCCGCCTGCGGCATCGGCGCTATTCGTCCCGGCGAGGGCTTTGTCTCGCTCGGCACTTCCGGCGTGCTTTTCGTCTCCAACGAAAAGTTCAGTCCCAATACCGAAGGCGCCGTTCATGCCTTCTGCCACGCCATCCCAGACACCTGGCACCAGATGGGCGTCATTCTCTCGGCGACCGATTCGCTGAATTGGCTGAGCCGCATCACCGGCAAGAAGCAAGCCGAACTCGCCGGCGAAGCCGAAGCCCAGTTCAAGGGCCCGGGCGAAGCGATCTTCCTGCCCTATCTTTCAGGCGAGCGCACGCCGCACAACAATGCCGGCGCCCGTGGCTCTTTCACTGGTCTTTCCCAATCGACCGACACAGCCCAGATGGCGCAAGCCGTCATGGAAGGCGTCACCTTTGCCATGCGCGATTGCCAGCGCGTCTTGGCTGATGCTGGCACCAAGATCGACCGCCTGCTGGCCGTCGGCGGTGGCTCCAAGTCGGCGCTGTGGCTCAAAATGCTGGCCACCAATCTCGACATGGAAATCGCCCTCCCCGAGGATGGCGATTTTGGCGGCGCGCTCGGCGCGGCCCGTCTCGGCCTTTGCGCGGCAACCGGCGCCAACCCTGCCGATGTCATGACCATGCCGCCGATCAAGACCACCATCGCGCCCGACAAAAACCTGTCGGCCGCCTATTCCGATCAATATGCGCGCTATCGCGCACTCTACCCCGCCATCGAGGAGGCACGTTCGTGAGTGATTTTTTCAAGGGCCTGAACCAGGTCAAGTTTGAAGGCCCGCAGAGCAAGAACGCTCTGGCCTATCGCCACTACAACAAGGACGAAGTGATCGCCGGCAAGCGGATGGAAGACCATATCCGCCCCGCCATCGCCTATTGGCATACTTTCGCCCAGGAAGGCGGCGATCCGTTTGGCGGCCGTACCTTCGATCGTCCCTGGTTCGACAAGGGTCTTGAAGGCGCCAAGCTCAAGGCCGAAGTCGCCTTCGAATTCTTCAACCTGATCGACGTGCCCTTCTTCGCCTTCCACGACGTAGACGTGGCCCCTGAAGGCGCCACGCTCGACGAGAGCAACAAGAACCTCCGCGTCATCGGCGACATCATTGCCGCCAAGATGCAGGAAACAGGCAAGAAGCTGCTCTGGGGCACGGCCAATCTCTTTTCCAACCGCCGCTATATGGCAGGCGCCGCGACCAATCCCGATCCCGCCGTCTTCGCCTATGCCGCCGGCCAGGTGAAAACCGTGCTCGAGTTGACCCATGAACTGGGCGGCGAAAACTATGTGCTCTGGGGCGGCCGCGAAGGTTATGAAACGCTCCTCAACACCAAGATCGGCCAGGAACAGGACCAGATGGCCCGCTTCCTGACGCTCGTGATCGAGCATGCCGAAAAGATCGGCTTCAAGGGCCAGATCCTGATCGAGCCCAAGCCGCAAGAACCGAGCAAGCACCAGTACGACTACGACGTTGCGACCGTTTACGGCTTCTTGCAGAAGTATGGTCTCGAAAAGAAGGTGAAGTGCAATATCGAGGTCGGCCATGCCTTCCTCGCCGGTCACTCCTTCGAGCACGAGCTCGCCGTCGCCTCTTCGCTCGGCATGCTCGGCTCGGTCGACGCTAACCGCAACGACCTGCAGTCCGGCTGGGACACCGACCATTTCCCCAACGTTCCCGGCGAAATGGCGCTGGCTTTCTACTACATCCTCAAGCAGGGCGGCCTCGGCAAGGGCGGCTTCAATTTTGACGCCAAGGTCCGCCGCCAGTCGCTCGATCCGGCCGATCTGCTGCACGGTCACATCCTCGGCCTCGATACGCTCGCCCGCGGCCTCAAGGGCGCTGTCGCGCTCATCGAAGACGGTGAATTCGACAAGATGCTCGACGACCGATATGCCGGCTGGAAGTCCGGCATCGGCCAGGAAATCCTCGGCGGCAAGCTGAGCCTCGCGGATATCGCGGCCAAGGTTCAGGCCGAAGGCATCAACCCGCAGCCGAAGTCCGGCCGCCAGGAATATCTCGAAAGCCTGGTCAACCGGTTCGTCTGACATCGAAGCGTCCGGCGTTGACAGTGAAAGGCTCCAGTGGAGCCTTTCAAGCTGAGAAGGCCGTGAGACCTATGCTCGAATGGCGAGTGCTCGGTGCCATTCCTCTCCCTCTCGGGGAGAGGGTGGATCGAGCCTCGCCCGAGATGGGTGAGGGGGATGCCAATGCGCCCCTGATCTCGCCTAAACTTTCCCCTCATCCGGCGCTGCGCGCCACCTTCTCCCCGAGCGGGAGAAGAACAGAGGCCCACCATGCCGCAAATCACCAATCCGATCCTCCCCGGCTTCAACCCGGACCCTTCTATTCTCCGCGTTGGCGACGATTACTACATCGCGACCTCGACCTTCGAATGGTTCCCGGGCGTGCAGATCCATCACTCCAAGGATCTCGCCAATTGGGAACTCGTCACCCGTCCGCTAAACCGCAAAACCCAGCTCGACATGCGCGGTGATCCCGATAGCTGCGGCGTCTGGGCGCCGTGTCTCACGCATGACGGCGAAAAATTCTGGCTCGTCTATACCGACGTCAAGCGTAAGGACGGCTCGTTCAAGGACGCCCACAATTACATCGTCTGGGCCGACAAGATCGAAGGCCCGTGGTCCGACCCGATCTACACCAATTCCTCAGGCTTCGACCCCTCTCTCTTCCATGATGACGACGGCAAAAAATACTTCGTCAACATGACCTGGGACCATCGCGTCCGCCCGCTTTTGTTCTCGGGCATTGTCATCCAGGAATTCGATCCGGTCGCCGAAAAGCTCGTCGGCCCCATCACCAATATCTACAAGGGCACCGACCTCAAACTGGTAGAAGGCCCGCATATCTATAAGCGCAATGGCTGGTATTATCTTCTTACTGCCGAAGGCGGCACGGCCTATGATCACGCCTGCACCTTTGCCCGCTCACGCACCCTGACGGGCGAATACGAAACCCACCCCGACAAGCACATCCTCACCAGTAAGGACGCTCCGCTCGCCGCCATTCAGCGCGCCGGTCATGGCGATCTCGTCGAGACCCCGGACGGCAAAACCTATCTCGTCCATCTCGGCGGCCGCCCGACCACCCAGGAACGCCGCTGCGTTCTCGGCCGCGAAACCTCCATCCAGGAAGCCTATTGGGGCGACGACGACTGGCTCTATGTCAAGAACGGCCCAGTGCCTTCGCTCCATGTCGAGGTGCCCGGCACGCGCGACGAAGAAAAATATTGGGCCGAGCAGCGCTACACGTTCGAAAACGGCCTCCACAAGGATTTCCAGTGGCTCCGCACGCCCGAGACCGAGCGGATTTTCTCGACGGAAAACGGCAAGCTGCGTTTGTTCGGCCGTGAATCTATCGGCTCCTGGTTCGAACACGCCCTCGTCGCACGCCGCCAGACGCATTTTTCTTATGATGCCGAAACCGTGGTCGATTTCCACGCCACCGACGAACGCACCATGGCGGGCCTTACCGCCTACTATTCGCGCTACAATTTCTTCTATCTCGCCGTCACCGCTCACGCCGATGGCCAGCGCGAACTTCTGCTCATGTCTTCGGAGATGAGCTGGCCAGACGGCAAACTGCGCTTCCCCGCCGATCCTGTGCAGATCCCCAATACAGGCAAGGTCAAGCTCGCCTTGACCATCCGCGGCCGCGCCCTGCAGTTCTTCTATGCTCTCCAAGGCCAGGACCTGCAGCCTATCGGCCCGGTCTTCGACGCCTCGATCCTCTCGGACGAATGCGGGGGGCATCAGGCCCATGGCAGCTTCACCGGCGCCTTCGTCGGCGTCGCCGCCCACGATCTCAACGGCACGGCGAGCCCCGCCGATTTCGACTATTTTGTCTACCGGCCTCAACACGACCCCTCCGATCGTTATGAGGTCGATAGCTTAGTGGGTAAGGCGTAACTAGTACTGCTCCCCCACCCACCGTTGTTACCTTGAGGCTTGACCCTAGGACCCTGCACTTAACGAAGCTGACGTAAGCGTAGGCCCCTCCCTTCCATCGTCATTGCCGGGCTCGTCCCGGCAATCCATCTCACCTCCGCATGGACCACCGGGACAAGCCCGGTGGTGACGACTGGTTGGATGGGTAAGCGGTGGCGCCAATCTATACATCTTATCCCCGCCCCAAATTATGCCTCCATAATACCCCCATCCAAACTCGCATGGACGGTCTGCAGACGACAGTAGCGAGAGGGTCCGGCGCTGGATCGTCTCCAGGGCACGTTCGGGGATTGGCCGCCTTGCGACGAGCGATCAAAAAGGCGCTGTGAATCCTGTCCGAAAAGAGGGCACCCCGGAGCGGTATGCGCTTCATCTTTCAAATCACCTTCGAGGTGCCTGCCGCTCCGGGGTCCGTCCACTGACAAGCATCCCGCAGCAATCACTGGCGGGAACAACCTGCTATGCCGCCATAGCACTCACGCGACCACCCAAACATTTCCAAAAATTCCCGTTTCCCTAGAACGGCTTGCCTCTGCCGCCGCTTGTCTTTTCGCGCGCTCCATCCAAATCTTGCCCCCGCGTGGACCAAGGAGCCCAAAGACATGAAACTGGAATCGATCGCCCTCCATCACGGCTATGAATCGGAGGCCACCACCAAGGCAGCTGCCGTGCCGATCTATCAGACGACGTCCTACACGTTCGATGATACCCAGCACGGCGCCGATCTCTTCGATCTCAATGTCGCCGGCAATATCTATACCCGCATCATGAACCCGACGACCGCCGTGCTCGAGGCGCGCGTCGCCGAGCTTGAAGGCGGTATTGCCGGCCTCGCCCTCGCCTCAGGCATGGCGGCGATTACCTATGCCATCCAGACCATTGCCGGCGTCGGCGACAATATCGTCTCCGTCTCCCAGCTCTATGGCGGCACCTATAATCTTTTCGTCCACACCTTCCCCCGGCAGGGCATCGAAACCCGTCTCGTCAGCCATGACGACTATGAAGGCTTTGAAAAGGCGATCGACGGCAAGACCAAGGCCGTCTTCCTCGAATCCATCGGCAACCCAGCCGGCAATGTCGTCGATATCGAGAGGATTGCCGAGATCGCCCATCGCCATGGCGTGCCGGTCATCGTCGACAACACGGTCGCAACGCCGTATCTGACGCGCCCCTTCGATTTCGGCGCCGATATCGTCGTTCATTCGCTGACGAAGTATATCGGCGGCCACGGAACGTCGATCGGCGGTATCATCGTCGATAGCGGCAAATTCGAATGGAAGGCCAATGCCGCCCGCTTCCCGGTGCTCAACGAGCCCGATCCGTCCTATCACGGCGTCGTCTATACCGAGGCCCTCGGCCCCGCAGCCTATATCGGCCGCGCCCGCGTCGTGCCGCTGCGCAATACCGGCGCCGCCATTTCGCCCTTCAACGCCTTCCAGATCCTGCAGGGTCTTGAAACCCTTGGCCTCCGCATCGAGCGCCACTCGGAAAATGCCCTGAAAGTCGCGCAATACCTCAAGAGCCACCCCAAGGTCGAATGGGTCAATTATGCCGGCCTGCCCGATAGTCCCTATAACGCCGTCGCCAAGAAAATCTCGAAAGGCTCTGGCTCCGGGATTTTGTCCTTCGGCATTCAGGGCGGCAAGGAAGCCGGCGGCCGCTTCATCGATGCGCTGCAGATGATCCTGCGCCTCGTCAATATCGGCGACGCCAAATCCCTCGCCTGCCATCCGGCTTCGACCACGCACCGCCAGCTTTCCCCCGAAGAGCTGAAAAAGGCTGGCGTCTCCGAGGACCTCGTCCGCATTTCGGTCGGCATCGAACATATCGACGACATCATCGCCGATATCGAACAGGCTCTCGCCAAGGCCTGATCACGATTTCCCGCGCGGGGGCGACAAGCTCCCGCCTGGGGCGTAGGCTGCACAAGGTTAGCGGTCGCAGGTTCTGCGTCTCGCGCCGGTTTGCGCAATACGCCGGATATGCGGCCTCCCCTTGCGGAAGGAGGTCCCGATATGGCCCAAATGCACGTCATGGCCGGCGCCGGCGACAAGCTGGATCTGCCCGTCATCAAAACCATTACCCTTGCCGATCTCACCGAAGCGCTGCGCCGCGGCGCCGCGGATTTCTGGGCTAAGCCCAGCCATTATTTTCTCCTGGCGCTCATCTATCCGTTGATCGGCATTGTGCTGACCGTCTGGATGAACGGCTTTCACACCTGGCCCTTGCTCTATCCCCTCATCGGCGGCTTTGCGTTGATCGGCCCGATCGCTGCGCTGCCGCTCTATGAAATCTCCCGTCGCCGCGAATTGGGCGAAGAACCGTCCTGGCGCGACGCCATCGGCGTCATCCATTCGCCCGCCATGGGCAGCATCATCGCCATCGGCGCCATGCTCTTCGTCCTTTTCACCCTCTGGCTCACCAGCGCCCAGGCACTTTACGAAAACCTCTTCGGCGCCTCACCGCCCCAAACCTTTGGCGCCATGTTCAATCAAGTCTTTGCCGAACCCGGCGGCATGACGCTCGCCATCATCGGCACGGCAGTCGGCGCCGCCTTTGCGCTTGTAGTCCTCTGCACCTCGGTCATCGCCTTCCCGCTGCTGCTCGATCGCGATGTCGGCGCCTATGTTGCGGTGGAAACCTCCTTCCGCGCCGTCATGCACAATCTTATCCCCATGCTGGCCTGGGGGCTTATTGTCGGAATCTCGGTTTTTGTCGGCGCGCTCACCCTCTTTGTGGGTCTTGCCGTCATCTTGCCGATTCTTGGCCACGCGACCTGGCATCTGTATCGGGCGACGGTCGACGATGCCTCGATGATCCGGACTATGCCGCATGGCCAAAGACCTTAAACAGCCGGGCAAAGCGCAAAGGGAGGAGTTGGCTTCTTAACCACAAGGTCTTAGTCTCGCCGCTTCCTTGCCCGAACGACCCGAGCTCATGGACCACACTCCCTTCGAGGCCCCAAACAGCGCCGCCACGGCGACGCTGACGCCGATGATGGCGCAGTATTTCGAGATCAAGGCGGTCAATCCGGGCTATCTCCTGTTCTACCGGATGGGCGATTTCTACGAGCTTTTCTTCGAAGACGCCGAAATCGCCAGCGCCGCCTTGGGTATCGTGCTGACCAAGCGCGGCAAGCACCTCGGCGAGGATATCGGCATGTGCGGCGTGCCGATCCACGCCGCCAATGATTATCTCAATAAGCTCATTCGCCTGGGCCATCGCGTCGCCATCTGCGAGCAGGTCGAAGACCCCGCCGAAGCCAAGAAGCGCGGCAGCAAATCCGTCGTCAAACGCGACGTCGTGCGCCTTGTAACCCCCGGCACTCTGACCGACGACGACCATCTCGATGCGCGCTCGGCCAACTACCTCGCCGCGCTGTTCATGGTCCGCCATGGCGATACAGATTTCGCCCTCGCCTGGGCCGATATTTCGACGGGCGAAACCTTTGTCGCCGATCTCCCGGCCGATCGCCTCGCCGACGAACTCGCGCGGATCGCCCCAGCCGAACTGCTCCTCACCGACGCAATTCGTCAGGCCTTGACCGAGCGCCATCTCTTTGCGCCCGCCTGGTCTGCCGTCGCCACTACCCTGCCGCCCGAAGCGGCCAATAGCGAAGCCGCCTCCGGCATTCTCCGCAGCGCCTTCCCCGCCGAGATTTTCGACCCCTCCTCGCTCTCCCGCGCTAGCCGCGGCGCGCTGGCGAGCCTCGTTGCCTATATCGGCGAGAGCCAAAAAGGTCGGCCGGTTCCTCTTCGCGCTCCGGTCCTGCAGGCAACCGACGCCGTCATGGCCATCGATGCCGCGACGCGCTCGAGCCTTGAAATTCTCGTCACCCAGCGCGGCCAGGCCAAGGGCTCGCTGCGCAACAGTATCGACATGACCGTCACCGCGCCCGGCGCCCGCCTCCTCGCTGCGCGTCTCGCCGCCCCCTTGCGCAATGCTGCCGCCATCAATGATCGCCTCGATGCCGTCGAGCGTCTGGTCAACGATCCGCTTCTTCGTGCCCGGCTCCGCACCGATCTCAAGGCCGCGCCCGATCTGGCCCGCGCCCTCTCCCGCCTCGCGCTTGAACGCGGTGGCCCGCGCGATCTCGCCGCTGTGGGCAAGGCCGTTGCTGCCGCGCTCGATCTTTCGGCAACGCTCGCCAATCAAGCCGACCTGCCGCCCGCTCTCGGCAAACTGACGGAAACGCTCGCCAACGCACCCCGCGCCCTTTCCTCCGAATTGGCCATCGCGCTCGACGACGACCTGCCGCTCTTTTCCCGCGATGGCGGCTTTGTTCGTCCCGCCTATGACAGCAAGCTTGATGAAGAACGCGCCCTCGGCTCCGAAACCCGCGCTGTCGTCGCCGCTTTGCAAGCCCGGCTCATGGACGAAACCGACGTCCGCTCGCTCAAGATCAAACACAATGGCGTCCTCGGCTTTTTCGTCGAGGTCCCCGCAGGTCACGGTCAAAAGCTGCTGGAGCCGCCGCACCGCGAGGTCTTCATCCATCGCCAGACCCTCGCCAACGCCATGCGGTTCACGACGACCGAATTGGCTGAGCTAGAAGGCCGAATCGCCAAGGCACAGGGTGCCGCCCTCGATATTGAACTCGCGATTTTCGCTCGCCTTCGCGACGCTGTGCTTAAACAGACAAGCGCTCTCCAAACTCTCGCCGACGCCCTGGCCGAGCTAGACGTCTCCGCCGCTCTCGCGGAAGTGTCCGCTACGCGGTTTTATTGCCGCCCGCAGGTCGATGAGGGCCTTGCTTTCGCCATCGTCGGCGGGCGCCATCCGGTCGTGGAACAAATGGTGCGGGTAGAAGGCCAGGATTTTGTGGCCAATGACGCCGATCTCTCGGGCAGCGAAGAGGTCGGTGGTGGCAAACTCTGGCTCGTCACGGGCCCCAATATGGGCGGTAAGTCGACCTTCCTTCGCCAGAACGCGCTGATTGCCATCCTCGCCCAGATCGGCGCCTTCGTCCCTGCCGAAAGCGCGCATATCGGCGTCGTCGATCGCCTCTTTTCCCGCGTCGGCGCCTCTGACGATATCGCCCATGGCCGCTCGACCTTCATGGTCGAAATGGTCGAAACCGCTGCCATCCTCAATCGCGCGACAAGACGCTCCCTCGTTGTCCTCGATGAAATCGGCCGCGGCACCGCCACCTTCGATGGCCTTTCCATCGCCTGGGCTTCGGTCGAGGCGCTGCATGAAACCACCGGCTGCCGCGCGCTCTTTGCGACCCATTTCCATGAATTGACCAGCCTTGCCAAAACCCTCACCCGCGTCGCCAATGTCACGATGAAGGTGCGCGAATGGGAAGGCGATGTGGTCTTTCTCCACGAAGTCGGCCCCGGCGCGGCCGACCGCTCCTATGGTATTCAGGTGGCCCGGCTTGCCGGCCTGCCTGACCCTGTCATCGCGCGCGCCAAGCAGGTCCTCGATATTCTCGAGCAACGCTCGGTCGGCACGGCGTCTTCCAAGGACAAAGCCAGCGTGCTAGACGATTTGCCGCTCTTTGCCCATCAGCCAGCCCCGGCACCAAAGATCAATGACCCCATTCACGAAGCCCTCGATGCCGTCCGCCCCGACGATATGACGCCCAAGCAAGCCATCGAAGCGCTCTACGAATTAAAGAAATTACGCGATGACGCTCGTCGACGCTGAAGCCAAACCGCGAAAATCCCACTTCGTGCTGAAGACGGCCGAGACCATTCTCGCCGAACTCGATGGCGTCGTGGGCGATCAACCGGCCAAGACCCCGGCCGCCCGCATGGCTGTCCTGGCCCATATCCGCCAGACCCTTGCCGAAGCCCGCAGCCAGGCCGAGGCCGAACTGCTCGCCACCAATAAGGGAACGCGCTGCGCGCAAAATCTGTGCTCCGCGCAGGACGAGATCATCACCGCGGTCTATCTTTTCGCTTCCACCCGGGTTTATCCCGTCGACAATCCGTCCGGCGCTGAGGCGATCGCCCTGTCCGCCGTCGGCGGCTATGGCCGCGGCACGCTGGCGCCGGGCTCCGATATCGATCTCCTCTTTATCCTCCCCTATAAGCAAACCCCCTGGGGCGAGCAGGTCACCGAATATATCCTCTATATGCTCTGGGACTTGGGCCAGAAAGTCGGCCACGCCGTCCGCTCGGTCGATGAATGCATCCGCATGGCCCGCGCCGATATGACCGTGCGCACCGCAACCCTCGAAGCCCGCTTTCTCACTGGCGATCGGACCCTTTTCAATAATCTCGTCAAACGCTTCGAAACCGAGATCATGCCCAAGACGGGCCCGGAATTCATCGCCGCCAAGATGGCGGAGCGCGATGAACGCCACCGGCTCATGGGCAATACCCGCTATGTCGTCGAGCCCAATATCAAGGACGGCAAGGGCGGGCTCCGCGATCTCAATACGCTCTTCTGGATCGGCAAATATTTTTACCAGGTCAAGACCAGCCACGAGCTCGTTGAAAAGGGCGTGCTCACCGCCGCCGAATATCGCCTCTTCTCCCGCGCCGAAGACTTTTTATGGGCGGTGCGATGTCACCTCCATTATGTCACCGGCCGCGCTGAGGAAAAGCTGACCTTCGACGTCCAGCCCGATCTCGCCCGCCGCATGGGTTATGCCGGCCGCATCGGCATGCTCAGCGTCGAGCGCTTCATGAAGCGCTATTTTCTCGTCGCCAAGGATGTCGGTGATCTCACCCGCATCATCTGCGCCAGCCTCGAATTCCATCACGCCAAGGATATGGATCTCGTCGGCCGCGTTCTCGCGCCCTTCCGCTCGGGCAAGTCCAAGATCAAGGGCGAGACAGACTTCGTCGTCGACACCGGTCGCCTCAATATTACGGCGGCCGATGTCTTCGAAAAGGACCCGGTCAATCTCATTCGCATGTTCATGGTGGCTGGCCGCGAAGAGCTGCTCTTCCATCCCGACGCCATCAAGCACATCCGCGATAGCCTGAGGCTCATCGACAACAAGCTGCGACACGACCCCAAGGCCAATGCCCACTTCCTGACCATCTTGACGAGCCCACTCTATGTCGAGCGCATCCTCCGTCAGATGAACGAAAGCGGCGTCCTCGGAAAATTCGTGCCCGATTTCGGCAAGATCGTCGCCCTGATGCAGTTCAACATGTACCACCACTATACGGTGGATGAGCATCTGATCCGCTCTGTCGGTGTCATGGCCGATATCGCCAATGGCGGCCTCCGCCAGGAATTGCCGCTGACCCACGAGCTGCTGCCCCAGCTCAACGACACGCGCCTCCTCTATGTGGCGCTGTTCCTCCACGATATCGCCAAGGGCCGGCCCGAAGACCATTCCATCGCCGGCGCCCGCATCGCCAAGAAACTCTGCCCCCGCTTTGGCCTTAACCCCGCCGAAACCGACACCGTCGCCTGGCTCATCGAATATCACCTCCTGATGAGCGAGATCGCCCAGGCCCGCGACATCCAAGACCCCGAAACCGCCAAGGCTTTCGCCGACGTCGTCCAGTCGCCCCAGCGCCTTGCGCTCCTGATGATCCTCACCGCCTGCGATATCCGCGCCGTCGGCCCAGGCACCTGGACCGGCTGGAAGGGCTCCCTCCTCCGCTCGCTCTATTACGCCACCGAACCCCTGCTCTCGGGCGGCCACAGCCAGGTCAGCCATTCCGATCGCGTCGAAGACGCGCGCCGCGTTCTCGGCGAAGCGCTGACCAAGTGGCCACCGGCCGAGATCGAAACCTATACCGCCCGCCACTACGATCATTATTGGCTGCGCGCCGAGCCCGAGCTTCAGATCGAGCATGCGCGCATGATCCGCCAGGCCGACGAGGCCAATCAACCCTTTGCCGGCTCCATTCGCGTCAAGGCCTTCGAGGGCATCACCGAGGTCAGCTTTTATACGCCCGACCACCCGCGCCTCCTCTCGCTCATCGCCGGCGCCTGCACCATGCAGGACGCATCCATTATCGGCGCGCAGATTTTCTCGACCCGCGATGGCCGCGCCATCGACACCTTTAGGCTCCGCCGTTCCTTTACCTCGGACGAAGACGAAAAGGTCCGCGCCACCCGCATCATCGATACGGTCAAGCAATTGCTGCAGGGCAAGCGTACCGTCCTTATTGATTTGGGCAAAGAGTCGCGCCACAACCGCCGCCTCAAACCCTTCGCGCTTCCAGCGCAGGTTTCCGTCTCCAACGCCATCTCGGAAAAGTTCACCGTCATCGAGGTGTCCGGCCTTGATCGCATCGGTCTTCTCTATGCGCTGACCCGCGAAATCTCCGATCTCAACCTCACCATCGGCTCTGCCCATATCGGCACCTATGGCGAAAAGGCCGTGGACGTGTTTTATGTCACCGATCTGACGGGGCAGAAGATTCACGTGAAACAGCGGCAGCGCAAAATCCACGGCGCGCTGATGGACGTGTTCGAGCGTCCCGAGGACAAAAAAACAGCGAATGCCTAACCACTCTTTTCCTCTCCCTCTCGGGGAGAGGGTGGATCGGCCAAAGGCCGAGACGGGTGAGGGGGATTTCGCAGAGTGCCCAGTTTGCCCGTAATGCCCCCCTCATCCGGCGCTGCGCGCCACCTTCTCCCCGAGGGGGAGAAGAAAAGGACCGGCGCTAGTCTATGAGCCTCTTCCGCAATTTCTTTTCCGTCGGCGCCTGGACCCTGGTCAGCCGCGTTTTCGGCCTCGCGCGCGATGCGCTGATGGCGGCCGTCCTCGGCGTCGGCCCCGCTGCTGACGCCTTCAACGCGGCCTTCCGCTTTCCCAATCTCTTCCGCCGGCTCTTTGCTGAAGGCGCTTTCAACACGGCCTTCGTGCCGATGTTCTCGGGCGCCCTTGAGGAGCAGGGCGAAGACGGCGCCAAGCAGCTTGCCTCGCGGATCATGAGCTGGCTCCTGGCCATGCTCGTTATCGTCACGATCCTTGCCGAAATCTTCATGCCGCAGATCATGCTCGCCTTCGTGCCGGGCTTCGTCGATGACAAGGAAAAATTCGACCTGACCGTGATGCTCACCCGCATCATGTTCCCCTATCTCGCCTGCATGTCGCTGATGGCCGCCTATGGCGCGATCCTCAATTCGCTCGGCCGGTTTTTTGCCGCCGCCTTTGCCCCCGTCCTTCTCAACATCGTCAACATCGCCGCCCTCATTCCTCTTGCGACGTTTTGGGTCCAGGACCCGCAGAACGCGACCTTCTGGGTCGCCATCGCCACCATGCTCGGCGGGCTCGCGCAGCTCTGGCTCGTCTGGGCCGCCATCGAGCGCGCCGATTTCCGCCCTGCTTTTCGGCTCCCACGCTTCGATGCCGAGGTGCGCCGCTTCTGGTTCCTGGCCATCCCCGCTATCCTCACCGGCGGCATCACCCAGATCAATATATTTGTCGGCACGATAATCGCCTCCGGCGCCGACAACACCATCTCGATCCTCGCTTACGCCGATCGGCTCTATCAGCTCCCCTTGGGCATCATCGGCATCGCCATCGGCACGGTGCTGCTCCCCGAATTGAGCCGCCATTTGAAGGGCGGCCGCAATGCCGAAGCCCTCGCGAGTCAGGAACAGTCGCTCTTTATCTCGATGCTCCTCACCATGCCCGCGGCTGCGGCGCTGATCAGCATTTCCGAGCCGATCGTTCGCCTCCTCTTCGAGCGCGGCCTCTTCGATGCCATGGCGACCAAACAAACCGCCGAGGCGCTGATCGCCTTCTCCTGCGGTCTCCCGGCCTATGTGCTGATCCGCGTCCTCCAGCCCGGCTTCTTTGCCCGGCAGGATACGATCACCCCCACGATCTTTGCCGGCATCAGCGTCGCCGCCAATATCGGCCTGTCGCTCCTTCTATTCCCCACCATGTTCCATGTCGGCATCGCCATTGCGACCGCTGCCTCATCCTGGCTCAACGTCGTCATGCTGGGCACGACGCTTGCCGTCCGCGGCCATTTCACCCTCTCGCGCAGCCAGATCTGGAACCACGCCATGATCATCCTGATCAGCGCCATGATGGGTCTGATCCTGATGGTACTCGCCGATCAAGGCGCGGCGCATCTCGCCTCCGGCGCCCCGCTCTGGCGCCAGGCCCTGGTCCTCTCCGCGCTCATCGCCTATGGCGTGGTCTTTTATTTCACCATGGTCCACATCACCGGCACCCAGCGCCTTGGCACCCTGATGAGCCGCCTCCGCCGCCGTCGCTGACAGTTTCCATTCTTGCTTTCTCCGTATAGAACGGGCCGTCTGGAATCCTCGTTACGGCGTTCTTCTCATGTCCTTCACTCCCCGCGTTTTCTCGGGCATCAAGCCATCCGGCGATCTGCACCTCGGCAACTATCTCGGCGCCATTCGCCGTTTTGTGCCGCTTCAGGATACGCATGAGACCATCTATTGCGTGGTCGATATGCACGCGATCACCGTCTGGCAGGACCCGGACGATCTCAAGCGCTGGACCTATGAGATTGCCGCCGCCTATATCGCCGCCGGGCTCGATCCGAAGAAGTCGATCATCTTCAATCAGTCCCAGGTCGTCGAACATGCCGAACTGAGCTGGATCTTTAATTGCGTCGCCCGCATGGGCTGGATGGCGCGCATGACCCAGTTCAAGGACAAGGCCGGCGAAAATTCCGAGAATGTTTCGCTTGGCCTCTTCGCCTATCCCTCGCTCATGGCGGCAGATATCCTGCTCTATAAGGCGACGGCCGTTCCGGTGGGCGAAGATCAGCGCCAGCACCTCGAGCTGACGCGCGATATCGCGAAAAAATTCAACCACGATTTCGCCAAGCAGATCGCGGCCGCAGGCTTTGAGGACGAGTTTTTCCCGATCACGGAAACCCTCGCCACCGGCCCCGCCATGCGCGTCAAATCGCTGAAGGATGGCGCCAAGAAAATGAGCAAGTCCGAGGCTTCGGACCTTGCGACGATCTATATGATGGACGATGCGGACCTGATCGCCAAAAAGATCAAGCGCGCCACTTCGGATGCCGAAGCCCTGCCGACAGAAGCCGCTGGTCTTGCCGGTCGCAACGAGGCCGAAAACCTCGTCGGCGTATATGCCGCGCTCGCCAATCAGTCGGTCGATCAGGTTCTGGCCGAATATGGTGGCAAGGGCTGGGGCGTGTTCAAGCCAGCGCTGGCCGATCTGGCGGTCTCGGTGCTCGCGCCGATCGCCGATGAAATGAAGCGGCTGGTGTCCGATCGCGGCGAAATGGATCGCATTCTCGGCGACGGCGCCGAACGCGCCCGCGCCATTGCCCAGCCGATCATGGCCGATGTTCGCAAACTCGTCGGTTTCGTCCGCTAAACGGAGGCGCCTTTGTACGATACTGAATACAAGCGCAAATTCCTCGTCGTCATCGACGAGACCGAAGAATGCGACCGCGCCCTGACCTTTGCCGCCTTCCGCACCAAGCGGACGGGCGGCACCGTGGTCCTTGTCACCATCGTGCCCAAGCCCGAATTCATCGGCATGGGTGTCGAAGAAGTCCTGCGCGCTGAAGCCGTCGAAGATGCAGAGCGCAATCTCGATATGCGCCTTGCCCGCATCAAGGAAATCGGCGACGTCCGGGCTGAAACGGTC
Organism: Devosia sp. BK; assembly: GCF_032907385.1. Taxonomy (NCBI): domain Bacteria; kingdom Pseudomonadati; phylum Pseudomonadota; class Alphaproteobacteria; order Hyphomicrobiales; family Devosiaceae; genus Devosia; species Devosia sp. BK. Next base: position 417,131 of record NZ_JAIMBX010000002.1, read on the forward strand.
ATCCGCGAAGGCAATGGCCCCGAGCAGATCGAAGAGCTGATCGACCAGGATCACGGCATCGCCATTCTTGTGCTGGCGGCCTCAAAATCCCCCGACGGCCCGGGGCCTCTCGTCAATCACTTCGCCAATCGCGCCAATGCGCTGCCTATTCCGCTCACCATCGTCCCCGGCCGCATGAGCGACGAAGAAATCATCGCTATCTGCTAGAGTGCCGCAGGCAAAATCGCGCCAGTGGCGCGATTTTAGCGAAGCAGGCCATGAGAGCTGCGCTCGAATGGCGATGCGCCGCAGCTGAGGCAATCCAAAGCTGCAGCTGAACCGCGGCCAATCCAGCGCAGAATCTCCACCACCGCCCTTGCATCCTGACTGTAATTGTCTATTTTAGAAGTGTTCTAAGTCCAAGGCGATCCCATGTTCATCCAGACCGAAGCCACGCCCAATCCGGCAACGCTGAAATTCCTGCCCGGCCGCGACGTCCTCGTCGGCGAACCGCGCGATTTCCGCACGCCCGATGCCGCAGAAGCCTCGCCGCTGGCCGCAAGCCTCTTTGGCATTTCCGGCGTGACCGGCGTCTTTTTGGGCTCCGATTTCATCTCGGTCACCAAGGACGACACCAATTGGGCCCATATCAAGCCGGCTATTCTGGGCGTGATCATGGACCACTTCCTCGCTGGCAAGCCGGTTCTCCTCGATGAGAACGCCGTCCATGTCGATGAATTCGCCGGCGAAGAATTCTACGAAGAAGAAGACAAGGAAATGGTCGAAGTCATCAAGGAACTGCTGGCGACGCGCGTGCGCCCCGCTGTGGCCATGGATGGCGGCGACATCATTTTCCGCGGCTTCAAGGAAGGCACTGTCTTCCTTCACATGCAGGGCGCCTGCTCTGGCTGCCCCTCCTCGACCGCCACTCTAAAGAGCGGCATCGAAAACCTCCTCCGCCACTTTGTCCCAGGCGTCGAGTCGGTCCAGCAGGTTTGACCGCGGCCTGAGGCAAAATCGCTCCTGTGGAGCGATTTTAGCGGGCAAAGCCATGAGAGCTATGCTCGAATGGCCGGACACAAAAGTTAAGCAGCAAGCCAAAGGCCCTGATGATCGCTCATCGGGGCCTTTGTCTATTTTCTTTAAGAGGGCTTCACTGGACTGTCACCCCGGCCTTGAGCCGGGGCCCATCTTGAGATCTCTGCATGGTTCCCGGATCTTCATCCGGGATGACGCTCTGTGTCTGACCAGCCACGGAACAATCACCGTGCGAAAAACCCTACTCCGCGGCTTCCTTCTGCTCTTCCGGCCGCTGGTCGGTAATCGCCAGCACCTCGGGCGCCTCGCGCTTGCGGCGAATACGCAGCCGTTTGATCTTGCGGCCGTCGGCGGCGAGGATTTCGAACTCGAAACCATCGAGCCCCGTCACCTTCTCGCCCCGGCGCGGCACGTGGCCGGCAAGGTCGAACACTAGCCCACCAATGGTCTCGACGTCATCGGCATGATCACCCGGGTCGAAATCATCGCCGACGACAGCGCGAACCTCGTCGAGTTCGGCGCGGGCATTGGCGATATAGGTGTCTTCGCCCACCTTGCGCACCATGGCGCTGACGGCTTCGTCGTGCTCGTCCTCGATCTTGCCGACAATGGCTTCTAGCAAGTCTTCGATGGTCACGAGTCCATCGGTGCCGCCATATTCGTCGACGACGATGGCCATGTGGACGCGGCTTGCGCGCATGGATTGGAGGAGATCGCCGGCCGGCATGAAGGTTGGTACGAACATAGCCGTGCGGGTAATGCCGAGCCTGTTGATCTTCTGCTTCAGCGTCGACGACAGAAGCCGCACCGGCACATCCTTTTCAGGATCGGTCACCGGCTCGGTAATCTTGGCCATGGCATCCTTGATGTGGATGAAGCCGATGATCTTGTCGAGCTCGTCCTCATAGACCGGCAGCCGTGAATGGCCCACCTGGCGGAACTTTGCGAGCAATGTGCCGAGATTGATATCGGCCTCGACGGCCTGAATATCGGAGCGCTCGACCATGATGTCATCGATCGAGACGGCAGAGAGTTTCAGCACGTTTTGCAAAATCGTGCGTTCGCTCTCGGTGAAATTGGCAGTTTCCGCACTGCCCCGTTCCTCGAGCGCGACCTGCAAGTCGTCGCGAAGCGAGACCGTGCGCAGCGCCAGAATGGATTTGAGCCGATTGAACAGGCTCGGCCCCCGGCTCGCCTGAGCGGGGGCGGGACTAGAGGACGGCTCGGGATTATCGGGCACCCGCTGACCCTTGCGTTCGCTATCGTTCATTGTGTCGGACCGCTCGAGGGCGGCGCAATATCCTCATCTTGGACAATAATGCAGCCGGTAAACCAGGTGTTCACAGGCTTAATCGGCGTAAGGATCGGCAATGCCAAGTCCTGCCAATATCTGGGTTTCGAGCCCCTCCATTTTCAGGGCTTCGTCCTCTTCGAGGTGATCATAGCCTAAAATGTGCAAAAAGCCATGCACAACGAGATGGGTGAAATGATCCTCGAGCGAGGTCCCCTGTTCTTCGGCCTCGCGGATCAGGGTTTCCCGCGCCAGCGTAATGTCACCAAGGATACCGAAAACCGGCCCGAAGGGCTCAATCTGCGGGAAACTGAGGACATTGGTCGAGGAGTCTTTGCCCCGATATTGCGCGTTGAGGTCGCGTTGTTCCTCATCATCGGTCAGCAGCACCGAAATCTCGGCCGCCCCCTTGATCTTGGGCTTGGCCCCGTCGAGCGCAGCGAGAATGGCGCGCTCGGCAAGGGCATCGAAGTGCTCTGGCCAGTCATCCACATTGCGGATGACGGCAATTTCTAGCGGAGGAACAGGCGGCAATTGGGCTCAATCATCGTTGGAAAAGGCACCCTCGCTTAGCGCGAGAGGGTGCCCAGGGTCCGCGCAAGTCCGGTCGTGTCGCCGTCTTTTTCGGCCAACCGCCGCGCAGTATCGGCTTCATAGGCCCGCACGATGCGGCCCACAAGCGCGTGGCGCACCACGTCCTTGTCGTTGAAGCGGCTGATATGAACGCTCTCGACGCCATCGAGCAGATTGACCGCCTCGACCAGCCCTGATTTTTCACCACGCGGCAGATCGACCTGGGTCGGATCGCCGGTGACGATCATCTTGGAATTCTCGCCAAGACGAGTGAGGAACATTTTCATCTGCATCGATGTGGTGTTCTGGGCTTCGTCGAGAATGACGACGGCATTGGCGAGCGTGCGGCCGCGCATGAAGGCGAGCGGCGCGACCTCGATAATCCCCGACGTGATGCAGCGCTCGACATTTTCGGGCTTCATCATGTCGTAAAGCGCGTCGTAGAGCGGCCGCAGATAGGGATCGACCTTTTCCTTCATGTCGCCCGGCAAAAAGCCGAGACGTTCACCCGCTTCGACGGCCGGGCGTGAAAGAATGATGCGATTGATATCGCCGCGTTCGAGAAGCGAAGCGGCGTGGGCGACCGCCAGGTAGGTCTTGCCGGTACCAGCCGGACCGACACCGAACACGAGTTCGGAGCGTTCCATGGCCCGCATATAGGCGTCCTGCGCCGGGGTGCGGGCCGCGATCGTCGCCTTGCGCGTGGCGATCTGGGCCATACGGACTTTGCCCTTGCGCTCGAGCGTCGGCAGGGTCAGTTGGCTATCCTCGGTCTCGACCATGCGGATCACCGCATCGACATCGCCGATATCGGCGGTGCGGCCTTCCTCGAGGCTGGCATAAAGCGATTCAAGCACCCGGCGCGCCTGATCGACCTTGGACGCCGCGCCTTTCAACAACACATGGTTGCCGCGTGGCGTAGCCGACACGGCAAGGCGCTGTTCGATAAGGGCGAGGTTCTGGTCGAAATCGCCATAGAGCTGAGCTGCAAGGCGATTGTCTTCAAAGGCGAGTTCGAGTTGCGATGCGAGGGCGTTATCTGCTGAAGGTGGCAAGTGCCTGCTCAAACTTTCTCGGCTCCCGAAGGGAGGCGCAATATGCGCGCTCCAACACAAAACGAGGCTAGGACGATTTGGGTCCCTTGTCTCTCGATATTTTGTGACGATTTGACCAAGGTTCAAGCGGCCCTATGGCGTCATAACATCCCGACTACGGCGGCCCTGAGCCGCGCCAGATCCTCAGGCCGGCTCAATCGGTGATCGCCATCCGGAATCATCGTCAGTGTCACCGGATCATGAAGGATATGGGTAAGGAGGCGCTGCGCATGCGCCGGCGGCACATCCCGATCCTGCCCGCCTTGTAGAATATGCACCGGACATCCCGTCTCGATCACCTTGCCAAAGAGCAGATGCTGGTCGCCATCCGCGATCAGTTTTTTGGTGTAGCGATAGGGACCATCGCCATAAGCGCTTTCCCGCTCGACGAAGCCGTCCCGGTCGAGCCGTGAAAAATCCTCGGCCGAAAAGCGTTTCGGGATCAGTTCGCGCGTCGCGTCCACCGCCGGGGCAATCAGCACCATGCCCTTGATCCGGTTCTCGCCGCGCGCTTGCAGCGCTCGCGCCAAGAGTAGGGCCAGCCACCCGCCCATGGACGAGCCGAGCACCACCTGCGGCCCCTCGGTCAGCGCAAAGACGGCCAGCGTCTCTTCGAGCCAGTCCCCGATCGTTGCCGCATGGAAGTCGCCACCCGACTCGCCGTGGCCCGAATAATCGAATCGCGTCACGCCAAGGCCATGTTCTTGGCCTAAAGCATCGATCGCGCTGGCTTTTAGTCCCGTCATCACCGAGCGGAAACCATTGAGCCAGAAAAGTCCGGGCGCCTTTCCCGGCCGTTGGAGATAGGCGATTTTCCGCAGATTATCGCCTTCACCCACGCTAAGGCACTGTGTTTGTAGGGAAGTCACACGAAACTCTTCGGGCTTTTGCTGGATTTGATGGCAAACATCTGGCGTTTTCTCGGCGCAACAGCCGGAAATCAGTACATCCAGCAGTTGACTTCTCACCCCGCTAACACGATTTTATGGCCGAATTCACCCCCCGGCAGAAACAGAACAAGGAACGCTTGCCATTCGTCGTCCAATGAGACCCACGGCGCCCCAGAAAGATGGGCCGCTTGCCAATGAGGACATCACCAGCCCCGACATCCAGCTTATCGATGCCGAAGGCGAAAACCGCGGCGTAGTTCGAACGCGCGACGCGCTCACCGAAGCGCAGGAGGCTGGGCTCGACCTGGTCATCATCGCAGCGAACTCCAATCCGCCGGTTGCCAAGATGCTCGATCTCGGCCGCTTCAAATATGCCGCTCAGAAAAAGGCGGCCGAAGCGCGCAAGAAGCAGAAGGTTATTGAAGTCAAGGAAGTTCAGCTCCGGCCGAACATCGATACCCATGACTACGAGACCAAGATGAAGGCTGTGCAACGGTTCCTCGGCGAAGGCGATCGGGTCAAGGTCACGATGCGTTTCCGCGGCCGCGAAATGGCTCACCAGGATATCGGCATGCAGCTTCTGCTCAAGGTTCGCGAGCAGATGGAGACGCTGGCCAAGGTCGAAAGCCAGCCGCGCTCCGAAGGCCGCCAGATGGTCATGGTCCTGGCGCCCAAGTAAGGCGCCAAAATATCGATTTGACGAAGGCGGGCCAGGTGCCCGCCTTTTTCGTTGCGCCGCGCAATCGTGAAACGGACGCTCATCATCCCGCTCGCCCGGCGCAAACTGACATGTTAGCGTCACGCTCATGCAGCAAGCCGCCCTCTATTCCACCCAGCCCAAGGCCCAGACCCCCGATCGCCTGGACGCTGGTCTCCGCGTCGCCGCCCGCCTCAAGGGCGTGGTCAAAGGCGCCATCCATACCGATCCCTTGATGACCTATGCCTGGAGCGGCGATGCCAGCTCCTATCGGCTGATCCCGGCCGTGGTGGTCTTCGTCAATTCCGAAGACGATGTACGCGCCGTCTTCCAGGCCGCGCGCGCCGAGGGTCTACCCGTCACCTTCCGCGCCGCCGGCACCTCGCTCTCGGGCCAGGCCGTCACCGATGGCGTGCTCGCGGTTCTCGGCGATGGCTGGCGCAAGCTCGACATTCATCCCGGCGCCGAAAAGATCACCCTCGGCCCCGCGATCATCGTCGCCGAAGCCAATAAGGCGCTAAAGCCTTACGACAAGAAGATCGGCCCCGATCCGGCCTCGCAGGCCACCTGCAAAATCGGCGGCGTCGTCAACAACAACTCGTCAGGCATGTGTTGCGGTGTTGCGCAAAACACCTACCACACCATGGCCCGCCTCCGGATCGTCCTCACCGACGGCACCATGCTCGATTCTGGCGATGCTGCCAGCCGCGACGCGTTTCGAGTGTCGCATGCCGGCATGCTGCGCGCGCTCCGTGATCTTCACCACGAGATCATGGCCGATAATGAGCTCGTCGCCCTGATCCGCCACAAATACCAGATCAAGAACACCGTCGGCTATTCGCTCAACGCCTTGGTCGATTATCACGACCCGCTCGATATTCTCATCCACCTCATGGTCGGGTCCGAAGGCACACTCGGATTCGTCGCGGAGGTCACCTACAACACCGTCCCCGAGCATCCCTTCAAGGCCACCGGCCTCGTCCCGTTCCCCGATCCGCAGTCGGCCGGCCGCGCCATCATCGAAATGGCCAATGGCGGCGTTCAGGTCACGACCGGCGTTACCGCCGCCGAATATATCGAGCGCCGCGCCCTGACGACGGTCGAGCACCTGCCCCCCATGCAGCCGCTCCTGCCCTGGCTGAAATCCGATTCCCCCGCCGTCCTCATCGACGTCACCGCCCCCGATGCCGCAACGCTCGCCATCGAGGTTGCAAAGACGCAAGAGCTGCTGGCCCGTCACGGCGCCACCCATATCGATCTCTCGACCGACGAACATCGCAGCCACGCCCTCTGGGATATTCGAAAGGGCTTTTTCACCTCGGCCGGTGCCGCCCGCCCCAAGGGCTCGATCATGCTCACCGAGGACGTCGCCGCGCCCATCGAGCGCCTCGCCGAATTCGTCGTCGATCTGCGCACCATGCTCGATGATCACGGCTATACCGACGCCGTCATTTTTGGCCACGCGCTCGCAGGCAATCTCCACTTCCAGATGGGCGACGATTTTTCCAAGCCCGGCGCCGCCGAAAAGTTCGACCTGTTCAATCAGGCCCTCAGCACCCTCGTCTCCGGCCGCTATGGCGGCTCGCTGAAGGCCGAGCACGGCACCGGCCGCGCCATCGCGCCCTTCGTCGAAGCCGAGTGGGGCCCCAAGGCCTACGCGATCATGCATCGCATCAAGGCCCTGTTCGATCCCGAGCGCCTCCTCAATCCCGGCGTGCTTCTCAACGACGACCCAAAGATCCACGTCAAAAACCTCAAACTCATGCCGCTCGCGGATGAGGTCGTCGATCTCTGCATCGAATGCGGCTTTTGCGAACCCGCCTGCCCTAGCCACCATATGACGCTGACCCCGCGCCAGCGCATCGCCGTCACCCGTGAACGCGCCCGCCTTCGCGCCTCTGGCGAAGACCCGGCGCGCCTTCAAAAACTCGATGCCGATTTCCAATATGCCGGCATGGACACCTGCGCCGCGTGCAATCTGTGTTCCCTCCGCTGCCCCGTCGGCATCGAAACCGGCACCATGATTCTCGGCGAACGCGCGCGCCGACGTAGCGCCACGGCCCATTCCGTCGCCCGCTTTGCTGCCGATCATCGCGGCTCGGTTGAACGGTTTATGCGCGGTGGCGTCGCAATCGCCGATGCCGCCCGCACCATCATTCCGGCGCCTGCAATCGAAGCGGTCACCGAAACCGCCCGCCGCGCGACCAATAAGCGGGTCCCCCGCGTCTCCCGCGCCCTCCACCACGGCCCCGGCGCGCCAAAACCGACGGAAACCCGCCAGAATCCAAAGAAGACCGGCTTTCCCGTTCCGATCACCCAGACCGGCCGACCTTCGGTCGTCTATTTCCCAGCCTGCCCCAGCCGCATGTTCGGCGCCCCCAAAACCGAACACGGCCTCCTCGACACGCCTGCTGCCATGGTCGCCCTCCTCGAGCGCGCCGGCTTCGACGTCATCGTGCCCGAGCACCTGACTGGCCAATGCTGCGGCCAACCCTTTCAATCCAAGGGTTTTCCTGAGCAAGCCGCCGAAGTCGGCAAGGCCCTCAAATCCGAACTGTCGTCGCTTTCAGACGCGGGCCGCCTCAAGATCGTGACCGACGCCTCGACCTGCGCGAAACATCTGCGCGAGTTTCCAGGCGACGCGGCCGTTTCAGATTCCCCGCAATTCCTCCTCGCCGAAATTCTGCCGCACCTGACGATCACGCAAAAACTCGACAGCGTTGCCGTCCACCACAACTGTTCCGCCCAGCGCCTCGCCGAGCAACCCGCCACCGAAGCCCTCGCCCGCGCCTGTGCCAACGAGATCGCCGTCCTCTCCTCGATCAATTGCTGCGGCTATGCCGGCGACAAGGGCCTTTTCCTCCCCGAACTCAACGCCCACGCCACCCGCCGCGTCCACAATGACATCCCGGCCAATTGCAGCCTCGGCATCTCTACCGTCTCCACCTGCGCCTCCGGCCTCACCGAACACGCCGGCGTGCCCTTCGTGAGCCTCGCTAGCCTTCTGGAATGGGCCAGCCGGCCCTAGCAGCGCGTTCGCTAATCACCCCCTCCCAACCTCACCCATCAAGGGGGAGGTGCGGCCCTGCGTTTGTGGCAAAATCTCCAAGCACCCACCGGCAGATAACTCCCCCTTGATGGGCTCCGACCCGTCCCGCAGGGAAATTCGCTCTAGTGGAGCGAATTTAGGAGAGGAGGCCGGGAGGGGGTGACTTTGGCAATCATCGCTAGCGACGCCACCTTACAAAACTTTCACAAGATATATCTTGAAAGCCCCCGCCCCTGCCCCAATCTCCTCCTCACGGGCTTTGAAAACATATCGGAGACACATCATGTCGAATTGGCGTAATGGAGAACCCAACTGGCGGCGTTTTGAGCAGATGGCGCGTCGCGGCTGGGGCAAGGTGCAACAGAATCTCGGCGACGAAGATCTCGGCCAGTGGGGCGGCAATATCCGCGTCGGCCGTATGCTCGCCTCGGGCGATGTCCGCCTCGTCGCCCTCTATCTCATCGAGCAGCAGCCGCGTCATGGCTATGACCTGATCAAGGCCATCGAAGAGCGCTCAAACGGCGTCTATTCGCCGAGCCCCGGCATCGTCTATCCGGCCCTGACCTATCTCGAAGAAGCCGGCTATGTCACCTCGTCCGCCGAGGGCAACAAGAAGCTCTATACGATCACCGACGAAGGCCGCACCCATCTCGGGGAAAACCGCGATGCTGTCGCCTCGACGCTCGATTTCCTCGCGCGCACCGGCGAACAGTTCAACCGGTTCCGCGAGTTCGTTCGCGCCGATTGGCCCTTTGGTGGGCGCCCGGGTGAAGGCCATGAGCCACCGCATCCGCGCCATCATCACCACGAGGATCGGCCTCTCCATGATGCCGTGCCCGAACTCGACGAGGGCCGTAAAGCCTTGAAGGGCGCCATCAAGAAAGCCCGCCAAGCCTCCGAAGACCACCAGCGCCGCGCCGCCGAAATTTTGCGTCGCGCCGCTGCCGAAGTTGAAGGCCTGAGTGAAGACGACGTGGATCTCTGATCGCGACTAAAACGGCCACTCCCAGCGCAAAAGCGGGAGTGGACACTCTCTATTCTACGTCGAAATCCGCGGCGATCTTCGCCAGCGCAAAGCGGCTCAGGCGAATTTCAAGCGTAAGCGTCCACGTGCCTGGGATGGGAATGGCGATATCCCTTACCACCCACCCCTCGGGCGTCAGCTCCGCCTCGGCGCGGATCGGCGCGATTCCGAGCGTCTCGGACGATAAAATAGCCACGACGGACTGGGCTTCTATGGCGCCATAGTTTGCGTCTGTCAGTGCGATATCGAGCCTCGCCGTCCCCGGCGCATCCGAAATCGTGACATTGGCCATGACCTCGGCATTCATGGCATGGACGAAACCAGGCTCGGACTCTTGCACCTCGGCTAGCGCGCGCGGCGGCGGCGTAAACCGCCACCCGGCCGCGAGTCCCAGGATCAGCACCACCAGTAGCGTTTCAACGATAATCGACCGGCGCAGATGCTTTCGGGCACCGCTCATGCCCGCCAGTGCGGGGCGCGTCAGCCGGAACCGGTTCCAAAGCGCCAGTGCAAACAGAACCACCAAAAGCCCAACCTTGGCCGCTAATATGGCGGCATAGGATGAGAACCAGGCCGGACTTGGCGGCCCCATCTGGATCATGGCAAGCGTCACGCCGGACACCAGCAATGCCCCGACAGCAAACGGGATGACGCGCGAGAAGCGCGCAAGAGCGCGATCGTCCTTGGCCGTCAGCAACACCGCGAGCGGCAGAAGCGCACCAACCCAAAAGAGAATGCCGCCGACGTGAAAAAACACAGCCGGCCGCGTCAACCACTGCGGCTCTGCGGCACCAGCATGTCCACTCAGACTAAGCGACAAAGCGCCGAGTAGAGCGGCCAGAACGCCGAGCCCCGATGTAACGGGGCTTCGCGGAAACCCCACCGCGATCGAACCCAAGACAAATGCCCCGATAAGGACAAGCGCAGTCGCGCCATAACTCGTCGCCAGCGCGGCACGCCATGCCGCCGGCTTGAAGAAATCGGCAACCGGCAAAGCCAGCGCGTCGAGCCCGTGCAGCCCCAGCGACAGCGGCGCCAGCAAAAGCCCAGCGAGTGTGACGCCTAAAAGGACCCGTTCAAGTCTCCGCGGCACCTCGGCAATCGCGCGAAACAGCGCCCCGCCAAGGCCGATGAACAGCGCGACGAACAGCCCGGTCTTGCTTGCCCAAAGCGCAAAGGCCGACACCGGATCGCCCTGAGATACCGATGCCGCTTCGGTCACCGCACCAACCGAAAAAACCAGCGCGCCACCAATCGGATGCCCATCGATCGAGGTGACGCGCCAAGACAGCACATGCGTGCCCTCCCCCAGCGGATCGGCAAGCGGAACCTCAACCCGTTCCCCGCCCCTCGTGACCGCGGTCAGATCCGTCTTGCCCCCCTGCGGATCGATCAGCGTGATCGCGAGCGGGGTGACCGGCTCATTGAACCGCAGCGTCAGTGCCTCCGGCGCCGCGTTCAAAACCGCCTTGTCCGATGGATCACTGCCGATAAGCTGCGCATGGGCAAAGGCCGGCGCAGCAAGCGCGAACACCAGTGCCAGGCCCAGAACGAGCCGCGCGAAAAACTTCATAACTATCATTGCCGGGCTCCCGCCGGGGTGGAGGCGCCGAAGCGCCTCCTTGGGGCTTAGTGACCGGTCGCAGCGTCTGCCGGCAGGAGTTCAAGGCTCGGCGCCGGCATTTCGGCGTTCTCGTCGCCCGAAACATCGATCCAGGCCTCTTCGCCCGTCGCGCATTCCTGGATCGCCGGGAAATAGAACCGGCCCGGCTCCAGCGTATCGGCAAATGTGCCGCGGAAGACGAACTCGTCATACCATTCGTTCGGCAGATTGCCGTTCGACCAGACGATTTCCTTGACGCCGTCATTCACAGCCGTGCCGTGATTATCATAGCTCCCCTCATAGGGGCCCGTTACGGTTTCGAGATCCCAGCCGGCCTTAGGCATGGGTTTGACGTTATAAAACCCTTCCGGAATCTGGATGCGAACGGTGGTCGTGGCCTCGGTGCCGCAGCCATGGGGCACGCGGAGCACCGCCTTATAGGTCGAGCCGATCTTGGCTTCCTGAACTTCGAGGGTCGAATGGGCAAAAGCCGGCGTTGCGGAAAGGAGAAGGCTGGCGGCACAGAGCGCGCGCGAGAAAAAACGGATCACTTGGGATCTCCGAAAAAGTCTGGTGAGAAATCACGTTCAAAACGATCAGACCTGATGCGGCGGGGCTCTGGCTTGCGCCGTCGCGCGCTCGACGCGCTGCTCGAACAGCTCTTCGAAATCGCGATAGACCACCGCGCCGGCTAGGCGCTCGGTCCCAAGGGAAATGGCGGGTGAAGCAGGCGGCGGCAGCGTGTTCTGCCCAATGCCCGCCGCGGCGCATTTGACCGGCGCCGGACGTTCCCCCGGATCGGCGCGGGAAAGACTGGTGCAAACCGAGAACTGATCCCAGGCCGGATGGCCGAGAGCAGCCAGATCGCGCTGCAGGCCCGCGGCCTGATGGAGCGGGGCGAGGAGAACGAGCATATAGAGCGCCAGCACCGCAAAGGCGGCGCCCAATTCTCTCGTCATGTTCCGCCCGCGGAACGGCATGGCGTCTCCCCTTTGCGTCATCGGCTTAGCCTAACAGCCACCCACCAGCAAGCGAAGGACTGTCGCAGTGGGGAAAGCCGTTTCCATCCGCATAAGGGCACGATAGAAGACGTGCGCTGATTGGGGACGAGATGGCCACTTACACCGATATTGCCCGCCGGGTTTACAACCACACCTGGAAGCTCGACCCCATCGTGCGCAGTCTGCTCGATACCGACTTCTACAAGCTTTTAATGCTGCAAATGATCTGGGGGCTCTATCCCAAGGTCGAGGCGACGTTCTCGCTGATCAACCGCACGAAATCGGTCAAACTCTCCGAAGAGATCGATATCGATGAGTTGCGCGCCCAACTCGATCATTGCCGCACGCTGCGCGTGACCAAGAAGGAAATGATCTGGCTCGCCGGTAATACCTTTTATGGCTCTAAGCAGATTTTTCAGCCCGGCTTCCTGCGCTGGCTCGAAAATTTCCAGCTGCCCGATTATCGCCTGGAAAAGCGCGACGGGCAGTTCGTGCTCGAATTTCCCGGGCTCTGGCTCGAAACCTCGATGTGGGAAATCCCCGCCCTTGCGATCATCAACGAATTGCGCAGCCGCGCAGCGCTGAAGAGCTACGGCCCCTTCGCGCTCGACGTGCTCTATGCACGCGCCAAGGCCAAGATGTGGGAAAAGGTCGAGCGGCTGCAAAAGCTGCCGGACCTCAAAATCTCCGATTTCGGCACACGGCGGCGCCATTCCTTCCTCTGGCAGCGCTGGTGCGTCGAAGCGCTCAAGGAAGGCATCGGCGATAATTTCACCGGCACGTCCAATGTCAAACTCGCCATGGACACCGATCTCGAAGCCTTGGGCACCAATGCTCATGAGCTGCCCATGGTGCTGGCGGCCTTGGCGCGCTCGGACGACGAACTGCGCGAGGCGCCCTATCGGGTGCTGCAGGATTGGAAGAGCTATTATGGCGGCAATCTTCTCATCGTCCTCCCCGATGCCTTCGGCACCGACGCATTCCTCCGCGATGCGCCCGATTGGGTCGCGGACTGGACCGGGTTCCGTCCCGATTCGGCGCCAGCCATCGAGGGCGGCGAGCGCATCATCAAATTCTGGGAAAGCCGTGGCCGCGATCCCAAGGAGAAGCTGCTGATTTTCTCCGATGGGCTCGATGTCGACATGATCGAAGAGGCTTATCTCCATTTCGATGGCCGCGTGCGCATGAGCTTTGGCTGGGGCACCAATCTCACCAATGATTTCGAGGGCTGCGCCCCCGTTCATAACCCTCAGCTCGACCCGATTTCGATCGTTGCGAAAGTCTCGACGGCCAATGGTCGCCCCGCAGTGAAACTCTCGGACAATCCGGCCAAGGCGACCGGCGAGAAGACCGAAATCGAACGCTATATTCGCGTCTTCGGCGATGCCGGGCGCGTCGAGCATGCCGTCCGGGTCTAACCCGCCGGTTCCACCACGTCATTCCCGCGAAAGCGGGAAGCTCTTCGCGTATCAGCCCTAACTCAAGTTATCAGCGGCCCTGTGGACAACAGGTGGGCCGTTGGACGCATTAACGCCGCATGAACCATCTAGGGCCAATTTCGGTGGCGGGGGCTCTCCCGCGGAGCCGAATATGAGTCTTGAATTAATCGACATTGCTTTGGCCGAACGCCAAGACCATCCGCGGCTCGAAAACCGCGTGACGGGCAAGGTGCGCGCCGTCTTGACCGAGATGATCGACGGCCGAGAGCAGCGTCACGAATTGCTGATTCCCGCCTGGGTGCAGCGCGAAGACGGCATGGATGATGGCGACGTCGATCTGGCACTGATGCTCAAAGCCGCCAAGATCGTCGCGCGTCTCAAAGCGCGCCTGGGCGACGCGGCCTAGGTCTTAACCGGCGCCAAGGGCATAGCCCTGAGCCTCGCCCACCGAATGTCATCCCCGCGCAGGCGGGGATCCATCCTGAAATCTCAGAAAATACGAGGCTCGGCGGTTTTGACCACGGTCACCCGCACCCGCCAATCCAACCAGCCCAAAAAACCAAAAATCAGTCTTTGGTGTTGGCGTTTTTCGCGATGGCTTCGAGAAACATGCGGTCGGAGGCCGAAAGGCCTGTGGGCGTGTAGCTCGGCTGCGCGGCGGCAGGGCCCGTGCTGCGGTGGCGAAAGGCGGGTGCGGTCGCAAAGTGGCGTGCGCGGTCGGCCATGAAGATCGAGCGGCGGCGATGTTCGTTGAGGAAGAACAGGATCAGCGCGAAACCGGCGACAACCCAAATCGCATAAAATTCCCAAGTCATGGCAGCCTCCTGCTAAAGCGGCTGCGATCTTGGGGATCAGCTCTCGCCCTAGTTGTGTTCGCGCATGTCTCTGGTCCGAGCCCCAGACCAATGGCCGGAAGAGATGCTGTCGAGCAGCAAGATAGCTAATGAAATCTTAAGGCAGAAGCTGAAGTGAACGTTAGGCTTAATAGTTAAACTTGCGTTGATTTGAGTTGAGCGGTGCTGCGGTTGAGCGAAACCAGCGTGGCGCGCACTTCGTTTTCGGCGGCGCGGGTGATGGTCTTGCGATTGCCGCCGGCGCTGAGGATTTGCGGCGCGCCAAAGGCCACGGTGACGTCCTTGACCGGGCCGGAGAGAATTTCGCGGATGTTCTGCTTGACCGATTTGGATTTGATCCAGGCGATCAGCGATCGCTCGTTGCGGCTGACGGGCAGACCTTGGAGCTTGGTATAGGCAACGGTCAGCGGCTGAATGTTCACGTCCGTGGCGCCCGCTGCTTCCATGGCGTGCTGCGCCGCCCCGACAAGCGCCGAGCGGAAGGGCAAGACATGGGTGCCGATATCGGATTGGCCCTCGGCAAAGAGTACGACGGCATTGCCGCCCGCCATATGCTGGCCCATGGCTTCGGCCGTGCGGCCCGTTCCGGCCCGGCGGGTCCGATCGACGTAAATGGTCTTTTGGAGATCAGCGAGGAGGCCGACCAGGGGCCATTTGCCGACCTCCTGCTTGGCGACAAAGGTCACTTCCGCAACCGAGCCAATCGCCACGATATCGGTCCAGGAAATATGATTGGAGAGCAGAAGCGTCGGGCGGCCGGTGGCGGGCTCGCCGATGGTCGTCACTCGAAGGCCGAGGAAGATGCAGCCCATTCTGTGAAAAAGCCGCGGGATTACGGTCCAGAAGGGCAGGCGCAGCGTGACGATGATCCATTGCAGCGCAATGGCGAGAATCATGAACGGTACGAAGATGAAGATGAAAAACAGGCTGCGCAGGATCATGAAACCCGGCCCTCAATCCGGCTTGGTTTTGCCATCTGCCTTGTCCGAGAGCGGGACGGCGTAAAGTTCGAGGCGATGGTCGATGAGCTTATAGCCAAGACGCTTGGCGATGACCTTTTGAATAGCCTCGATTTCCTCGTTGCGGAACTCGATGACGAGGCCAGAGCGAATATCGATCAGATGATCATGATGTTCATCGGGGATCAGTTCGAACCGGGCGCGGCCATCCTTGAAGTCATGCTTGGTAACGAGGCCGGCTTCTTCGAAGAGATTGACGGTGCGATAGACGGTCGAGAGCGAAATGCGCGGATCGATGCTCGAGGCGCGGCGGTAGAGCTCTTCGACATCGGGATGATCCGAACTTTCCTCGATCACTCGCGCGATGACCCGGCGCTGATCGGTCATGCGCATGCCGCGCGATACGCAGGCTTCTTCCAGGGTTGGTTCGCTTGGCGTTTTCGTCATGCCATGCCCTTTCGCCTAGCGTTCTAAAGAAATCCCGTTACCCAAGATCGCGCGACATGACAAGCGCGGTGGCGGCGCTGCCATCAGGGCGCGGATAATAGCCTTTTCGCGACGAGATGGTGGCAAAGCCCAGGCGCTCATAGAGCTTCACCGCCGAGAGGTTTTCCGCATCGACTTCGAGGAACATCTTTCGCGCCGGAGAGAGCATGAGGTCCGCGAAAACTGCCTTGAGCAGCGCGCGGCCGATTCCCTTGTTGCGCCACTTGGGATCGACGGCAATCGTCAACAGTTCGCTTTCGTCGGCCACAAGGCGGATGAGCGCAAAGCCGGCAATGCGGCGCTTTGCATCGCAAGCTATGTAAGCCGGCGTCTGCCGATCAGCGATGAAGGCCGTGAAGTCCGCGACCGGCCAGCCTCGAAAAAAGCCCTGTTCGTGCAGCTTTGCGAGGCGCTGCGCATCACCCGTTTCGGCCGGTTCGATATGGAGCCCGTGCGGGGCCATCCAGAGTTTTTCCATCGTCTAAACCCGCCTCGGAATGCGCGCGGCATTTTGCGGCTTGGCGTCGGCGTCGCGAATATAGGCGGCGTGCGGCGGATAGTTTGCGGGGTCGGCAGCGGCCGCAAAGCGGATCATGGCAGCAAGATCGACGAAGGGGGATTCGATGAGATTAGCCCCCGGCGCGACGCGGGCGCGTGCCTCCTCGATCGGCAAAAGCATGGGCTCGGTTTCGGCCATGCCGGGCGCCGAAAAAGCCTGAAAATAGGCTTCGCCGCGCCGCGCATCGAGGAGCACGGTGACGGGCCCCGAAATGACGCCAAGGGAAAGAGCCAAGAGGCTTGGAATGCCAAGAACCGGCAGTTTCCGCGCAAGGCCAAGCCCGCGCGCCGCCGAAAGGCCGATCCGAAGGCCGGTGAAGGAGCCCGGGCCCGTGGTGACGGCAATTCGGGCGATGTCGGCATGGGTGAGGGTGTTGCGCTCGAGCAATGCGGCAAGGCGATCAAAGAGGATTTCGGCGTGGCCCGTCGCGATTTCGTCGACGCTCACATCCACTTGCCCGTCAGCGCGCATCACCGCCAGTTGCAGACGCGGCGCGGCGGTGTCGATGGCGAGGGTGACAGGCATTGGCAATTTTTCACCTTCTCGTGAAAGTCACGGTGTCGATTAGCCCGGCAGGGTCCGAGAGCCCTGCCCGCTGAGCCTAAAGCATCGGCCCAATCGCACCAAGCTGCCCCACGCTCCGTCGGCACGTCCGCTTAGATGCGAGGCTGGGACGAAGTGACGAGCTAGCCCATAACCCCAAAAACCATTAGCGGCGACGCTCTTTTCGCACTCCTAGCCCCGGGGCCCTGCCGAGTCCACCGCCTTGACGCTCTACCCCGCGAGGGCGACGTTGCGGCCATGTGTGGTGATTCGTTCGTGACCCTGAAATGATCCAGCCCGTAACCTGGTTGGCCGAGACCACCATGCTCAGCCATGGCTGGCGGCGCTTTTGCCTGCTGGTGGCGGCGGGTGCCGTGGCGGGGCTCTCCGTGCCGCCCTTTTTCGTCCTCCCCGCGCTCTTCGTCGCCATGCCGATCTGGGTCTGGGCGCTCGATGGGGCGGAACGCCTCCGCCCCTTCTGGCGGCGCATCTTCGGGCCCGCCTTCACCATCGGCTTTGCCTTTGGCTGGGGCTATTTTCTCGTCGCCTTCCATTGGCTGGGCGCCGCATTCTTCGTCGATGGCGGCGTCATGCTGGTGCTCATGCCCTTCGCGATTGCCGCCCTCGCCGCGCTCATTGCCTTTTTCTGGGGCATTGCGAGCGCTTTGGCGCATCTCTTCTGGACCCATGGCGCGGCCCGGATCGTCACCCTCTCGTCCTTCCTCGCGCTGGCCGAATTCGCGCGCGGCCATGTGCTCACCGGTTTCCCCTTCGATCTCCTCGGCTATTCCCTCACCGGCACGGATGAGATGATGCAGCTCGCCTCGGTCATCGGGGTCTATGGGCTGACCTTCCTAGCGCCGCTCCTTGCCATGACCCCGGCCCTGATCTGGCCGGCTGACGATCGGCCTATGAGCCGTCGCCTTGCACCGTTCTTCCTGGCGCTCCTGGTCATCACCGGACAGCTTGCCTATGGCTGGAACCGGTTGTCCGAAACCGTTTCAACCGAGCGGCAGGATGTTGCCTTCCGCCTTGTCCAGCCCATGGTCTATGAGCACGCCGATTTCGGCCGCGTCGATCCGGTTGCCCTAATCGACAAGTTGCTGATGCTTTCGGATATGCGGATGGACCCGACGGATCAGGGCCTTGCCGATATCACCCATCTCGTCTGGCCCGAATCCTCCGTGCCATTTTTCCTCGATACCTATCCCGATGCCCTGGCGCGTATTGCCCGCATGCTGCCCGACAGCACGACGCTGCTGGCGGGCGTGCCGCGGCAGATCTTCGGGATCGATGGCGAGCTCCCGCAAGGCCCGCCCTATAATTCCATGGTCGCGATCAATTCCGATGGCGAGATCATCGCCAGCTATGACAAATCGCACCTCGTGCCCTTCGGCGAATATCTGCCGTTCCAGGACTTCTTCTCGCGCTTCGGCATCAAGCAATTCGTCCCCGGCGCCGATGGCTGGTCGCATGGCGATGTCCGGCGTCGCCTGATGGAACTGCCCGGCGCGCCGGCCATGCTGGCCGTGATCTGCTACGAAGTGCTGTTTTCAGGCGACCTCGGCGATGTCGAGAAGGCGCAATATATCCTCAACATCACCAACGACGCCTGGTTCGACGGCTCGATTGGCCCCGCCCAGCATGCCCATCACGCCCGGTTGCGCGCGGTGGAAGAAGGCATGAGCCTCATGCGCGCCGCCAATACCGGCCTCACCTTCGCCACCGACCCGCTCGGGCGGATCACCGCGCAATTGGCGCCGGGCCAGATGGCGGCCCTCGATGTCCGGCCGCATCAACGGCTGGCACCAACGATCTTTTCGCAGATCCGGCACTGGCCGTTCCTGATCGCGATCCTCGCGGGCACTTTGATCGGTGTCATCGCCTCGCGGCGCGGGCGGCGGCGTCTGCCGGAATGAAAAAAGCCCCGGCGCGATGCCGGGGCTTTTTTAGAGGGCTGCAGCGGATCAATCGAAACGCTGGCGGCCATACCAATCGTCGACGTCCTTCGTCGCTTCATCCTTGGCCTTGCCGTAATGCTCTTGGATCTTACCCTCGAGCTGTTCGCGCTTGCCATTGATCTGGGTCAGATCGTCGTCAGTGAGCTTGCCCCACTGTTCCTTGACCTTACCGGACATCTGCTTCCAGTTACCTTCAACGCGGTTCCAGTCCATTTTCGAACTCCTCGTTTGTGATGGTTGGAAAACTCATGGCAAGCCTTTGCGGTTCCTTCGCAATTTTTCCCGCGCGGTCTAAAATCGGCGAGCAACGCAGATTACCCGGCCCCCGCAGCGGGATGCATGGAACAAGAAAAATTCTTGCGGCGCTTAAAAAGAAAACCCCGAGCCGTGCCCGGGGTCTTAAAAACTCTTGCGAACCGTCAATGTATGCCCTTTTCGGTTTCCTCAGGCAGCGCGGCGAGTAGCCGCTTCGGCCAATACTTGCACGAGCGCCGGGCGCTGGGCCGGCTCGGCGGCCTGCACCATCACCGCTGCGATGCGGCGCAGTTCGGTAATGAGACGCTGAGTCTCCTTGTAGAAGTAAGATTCTTCGGAATAGCTGGTGTGGTTGTGATTGCAGTCGTCGCTCATTCTGAGCCCCCAAGTCTTGATAAGACGAGACTGCGCTCAGGGCGTTCCTTTACTGTGCGGGGCTTTGATAAAATTTGAAGCAAATGCGAGACAGTTCGGCGCTATGCCGCGGCGCGCGTGGGTTTGCGGTTGACCAAAGCCACTCCGGCGACAACTCTGCCAAATATGACAAAGACAAGTAAAACCGACGAAGAGATCGTATTGGCCGGCGGTGGCCGCTCCTTGGTAACCCGGCGCGGCGACGTGGTGTTCCGCCAGGGCGCCCCATGGTCCAAGACAGTGCTAGCCCTGCTGCGACATCTTGAAGAGTGTGGGTTTGCCGAGGCCCCGCGCGTCATCGGCACGGGCTTTGATGCCGCTGGCCGGGAAATGCTGAGTTTTATCCAGGGCGCCTCGATCCACCCCGGACCATGGGACGACGCAGCGCTGCCGGTCATCGGCGACACATTGCGACGTCTGCACGACGCGGCAGCCTCGTTCTCCGCTCCAGAAGACGCCGTCTGGCGTCCCTGGTTCGGCCGGAACATCGGCCAGCCAAGCGTCATCGGACACTGCGATACCGGCGCCTGGAACATCATGGCAGAGGATCGGCGGCCCGTCGGCCTGATCGATTGGGAAGTTGCAGGCCCGGTCGATCCCCTCGTCGAGCTCGCCCAAGCCGCCTGGCTCAATGCGCTGCTGTTCGACGACGACATCGCCGAACGCCAAGGCCTCGGATCGCCTGAGGCGCGGGCCCGCCAGGTTTCAATGCTGCTCGATGGCTATGAGCTCGCAAATGCCCAAAGGCAGGGCTTTGTCGGGATGATGATCGATTTCGTCGTGCTCAACGCCGCCAATGAGGCGATCGAATGCGCCGTATCCCCTGACATGCCTGCCGCCGATGCCATCGCGGCAATCACCTGGCGCACACGCAGCGCCGGTTGGCTGGTGCGACACAGGGCGGCGTTGGAGCAGGTGATCGAGCGTTAGGGTGCCCCTTGGGGCGAGCCCAAGCTCAAAGCCTATTCTGGTTCCGAACCCAGATGGCGCATCCTTTTCACCGCGTCATTCCCGCGAAAGCGGGAATCTCCCTTTTGGTGACCAGGGATTCCCGCTTTCGCGGGAATGACGCCGGAATGGTAGGAGCCGAGGCAGCCCAAAACCATCACCACTGCTAGCTAGGGCAAGTCATAAATTAAGTTGGAAAAACCAAAACCCCAGAAACACGAAAGCCCCGGACCGAAGTCACGGGGCTTTTCGCATCGAGGAATGGTGCCCAGAAAAGGACTCGAACCTTCACGCCTTGCGGCACACGGACCTGAACCGTGCGCGTCTACCAATTCCGCCATCTGGGCGACGGGCGTGTAACTAGGGCCCAGCCCTGTTAAAGTCAACGGGCTTATGACGGATTTTAGAAGTTTGCCCCATCCCAGTGCTTGATGGCGCTGCGATCGACCTTGGGCGGGTTATCGAGACAATTGACGTTGATCATATACATGATGTTGCCTTTGCCGTCGCTGCCACGCGCAAAGCTCTCGATGCCGCAGGTCTTGCAAAAGAGGTGGTCGATCATTTCGGTATTAAAATGATAGGTGGTGAGCTGATCTTCCCCGGCAATCAGCTTGAAATCGCTTTCAGGGACCGATTGCATCACCCAACCGAGCCGGCGGCAGCGAGAGCAGTTGCAATCGCCCATGCCCGCGAAATCGGTGCTGGCGGTGTAGCGCACCGCGCCGCAATGGCATTGGCCCTGATAGTCGTGCTTTTCAGCCATGATGGTTCTCCTTTAGGAACGAAAGAAGAACAAACGCGTGAAAGAGTCAAGCGTCTAGCGCATCACGATATGCTCGACACGGGCGGCGCTGCTGCGTTAGAAGCAGTCTAAAGTTTTATCGCCCCAAGCCTCGTCGGAGTTCCTCGCAAATGGATCGCTTCTCTCCCAAGCTCGTCACTGTTTTCGGCGGTTCGGGATTTGTGGGCAAGCATCTGGTGCAGGCCCTTGCCCGCGAAGGCTATCGTGTCCGCGTTGCCGTGCGCCGGCCTGATCTTGCTGGGGAAACCCGCATGTTCGGTAGTGTCGGTCAGATCCTGCCGGTTCAGGCGAATCTGCGCAACGAAGCCTCGGTGCAGCGGGCTGTTCAGGGCGCCGATATCGTCATCAACCTCGTTGGCCTCGGCTATGAAGCGGGCGCGCAGAGCTTTGCCAGCGTCAATGCCGAAGGCGCGGCCTTTGTCGCGCGCGCGGCCAAAACGGCAGGCGCCAAGGCACTCGTCCATGTTTCGGCCATTGGCGTCGAAGCCGCTGCCGAAGTCAGCGATTATGCGGCAACCAAGCTTGCCGGCGAAAAGGCCGTGTTCGAGGCCTTCCCGCAGGCGGTGATCCTCCGCCCGTCCCTGATGTTCGGCCATGGTGATGGCTTCTTCAACAAGATGGGTAATCTGGCGCGCATGCTGCCTTTCATGCCGCTGATCTCGCCCGATACGCGCTTCCAGCCCGTCCATGTCGGCGATGTCGTCGAGGCGATCGTCGCGGCCGCCGATGGCAAGGTCAAGACCGGCCGCGTCTATGAGCTCGGTGGTCCCGATATCGAAACCAACCGGGCGCTGATGACCCGCATTCTGCGCGAAGCCGGCCGCAAGCGTCCGCTGATCACGCTGCCCGCCGGCATCGCCAAGCTGATCGCCCTGCCCTTCAGCTTCTTGCCCATCCCGCCTGTCGTCACCGAAGATCAGGTCGAACTCTTGGGCGTCGACAATGTCGTGACCGACGAAGCGATCAAGGAAAAGCGGACCTTTGCCGCCTTCGGCATCGATCCGACGAGCATGGACGAAGTGCTGCCCGAATATATGTGGCGCTTCCGCAAGCACGGCCAGTTCGATCGCGACAATTCGGATGCGTCCGGCCCGCTCGCTGCTTGAACGAGCGTCGCATCGAGATCATGGCTTGAGGTTTTGCGGCCATGAGTGACACCGTCGACATCATCGGCCTTGGCCATAAAGGCGAAGGCATCTTTCTGCGCGATGGCCAAAAGGTCTTCGTGCCCTTTGCCTTGCCCGGCGAAAAAGTGCTGGTGGACCAGGACAAGGAGCGTGGCACGCTCCTTTCCGTTCTTGAGCCATCGCCCGATCGCATAGCGCCGTTCTGTCCCCATTTCGGCACTTGTGGCGGCTGCCAGCTTCAGCATATGGGCCCCGCGGCCTATCGCGCCTTCAAGATCGGTCTTGTCGAAACCCCGCTGCGCCAGGCAGGAATCGAAACCTCGGTTGAAGCCTTTGTCGACGCCGCGGGCGCCGGGCGCCGCCGGGCCACGCTCCATGCGCGCAAAGATGCGGCAGGCTATATGCGGCTCCGCAGCCATGATTTGCTCGATCTCGACCATTGCCCGATCCTCGTGCCCGCCCTGGCGCCAGCCCCCGATATCGCGCGCGCCATCGGCGCTCTGATCGGCCCCTGCGATGTCAGCTTTGCCGCAACCGATACCGGGCTCGATGTTTCCGTGCGCTCCGAGGTCAAGGGGCTTAAGGGCGATCGATTGATTGGGCTCGGCAATCGGTTCCGGCTCGCGCGCCTCGCCTTCAATCGCGAAATGCTGTTTCTCTCGCAAATGCCGCGCGTCACCATGGGCAAGGCCAGCGTCGAATTGCCCATCGGCAGCTTTTTGCAAGCGACCGCCGCGGCCGAAGACGCAATTGCCAGTTACGTCGTCGAGGCCGTCGGTAAGGCCAAGACGGTCGCCGATCTCTTTTGCGGTATTGGCCCCTTTGCGCTGCGGCTTGCGGAGAAGTCAGCCGTCTTTGCCAGCGATAGCGACAAGCCCGCCGTGATGGCGCTCGATAAAGGGTTTCGCCACGCCAAGGGGCTCAAGGCCATCACGGTCAAGTCCCGCGATCTGTTCCGCGATCCGCTGACGCGCTTCGAATTGGATTATGACGCCGTGGTGCTCGATCCGCCCCGCGCCGGTGCCGAGGCCCAGATCAAGGAAATAGCGGCCTCCAAACTGAGACATGTCGTCATGGTGGCCTGCGATCCCAAAAGCTTTGCGCGGGACGCCGCAACCTTGCTCAAATCGGGCTTTTCCATGTCTCGTTTGACCGCTTTCGATCAGTTTTCATGGTCGAGCCATATCGAGATCGCGGCGACGTTCATTCGGCAGCGTTAATTTTAAAACTGCAAAGCTGCGGATTTTTTTAAGTCATCACCGGCAATTAGCGCGCTCAGGCGCTTCAGCAAGCAAGTGCAAGCCGTTCACATTTATCGGGAAACTGCAACCCTCCCGATCCTCGCCACGTTTGAGGGGCATAAACCTTTCTATCAATTCACCGGGCATGGCGTTGCTATGCTTGTTATTTGCTGCGGAGAATAACCATGTTCAAGGCATTTGTAGCCACCTCTATTGCCCTCGCTGCTCTGGCCGCTCCGGCCTTCGCTCAAGACGCTGCTTCGCCAGATGGCGTCTGGAAGGACAAGTGGGGCACCACCTTCACCTTCTCGACCTGCGGCGATGCCGGCACCCAGCTGTGCGGCGTTCTGAACGACGTTCAGGGCAATTCGCGCACTGAAGAAAATCTCGCCTTCATCAACCAGCAGGTTGTTTCGGCTGATCAGACCGCCCCAGGCAAGTGGGAAGGCCAGATTGCCCTCAATGGCGGCAATGCCAAGGCTATCGTCGAAGTGAAGGACGCGAACACGCTGACCATCACCGGCTGCCAGGGCGGCATCCTCTGCCAGACCCTGACCTACAATAAGGTCTCGTAAGAGCCTTGCTGGTCTAACAAAAGAAAGCCCCGGGAGACCGGGGCTTTTTTTATTTCAGCAGACCGTCGCGACGCGGTCCTTAATGACCGCAAGCACCTCGTCGCCGGGACGCTTCCACCAGTTATCCTGGGAAAAGATCTCGACTTCCTGAGGCCCAAGAAATCCGGCGTCTTCGATCATTTTTCGGATCGCGGGCAGGTCGATCACCCCATCGCCCATCATGCCGCGATCAAGCAGCATGTCCTTGGTCGGCACCAGCCAGTCGCAGATGTGATGCGCAAAAATCCGCTTCATGCGGCCGGCGCGCGCAATAGCCTGCGCCAGGTTCGGGTCCCACCACACATGGTAGACGTCCACGGCGACACCAACCGTTTCACCGAGCATCTCGCAGATATCGAGCGCCTGATCGATCGTGTTCACGCAGGCCCGGTCGGCCGCATACATCGGATGCAGCGGCTCGATGGCAATCTTGACGCCCGACGCCTTGGCATGCGGCAGCATGGCCGCAATACCATCGCTCACCATCTGGCGCGCGCCGGGCAGGTCCTTCGATGACCCCGGCAGGCCGCCAACGACCAGCACCAGGCAATCTGCGTTGAGCGCCGCGGCTTCGTCGATCGCCCGGAGATTATCGTCGATCTGCCTTTGCCGCCCCTCGGCCGTTTCAGCCGGGAACATGCCGCCGCGGCAAACGCCCGTCACCTGCAGATTGTTGGACCTGACGATCCGTGCTGCCTCATCGAGCCCAATCGCTGCGATCTGATCGCGCCAGGGCGAGATCGCCGTGATACCAGCCTTCAAGCACCCATCGACCGCCTCGGCAAATCCCCATTGCTGGCGGGTCGTCGCGAGGTTGAGCGAGATCTTGCGTTCGGTCATGCCGGCACCCCATTCACCGCCAACACCGCCTTCATCCGGGCCGTTGCGAGGTCCCGATCGCCAAGCACACGCGCCTTGTCGGCAAGGCGGAACAATTCGGCCAGATGCTGCACCGACCGCGTCGATTGCTGCCCGCCGATCATCTGGAAATGGTCCTGCAGCCCATTGAGATAGGCGAGGAACACGACGCCCGTCTTATAAAACCGCGTCGGCGCCGCAAAGATATGGCGGCTGAGCGGCACGGTCGGCTCGAGAATATCGAAGAACTCTTGCGTGTTGCCCTTGCCGAGCGCCGCAAGCCCAGCCGAGGCGGCCGGCGCGATGGCATCAAAAATGCCCAGCAGCGCGTGTGAGTAGCCTTGGTCGTCGCCCGCAATCAGTTCGGCATAATTGAAATCGTCGCCGGTATACATTTTTACCGATGCCGGCAGGCGGCGGCGCATGGCGATTTCTTTTTCCGCCGAGAGCAGCGAAATCTTGATGCCGTCGACCTTATCGGCATTGGCGGCAATGACGTCGAGGCAAACATCCATCGCCTTGTCGTGGTCGATATCGCCCCAATAGCCCTGGAGCGCCGGATCGAACATTTCACCGAGCCAATGCATGATTACCGGCTGCTTCACCTGGCTCAGCACATGGCCATAGACCCGCGCATAATCGTCCGGCGACTTTGCCGCCGCCGCCAGCGCCCGGCTCGCCATCAGAATAACGCGCCCGCCCTCGCCTTCGACAAAGCCGACCTGCTCGTCATAAGCCCGCAAAATATCGTCAATCGTGACATCTGGGCCGGGCGCCAGATGATCGGTGCCAGCACCATAAGCAATGAGAGCATCATCCCGCGTCCGCGCTTCGGCCTGCGCCCGCCGGATCAGTTCCTTGGCTTCGGTCCAGGTCAGCCCCATGCCGCGCTGCGCCGTATCCATGGCTTCGGCGACGCCGAGGCCAAGATCCCACATGCGATGGCGGAATTTGAGCGTCGTGTCCCAATCGATCGCCGGCGTCAGCCAGGGATCGTTGACCGCGAGCGGATCAGCGACCACATGGGCCGCCGAATAGGCAATGCGCGAAAAATCCGTCGACTTGAATTTGACGAAGGGGATGGGATTGCCGGTCAGCGTATAGGGGCTGATCGAGCGGTCGGGATTGGGCAGGTTGATGGTCGGCATGGCGGGTGTTCCCCTCATCCGGCGCTACGCGCCACCTTCTCCCCGAGAGGGAGAAAAATGGGCCGGCGCCTGTTCAAATGCGGTGCCCCCTATTCCTCTCCCACTTGGGGAGAGGGTGGATCGGCCGAAGGCCGAGACGGGTGAGGGGGCTCTCTACTTGCGGCTCAAAATTCCAGCTTCGGCACATCGAGCCAGCGACGCTCAGCCCAGCTCTTCAATCCAAGCTCAGCCAGCTGCACGCCCTTGGCGCCAGCTTCGAGCCCATATTCCCAAGGCGCATCCTCAGCCACATGCCGCAGGAACATTTCCCACTGCACCTTAAAACCGTTATCGGCGGGCCAGTTGTCCGGCACTTCTTCCCAATCGTTGAAGAAGTTCATAGTCTGCGGCTGGTCGGGATTCCAGACCGGCTTCGGCGTATTGACGCGATGCTGGGTCCAGCACTTGTGTAGACCGGCAACCGCCGAACCCTTGGTGCCATCGACGTGGAAGGTCACGAGATCATCGCGACGGACACGCGTCGTCCAGCTCGAATTGATCTGCGCGACAACGCCGCCTTCGAGTTCGAATGTTGCGTAAGCCGCATCGTCCGTATCGGCCTTATAGCGCTTGCCGTTTTCGTCGACGCGCTCTGGGATATGCGTCGCGCCGAGGCACGAGACAGCCTTCACTTCGCCGAAGAGATTATCGAGCACATAGCGCCAATGGCAGAGCATATCGAGGATAATGCCGCCGCCATCGGCCTTCCGGTAATTCCACGATGGGCGCTGCGCCTTCTGCCAGTCGCCCTCGAACACCCAATAGCCGAACTCGCCACGCACCGACAAAATATCGCCGAAAAAGCCGGAATCCTTCAGCATCTTGATCTTCATCAGGCCCGGCAGGAACAGCTTGTCCTGGACCACGCCATGCTTCAGCCCCGAAGCGCGCGCGGTTTTGGCAAGGTTCACCGCGACGTCGAGATCGTCCGAAGTCGGCTTTTCGCAATAGACATGCTTGCCGGCCGCCAGCGCTTTTTCCAGCAGTCCGGCGCGCATCAGCGTCGTGCCGGCATCGAAGAAAATCGTGTCATCGGGATTGGCGAGCGCAGCGTCGAGATCGCTGCCCCAGCGCGCAATATTGTGCTTCTTGGCGAGGCGTTCGATCTTGTCGGCGTCGCGGCCGACGATGATCGGGTCGACAACGAGACGATCGCCATTGGAAAGCGCAATGCCGCCCTGATCCCGAATGGCGAGGATGGAGCGCACCAGATGCTGGTTATAGCCCATGCGCCCGGTGACGCCATGCATGATGATGCCGATGCGTTGTTCCGCCATTCCAATCCTCCCGACCCGCTTTGCGGTGTAACTGACTGGTTACTTAGATACAGAGGGTTTGGCCACTGCGTCAAGCGGGCATGTGCATGTCCCAGGTGAAACGAGCGGACCGGAAAGTTACTTAGGGTTGACAGCCTAGGCCCCACCAAGGACACTTCGCCCATGGTGCGAACTTGAGGAGGCGCGCACCGGCAGCATGCTCTGCGGCCGCTTTACCAAGGCGGGCGCGGCTGCTATCGGCCTGCCGATCCATCCTTCTCGGATGCAGTGGGGCAGACGCGTGTCAGAAACCAAAATAGCCGACCTCGACACGCCGCCCGAAGTTGCGCCCAAGCGCACGCGCAATTCGGCCAAGACCAAGGCATCGATCCTCGCCGCGGCACGCGTCGAATTCGCCGATCGCGGTTTCGAGGGCGCCCGCGTCGATGCCATTGCCGATCGGGCCAGCGCCAATAAGCGGCTGCTCTATCATTACTTCGGCAATAAGGAAGATCTCTATCGGGCCGTCCTCCTCGATGCCTATCAGGAGATCCGGCGGGGCGAACGGGCGCTCAGCCTTGATCAATATGACCCCATCCAGGCCATGGACCGGCTGGTGCGCTTCACCTTCCGGCATTTCCTCGCCAATCCCTGGTTTCCGCGGCTGCTCGGCACGGAAAACATCGAGAATGCGCGGTTCCTGAAAACCCTGCCCGATATCAAGGCGCTGCATTCCCCGCTGGTGGGGCAGATCGCCCAGATCATCGAGCGGGGCAATGAAGATGGTCTGTTTCGGCGTGATGTCGATCCGGTGCAGCTCTATATTTCCGTCGCCGCCCTGGGCTTTTTCTATGTGTCGAATACGGCGACGCTGTCGGTGATTTTCGAGCGGGACCTGTCGAGCGTCGCCATGGTGCAGGAGCGCGAGGCCCATGCCGTGCAAATGGTGCTCGATTATTTGCGCATGAAGGCCAATGCCTGATCGGCGGATTGCCCTAGAGCGTCAAACACCAAGCTGAAACCGCTCGAAGCGGCCGAGTTCCTCGTCGATCCGAACCTTCTCCTCGGCGCCGATCTCTTCGATCCAGTTCCACTTCTGCACCAGCAGTTTTCCCGCGGCCCGGTCGGTTTTGAGGTCCACGGCCGCCACCACCCGATCGCCCACCAGCACTGGCAGTGCAAAATAGCCATAGCGGCGTTTGGCTGCAGGCACATAGGCTTCGAAGAGGTGATCGTAGCCAAAGAACAGATTGAGCCGCTTGCGCTGGATGATCAGCGGATCGAAGGGCGAGAGGATATGGACGGTGTCGCTCGGCGCGATTTCCATGTCGAGTGCCGCTGGCTCCGCCCAATGCGGCACCTTTTCAGCGCCCTCTATGATGACGGGCACCAATTGCCGCCGCTTGACCCGCGCCTCAATCAGGTCGCGAATTGCCGGTTTGGCTTTGGCGTTGAGGTGGCAGATGGAATCGAGGCTGACGATCCCCTGGCTTCGCAGCGCCCGATCCAAAAGGTAGGCGGTTACCTGCTTTTCCGTTGCCGGTTTCGGCGCGCGCTCCCAGCCAAAGTGCCGCTCCATCAGGTCATAGGTCTTGAGCATGCCGCTGCGAGCCGAGATCGCCACATGGCCCTGATAGAACATCAATTGCAGCACGCGCTTCGATGGTTTGCGGCTGGCCCAGAGATGGGTCTTTTCGACGAGCTCGTCATCGTCGATATCGCGGATCGAGAGCGGCCCCTCGTCCCGCAGGCGCCGCTTCATGGCGCTGATTTCCTTGGCGGTAACCGAACCGAACCAGGCGCTGGGATTGTCCCGATAAGTCCGCATGGCGGGCAGGAAAAAGCGCAAGTCACCCGCCGGCACATAGCTCAGCGCATGCGTCCAATATTCGATCACGCTCTTATCGCCGCTTTGCACCTGCGCCAGGTCGCTGCGGCGATAATCGGGAATGCGCGAAAAAAGGATATGATGGTGACAGCGCTCGATCACATTGATCGTGTCGATCTGCACATAACCCAGATGCCCGATCGCGGCCTGAACCGCCTCTGGCCCCGATCCAAACGGCGCCGAGGCATCGAGCCTTTGCGCTTTCATCCAGATCGCGCGCGCTTGCGCCGAAGAGATGGTGTTTACGCGCTTTGCCACAAGCTGATTCCCTCATCCACTTGAGGGAACAATAGTGGAACAAAACTGCGGAGCAAACCCGGTTCTGACGGATTTGCCGAAACCCAGCGAGGTCAGAAGGACGACGGGCCTATCCCAGAACATCGCGATAGGCCCCAACACCAGAAGCCTAAAAACGGCCTTCGCTGATGATTTCGGTGAGCGGCTTGCGCTGGCTCGGCACTTCGCGGACCCGCAGCGTTTCATTGAGGCTCGAGCCATCGCCCTGCCGTCCAATGGCAATCGCTACTTCAATCCGCCAACCCTCCGGCACGCCGAGTTCGGCAATGGCGCGGTCATGGTCGAACCCACCCATGGCATGGGCGTGCCAGCCAAGCTTGATGGCCTGCAGCGCCAACATCGACCAGGATGCGCCCGCGTCGAAAGCGTGGGAGCGTGTGGTGGTCACTTCGCCATTGGCATTGGTGTGGCTTACGCGCGAGGCGACGAACACCAGCGCGGCCGCATGCTGGGCCCATTCCTGGTTGAACGGCAGCAGCAGGTCGACAAACTTCTGCCAGTCGGCACTGCCACGGCGCACATAAACGAATTTCCATGGCTGGCCATTAAAGGCCGACGGCGCCCAGCGCGCGGCCTCGAACAGGGTCATCAGTTCGACGTCGCCGATCGCTTCATCGGTAAAGCTGCGCGGCGACCAGCGCGCCAGCATATCGGGGTCGATCAGGTGGTCGGTGCTGCGGGGCATGATGGCGTTCATTTCGGATCGCTCCAATTCGTCTGTTGCCCCTAAAATGGACCCAAGCGAAAAGCGCTACAACCGGACGAATGCGATTTCAGTGTTCATTAAAACAGAACAAATGGCAAATTTTTGCTTGTCCGCACCCACTGGTTGTCATCCCCGCGAAAGCGGGGACCCATCTTGGGATTTCGCCGCTCAGTCCATCTCTTCTCAATGAAGCAACTGGATTCTCCAACCCCTCCCCAACCACCGCCTTCCCTCGGGCTCGACTCGAGGGCCAATGCGGGAGCCACCGCCTTTGTGCGTGCGACAAGCGACCCTCGGGTCAAGCCCGAGGGAAGAAAAGAAGGGAGGATAACCGGGAGTGCGTCCCTCCCCAAAACCCACTGCATGTCATCCCCGCGAAAGCGGGGACCCATCCCGGGATTTCGGCGCTCAGTCCATCTCTTCTCACTGAAGCAATTGGATTCCCCAACCCCTCCACACCCACCGCCTTCCCTCGGGCTTGACCCGAGGGCCACTGCGGGAGCTACAGATTTTGTGCATGAACAACTGACCCCGGGGGTCAAGCCCGAGGGAAAAACGGTGGGTGAGGGGCCCGCAATGACCCCTCGGGCACCACGCCCAATCAAGCTCCCGCCTTGAACCACCCGCCCCCAAGCAGTTCCCGCCCGCCATGCCGGCTAAGTTTCTCCCGTAAAACCTTGAGGTCCGACGGGCTCAAATCCCCTGCTCCGGTCACCGCCACCCAGCCCTCAAAATAGTCCTGCGGCGCATAAACATGCCCAAAACCAATGGAGGCCGTCTGCGCCAGCGCCATGTCGAGCGCCAATTGCAGGAAGGTGACGACCGGATACCAGTTGAGCAGCGGCGAAACCGATGGCGCCCGTTCCCCGCTCAGCCATAGCGGCTCGCGATAGGGCAGGGACCAATCGAAGAACACGATCGGGTCAGAAGGATATTGCAGATAGACAATGCGGATCGGCCCCCAGGACGCAGTACCCTCAAGATCGATCGCGCTATTGGCAAAGCGTACCGTCGTGCCCTGTCCAATCCGCGGCAACCAGATGGGCGAGCCGGGATCACGATTGGCCACCGTGCTGCGCCAGGTCGCGCTCGCAAAGGGAGGACCCACCCAGAGCGCGCCATCGAATGGGTCTGCCAAGACATCGTAAATCGAGGTCGACGCGGCAGAACTATAGGCGCCTAAGCTAAGGCCATGGAGATAAAGGCTGGGCCGATTATCCCTCGGCATCGCCGTCCAGCGCGCATAAACCGCGTTGAACAGCGCTCGCGCCGTTTCGACCCCCACATCGGGCTCCGACACCAGCGACAGCCAGCTCGTCAGATACGAATATTGCACCGCAACGCTCGCCACATCGCCGCCATGCAAAATTTCGAGCGTGTCGATCGCCGCCGGCTCCACCCAGCCCGTCCCGACCGGCATGATCAGCACCAGCACCTTGCGGTCGAACGCCCCGACCCGGTCCATTTCCCGCACAGCCAGAGCTGCCCGGTCTTCCGGCGTTTCGGCCGAGCGCAGCCCGACATAGACACGGAGCGGCGTTTCAGCGGCCTTGCCCGTCAGCGCGGCAATCTCTTCGGGCGTCGGTCCCGTTTCGACATAGACCCGCGCATCGATCCCGATCGTGTCCCAAGGCACCAGCGATTGCGCACTCCCTGATTTGAGAGTGTCCGTAGGCGCCGGTTCGGTGATCCCCACCAACCGGTCGAAATTGCCATAGAAGCGGTCAGCCGAATAAAGCAGCCCACGCGCCACGACGCCATCGCCGATCATTGCAGTGAGAAGACCCACCAGCGCCATGGCACCAACCAACGCCACCCGCCGTGGGATCAGCCGCCCCATCCAGCGCGCCAGCACCCGCACCCCGGCAACGATCAGCGTGCCGAACCCGACGAGCAGCGCCGCCGGCAGCACAGCCACCAGCGCCACGAGCAGCGGTTGGGTCGCCTCGATCGGTGCTTCGCCCATCCCCGATCGGATCGAATTCTGCCAGCCGGTCCAGAACCAGAGAAAGCTGATGGTAAGGACAAGACAGAGGATCGCGCAGGCCCGCCCCACCCAGCGCGCCACGCGCCGGTTCGGCCAGCGCAGCTCCAGAAAATTCCACAGCCATTCGAGAAAGACCCCGATGCCATAGCCGGCGGCAAAGGCACAACCGGAGAGGATTCCCTGCACCAGCACATTGCGCGGAATAAGCGATGGGGTCAGCGAGAGCGCTGCAAACAACAGGCCAAAAAGCCAGCCACCGGCGGAAAGCGCATCGAGCCGGCGATAAACGAATCGCCGGACGCGTCGCCCGGCATCGCCCCTCGACGCTGGCTGCGACGGGTTCGTTTCGCTCGAGAGATCTAAGTCGGATCGGATCGGCAAGAAGGCATGCCTAAAGTGAATTCGCGCCCACTATAGGGGAGCGACCAGCCATGACAACCGCCGAACACCCAAAGCATAACGCGAAACGGCCTGAGAGCGTCTCGATGCTAACGGAATGCTACCGATTCAAGGGGGAATTGGTGGAGCCTAGCGGGATCGAACCGCTGACCTCTTGCATGCCATGCAAGCGCTCTCCCAGCTGAGCTAAGGCCCCATTCAATGGGTGCTTCAGGGGCAGTGCCCGGTTGAAGCGAGGCGGAACCTAGAGGATGATTCCGAGAGAAGCAAGTGCCTAAATGACACTTTTTTCATCCGCCGGGGAAAACCTCCCCCAGCGGAAAAACATGAATGAAATCAGCGGTCTTCGTCGTCGCCGACTTCAAAACCCAGGCCGTCGTCGGCGTCGTCGTCTTCCTCTTCGAGGAACACGTCTTCTTCGTCGTCGCCCAGCTCTTCGTCGACCTCGACGTCGTCGACATCTGGAATTTCTTCCTCGCCACTCTCTTCGGCGTCAGCATCTTCGAGGCTGACGATTTCGGGGGCGTTGGTATCTTCGACTTCTTCTTCTTCCTCGGCCTCATCTTCGTCGTCTATCTTGCGCGAAGCCGTAGCTTTTCCGGTCGCAAGGGTGTCGAAGTAGGAGCGGGGATAAGACTTGCCGGAATAGGGCGAGACGATCGGATCCATGTTGAGATCGTAGAACTTCTTGCCGGTATCAGGGTCGGTACGCTTTGTACCGCGTTCGGAGTTGGCCATTCACATGCCTCACACGAAGGGAAATTGCTTTCGGTCGGCCGCCGCGGCCCAACCAGATATTCGGCCAGTGCGGTAAGGCGCAATGGCGGTCTCTGTCAAATCGAAAATGCGCGTGCGCCCAAGGCTGGCCCCGCCCGCCGCCGCCGTGTTAAGCCCGTTTCGGAATTCTAGCGTGGCGGGGTTGCGGCAATGATCATAGCGGTGGATGGCCCAGCGGCATCGGGCAAGGGGACTTTGGCTCTAGGTCTCGCCCGCCACTACGGGCTCCTCCATCTCGATACCGGGCTTCTCTACCGCGCCGTCGGCGTGGCGTCCCAAGCTTATGAGAACACTGATCAATTCGATTCCGAAGCCATAGCCGCCGCCCGCGCTCTCGATGCTACCCAACTCACCGATATCGAGACCCTGACGAGTAGCGAGGCCGGTAGTCTTGCGTCTAAAGTCGCCGTCATCGCCGAGGTCCGCCGCGCCCTTTTCGACTTCCAGCGCTCCTTTGCGCTGCAAGCTGGCGGCGCCGTTCTCGATGGTCGCGATATCGGCACGAAAATCTGCCCGGACGCTGATGTAAAGCTCTTCATCCAGGCCGACAGCAAGGCGCGGATGGAGCGCCGGGCGCGCCAGTTCGAATCCCGCGGTCAGACAGTTGATCGCTATGCGCTCTTTCACCAGATCGAAGAACGCGACGCGCGCGACATGCTCAATCCCAATGGTGGTTTCTATAAAGCTGATGACGCGCACTTGCTAGATACGACGCAACTGAGTATAGAGGCCGCACTCCGCGCTGCCATCGCGATTGTCGACAAGTCCATGGCGCTCAAGGCAGGGGAACATTCGTTCTCCTAATTTCCTCCTTGGGTCTTCTGGCTAAGACAATCAACTCAACCGCTGGCCCGGATCCCGACTAAAAGATCATCCTGTTTTCCAGAAGCGGTGCTCCGTGCGCCGGCTTTGGCATTTTCGCTGAAGCGGACCCGTTTCGAAACAGGATCAGCAACCCTCAACGACCGGCGCAACGGAGAAAAAGTTTGGCACAGCAAACTGTGACTAAAGACGATTTTGAATCGATGCTGCTCGACTCCTTTGTCGACAACGACGCCGCTGAAGGCACCGTTGTTCGTGGCAAAGTCGTCGCCATCGAAAAAGACCTGGCGATTATCGACGTCGGTCTGAAGACTGAAGGCCGCGTTCCGCTCAAGGAATTCGGTCAGGCGTTCCGTGACGGCCAGATCGTCATCGGCTCGGAAGTCGAGGTCTATGTCGACCGCGTCGAAAACGCCATGGGCGAAGCCGTTCTCTCGCGCGAAAAAGCGCGCCGCGAAGAGAGCTGGGTCAAGCTCGAAGAAAAGTACAACGCCAATGAGCGCGTTGAAGGCACGATCTTCAATCAGGTCAAGGGTGGTTTCACCGTCGACCTCGAAGGTGCCGTGGCCTTCCTGCCGCGTTCGCAGGTCGACATCCGTCCGATCCGCGATATCGCTCCGCTCATGAACGTGCCGCAGCCGTTCCAGATCCTCAAGATGGACAAGCGTCGCGGCAATATCGTCGTTTCGCGTCGTGCCATTCTCGAAGAATCGCGCGCCGAACAGCGTTCGGAAATCGTCCAGCAGCTCGAAGAGGGCCAGGTTGTCGACGGCGTGGTCAAGAACATCACCGATTACGGTGCGTTCGTTGATCTCGGCGGCATCGACGGCCTGTTGCACGTCACCGATATCGCATGGCGTCGCGTCAACCACCCGTCCGAAGTGCTCACGATCGGCGAGACCATCAAGGTCCAGATCGTTCGCATCAACCACGAGAGCCACCGTATCTCGCTGGGCATGAAGCAGCTCCAGGCTGATCCATGGGAAGGCATCGAAGCCAAGTACCCAATCGGCGCGAAGTTCTCTGGCCGCGTGACCAACATCACCGACTACGGCGCATTCGTCGAACTGGAACCGGGCATCGAAGGCCTGATCCACGTTTCGGAAATGAGCTGGACCAAGAAGAACGTCCACCCCGGCAAGATCGTCTCGACCAGCCAGGAAGTCGACGTGGTCGTGCTCGAAGTCGATCCCGACAAGCGTCGTATCTCCCTCGGTCTCAAGCAGACCCTGCAGAACCCGTGGGAAGCTTTCGCCGAGAAGAACCCAATCGGCTCCACCATCGAAGGCGAAGTCAAGAACAAGACCGAATTCGGCCTGTTCATTGGCCTCGAAGGCGATGTGGACGGCATGGTTCACCTCTCCGATCTCGACTGGCAGAAGTCCGGTGAAGTCGCTCTTGACGACTACAACCGTGGCGACATGGTTTCGGCCAAGGTTCTCGACGTCGATGTCGAAAAGGAACGTATCTCGCTCGGTATCAAGCAGCTCGCTGCTGACGACCTTGCAGACAACACCTCAAGCGCCAGCGGCGAACAGGGTGGCCTTCGCAAGAACGCCGTCGTGACGACCGAAGTCATCGAAGTCAACGAGGGCGGGATTGAAGTCCGCATCGCCGACAGCGAAGTCACGGCCTTCATCCGCCGCGCCGACCTCAGCCGCGATCGCAACGACCAGCGTCCGGAACGTTTCTCCAAGGGCGAAAAGGTCGACGCACGCGTCACCCAGTACGACCGTAAGACCGGCCGCATCCAGCTCTCGATCAAGGCGCTCGAAATCGCCGAAGAACGTGAAGCCGTTGCAAACTTCGGTTCCTCGGATTCGGGTGCTTCGCTCGGCGACATCCTTGGCGCTGCTCTCAAGGGCCGTGACGACAAGTAAGCCTTGGGCTTATTGACCACTCCTTCGGCCCGCGCTTTTTAGCGCGGGCCGTTTTGTTGAAGGGACCAAAACCATGCGATTTCGCGACGTCGCCTGGCGCGCCATGAGCGGCTATGATCTCGAGGCGGTCTTTGCCATCGCTAACAAGGTTCATCCCGGCTTCTTCGAGGCCGAAGAGGTTTTGACCGAAAAGCACACCCTCTATCGCCACGGCTGCTATATTCTCGAGGTCGCCGAAAAACCGGCGGGCTATGTTCTCAGTCATCCCTATCGTCGCGGCGAACTGCCTGCGCTCAACACGCTTCTGGGCAGCTTGCCCGAAGAGGCCGATAGTTTTTACATCCACGACCTCGCGCTGCTGCCCCTTTCGCGCGGCATTGGCGCAGCCGGGCAGATCGTAGCTGCTCTGACCAAGCATGCCGAGGCCATGGGCTTTGCCAGCATTGGCCTCGTTGCGGTCAATGGCTCCGTCCCCTTCTGGGAAAAACAGGGTTTCGTCACCGAAGACCGTCCGGAACTGGCCAAGAAACTTGGCGCCTATGAGGATGCGGCGCGGTACATGACCAAGACGCTTTAAGCGGCATCAAAAATCAGCCGTTTCTCTGGCTGTTTCGTCCAAGCCGTGTATGGTCACGCAGAATTCGCTTGGGACAATGCCGTGACCGATCTTCCTCCTTCCAGCGCCCATGAAGCGCTCGCCGCCGATACCTATCGCCGGTCGCGCGGGCTTTGGCGCGTTTTGGCGCTGGTGGCAGCCGTTATCGCAGTGCTCGCCATGACGGCACGTTTCGCCATGCCGGGGCAGGGGGCTGGGGATGTCATCGCTCGCGTCACCATCGATGGTCTCATCACCACCAATGCCGAGCGTCAGGCGCTCTTCGAGCACTTGATCGAGGACGACACCGTAAAAGCCGTCGTCGTCGCGATCAATTCGACCGGCGGCACTACGGCCGGTGGTGAAGAACTCTATGAGGCGCTTCGTCGCCTAAGCGCGAAAAAGCCGACCGTCTCGGCCATCAACGAATTCGGCGCCTCTGCGGCCTACATGACTGCCATAGGTACCGACAGGATTTTTGCGCGGCGCCTATCCATCGTCGGCTCGATCGGCGTCCTCTATCAGCATGTCAATGCCGGCAAGCTTCTCGATACCATTGGCATCGACCTCGATAAGGTGGCATCAGGCCCCCTCAAGGCCGAACCCGACAATGACGAGCCGCTGGAAGGCGCGGCCCGTGTCTCGCTCAACGAACTGGTGCAGGACAGCTTTGCCTGGTTTGTCGATATCGTTGCCGAGCGACGCGATATGCCGCGTCCGGCGGCCCTTGCGCTGGCCGATGGCCGCATTGTCACCGGCCGCGTCGCCCTTGACGCAGGTTTGATCGATGCGATCGGTGGCGAACTGGAAGCCATTGATTGGCTCGTCAAGGAGCGCGAAGTCCCCGAAAAGCTTGCCGTGGTCGATGTCTGGCCGCAGCCCGAGGACGGATTTGGCTGGGCCGGGCGTCTTTTGGGCGGTTCGGCACGTGCGGCACTCGGTCTTTCGCCTGATGGTCCTGTCGTGCTTGACGGTTTGGTCTCGCTTTGGCAGTTTGGGCCAAAGCCCTGAGCCGTGGGCATTCGCATTGGAGACCGGAGCCTTCCATGATCAAGTCTGAACTTGTCGAGAAGCTCGCTGCAGAAAATCCTCATCTGTTCCAGCGCGATATCGAAAATATCGTCAATGCCATCCTGGATCAGGTCGGCGACGCCATGGCGCGCGGCGACCGGGTAGAGCTCCGCGGCTTTGGCGCCTTTTCGGTAAAAAACCGTCCCGCGCGCGTCGGACGCAACCCGCGCACGGGTGAACAGGTTGAAGTCGAAGAAAAGTATGTGCCGCAATTCAAGGCCGGCAAGGAAATCCGCGAGCGGCTCAATCGCGAATAGTCGCGCGGCCGTTGCGGACGAAAAGGTAGTTCGGATTACTGCATGATCAGCAAGATTGTCGGTTGGCTGGTTTTGGTGCCGCTCTGCCTTGTACTGGTGGCCTTTGCGCTTGCCAATCGCCAGCTCGTCGCGATCAATCTCAATCCGTTCGGTGCGCCGGCTGATGCCAGTGCGGCTGGCTACGGCATTCCGCTCTTTGTGATTCTCTACATCGTGCTGCTGGTCGGCGTGCTGCTTGGTGGCACCGCGGCCTGGTTTGCTCAAGGCGAGCACCGCAAGCGCGAGCGCCAGTGGCGCCGCGAAGCGCAGGCACTCAATCAGGAACTGGAAAACCAGCGGCGCCGCCAAGCCCAGGCGACCCCAGCAGCGCTTTCCGAAGTGGATGAAATCCTGGATCTGCGGTGACCGGTCGGCGCTGCTCGTCCATTTAAAAACTTCCGACCCCCTAGAGTTTCGCCCACACGATGGCCGACCCCCTGATCGTCAAAATCTGCGGCATTAAAACGCTCGATATGCTGGATGTGGCCATTGCCGCAGGCGCCGACATGATCGGCTTCATGCATTTTGCCCGCTCTCCGCGCCATGTCGGCATCGAGCAATTGGGCGAACTGATTTCCGCCTCGCGCGGCCGCGTCGAAAGCTGTGTCGTCTTAGTCAATCCGGACAATAGCTGTGTCGCCGAAGTTGCGGCGCTCGGCCCCGACTGGATCCAACTCCATGGGCCGGAAACACCGCATCGCGTCGAGGCCATTCGGGCCGAAGCCGGCGTCGAGATCATGAAAGCCCTGCCCATCGGCACTGCCGATGATGTGGCTCAGGTCGCCGCTTTTGCCGAGGTCGCGGATCGCATCTTGCTCGATGCCAAGCCGCCCAAGGGCGCCGATCGCCCGGGCGGTTTGGGCGAAAGCTTCGATTGGTCGCTGCTCAAGGCGCTTGACCCGTCCATCCCCTTCATGCTTTCCGGTGGCCTGAAGCCAGACAACGTCGCCGAGGCCATCAGGAACGTCGCGCCCTTTGGGGTCGATGTGTCTTCCGGGGTCGAGCGGGCACCTGGCGAAAAAGACAAAAGGCTGGTCGAAGCGTTCATCCGCAACGCACGGTCAGCCAGTTAGAAGTCGTCGGCCGGGTTACGCTCGGCGGCGCCGAGAGGATCCAAATGGACGGCATCAATTCCCTGCGCAACGGCCCGGATGAGCATGGCCGCTTCGGTCTTTATGGCGGGCGTTTCGTTGCTGAAACGCTCATGCCGCTCATTCTCGACCTCGAAAAGGAATACCGGGCCGCCAAGGTCGATCCGGCCTATCTCGCCGAACTCAAGAACCTTGCGACCCACTATACCGGCCGCCCTAGCCCGCTTTATTTTGCAGAACGGCTCACCGAGCATCTGGGCGGGGCCAAGGTCTGGTTCAAGCGCGAAGAGCTCAACCACACCGGCTCGCACAAGATCAACAATTGCCTTGGGCAGATCCTGCTTGCCAAGCGCATGGGCAAGACCCGCATCATCGCCGAGACGGGCGCCGGCCAGCATGGCGTGGCGACAGCGACAGTTTGCGCCAAATTCGATCTGCCCTGCACCATCTTCATGGGCGCAACCGACGTCGAGCGGCAAATGCCCAACGTCTTGCGCATGAAAATGCTGGGCGCCGAAGTCCGCCCGGTGACGGCGGGGGCAGGGACCCTCAAGGACGCGATGAACGAAGCGCTCCGCGACTGGGTCACCAATGTCGATTCGACCTATTACCTGATCGGCACCGCTGCTGGCCCGCATCCCTATCCGGAAATGGTCCGAGACTTCCAATCGGTTATCGGCACCGAATTGAAAGAGCAGTTCCGCGAACGCGAAGGCAAATTGCCCGATGCCGTTGTCGCCTGCGTCGGCGGCGGCTCTAACGCCATCGGCACTTTCCACGCTTTCCTCGATGATCCTGAGGTGGCTATCTATGGCGCAGAAGCCGGCGGCCATGGCATCGACATCGAAAACGGCCATGCCGCTTCGATGACCGGCGGCCGCCCCGGCGTCCTCCACGGCAACCGCACCTATCTGCTGCAGGACAATGACGGCCAGATCCTTGAAGGCCACTCCATCTCGGCCGGTCTCGATTATCCCGGTGTCGGTCCGGAGCATTCCTATCTCCACGACACCAAGCGCGTCACGTATGCGCCGATCACGGATACCGAAGCGCTCGAAGCTTTCCAGCTCTGCACGAAGATGGAAGGGATCATTCCGGCACTCGAGAGCGCCCATGGCCTGGCTCAGGTCATGAAACTCGCGCCCACGATGGCGAAAGACCAATCCGTCGTCCTCTGCCTTTCAGGCCGCGGCGACAAGGACGTCGAAAGCGTCGGCAAATATCTGGGACTGCTGAAATAATGACGACCCGCATCGACCGCGTTTTCGCTTCTGCCAGAGCAGCCAATCGTCCCGTGCTCGCAGCCTATGTCATGGGTGGCGATCCTGACCTGGCGACCGGCCAGGCCATCATGAACGCCCTGCCGCCGGCGGGCGCCGACATCATCGAGCTGGGCCTGCCCTTTTCCGATCCCATGGCCGATGGCGTCGCCATCCAGATGGGCGGCCAACGTGCCCTCGCCGCGGGCCAGACGCTGCGTGGCGTGCTTGGCATGGTTGAGGAATTCCGCCGCAAGGATGAGACAACCCCGATCGTGCTGATGGGTTACTACAACCCCATCTATGTCTTCGGCGTCGAGAAATTCCTCGCGACCGCCAAGGAGGCCGGCGTCGATGGTCTGATCATCGTGGATTTGCCAGCCGAAGAAGATGCCGAACTCTGCATTCCCGCGCTTAAGGCCGGCATCAATTTCATCCGCCTGACCACGCCCACAACCGACGATGCACGCCTGCCCGTCGTGCTCGAAAACACTTCGGGCTTTGTCTACTACGTCTCGATGAACGGCACGACCGGCGCGGTCATCAAGTCGCGCGCCGCTGTCGGTGAATCGGTCCAGCGCATCAAGGCGCATACTGAGCTTCCCGTCATCGTTGGCTTCGGTATCAAGACCGCCGAAGATGCCGCCGAAATGGGCCGGCATGCCGATGGCATTGCGGTTGGCACCGTCATCGTCGATGCGGTGGCCAAGTCGCTCGTTGATGGCAAGGCCACTGACAGGACCGTCGGCGCCGTTCGCGACCTCGTCGCCGACCTTGCCGCCGGGCTCAAGCGGGCGCGGGTGTAAGGCGCGGAGCCGCTGTGCATAGCGCGGCTCTTGCCTTTGCCGTACCCCACCTCACCTGATAAGAATTGCCACAATTGACGTTTAGGTGACGCCGAATGAGCGCTACCAAACGCGCTTGAGATCATCGCGAAAGGCCGCGCCATGAACTGGATCGACAATTTCGTCCGCCCAAAAATCCGCTCGTTCCTCAACACCAAGCGGGACACGCCGGAAAACCTTTGGGTGAAGGATCCGGAATCGGGCGAGATGGTGTTTTACCGCGATCTCGAGGCCAATCAGTGGGTGGTTCCCAATTCGGGCTACCACATGAAGATCAAGCCGACCGACCGGCTGGCGACGTTCCTCGATGATGGCGCTTATGACATTGTCCCATCGCAGTCGGCTGTGGCCGATCCGCTAAAATTCCGCGCCCAGAAGCGCTATGTCGACCAGCTGAAGGAAAATCGCGCCAAGACCGGCTACGACGATTCAGTCCTGGTTGCGACCGGCAAGCTCTATCAGCGCCCTGTGACCGTTGCCGTGCAGGATTTCGATTTCCTCGCTGGCTCTCTCGGCATGGCTGCCGGCCAGGCAATCGTCACCGGCCTTGAGACCGCTGTCGAGCGCAAGACGCCGTTCATTCTCTTTGTCGCTTCCGGCGGCGCGCGCATGCAGGAAGGCGTCTTGTCGCTGATGCAGATGCCGCGCACCACCGTGGCCGTGCTGCGCCTCCGTGAGGCTGGACTGCCCTTCTTCGTGGTTCTGACTAATCCGACGACCGGTGGCGTCACCGCATCCTATGCCATGCTGGGCGACGTGCACCTGGCTGAACCCGGCGCGCTCATCGGCTTTGCCGGCCAGCGCGTTATCGAGCAGACCATTCGCGAAAAGCTGCCCAAAGGCTTCCAACGCTCGGAATATCTCTATCAGCACGGCATGGTCGACATGGTCGTCCACCGCCATAACCTGCGCTCGACAATCGGTTCGCTCGCCGGCATTCTGACGCGCGCCCCGGCCAATGAAGAACTCTCGGGTTCGGCCAGCAAAGCCATAGCTGCCCAGGCAAGCGTTCGCGATGCTGCCGTTGCCGCTGAAGGCGATGATGATCTGGTGCAAGCTGCCGCGCATGCGGAATAGGGTCTTTACCCGCACTTAACGGCCTTAGCCTAACTTTCCCGCACAACCGTTCGGCCTTCTACGAGGCCGAACTGCCTATGGGGGAAGCTTTATGCGCCGATTTACTCTGCCGATCGCCCGTAAATTGCCATTGGCCCTTTTGGGCTCGGCTCTGCTTGTCAGCATCGGTGTCGGTCTTGCGAGTTACCTGATTGGTTCGCAGGCGCTCCGCACTTCGGCGGAAAATACCCTCGAAACCCTCGCTTCCGAACGCGCTCGCGCCGTCTCGTCGTACATTGCCGGCGTCGAGGAGGACCTCAGCGCCACCTCACGCTCCGCCGATACCCAGCAGGCCCTCCGTGATTTCGCCGGCGCCTGGTTGCAGTTCAAGGTCGATCCGACCGCCGAAGTTCGAAAACTCTATGTCGATGATAATCCCAATAAGGACAATCTCTCGGCGCTCGATACGCTTGGTACAACCGGCGCCTATGATGTCACCCACACCCGCTTCCACCCGGCCTTCCGCAACAAGGTAACCGCGCGCGGCTATGCCGACTTTTACCTGATGGATCTGAAGGGGTTCGTTGTCTACTCCTTCGACAAGAACCAGGAGTTCGGCACGACCCTTGCCGAAGGCGGTCCGCTCGCCACAACCGGCCTCGGCCGCGTCTATCAGCAGGCGCTTGCCATCGAGAACGACACCGATATCGCGGTGTCCGATTACGAGGCCTATGCGCCATCTGCCAGC
Source organism: Devosia sp. BK (assembly GCF_032907385.1). Taxonomy (NCBI): domain Bacteria; kingdom Pseudomonadati; phylum Pseudomonadota; class Alphaproteobacteria; order Hyphomicrobiales; family Devosiaceae; genus Devosia; species Devosia sp. BK. The sequence goes on from NZ_JAIMBX010000002.1 coordinate 460,593, forward strand.
CGACCCGCGAGTTTCTTTGCCAAGCCGGTCTTCAATGCCCAGGGCCGGAAGATCGGCGTCGTCGCCTTCCAGTTGCCGTCGCAACTGATCGACGGTGTCGTCGGCGACCGCACCGGCCTTGGCGAAACCGGCGAAGTCATCGTCGTTGGCGCCGATGGCAAGCTGCGCTCCGATTCCATCTTCACGCCCGACAATGACGCGCTGACCGCAAGCTTCACCGGCCCCGTGCTCGACGCGGCTATCTCGGGAAAACATCCCATCGGCGAATCGTCCGAATACCGCGCGACCCCCATGCTCGTCGCTGCTGCGCCCATCGTCACCAAGGGCGGCACCTGGGCGGCCATCGCCGTCATGGGCCGCGACGAGGTTCTGGCCCCGGTCGCCCAGATGCGCAACATGATGCTTGCCATCGGCGCCGGCCTCCTCGCCGTCGTCGCCGTCCTCAGCCTTCTGTTCTCGCGCTCGATTACTCGTCCCATCACCCGCCTCACCGGCACGATGGAAACTGTCGCTGGCGGCAAATTTGATACAGAAGTGCCCTTCGGCCAGCGCAATGACGAACTCGGCGCCATGGCCCGCGCGGTTGAGGTGTTCCGCGAAAATGGCCGCAAGGTTACCCAGCTCACCGAAGCTGAAGCCGCCCAGGCGATCCGCAATCAGGCTGAACGCGCCGAGATGATGGTCACGCTGCAGCGCGCCTTCGGCGACGTCGTCGACGCCGCAATCGCAGGCGATTTCACCCATCGCGTCGAAGCCCGTTTCCCCGATGCCGAGCTCAATGCATTGGCCCATTCGGTGAACCGCCTCGTCGAAACCGTCGATCGCGGTCTCTCGGAAACCGGCTCGGTGCTCTCGGCCCTCGCTGATACCGACCTGACCCATCGGGTCAATGGCGACTATCAGGGCGCCTTTGCCCGCCTCAAGACCGACACCAATGCCGTTGCCGAACGGCTCGGCGACATCGTCGGCCAGTTGCGCTCCACCTCCGGCACGCTCAAGCGCGCCACCGGCGAAATTCTTTCGGGTGCGAACGATCTCTCCGAACGTACGACCCGCCAGGCCGCGACAATCGAAGAAACGTCGGCCACCATGGAGCAATTGGCTTCAACTGTGCTCGACAATGCCGCCATGGCGGAAGCCGCAAGCAAAAAGGCTCATGCCGTTTCCCGATCGGCCGAAGAAGGCGGCGAGGTTATGTCCCGCGCCAATCAGGCCATGGGCCGGATCACGCAGTCCTCAGCCAAGATTTCGAACATCATCGGCATGATCGACGACATCGCCTTCCAGACCAACCTTCTGGCCCTCAACGCGTCCGTCGAAGCAGCGCGCGCTGGTGAAGCCGGCAAGGGATTTGCGGTCGTTGCCGTTGAAGTGCGTCGCCTCGCCCAGTCCGCTGCCAGCGCCTCGGCCGACGTGAAGGTCTTGATCGAACAGTCCGCCAGCGAAGTGAAGGGCGGCACCCAGCTCGTCTCCGACGCCGCGGGCAAACTGTCGGGCATGCTCGACGCCATCCGCGAAAACACCGCCGATCTCGAAGCCATCGCCCGCGGCAGCCGTACCCAGGCGTCGGCCATCGAAGAAGTGACCATCGCCGTCCGCCAGATGGACGAAATGACCCAGCACAACGCCGCGCTCGTCGAAGAAACCAACGCCGCCATCGAACAGACCGAAGGCCAGGCCAGCCAACTCGATCGCATCGTCGAGCAGTTCACGGTTTCGGCGACCCCTGCCCGCTCGGTGGAGCCTGCTCCCGCCCGCGGCATCAAGGGCATGCAGGACAAACTCAAATCCGTCGCCAGCACTTATCTCCGCCGCCCCGCCGGCAACGCCGCGCCGAAGATGGAAGACTGGTCGGAGTTTTAACCCGACGGCAGGCACCTCCTCCCAACCTCCCCCACGAAGGGGGAGGTGCAACATTGCGTTCGGGGCAATTTCTTATCAAGACCACTGGCCTGACACCTCCCCCTTGATGGGGGAGGTTGGGAGGGGGTGACCTTCTCACCCACCCCTAGACAAGCCCCCCCTCCGCCGGTTCTATCCCGGCATGGAGAAACAAGACCGATTCCCCGATTGCATGCTCCTCGCCGCCGGCCTCGGCACGCGCCTGCGTCCGCTCACCGACACGATCCCAAAGCCTCTCGTTCCAGTTGCCGGCGTGCCGCTGATCGAGCGCATCATGCGCAATGCTCAGGCTGAGGGCGTCAAACGCTTCGTCGCCAATGCGCACTATCGGGCTGATCAGATCCTTGCCCATTTCGGCGGCCTCATCAAAATCAGCCGTGAAGATGAGTTGATGGGCACTGGCGGCGGCGTCAAGCGCGCACTGCCCATGCTGGTCTCCGATCCCTTCTTCGTCATGAACACCGATGGGTTCTGGCCCGACGGCGCTGATCGCCCGCTCGCCAAGATGCTGGCGCGTTATGAAAACCCTCACGACATCGTCATCCTCTGCATCCAGCCGCACCGCGCTACTGGTATCAGCCGCAGTCACGATTTTTGTCTCGATCCCACCGGCTTGGTCACCCGCGATTATGGTGCGCCGATCATCTATGGCGGCGTCGCCCTTGTCGGTCGCCGCGCGTTTGATGACACGCCGGATGGCGCCTTTTCCTTCTATGATCTTATGGAAAAGGCCATGGATGACGAGCGCCTGAAGGGCGTCGTGCTCGATGCCGATTGGTACCATGTCGGCGACCCCACCTCGCTCGCCGAAACCGAACGCCGCCTCGGTTCGGCATGAGCCTTTTTTCCATCGCCCCCCACGCGCCGTTCCTGCCCACGCTTGCCGATGCAATCATGGACGGGCGCCTGCTTTCGGGTTGGTCGCAAACGGGCCCATTCTGGCTCAGCGACGTCACTGTCATCCTGCCCACGCAGCGCGCGCGCCAGTCGCTCGCCGAATGCCTCGCGGCCCATCCGAAGTTCACCGGACTCCTGCCCGATATCCGCACCTTTGGTGGCGATGAGAGCGACGAAGAGCCGTTCCTGCCGCCGTTCGACGCGCCGCCGACTCTGCCGCCCGCCAGCCTCGTGCAGCGCCGGCTTATCCTTTCCCGGCTCGTCGCTGCCTGGGCCCATAGCCCCGCCGGTGGCCAAGCCTTCTCCTCGCCCCCAACGGCCGCCGAAATCTTTTCCATGGCCGATTCGCTCGCTGCGGTGTTCGACGACCTTGCGATTGCCGAAACGGGCGTAACCGAATTGCGGACGCTCGGCGAAACCCTTGGCCCCGAGCTCGGCGCCTATTGGCAGCAGACGCTGCAGTTTCTCGACATCGCGCTCAGCGCCTGGCCCTCCATGCTGGACGAGCTCGGCCGCGCCGATCCCTCAACCCTGCGCGGCACTCGGCTCGATCGCCAGGCCGAAGGCGCGCCGTTCATTTATGGCGATCGGCCCGTCATTGCCGCTGGCTCCACCGGCTCCATTCCCGCCACGGCCCGCCTCCTTCGGGCGATTGAACGCCTGCCGCGCGGCGCTGTCGTCTTGCCCGGTCTCGATACGTCCATGTCGGCCGAAACCCACGCCGCGCTCCTCCGCAGCGAGGAAAGCCCGCATGGCCATCCGCAATATCATCTCGCAAAACTCTTGCGCACGCTCGGCGCCGGTCCGGGTGAGGTGGTCGAGCTCGCGGCTCAAGACCATCCACGGACCCGCCTCATCCACCACGCGCTCGCGCTGACCTCCGAAACCGCCCATTGGTCGCGCGACCGCCTCACCGCTAGCGATCTTGAACAGGCCCTGACCGGCGTCACCATCATCGCCGCCCGACAAGAAGACGAGGAGGCCCGCGCCATCGCGCTTGCCGCCCGCGATGCACTCGCCCGCAAAAAAACCGTCGGTATCATCACGCCCGACCGTAATCTCGCGCGCCGCATCGCCGCCGAACTTGCCCGTTTCGATGTCTATGTGGACGATGCCGCCGGTGCCCCGCTGTTCCAGTCGACCGTCGGTCGCCTTGCCCGCCAGATCCTGACCCTCGCCGTCAATCGCTGCGCCGCCGTCGATCTCGTGGCGCTCCTCCGCAATCGTGCCAGTCTTTTTGGCCGCAGCCGCAAGGAGGTGGCCCAACTCGCCGACGATATCGAACTGGCGCTCCTCCGCGGCCAGCGGCCTGCACCCGGCCTCGATGGCCTGCGCAAAGCTCTCGCTGATCACCTGGTCGAGCCACCCAAAAGTGCTGCTCGCAAACTGAACGCGGAAAAGGCCGAAGCAATTACCGCGCTGCTCGACGACATTTCCCGCGCCCTGACCCCGCTTACCAAACTGCTCGATCAGACCCACATCCGCGCCGCCGATCTCGCCGCCGCGATCAACTCTGCCGTCGATGCCGTCGCCGATGGCGCGCCCGTCCGCGGCTGCGATGAACTCCGCGCTTGGGCCGAGGAACTGCAAAAGCACGGCGGGCAGGGCCATGCCTTCGCGCCCCAAGGTCTCGATAGAGTCCTCGCCGCGCTCATGAACGGCTTTCAGGTCCGCAACCGGCTCGACCGGCGCGGCGATATCGCCATTTGGGGCCAGATCGAAGCCCGGTTGATGCGGCCGGACCTGACCATTCTCGGCGCGCTTAACGAAGATGTCTGGCCCGAGCCGGCCGATCCAGGACCCTGGCTCAGCCGCGGCATGCGCCTTGCCGCCGGGCTCGAACCGCCCGAGCGTCTGCAGGGCCTCGCCGCCCATGATTTTGCCGAAGCCATGGGCAATGCCGATGTCATCATCGCTTATGCCGATCGCATCGGAACCAGCCCCGCATTGCCCTCGCGCCTTGTCCAGCGCCTCGATGCCTTTGCGGGCGAAGATGCCGCCAACCTGCTACGCCAGCGCGGCCAAAGCTGGCTCGCCACCGCCCGCGCTATCGATGCGGTAGAGACCAGCAAACCGGCCACCCGCCCTGCGCCCAATCCGCCTGCACATCTCCGCCCGCGTCGCCTCTCGGTCACCGAGGTCGAAACGCTGATGCGTTCGCCCTATGACCTCTACGCTAAGCACGTGCTGCGCCTGCGCCAGCTCGATCCGCTCGGCAATGTTCCCGACGCCCGCGAGCGCGGTACCATCATCCACGATGCCCTCGCCCGATTCGTCGAAGAGGGGCACGACCCCAACTCGCCAGAGGCCTTCGACACCCTGATGACCATCGCCGCCGATGCCTTTTCCGGCCTTGAAGCTATCGGCGAGCGCCGCGACATCTGGCTCAAGCGCTTTGCTACCGCTGCCATGCAGTTCCTCGATTTTGAGCGCAGCCGCGATGCCCGCGTCAAACAGCGCCATGCCGAAATCAAGGGCGACATGCCGCTCTCTCTGGCCGAGCCTTTCCGGATCACGGGCCAAGCCGACCGCGTCGATGAAATGCTCGACGGCACGGTCGAAATTCTCGATTTCAAGACCGGTTCGCCGCCCACTCCGGCTATGATGAAGGCCTTTGAGGCGCCGCAATTGCTGATGGAAGCGGTGATGAGCGGGGCAGGGGCCATGACCGGCCTTGTCGCCGCGCCTGCCAGCGCCCTGACCTATGTGAAGATCGGCCTCGGCCCTGATGCCTTCGTGCCCACCGAGTTCAAGCCCGGCGATGGCAGGCCGATCATGGAGGCCGCCGACGAGATCAATCGCCGCCTCCAGAGCCATATCGAGCACTTTCTCTTCCGCGACACGCCCATGCCCGCCCGCCTCTTGCCGCTCGCCGGCCAGCGCTTTGCGGGCCCCTATGATCATCTGGCCCGCGTCGCGGAATGGACCAGCGTCGATGGCGGGGAGGAGGACGCATGAGCGGGGAACGTGGCAAACTCACAATTCCCTCCGACACAAGAAACGCTCAGGGCCGCGCCACCGACCCAAGCCATTCCATTTGGGTTGAGGCCAATGCCGGTTCGGGGAAGACATATGTGCTCACCCGCCGCGTCCAGCGTCTCTTACTCGCCGGAGTAAAGCCCGAATCCATCCTTTGTCTCACCTATACCAAAGCCGCCGCCGCCGAGATGCGGAAGCGCGTGTCCAATGAATTGGCGCGCTGGGCCGTTATCGACGACGCAGACCTGCGCGAAACACTGTTTGGTCTCACCGGCGCCGTTCCTGACGCGGATGACCTCAATGCCGCCCGCACCTTATTTGCCCGCGCGCTCGAAACCCCCGGCGGGCTTCGCATCCTTACCATCCATGCCTTCTGCGAAGCCGTGCTCCATCGCTTCCCCATCGAGGCCGGCGTGCCGTTCGACTTCGCCGTCATCGAAGAAGACCAGCAGAGCCAATTGATCATGGCCGCCCGCGAAAGCGTCCTCGCCGAGGGCCTGCGCGGTGGCGAAAACCGAGCCGCGGTCGAAACGCTCTTCGAACGCCTGAGTGATCATCATATCGGGGAAGCCATTGGCGCTGCCTTGGGGCAAGGCGCACGTCTCAAAGCCCTTCTTGCCGATCCTGAGGCCGCTAAGCAACGGCTGCGAATGCTTGTCGGTGTAGGCAAGGAAAGCGCGGCCGACCTGATCGTTAGCGTCACCGCTGACACATTCCTCGACCCGACCACGCTCCGCCATATCGTCTCGACGCTTGGCGGCGATGCTGCAGGCAACAAGACCTGCGCCGATCTTCTCGCGCGCCTCGATCCCGATCGGCCCGATCCCAATCTCCTCCGCGCCGCCTTCTTCACGGGTACAGGCACTCCGCGCAGCCGCCTGATGGTCAAGAAAGAGCAGGCCGATCACCCCGCCATTTTCGACACCCTGACACGCGAACAGGTTCGGCTCGTCGCCCTCGACACGCGCATCAAAGCCGCCGAACTGGTCGAGCGCAGCGCCGCGGTTCTCGATATTCTCGTTGCCATTGCCAATCGCTACGAAGACGACAAGCGCCGCCACGCGCTGCTCGATTTCGACGATCTCGTCGCCCGCCTCGGCGATCTCTTGGACAATTCGGAAATCGGGCCCTGGGTCCAATACAAGCTCGATGCAGGCATCGAGCATATTCTGGTCGATGAAAGCCAGGATACCAATGATCAGCAATGGCGCGTCGTCCGGGCGCTGGCCGCAGAATTCTTCGTCGGCGAAGGCGCCGCTCGCCGCCCGCGCTCGGTCTTTGCGGTGGGCGACCAGAAGCAGTCGATCTATTCCTTCCAGGGCGCCCAGCCGGCGCTCTTCGGCACCACCGGCCACGATTTCGCCCGCCGTGCCGAAGCCGCCGAAATGGCCTTTGCCCGCCTGCCGCTGCATACGAGTTTCCGTACGCTCAAAGGCATTCTCGACGCTGTGGACCGCGTCTGCGCCCGCCCAGACATCCAGCTCGCGCTCCTCGCCGCCGACCCCGTGCTCCACACCGCGGCGCGCAGCCAGGCCGGCGGCGCGGTTACGCTCTGGCCGCCCATCCAGGCGCAAAAATCCGAACTCGGCGACGGCCAGTGGCCGCTGGAGCCGGTGGAAGCAGAACAAAGCGCAGCGCGCCAAGTGGCGCTCCGCATGGCCCGTGAGATCAAGGGCTGGATCGATACGGGGCGCCCCCTTGCCCAGCGCGGCCGGGCCGTGCGCGCCGATGATGTGCTGATCCTCGTCCAATCCCGCAGTGCGCTCTTCCAGGAAATCATCCGCGCCCTGCGCCTTCTCGATGTGCCGACCCCTGGCGCCGATCGACTTGCGGTCACGAGCCATATCGCCATTCTCGATCTCCTCGCGCTGATCGATGTCCTCCTCAACCCCGCCGACGATCTGCAACTGGCCGCGCTTCTCCGCTCCCCGCTCTTCGATTTTTCCGAAGACGATCTTTTCATTCTCGCCAGCACCCGCTCCCAATACCAGAGCCTCTGGTCCGCGCTCCTGGCTTCAAGCAGCCCCGCCGATAGGGCTGCTGCCGAGCGCCTGACGCGCTGGCGCGCCGATCTCGATTTCGAGCGTCCCTTCGAATTTTTGACCGGCGTCCTCTATGCCGATGGCGGCCTCAAACGCTTCCATACGCGCCTCGGCCCCGAGGTGGACGAGGTCCTCTCCGAATTCCTCGAACTGGCCTTGGCCCACGAACAGCGCGAGCAGCCGTCGCTGCAAGGCTTTGCCGCCGACATGCGCAGCCGCAACGTCTCGATCAAGCGCGAATTGGCCGAAGGTGGTGGCGGCGTCCGCGTCATGACCGTCCACGGCGCCAAGGGGCTCGAAGCCCCCATCGTCATCATGGCTGATGCTGCAAGCAAGCCCGACAGCAAGCAGATTGGCAGCCCGGTCTATGTGCTCAATGGCGCACCCGGCCCACTCCTCATCCACGCCGCTAGCCAACGCCAGCATGTCCCCGCGACCCTCGCGCTCAAGGAAGAGATCGACGCCAATCTTGCCCAGGAATATTGGCGAAAACTCTATGTGGCCATGACCCGCGCTGAAGACGAACTCTATGTCACCGGCGCCCTGACCCAGCGCGGCAAGCTCGACGGCACATGGTATGAGGCCATAGAATCAGCGCTTGGCGCGGCGTCCGAGCGCGTCGAGGACGAAAATGGCCTCTCTGCGCTCATGTTCCCTTCTGATCGCCCGACGCCGCTGATCGCCACCACGACCCAAGCCACCGGTGCGCCCAAATCCACCTGGGTCGATCCGCCGCCCCTGCCAGAATTCGCCCCGCCGCAAATCCTTTCGCCCTCACGCGCCCACGAAGCCGTCGGCGGCGAACCCGTCCTCGCGACCCTCGCCGAACGCGTGCGCGACGCCGAGACCGCGCGCAAATCCGGCATCGCCCTTCATGCCCTGCTGCAACATCTGGGCAAGGTCGATCCCAGCCTCTGGCCCAATGTCATTCCGCGCGCGCTCGAAACCCTGCTGCCCGACCTGCCTGACGAGTGGGGTCGCCTGGGAAAAAAGGCGCTGTCCATTCTCAATCACCCCGACTTCGCTCCGCTCTTCGGACCCGACAGCCGGGCCGAAGTGGCTTTTCTGGTGCAAGACACGCGGGGCGGGGAACCAATCCGCCTTGCTGGGCGTATCGATAGGCTTGTGGTTGACGACACCGGGGTAACGGTGATCGACTACAAGTCCGATGCGTCGGCGCCGAAGGAGGCCGCCGGCGTGCCGGCGCGGTACATCACGCAGCTCGGGTTATATGCGCTGGTTGCAAGCCAGCTGTTCCCCGGCCGTCCTGTTAGGGCAGCGATCCTGTGGACAGAGTTGGAATCATTGATGATTTTGCCCAAAGCTCTCTTGGACGGCGCCACTGCGGATTTCACCCTGCGGTGATCGATCTTGTGCAGAGGCTGGACTCTCCCCAGCTTTGGGAGCAAACAAGCCACCGCTTTCAACCCAAAAGGCACACTAAATGACGAAGCAGGTTTCCGACGCCACCTTTGGCGAGGAAGTTCTAAATTCTCAGGAACCGGTTCTGGTCGATTTCTGGGCGGAGTGGTGCGGGCCCTGCCGGGCGATCGCCCCCGTGCTCGATGAACTCTCCACCGAACTTTCCGGCAAGGTGAAGATCGTCAAGCTCAACGTCGACGAGAACCCCTCGACGACGGTCAAGTATGGCGTCCGCTCCATCCCCACCATGATTCTGTTCAAGAATGGCGAAGCCGCCGACATGAAGATCGGTGCCGGCACGCCCAAGGCAGGCCTCACCAAGTGGCTCGAAGGCCACGCCGCCTAAGACGGCCTCCTAAAGAATACCAAGCGCCGCTTGACACACGTCCGGCGGCGCTTTTGTTTGCCGACCACAATCTGGTCGCCTTATCCGGTCACTCACGAGTGGCAGCGCCCTAAGCGCTCTGCTAGCTCTATAGAATTCGCCGTTTCCGGAGACTGCCCTTGTCCGCCATCGACCTGTCCGCCGCCCCGTTCCATCTCGACGAAGAGGCGATCGCCTGGGTCCATTCGACACGCGATGGCCTGGCGCCGCGCGACAAGCTGGCCCAGCTTTTTGTGCTGCTGGCCCGCGGCCCGGCCGACGAAGCGTTGGAAACGGTAAGGAGCTTCCGCCCCGGTGGCGTGACCCGCATCTATTCCGAAGATCTCGCCGCCGAAATCGGCTTCGCCCGCCAACTCGACGCCATCGGTCCTGCGCCCATGCTGATATCGGCCGATCTCGAAGGCAGCCGCATGAGCCTGCCCTTCGGCACCTCGGTGCCCAACCCGCTCGGCCTTGCCGCTGTCGACGACGTCGAGGCCACCACGGCGATCTCGACCATCATGGCCGAGGAAGCGGGCGCCGTCGGCCTCAACTGGAGTTTTACTCCCGTCATCGACATCAATGCCGCCTGGCGCAGCGCCATCGTCGGCACGCGCTCCTATGGCAGCGATATCGACAGGATCGAACGCCATGCCCTGGCGCAGATTGCCGCTTTCCAGAGCAATGGTGTCGCGGCGACTGTGAAACACTGGCCCGGCGAAGGGTATGACGATCGAGACCAGCATCTGGTCACGACGGTCAACCCGCTGACCCTTGCCGAATGGGAAGAAAAGTTTGGCCGCCTCTACCGCGCCGCCATCAATGCCGGCGTTCTCAGCGTCATGTCCGCCCACATCGCCTTCCCGGCTTTCGTGCGGGAGCTCGATCCCGAAGCCACCTCTGAGGCATTCCGCCCAGCGTCGCTGAGCCGCGTGCTCAACGAAACGCTCCTCCGCGAGCGCCTGGGCTTCAATGGCCTCATCGTCTCCGACGCCACGCCCATGGCTGGTCTCGGCGATTGGGGCCCGCGCGACGAAACCCTGCCCGAAGTCATCATCGCTGGTTGCGATGTTATTTTGTTTTCGGACGACCCCAATGGCGACCTGATGCGCCTCGTGAAGGCGGTTGCCGATGGCCGCCTGACCCAGGAGCGCGTCGACGAGGCCGTCACCCGCGTCCTCGCCCTCAAGGCCGCCCTTGGCCTTCACAGGGACCGTCCCGAGCCCAATCTCGACACCGCTCGCGCAATCGTCGCCACGCCGGAAAAGCTGGCCAAGGCTGCAGAAGTCACTGCCCGCATGCCGACGCTGGTGAAAGACACGGCCAACCTCCTGCCGCTCTCGCCGGCCAAGCACAAGCGCGTGCTGATCTATTCGACTGGCGCCGTCCAGCCCTTCGCCCCTCAGCCGATCCCACTATCCCTGCCGGATATGCTTACCCGCGAGGGATTTGAGGTTACCCTCCACACGCCCGACCTCGCCGTGCGCCCCAGCGATTATGATCTGGTGCTCTATCTCCTCGCCGAGGAAACGCTCCTCACCCGCAGCCGAATCTTCCTCGATTGGAAACGCCTCACCGGCTCGGTCTTCGGCGCCATGCATCGCCACTGGCACGAAGTGCCGACACTCATGGTCTCTCTCGGTTTTCCCTACTATCTCTACGACGCGCCGCGCGTCTCGACCTATATCAACGCCTACGGCTCCAGCGACGCCATTCAGGAGGCTGTGCTGAACGCAGTGCTTGGGCAGACCGCGTTCACAGGGACAAGTCCGGTCGATCCCTTCTGCGGTAGTGAGCAGGCGAAGTACTGATCGTTAGTCCGGCGGCGTGCCGTTCTTCGCCAGCACATCACCCGCCAAATACAGTGACCCACAAATCAGCACACGCGCATTCGGCACCTCTGCCGCTGCTTTCAACGCTGAAACAATCGACCGCTTCGACCGCGCCAAAAGCCGCAAGCTTTCCGCGCGGCTGACGATATGCCCCGCCGGATGCGCATTCGGCTCTCCCGGAATGGTCAGTGCCATCACCCGCGGCTGAAAATCCTTGAACGCCTCGAGAAACTCGCCGGGATCACGCGTGTTCATCATGCCCATGATCAGCACCAGCGGCGCCGGCCGGCTGCGGTCGAATTCTGCAATGGTCCGCGCCAGCGCCTTGGCCCCATGCGGATTATGCCCGCCATCGAGCCATAGTTCGTGGCCCGCCGGCAAGAGGTCCCGCAGTTTTCCCGAGCGGATTGGCTGCATCCGCGCCGGCCAGGTTACTTTCCGCAGGCCCTCGGCAAAATCCCTGTCGGTCACCGGCAAGCCAAAATGCCGCGCTGCGGCAATGGTCAGGGCCGCATTGTCGAACTGGTGCGGTCCCCGCAGCGCCGGTGGTGGTAGGTCGAGCATGCCGGCCTCGTCGGTGTAGAGCAACCGCCCGTCCTGGTGCGTTCCGTGAAAATCCTCGCCCTGCCAGAGCGGTGTGATCCCCAGCCGATGCGCCGCGCGCTCCAGCACCTTGCGGCCCTCGTCGCGTTGAATGCCTATGACGGACTTCGAGCCACGCTTCAAAATCCCGGCCTTGTTCGACGCGATCTCGGCGATCGTATTTCCCAAAAATCCCTGGTGGTCGAAGTCGACCGGCGTGATGATGGTCCCAAGCGGCTGCTTGACGACATTCGTCGTGTCATACGTTCCGCCCATTCCGGTTTCGAGCAGCAGGAAATCGGCCGGCGTCTCGGCAAACAGCTTGAACGCCGTCACCGTTGTCACCTCGAAAAAGGTGATCCCCGCCCCGCCATTGATCCGCTCCACCTCTTCGAGCGCAGCATTAAGGAGCCGCGTCTCGACGAGCTTGCTCGCCAGCCGAATGCGCTCGTTGAAGCGCACGAGGTGGGGAGAATTATATACATGCACCTTTTTTCCCGCTGCTTCGAGGAAGGCGCGGAGATAGGCGATCGTCGAGCCCTTTGCATTGGTCCCCGCCACATGGATGGTGGGCGGCAGCCGATCCTGCGGATTGCCGAGCTTTTCCAGAAGCGGCAGCATGCGATCGAGGCTGAGATCGATCAGCTTGGGATGAAGGCCAGACAGGCGTTTCAAAATGGCGTCGGTGCGGGACACTTTTGTCTCCGAGGTGGCAGATCACCGCCAGCAACTTGGCGTCACCACCGGGCTTGTCCCGGTGGTCCATATATCGGCGAGAGTGGATTGCCCGGACAAGCCGGGCAATGACGACGGTGGAATGACTACGGTCGCTTACTTCCGCAGTTCGCCGCCCGTCGTCTTGGTCACGGCCGCAACAACGGCCGCCGAAACCTTCTCGATATCCTCGTCCGTCAGCGTCTTGTCCCGCGGCTGCAGGGTGACTTCGATGGCGACCGACTTTTTGCCCTCGCCGACATGGGCGCCTTCGAACACGTCGAAAATGCCGACATCGGTGATAAGCGCCTTGTCCGCACCCTTGGCCGCGCGCAGGATCGACGCGGCCGTAACCCCGCGATCCATCACGAAAGCAAAGTCACGCCACACCGGCTGGAACTGGCTCAGCTCCAGCGCCGACTTGGTCTTGGTCGCCTTCTTGCGTGCTTCCGGCAGGGCATCGAGGTCGATTTCAAACGCCGCAACCGGTCCTGAAATATCGAGATCAGCCGCCAGCGCCGGATGCAGTTCACCGAACCAGCCCAGCGTCACCTTTGGCCCCAGCGCAAAGCGCCCGCCGCGACCCGGGTGGCTCCACGATGCAGCTTCGGGAAGCACCTGCACCTTATCGACGTCGATCCCGAGCGCATCGAGCACCGCCGCGAGATCGGCCTTGGCATCCCAGACACCAACCACCTCGGCCTTGCCCGACCAATGGCGCCCGGCGCCATCGAGCTTGGCCGTGCCAGTGCGCAGACCAGACGCATAGGTATGCTGGCCTTCCGGCTTATCCGAAAGGAAAACCTGTCCGACTTCGAACAGCGCCACATCGGAAAAGCCGCGATTGGCATTGCGCCGTGCGCCAGCCAGCAGCCCCGGCAACAGTGAGGGCCGCATGTCGGTCATGTCGGAGGCAATGGCATTTGCGAGCTGCCGGTCTTCCGTGCCGCCACCAAAGCGCGTCGCGTCGTCATGCGAAATGAAGCTCCAGGTCACAGCCTCATCGAGACCACGAGAGGCTAAAACCCGGCGCGCGATGCGGCGACGGTTCTGGATGGTCGTCAGAATGCGCGGCGCAACGTGGTTGAGGCGCGCCAGCGGCTCAACCGGCACATTGTCGACGCCCACCATGCGCATGACCTCTTCAACGAGATCCGCCTTTTGGGTGACATCCGGACGCCAGCTCGGCACTTTCACGGTGCGCGTGTCGCCAGACCCTTCGGCCGCAAAACCAAGCAAAGCCAAAATTGCTTCAATCCGCTCCGGAGCCACATCAAGACCCGTCAGACGGCGCACTTCGCCTAGCGGAAATTCGACAACCGTATTGGCAAAAACGTCCTCGCCCGAGATCGCCGGCTCCATCGGTTCGCCGCCGCAGAGTTCAAGCACCAGCCGCGTCGCCAGTTCCATGCCCGGCTCGGTCAGCGCCGGATCGACATTGCGCTCAAGTCGATAGCGGGCATCGGATACGATACCGGTCTTGCGGCCGGTCCGGGCGATCAGCTCCGGGTCCCAGCTTGCACATTCCATGAAGATGTTGGTGGTTTCCTCGGTCACGCCCGAGCGGATGCCACCCATAATGCCGCCGAGGCAGAGCGGGCCCTTGTCGTCGGCAATGACCGTCATGGTCTCGTCGAGCGTATAGACCTTGTTGTCGAGCGCATCGAACGCTTCGCCACGCGCATTGCGCAGCACCATGGTGCCCTCGACCTTATCGGCATCATAGGCATGGAGCGGACGGCCCCAGCCGAGCGAAACGAGATTGGTAATATCGACAATGGTGTTGATCGGCCGCAGGCCCACAGCCCGCAGGCGCGCCTGCAGCCAGTCCGGCGACGGGCCGTTCTTCACGTTGGCAATGAAGCGGCCGGCAAACTTGCGGATCGCCTTCGGCTCATCGCCCGAAAATTGCTGCGGCAGCGGCGCGATCGGGCTTTTGCCCTTCGACGGCACCGGCGAAAAATCAGTCGTCTTCAGCGTGCCAAGACCAAAGGCGGCAAGATCGCGCGCCACGCCATAGACACCGGTCGCATCGCCCCGGTTTGGGGTGATGGAGATATCGAAAACCACGCCATTGATGCCGGCATAGTCGACGTATTTTGCACCGATCGGCGCATCGTCAGGTAATGAAATAATGCCGTCATGATCGTTGCTGAGCTGCAGTTCCGCCGCCGAACACAGCATGCCATTGGATGGCGCCCCACGAATGACGACGCCACCCTTGAGTTCAAAATCCTTGCCCGGAATATAGGTACCGGGGAAGGCAAAGACCGACTTCATGCCGGTCTTCACATTCGGCGCGCCGCAGACGACGTCGATCAGTTCGCCCGTCCCCGCATCCACCTTGCAGATATTGAGGTGGTCAGAATTGGGATGCGGCTCAGCCTGCACCACCTGCGCGATAACAAACTTTTCGAGCGCCTTGCCTTGCGATTCAACGCCTTCGACCTCGAGGCCGATCGTCGTCAGCGCCACGGCGATCTCATCGGCGGACGCATTGGTCTCGAGATGTTCCTTGAGCCAGTCGAGCGTGAATTTCATGTTGTTGGGACCTTCAGAAGGTGCCGTCGGCGCTGGCTAGCAGCGTTTCGGCCAAAAGTTGACGTCCGGCCGGCAGCACCTCTACCAGCCTGAAAATTTCGCAGACGATCTCCATGCCTGGAGAAAATCCGCCATTGCGCGCGAAATAGGCCTCATGCCCCGCGCGCCATTCGGCATAGGGCCCTTCGCCCTCGCGATCGGTGAAGGTAGGAGGAATGGCCTCGAATGGCATGATCTCGACGCTGACTGTCTCGATCACGCAGGCCTCTTCCGCCGCGCCATTGAGCACAATGTCTCGACGCCCCACCTGCGGCAGCGGCTCCTCGCCGCCGCCAAAGTGGGCCAGTGCCCCACAAGTCGCATCCTTCTTGCCCGCCAGCACCAGCGCAAGCAGCCGATCCGCCAGCGCCGGATTGTCTCCGAAGCTGAAGCGAATGGGTTGGTTGCTGTCATTGGGCATCGTCATTGCGCTCAGCTGCTCAGCCCACCAAACAGCGTCGGCAGGTCGAGCGGCCTAAAGCCGTAATGTTCGATCCAGCGCTGATCTGCGTCGAAGAAGGCGCGCAGATCCGGCATGCCATATTTCAGCATGGCGAGGCGGTCGATGCCCATGCCCCAGGCAAAGCCCTGATAGACATCGGGATCGAGCCCGGCATTGCGCAGCACATTGGGATGCACCATGCCGCAGCCCAGAATTTCGAGCCAATCCTCGCCTTCGCCGATCTTCACTTCCGAGCCCGAGCGATCGCATTGCACGTCGACTTCCATCGACGGTTCGGTGAAGGGGAAGAAGCTGGGACGGAAGCGCAAAGTGACACTCGGCACCTCGAAGAATGCCTTCAAAAACTCCTCGAGCACCCAGCGCAGCTGACCGATGTGCGAATCTTTGTCGATGACGAGGCCTTCGACCTGGTGGAACATCGGCGTATGCGTCTGGTCCGAGTCGTTGCGATAGGTGCGGCCGGGCATGACGACGCGGATCGGCGGATCCTGCGACGGGGTCAGATATGACGCTGCCGGCTTCTCATTGCTCTTTTGCATCACGCGCACCTGCACGGGCGAGGTGTGGGTGCGCAAAACCTTCTTCACGCCGTCCGGGCCGGTCTTCATGAAGAAGGTGTCGTGCATTTCGCGCGCAGGATGACCTTCAGGGAAATTCAGCGCCGTGAAATTGTAGTAGTCCGTCTCGATATCGGGTCCTTCGGCAATGGAAAAACCCATATCCGAGAAGATGGCGGTGATTTCGTCGATGGTCTGCGAAATCGGGTGGATACGGCCCTTTGCGGTCGGCGCCGGCTGCAGCGGCAGCGTCACATCTACGGTCTCGGCCTTGAGCCGCGCTTCGAGCGCCGCGCCCTTGAGTTCGGTGCTGCGCGCGTCGATCAGACCCGCGATCTCATTCTTGAGCCCGTTGATGGCTGGCCCGGCGCTCTTGCGCTCGTCTGCCGCCATAGCGCCAAGCGTACCGAGCAAGGCCGAGACCGAGCCCTTTTTGCCCAGGGCAGCAACGCGGACGGCATCGAGAGCGGTTTCGGTGTCCGCGGTGGCGATCGCAGCGGAAAGTTCGGTGCGCAGCGTGTTGATATCAGTTTCCAAGGACATTGGGGGCTCTCGGCAATGAAATTTGAAGGCGGTTAGAGCAAACAAAAACGCCCCGCGCCAGCCCTTTTCAGGGTGGCGCAAGGCGCAATTTCGACCTCAGCGAGACTGGAGGTTAGGCGGTGACGCGGGCGTGGGTCGTCTTGTCGACGCCCTCGAGATAAGCCAGCGCTGCCTTGGCCTTGGCGACCAGGGCACCGAACGCTTCGGGCTGGGTGATCGCGAGATCGGACAGCACCTTGCGGTCGACAGCAACCTCAGACTTGCTGAGGCCGTCGATAAATCGGTTGTAGGTCAGGCCGTGTTCACGGACAGCAGCGTTGATACGCTGGATCCAGAGAGCGCGGAAATTGCGCTTCTTGACGCGACGATCGCGATACGCGTACTGGCCGGCCTTTTCGACGGCCTGCTTGGCGATACGGATCGTAGACTTACGACGGCCATAATAGCCCTCGGCGGCCTTCAAGACCTTCTTGTGACGGGCGTGGGCGGTTACGCCTCTTTTTACGCGTGCCATTCTTCAGTGTCCTTCCAGCTTAGCGGTTGTACGGCATGTACCACTTCACCAGACCCTCGTCGCCCTTGGACAGGATCTTGGTGCCGCGGTTGGTGCGGATGTACTTGGCGTTGTGGCTGATCAGGCGGTGGCGCTTGCCGGCAACGCCGGCCTTCACCTTACCCGAGGCGGTGAAGCTAAAACGCTTCTTTGCGCCGGACTTGGTCTTCATCTTGGGCATTTTGCGGGTCCTTATAGGAAAATAGGATGGATTTGGGCCCATCGCATTCAAAGATCGCCACGGCATGCCTTTTGGCCGGGCGATCCGGAGATGGCGCTCTATAGGGGGAATGGTGAGGATTGGCAAGGCCGACTCGTCGGTGGCGCGCTTACGAAAACCGCGGGGTTTGGATCACCCACATTTTGGTGTTCAACCTTACCGAACATTCATGAAACTTTATGCGGGGGTTTCGCGTCTATTCAGCACGCTCCAAGCGTCGGAGCGATATTTTAAGGAGTATATATATGCGTACCATCAAAGCTTTTGCTGTCGCTGCCCTTCTCGCCACCTCTGCCGGCGCCGCTATGGCCAGCCCATTCGAGGTCGATTCTTCCATCCAGGCACTCGACGAAGCGCGCTTTGCCACTGTTTTGACCGTCAACCCGTCTGAAGCCCGTTCGCTTGCGATCGACGTCGACACAGCGTCCTTGCAGCAGAAGATCAAGAACAACCCGGCTCTCGCACGCACTGTGACCGACCAGGGTTTCCAGATCGACCAGATCGTTGGCCTTGATGCGACCAGCAGCACCAGCGTTACCCTTTACGCGCTCTAAGGCCAGCGTGTGATGGCAACAGGGCGGCCCATGTGGCCGCCTTTTTTGTTTCAAGCTTTGGCTGCAGCGAGCATTGGCTCGAGATGGTTTTCAAACAAAAGCCCGGGGTGCTCTGCCAAGGCCGCTCCATACGCCGCTTCCGCTGCCAGCGACACGCGCAAAAATCGGGCAATTCCTGCGACATCGACGGATGACAGGCCGTAGAACCCGCTCTCGACCCGCCGCAGGATTTCGGTCTTGGAAGCGATCATCCCTACCGCTACATCCTTGCCATTGCTCATCGAGCCATCGCGCTTCACGTAGTCGTGGAGGGGCGTACCCAAATGCAGCGACCGTGGCGTGTGGCGATAAAGCTGCAGCATTAGCTCAAGATCGGTCATGTTGCTCAGCGTCGGATCATAGCGCGCATCGGTCTTCGTCCGATCCCAGACGACCATGGAATCCATCGAGACGCTCACCCACTTGTGCTCACCCGGCGTCAGGTCGCGATCCGGCCCATCCCCGACATAGCAAAGATGCTCAAAATCCATGGTCATGACATCGAGCGCCGTGGTCACGATCGCCGCATTTTGCAGCGCCTCTACGGCCCGTTCGAGCTTGTCCGGCTTTAGCCGGTCATCGGCATCGAGAATGGCGACAAAAGGCGTTTCAAGTTTTTGGAGCGCCACATTCCGCGTTCGCGATGCGCCTGTCCCAACCCCGCCACTGGTCAGGAAAACCTGGCGATCATCGCGCAATCCCTGTTCGTCCAGGAAAGCCGCATAATCGAACCCGTCATCGGCGATAATCCAGTGCTGCCAATCGCCAAAACTCTGGTCCAGCACACTCTGCACCATAGTCGAAAGCGTGTCTTGGGCGCGGAAGGCTGGGGTGATGACGGCGACAGTACGGGATGGGGTCACAGAGGCCTCGAAACGTCGTGCGGCAAAGGCCTCTGGGCTTGAACCGAGGCGGGAAACACCCATATCTGCCTCAGTCAGCCGATGCCAGTGTTTTGGGTCGGCCGGCATCGTTGCTTGGCTAAACAAGGACGGCGTTGATGTCGCGTATTTCGGTGTTTTCCGCACCTTTTCTCCTCGGCTTCGAAAGTTTCGAAGAGAGGATCGATCGGCTTGCCCGGTCGGCGGATGGCTACCCCCCCTATAATATCGAGCGCACTGCAGAGCCCGATGGGGCCGAGCGGTTCATCATCTCCATCGCCGTGGCCGGTTTTGCCGAAAACGAGCTCGAAGTGATGACCGAAGACAACCAGCTCTCCATCCGCGGCAAGCAGAAGGATGAGCCGGGGCGCGAGTTCCTGCATCGCGGCATTGCCGCCCGCCAATTTCAGCGCACTTTTTTGCTCGCCGATGGCATGATCGTCAAAGATGCAACTTTAAACCATGGAATGCTCGTTATTGCTCTTGAGCGTCCACGCGTAACCAAGCTCGCCCGCCGAATAGACATTCGATCGCTCTGATAGAAAGGGCCAATAAAATGATGGATAGACGCAATATCGATGCCCTGAACCCCGAGGCACACCCGCTCCGGCACTTGACCGAGGCCCAGTTCGCCGCGCTTGGCGGCAGCGCCGTGGCCTATATCAAGCCGGTTTACGGGGAACTGCTGTCCCACATGATCAGCGAGGCCGAGTTCAATTCCGATGAGCTTTACCAGCTCGTCATGTCTGCCGACGGCACGCCGCTCATGGTGGCCGATACTGCCGACGCCGTTACCGAGTGGCTCGGCGACCAGAATCTGGGGCTCGCAACGCTGCATTAAGCCAGCGTCACTTGAGCCGTAGCCTAAGACAGAAGCCCCGCCAGCAGTTGGCCAGCGGGGCTTCTTAATTTCAGGAATCCGCATTCAGGCGGCGGCGCTGTCCTCGAGCGAGGTCGTCAGCATGTTGTAGAGCCGCTTTCGATCCGTTTCGGTCCGCAATTGGTCGATGACGCTTTCAGTGCGCAGCAAGCGTGCCACGCGCGAGAGAGCCTTAAGATGATCCGCACCCGCGCCGACCGGTGCGAGCAGCATGATCACCACATCGACGGCCTGATCGTCGACCGCATCGAAGTCGATGGGCTCGTCCAGCCGCGCAAAAACGGCGGTCACGTCCTTGAGGCCATTGAGCTTGCCATGGGGAATGGCAATACCGTTCCCCAGGCCCGTGGATCCAAGTTCCTCGCGCCCGGTGATGGACGCAAGGATCTCGTTTCGATCCATGCCGGTGATTTCAGAAGCCTTATCGGACAAGACCTCAAACAGCTGACGCTTCGAGGTCAGCCCCGTACAGTCAAGTACGGCGTCCTCCGCCAGAATGTCGGCCAATTCCATTAATCTGCCTTGGGCTCTACTTAAGCTTTGCTACGGCAGGAGGGCGCATCAATTTGCCCCCAAAGCAGGATCGATCCAGCCTATATTGCCGTCCGCGCGGCGGTAGACCACATTCAGGCCGCCATGTCCAGCGTGGCGGAACATCACAACCTGCTGACCAGAAAGGTCGAGCTCCATCACGGCTTCTTCGACACTCATCTGGCGAAGGTTCTTGGTGGTCTCGGCAACAACGGGCGGCGCGTAGTCTTCGTCGAGCTCATCGAAGGCATCCGACGACCCGAAAACCGTATATTGCGCTGTTTCATCGTCGCCCGTTCCCGGTCCGCGACGATGCGACTTGAGCTTGCGATTATACCGACGCAACCGCTTTTCGATATTGAGCGCCATCACTTCATAGGCCGAGGTGGCGTCGCCACCCTGGGCGCTTGCCTGCAGGCTCGCGCCGCTGTCCAGATGCACCACGCAATCGGCGCGATAGCCGATCCCATCGGGGGTGAGGGTCAGATGTCCATCATAACCGCCGTCGAAATACTTGCCGACGACAGCTTCAAAATGCTCCTCCGCTTTGCCCCGGAGAGCATCGCCGACATCCATATTCTTTCCCGAAACGCGCAAGGCCATGGCTTTTTCTTCCTTTCGGTCGTGTGTTCGACGCAGAAGGTCCCAAAAGCCGATTCCCCGACATTCGGGATCCTGCCAACCGTCACACGATATGTGGTGTGACAGTTCGATGATGCTAGACCCGCCCGACCGGATGGGCAATCCGCATCCCGTCCCAAAGAGGCGATTGAGCGGATGACAGAAAGGCGCAATGTCTTTAGCCTTTCGCTCGCACGATCCCGATGGGGCATGGAATCGAACGCTTAAACCCCAACCTTGGGTTCCAGCCATTTCGCGCTTGCGGGGCGATCTGCCGCAGCGCTTGGCTCAGGCGATTTTTTGGAGGGCCTTCTTCTGCCGCCGGCGAATGACCGAGGAGGGAATGTTCATGCCTTCTCGATACTTGGCGACCGTCCGGCGTGCGACGTCGATGCCCTGCTCCTTGCGGAGCAGCTCGGCAATGGTGTCGTCCGAAAGGATGTCATTGGCCGGCTCGGCATCGATCAATTGCTTGATCCGGTGGCGCACGGCTTCCGCCGAATGGTCCCCGCCACCGGTCGATGAGGCGAGGGCAGTGGTGAAGAAATACTTCATCTCGTAGAGCCCGCGCGGGGTGGCCATATATTTATTGGCGGTGACGCGGCTCACAGTCGACTCATGCATCTCGATTTCTTCGGCGACCATTTTGAGCGTCATGGGCTTGAGATGCGCCACGCCATGGGTCAAGAACCCGTCCTGCTGCTTGACGATTTCTGCAGCCACCTTGGTGATCGTCTGCGCCCGTTGGTCGAGGCTTTTAGTCAGCCAGTTCGCTGTCGCAAGGCAATCGGACAGAAAGCTCTTTTCCGCCGTGTCGCGCGTCTTCTTGGTCACCTCGGCATAATAGACGCGGTTGACCAGAACACGAGGCAGGGTCTCGGTATTGAGTTCGATCTGCCAGCCGCCATCCGGCCCGGACCGCACAAAAACATCAGGGACGACAGATTCGATCGGCGCGCTGTCGAAGGCCAGGCCAGGCCGCGGATCGAGTAGGCGCAACTCGCCCAGCATATCCGCCAGGTCTTCGCGATCGCAGCCGACGATTTTCATCAGCCCTGCAAGATTATGCTCGGCAACAAGCGCGAGATTATCAAGGAGCCGCTGCATCATTGGATCGAGTCGATCGCGCTCGCGCAATTGCAGCGCCATGCATTCGGAAACGGATCGGGCGAAGATTCCTATAGGGTCGCAGGTCTGGAGCGCGCCCAAGACCGCTTCCACATCCCCCAGCTCCGCGCCCAAAAGCTCTGCGACAGCGTCCAACTCGACCGTTAGATAGCCCGCTTCATTGAGCCCATCGATGAGGTGTTGTCCGATCAACCGGTCTGCCGGCGTCCGCAGCAGCATTTGCGCCTGGGTTTCAAGGTGATCACTGAGCTTGGGTTTAGACGCGACAAACTGATCGAGATCAGGCGCCTCGCCGCCCTCAAAACTGCCGCCGCGATCAGGACCATTGGTCACCCCGATATCATGCGGGGCGGCATCGGGAAAAACGTTCTCGACCGCCGTGTCATAGCCCTCGGCGATTTCGGCCGCGTCCTTTGTCCGCTCCCCCTGGGCGACGGTATCTTCATAGGCGCTGAGCTCAGTCTGCCGATCCGGAACCTCGACGGGCTCGGCGTCGCTGCCCTCCGATCCATCCTCGCGCTCGAGCAAGGGATTGCGCAGGAGTTCCAGGTCGACGAAATCATTGAGTTCGAGGTGGCTCAACTGCAGCAGCTTGATGGACTGCATCAGCTGCGGCGTCAGCGTCAGGCTTTGGGCCTGGCGAAACTCCAGCCGCGGCGAAAGTGCCATCTATTCAACCTCTTGGCCCACTAATCATGCCCTCTCGGGCGGCTTCCCGAGGCGCACCATGACGCAATTCGTTTTTGAGGGCAAGTTCCGTGCCAGTTGAAGTGTGTACTAGAACTGGAAATTTTCGCCGAGATAGACGCGGCGTGCGTCGGGGTCCGCCGAAATTGTTTCGGGCTTACCCTGGATCATCACCGAACCGCCATGGATCACATAGGCCCGATCCACTAGCCCAAGCGTCTCGCGCACCGCGTGATCGGTGATCAGCACGCCGATGCCGCGTTGGGTCAACTGCCGCACAAGACCCTTCACTTCTGCCACGGCAATGGGATCGACGCCGGCAAAGGGTTCATCAAGCAGCATGAAGATCGGCTCGGCCGCCAGCGCGCGCGCAATTTCCACGCGCCGCCGCTCGCCACCCGAGAGCGAAAGCGCATTGGATTTGGCAAGATGGGAAATCGAAAACTCGTCGAGCAACTGCCTGAGCCGCTGCTTGCGCTCGGCCCGTCCGCGCACCGTGTTTTCAAGGATCGCAAGGATATTGCCCTCGACCGTCATACCGCGAAAGATCGACGGCTCCTGCGGCAGATATCCGATCCCCAATTGTCCGCGCTGAAACAGCGGCAAATGGGTGATGTCATTGCCATCGAGCTGGATTTTCCCGGCATCGGGCCGCACGAGCCCCATGATCATGGTGAAAACCGTGGTCTTGCCCGCCCCATTGGGCCCTAAAAGCCCGACAGCTTCGCCCCGCCGCACCGCGAGCGAGACGTCACGCACCACCGCTCGTTTGCCAAAGCTCTTGGCAAGGCCCTGGGCAACCAGCCAGCCGGATTGATCAAGACGCGTCTGGCTCATTGCGAGGTGAAGACCCCGGTCACCCGGCCACCCTGCTTGGCGGTAAAGGTCGAGACATTGGTTTCGAGATTGACCACCAATTCTTCGGCATTGACCGTACCGCCGGCATTGGTGACCTTCACATTGCCCGTCAGCCGCATCAATTGATCGCTGGGGGTAAAGACGGCCCGTTCGCCTGTTGCGTTCTGGTCATCGGTTTCGATGCGCACATTGCCGGTAGCTTCAAAGGTCTTGATGTCGCTGGTGCCGCCTTCGCCATAAGAAGCGACGACCTTGTCGGCCCAGACATTGGCGGTAGGGTGCTTGACCACCACATTGCCGGTGAACACCGCCTGCTGCGCCGATTCTTCAACCGTAAACGTGTCGGCCGAAATTTCGACCGGGGTCTGCGCCAATGCAGCCGGCGCCAGCATCAGCGCCAGAACGGCAGCAAGACCAAAGCTTTTGAGACGCATTACTGATTTTCCCCGGGAGTTGAGGGCAAGGTGACGATCGCGTTGTTAAATGTCCAGCGGCCAAGTTCGGCTTCGTGCACCATGCCCTTGGCCCGGATCGTCGTGCCATCGGCATAGTCGATCGATACGGCGCCCTGCGTGGTCAAAGTCTGGCTTAGCCAATCAAACACCGAATCGACCAGCCGGCCCGAAGTTCCGCTCGAATCGCCGATATCGGTCGAGCCTTCAATCACCACCTGCTGATGGATCGTGTCGAGCACGCCCCGGCTTGCTGACGCTTCGCGGCGCAGACCGTCATTGCGGTTGACCTCGACGCGGGCATTGGCCAATTCGATGAGATCGGTGTTTTCGATTTTCGCTTCGGCTTCTTCGGCCCAGACGCGATAGGTCGAGCCATCCGACATGGTCCCGGCATATTCTGGCGCCTCGACCCGGACGCGGTCCTGATCGACGGTAACGGTGCCAATGCCATAGCGCGCCCCAAAACTCGATATTGCGATCTGAATCAGCAATATCGCGAGAATGACGAGACCGGCAGCGGGCACCGCAAACCGCATAAGTCCGACCATGCGATTCCGGCGCATCAAGCGCCGGTAATGTCGAGACCGCTCTGAGCCGTCCGCCGTCGTCACGCTCGGACCTCAGCTATGCGCAAAAATGTCGGTTTCCTGCCAGCCTAGCAGGTCGAGCGCACAACGCGTCTTGACGAAATCAAAGCAGGATTGCGCCAGTTCCATCCGGTTTTCGCGCTTCAGCATGCGATCGAGATGGCGCTTGAGATCGTGGAGATAAAGCACGTCCGAGGCAGCATAATCGAGCTGCGCATCGCTAAGCTTTTCATTGCCCCAGTCCGAGCTCTGCTGCTGCTTGGAAAGATCGACATTAAGCAGTTCACGCGCCAATTCTTTGAGCCCATGCCGGTCGGTATAGGTCCGCACAAGGCGCGAGGCGATCTTCGTGCAATAGATCGGCCCGGTCACGACGCCAAAGCGCTGCTGCAACACTGCGACATCGAAGCGCGCATAGTGAAAGATCTTGGTGACGCCGGGATCGGTGAGCAGTTTGACGAGGTTCGGCGCCTCGGCCGGATCCTTGGGCAGTTGAATGATGTCAGCGCTGCCATCGCCCGGCGACAGCTGCACGAGACAGAGCCGGTCGCGATGCGGATTGAGGCCCATGGTTTCGGTGTCGATAGCGACTTCGCGGCCGTAATTATTCAGGTTGGGCAGATCGCCGCGATGCACTCGAATAGCCATGGTTGTTCCCACTCTTCGTCTTGGTCATTCCTTGGCACAGCAAGACGGCGATGGAAAGGCACCGGCGATAAGCAAGAATTGCTCAACCTTGCCGAAGGGTCATATCAAGATTTCTTTATATGACGCTTGACCGCAAAGAGGACGAATGTCACAAAACCGCTAGTTTTGGCCATTTTGGCCCATTTTCTGCATTCTGGAGCCGCCGCGTGGCACGATCGTCCTATCAGTTCACCTCCGAGTCGGTTTCCGAAGGCCATCCCGACAAGGTCTGCGACCGCATTTCCGACGAGATCGTCGACCTCGTCTTCCGCGAAGCCAAGAAAGTCGGCATGGACCCGGCAAAGGTTCGCATCGCCTGCGAAACCCTCGCAACGACCAACCGTCTCGTCATCGCCGGCGAAGTCCGCGTGCCCGAGACCCTTCTCAAGAAGGACAAGGCAGGCAATGTCCTGACCGATGCGTCGGGTGCGCCGCTGGTCAATCCGTCAAAGTTTAAGTCCGCCGCCCGCAAGGCCATTCGCGCCATCGGCTACGAACAGTCTGGCTTCCACTGGAAGACGGCCAAGATCGAAGTCCTGCTCCATGGCCAGTCGGCCGATATCGCCCAGGGTGTCGATGAGTCGGGCAACAAGGATGTCGGTGCTGGCGATCAGGGCATCATGTTTGGCTATGCGAGCCGGGAAACCCCAGAACTCCTGCCCGCCCCGATCTACTACGCTCACAAGATCCTCGAAGACCTGACCATTGCCCGCAAGGCCAACGAGGGCCCCGCCGGCAAGCTCGGGCCTGATGCGAAGAGCCAGGTCACCATTCGCTATGAAAATGGCCACCCGGTCGGCGTTACCCAGATCGTGCTATCGACCCAGCACCTCGACGAATCGCTGACCTCTGCCGATGTCCGCAAGATCGTCGAACCGATCATCCGAGCGGCCCTGCCCGAAGGCTGGATCAGCGACGAGACCGTCTGGCACGTGAACCCGACCGGCAAGTTCGTCGTTGGTGGCCCCGACGGCGATGCTGGCCTCACCGGTCGCAAGATCATCGTCGACACCTATGGTGGCGCAGCACCGCATGGTGGTGGCGCCTTCTCGGGCAAGGACCCGACCAAGGTCGATCGATCTGCTGCCTATGCGGCCCGTTATCTGGCCAAAAACGTCGTCGCCGCCGGCCTTGCCGAGCGCGCCACGATTCAGCTCAGCTACGCCATCGGCGTTGCCAAGCCGCTCTCGATCTATGTCGACCTCCACGGCACCGGCAAGGTCGACGAAGCCAGGCTCGAAAAGGCCCTGGCCGAGGTGATGGACCTGACGCCGCGCGGCATCCGCACGCATCTTGACCTCAACAAGCCCATCTACGCCAAAACCTCCGCATATGGTCATTTCGGCCGCAAGCCGGGCCGCGACGGCAGCTTCTCCTGGGAAAAGACCGATCTCGTGAAGGCTCTCAAGGCCGCGGTGGCCTGATCCTCGCTTTGGATTGACGCAAGGCCTCTTTTCCGCGATGCGGGGAGAGGCCTTCGCTTTTTTGAAATTGTTCTGCCATGACCGACCACCAGCTTCCCAAAACTCGCGATGGCGAACAGCGCGCCTTTTTTGGCCGCCGCTCCGGAAAGAAGCTGCATGGCGGGCAGAAGGCTCAGGTAGATCAAGCCCTGCCCGAGCTTGAAATCACGCTGGGCGAACAGTTTGATCCTAAGACCCTGTTCCCGGAAGCCAAGCGCATCGTCATCGAGATCGGCTATGGCGGTGGCGAGCATCTGGCGCGCAAGGCGACCGAAGAACCAGAAACCGGCTTTATCGGCTGCGAGGTTTTTACGGGCGGCATCGGCAAGATGGTCCAGGCCATCCTTGCGAACGGCATCGAAAACGTCCGCCTCTTCACCGATGATGCGCTAAAACTTCTCGTGACGCTGCCCGATGCCAGCGTCGACGCGGTCTATCTCCTTTATCCCGATCCCTGGCCCAAAACGCGCCACCATAAGCGTCGCTTCGTCTCGCCAGTGACGCTCAAGGAACTCGCCCGCGTCATCCGTCCGGGCGGCACGTTCCACTTTGCCAGCGATATCGAAGACTATGCCGATTGGACCCTGGCCCACATCGTGCGCGAGCCGCTCTTCACCTTTGCTCCGGACGCGCCCGGCAGTTGGCATACGCCTTATCCCGGCTGGCAGCCGACGCGCTACGAGCAAAAGGCCCGTCGAGAGGGGCGCCTTATCAGCTTTTATTTCACCTTCTTCAGGCGCTGATCGTTTCGTTTCGGCGAACGCCGAGTTCGGAATGCTGCCCTCTTCCGCTTTGGCAAAAACTTCCCATATCGGCAACACGCCGCCGTGAAGACCACTCCGGCCTTTGATTGACTGGCCTCGGAGCCCAAACATGTCCGTACCGCTTTCCCTTTCGTCCCAAGACAGGGCTCTCTTGGAATTGCGGGCGGGGAAATGGACTTTGGTCGTCGTCTCGGAATTGCGTGCTGGCACATTGCGCTTCAATGAAATCCGCCGTTCGCTGGCCGGCATTTCTCAGAAGACCTTGTCGTCCACTTTGCGCGAACTTGAGCGCGATGGTTTCATCTCGCGCACCGCTTTTGCCACCATTCCACCGCGCGTCGATTATGCGCTGACCGAACTCGGGCTCGATCTCCTGGAGCTCGTCGATTCTTTCCAGACCTTTGTGCTGCGCAACCGCGAGGCTATGGAAGCCGCCCGGGATAATTTCGACCGGATCAGCGGCGCCACTATCGATTGATCTTCAAGCTTCGGGCGCTGCCGATGATCGGCAGCGCCAGGAGCGTCAGACGCTTCAGTCTTTAGATGGAGACTGGGGCCAGCGTATCCGCATCAAAGAACTGCATGGCCTGAGTGCCATCTTCCTTGGTCACGAAAGCGCGCACGAGACCATTCCAGTCTTCGACGGACGTTGCCTTGATGCCCTTTTCGTTGAGGCGGGCAAGGGTATAGTCGTTGGCGACTTCGTCGGTCAGGTAGCTCTTGTCGTTGTTGCTGTCGCCGAGGCTGGTGGCGGCAAAGCTTGGTGCGGCAGCGCCGGCAACGAGGGCAATGGCGGTCAGGGCGAGCATGGTGTTCTTGATCATTTGGAGTGTTCCTTTCGTTTGAACACTCCAGAAATAGGCCCCCAAAATCTGTCTCCAAGAAACGAAATGACGATTTTTCGCTCTTGTATTTCCCAAATTGGGTATGACGGTTTTTCAAGTGAAATCAGGTGTTTATAAGGATACCCGGTCACCGGATGGATACTGGCTTACCTGCCGGTGCGTGCCACGCGGGCTGATAGGAATAGGCTCACAAAAACTGCAGTTCGAGCCCGTTGGGACGGCGCAGGACGACGCGTCCTTCCCAGCTCATCGCCGCATCGGGAATTTCGAGCGTCACCACATCAGGCACATCGAGCCCGCTGGCAATATGCACTTCCGCGCCATCGTCCCAGAGTGCGCGCACGCTGCAATCGCACGCAAAATTCTGCCTGCGAAGAACGAGCCGTCCTGCCTTCAAGACCCGCTGGCGCTCGAAAGGCTTGGTAGTGGCCAGCGTCCCAGTCCAGGCCACAACGCGGTCGCGCCCGTTTCGCTTTGCGTCATAAAGCGCTTCGTCAGCCTTGATTAGAAGGCTTTCGAGATCGTCTCGGCCCGGATCGAGCGCGGCAACGCCGAAACTTGCGGTGACTTGGAATGGTGGCTGGCTGCCGGGGAATTGTAAGGCGCTGACAGCAAGCCTGAGCTTTTCCGCCACAGCCAGAGCTGAGTTGATATCGGCTCCTGGGAGGACGAGGGCAAACTCTTCGCCACCGAGCCGCCCCACGATATCGCTCTGCCGCGGTGTCGCTGCCGCAACTTCGCTTATGGCCTTGAGCACCATGTCGCCGGCCGCATGCCCGTAGGTATCATTGATCGTCTTGAAATGATCGATGTCGAAGCTGATGGCGCTGAGGGTGCTGCGATGCCGTCGCGCAAGTTCGACGAAGCGCTCCGCTTCCTCCTTGAAGGCGCGGCGGGTACTGAGCCCGGTCAACCCGTCGGTGCTGGCAAGACGGCGCAACTCGATCTCGTCCATCACGATTTCGGCCAATTCCTCAAGAATCGCGACATCCTTCTCGGAAAAGTTCCGCGGGCCCGAATCCATGGCGCAGACCGTTCCGATATTGTGCCCGTCCGGCGTGCGGATCGGTGTGCCAGCATAAAAGCGCACATTGGGGTCCCCGGTCACATAGGGATTGTCGCGAAACCGGTCGTCCTCTGTCAGGTCCCGAACCACCAGTGCCTGTTTTTCGCGAATCGCCTGATTGCAAAAGCTGTTGCTCAAAGCGACCTCTGTGAAATCGAGCCCACGCCCCGCCTTGATCCATTGCCTGTGCGCATCGATCAGCGAGACGGCGGAGGTCGTCACCCCGAAAATCATCTGGACCAGCCGCGCCACCCGGTCGAAGGCCGGTTCTGGCGGAGTATCGAGAATATCGTAGCGGGCAAGGGCCTTCAGCCGATCATCTTCGCTCCCAGGCGGATTTGAGAAGGAACTGGCGTTGGACATGCAAAGCTCCAAGGCTCGGGGCAGCAAAGTGAGCCGCACTTTTGTTTGATGTCAGCATATTAGGCCAATGTTGCGCACCTTGGTACCCGTCCCGACAAAGGCCGACCCTTGCCACAAGCAGCATTGCGGTCTATATGGAGCTCAACATCGTTGCTCTCATTGAGAGGGTGGGCGCCGGACCGGCCCCGCTCTTTTTGCTTATCTGGGACCCCAATTGGCTTTCGACCTCACCGAAAAACGCTACATCAAGGAAACCGGGCTCGAAGCGCGTATCTCGCGCATCGTCGAGCCGGTGGCCAATGGATTGGGCTATGCGCTGGTTCGGGTGAAGATCACGCCTGAAAACGGCTGCACCCTGCAGATCATGGCTGAAGACGAAAACGGCCGCTTCAACATCAATGATTGCGAAGCGCTATCGAAGGATCTTTCGCCGGTTCTCGACGTCGAAGATCCGATCGAGCGCGAATATCACCTCGAAGTGTCCTCTGCCGGCATCGATCGGCCACTGGTGCGCAAGCGTGATTTCGAGCGTTTCCTCGGCCACGAGGCCAAGGTCGAATTGCTCGACATGATCAATGGCCGCAAGCGTTTTCGGGGCGATATCATCGCCGTCGACGACGACGGCGTGACTATCCGCCTGCCCGATGCGCCGGGCGGCACCAATCCCGACCACAAGCTTGCGTTCTCGACCCTGTCGGAAGCCAAGCTCGTGATGACCGACAAATTGATGGATATGGCACGCGCCGATCAGGAACTGCATCCGATCGACGACGACGAGACCGAAACGGTCGAATATGCCGATGCCGACAACGACGATACTTTCTCCGAGGAGAACAAATAAATGGCCGTTAGCGCAAATCGCCTTGAGCTGCTGCAGATCGCGGATGCCGTCGCCCGCGAAAAGTCGATCGACCGTATGGTCGTGATCGAAGCGATGCAGGATGCCATGGAAAAGGCCGCTAAGGGCCGTTATGGCGCCGAAACCGAGATCAAGGTCGAGATCAATCCGCGCTCGGGCGAAACGCGCATGTGGCGCCTCCTCGAAATCGTCGAGGAAGTCGAAGAGCCAAGCCGCCAGGTCAACCTCAAGTTCGCCAAAACCAAGTCGCCCGAAGCCAAGATCGGTGACTTCCTCACCGAGCCGCTGCCGCCGATGGAATTCGGCCGTATCGCCGCCCAGTCGGCCAAGCAGGTCATCGTGCAGAAGGTGCGCGATGCCGAGCGTGATCGCATGTTCGAAGAATATTCGAGCCGCGTCGGCGAGATCGTCAACGGCACCGTCAAGCGCGTCGAATATGGCAATGTGATCGTCGATCTCGGCCGTGGCGAAGCCATCATTCGCCGCGACGAGCTGATCCCGCGCGAAATGTTCCGCTATGGCGACCGGGTCCGCGCCTATGTTTATGACGTGCGTCGCGAACAGCGCGGTCCGCAGATTTTCCTCTCGCGCACCCATCCGCAGTTCATGGCCAAGCTGTTCATGCAGGAAGTGCCGGAAATCTATGATGGCGTGATCACCATCCGCTCGATCGCTCGCGATCCGGGTTCGCGCGCCAAGATCGCCGTGACCTCGAACGATTCCTCGATCGACCCCGTCGGCGCCTGCGTCGGTATGCGTGGTAGCCGTGTTCAGGCGGTCGTTGCCGAACTCCAGGGCGAAAAGATCGACATCATTCCCTGGACCGACACCATTGCCGATCTCGTGGTTTCCGCGCTGCAGCCGGCCGATGTCGCCAAGGTGGTTCTCGACGAACAGGCCGAGCGCATCGAAGTCGTCGTTCCCGATGAACAGCTCTCGCTCGCCATCGGTCGCCGTGGCCAGAACGTACGCCTCGCGAGCCAGCTCATTGGTTGGGATATCGATATCCTGACCGAGCAGGAAGAAAGCGAACGCCGCCACAAAGAATTCACCGAACGCTCGACCCTGTTCATGCAGGCCCTTGACGTCGACGAGATGGTTGCCCAACTATTGGCTTCGGAAGGCTTCTCTTCGGTCGAAGAGCTCGCCTATATCGAACCCAATGAAATCGCCTCGATCGAAGGTTTCGACGAAGAAACCGCTGGCGAAATCCAGAACCGTGCTTCTGAATACCTCGCCGAAATCGAACGCAAGTTCGATGATGAGCGCATTGCGCTTGGCGTCGATGAAGACCTTTATGAAATTCCGGGCCTCAACGCGGCTATGCTCGTTGCGCTCGGCAAGGAAGACATCAAGACCGTGGAAGACTTTGCCGGCTGCGCCGCTGACGATCTCGTCGGCTGGAGCGAACGCAAGGATGGCGAAACCAAGCGCTTCGAGGGAACATTCAAGGACTTCCCCGTGAGCCGCGAAGAAGCCGAAGACATGATCCTCCAGGCCCGCCTCCGCGCTGGCTGGATTACCGCCGATGAAGTCGCCGAAGAACAAGGCGACGACACGACGGAGGAAGCGGTCTAAGGACCGCTTTCTTCGGAGAAGTGTCTTGCCCCGGCCCGTTGAAACGATAAGAACATGTGCTCTCACCCGGCTCGAAAAGCCGGTTGAGGACCTTATTCGTTTCGTGCTCGGCCCAGATGGCACTATAGTGCCCGATACGGACGCCAAAGCCGAAGGCCGCGGCGTTTGGATAACGCTGAGCCATGCTTCGGTCGAAGAAGCTGTGCGCAAGAAGGCTTTTGCACGCAGCCTCAAGGAGCAGGTCACTGTCCCGGTCGATTTGGCAGACCTGACGCGCCTGCGCCTTGAACAAAGATTTTCTTCGGCTCTCGCCATGGCGCGAAAAGCCGGCCAGTTCACCTCTGGCGGCATGAAGGTGAAAAGTGCCATCGAGGGCGGTCAGCTTATCGCTCTCCTCTCGGCCACCGATGGTGCCGCAGATGGCAAGAACAAGATGCTGGGGGCCCTGCGCGCCCTCAATCATGCCCGACGCGAGGGCAGCGCAGCCGGTAAACAAGTGCCCCATTTCGAATTGCTCTCAAGCACGCAATTGGGTTTGGCACTTGGACTAGAAAATGTGATACATGCTGCCCTCATGACAGGGGCAGCAGCCCAATCGGCACTGGAAAAGGCTAATAGACTGGCCCGCTACATTGCCAATCCGACGGATAACGACACCGACCGCTCTGCGGCGTCCGGTGTGCTTTTGTCCGTGGAACAGGACGAAAGACGATAGGAAGTATGGCTGATAACGACGACAAGCGTTCCGACGATGCTGGCGCGAAGAAGACACTGACCCTCAAGAGCGGGTCGGGTCTCGGGAATCGCGCGGGCACGTCGCGCGGTCCTTCGCGCTCGACGGTGGTCGTGGAAAAGCGCACCCGCGTTGTTCCAAAACCCGCCGGTGTGCCGGCCGGTGGCGCTCAGACCGGCGGTGGCCGGCCGGGTGGCTCGGGTCGTCCGCAGGGCCGCCCCATGCAGACCCAGCGTGCTCCGCTTGGCCTCTCGGCTGCTGAAGCCGAAGCCCGTCAAAGGGCCCTTGCTCTCGCCGGCGCTCGCGCCGAAGAGGACAAGGAACGCTTTGCTGCCGAAGAAGCGCGCCGCATCGAAGACGACAATCGTCGCCGTCAGGTGCGCGAAGAAGCCGCTCGTCAGGAAGAAGAGCGTCGCCAGGCCGATGAAGCCCGTCGCGTCGAAGACGACGTCGTGGCTGCGCCTGTCGAAGAGGCTCCGGCACCAAGCGAACCTGAACAGCCGCGCGAACCCTTCGTGCCGGCCAGCCAGCGCAATCCGGGTCCGTCCCAGGTGCGCACGGTGTCGGGTCGTCCAGGCCAGGCTAGCCGTCCGCAGCGGAGCGAGCGTCCGTCCAACGAGCGCCCGACCGGCCGCCCGGATGGTGAACGTCCCAATCCGAACGCGCGTCCTAACCCCAATGCACGCCCTGCCGGTTCGACTGGTACGCGTCCTGCCGGTTCGACTGGCACGCGTCCCGCTGGCACAGGAACTCGTCCGGCCGGCGATCGTCGTCCTGCCGGCGCCGGCATGGCCCCGATCGGCAATGTGCCGCCCGCCGCACCGAGCGAGGCCGATGGCCGTCGCGTTCGTACCGGCGCGCCACAGCAGCGTCCGACGACCGAAGCCGAACTCGAAAACGCTCGCCGCGCCTCGCGCGCTCAGCCCGAGCGTCCGTCGCGCCGCAATGACAATGACGCTTCGGCACGCGGTCGCCTGACCGTTTCGAGCGCCACGACGGAAAACGATCGCGATCGTGGTCCTTCGCTTGCGGCCATGAAGCGTCGTCGCGACAAGAAGATGGGCCGCAACCAGCAGGATGCGCCAAAACTCAGCCGCGAAGTCATCATCCCGGAAGTCATTACGGTTGCCGAACTCGCCAACCGCATGGCCGAACGCTCCGTCACCGTCATCAAGATGCTGATGCAGCAGGGCCAGATGGCGACTATCAACGATGTGATCGACGCCGATACGGCCGAACTGATCGCCTCGGAACTGGGCCACACGGTCAAGCGCGTTTCGGATGCCGACGTTGAAGAAGGTCTCTTCGACATCCAGTCCGACGATAAGGCCGAGGATCTGACCGATCGTGCGCCGGTCGTGACCATCATGGGTCACGTCGACCACGGCAAGACCTCGCTCCTTGACGCCATCCGCGAAGCCAATGTGGTTTCGGGCGAAGCCGGCGGCATTACCCAGCACATCGGCGCCTATCAGGTCGAAAAGAACGGCAGCAAGATCACGTTCCTCGATACCCCGGGCCACGAGGCGTTCACCGCCATGCGTGCTCGCGGTGCCCAGGCAACCGATATCGCCGTCCTAGTGGTGGCTGCAGACGACGGCGTCATGCCGCAGACGATCGAATCCATTAAGCACGCCAAGGCGGCTGGTGTTCCGATCATCGTCGCCATCAACAAGATGGATAAGCCCGAAGCCAATCCGCAGCGCGTTCGCACCGAACTGCTGCAGCACGAAGTGTTCGTCGAATCGATGGGCGGCGACGTGCTCGACGTAGAAGTTTCGGCAAAGACCCAGGCTGGTCTCGACAAGCTCCTCGAAACCATCCTGCTGCAGGCCGAAGTTCTCGAACTTCGCGTTGCCCGTGATGGTCGCGCCGAAGGTCTTGTCATCGAAGCCAAGCTCGATCGTGGTCGCGGTGCCGTGGCAACGGTTCTCGTGCAGCGCGGTACGCTCTCCATCGGCGACATTCTCGTCGCTGGTACCGAGTTTGCCCGTGTTCGCGCCCTCATCAACGACAAGGGCGAACAGGTCAAATCCGCAGGCCCGTCCATTCCAGTGGAAGTCCTCGGCTTTACCGGCGTGCCATCGGCCGGCGACCGCTTCTCGGTCGTCGAGACCGAAGCCCGTGCCCGTGAGGTCACCGAATATCGTCAGCGCGCCATCCGTGAAAAGACGGCCGGCGGCGGTGCAACGAGCCTTGAGCAGATGATGAATCAGCTCAAGATCGCCGGCATCTCCAAGTTCCCGCTGATCATCAAGGCTGACGTGCAGGGTTCGGTCGAAGCGATCGTTGCTTCGCTCAACAAGCTGTCGACCGACGAAGTGTCGGCCCAGATCCTGATGAGCGGCGTTGGCGGCATTACCGAGTCGGACGTCACCCTTGCGGCAGCGTCCAACGCCATCGTCATGGGCTTCAACGTCCGCGCCAACAAGCAGGCCAATGAGCTCGCGACCCGCGACGGTATCGAACTGCGCTACTACAACGTCATCTACGATCTCGTTGATGACGTGAAGAACGCCATGTCCGGTCTTCTCAAGCCCGAACGTCGCGAAACCTTCATCGGCTACGCAAAAATTCTCGAAGTCTTCCAGATCACCAAGGTCGGCAAGGTTGCCGGTTGCCAGGTCACCGAAGGCATCGTGGAACGCGGCGCCGGCGTTCGCCTCCTCCGCGACAACGTCGTTATCCACGAAGGCAAGCTCAAGACGCTCAAGCGCTTCAAGGACGAAGTCAAGGAAGTCCAGACCGGCCAGGAATGCGGTATGGCTTTCGAGAACTACGAAGACATCCGCGCCAACGACGTCATCGAATGCTTCCGCGTCGAGACCGTCCAGCGCACGCTCTAGGCGTTCTCGCTCCTCAAGAAAAATCAGGCGCAGCCACGGCTGCGCCTTTTTTGTTTTCTCTGTTCTCTTGCTTGTCGGCTTTATCCATTCTTCTTCCCCTCGGGGAGAAGGTGGCCCAACGGGCCGGATGAGGGGGCGGCCGAGCAGATCGCAGAAGCGGGGAACAAAATGCAAAAAACTATTCTGATGGACGTCGATGGCGTCCTCGTCACCGGCCGCCCGCAAGACGGTGCGCATCTCTTCACGGACCTTGAAGTCGACCTCGGCATTTCCCTTGAAGCCCTGCAGTCAGGCTTCTTTCGGCCCAGCTGGTCTGCCATCGTCACCGGACAGAAGCCGCTGGTCCCCGAACTGACCGAGGCTCTGAAAACCATCGCGCCTCACGTTTCAGCCCAGACACTGATCGACTACTGGTTCAAAAACGACTCGCGCCTCGACACCCAAGTTCGCGACGCCATGCGCGAGCTGCGCGCCGCCGGCCATCCGGTATATCTCGCGACCAATCAAGAGCATCTTCGCGCCAACTACCTTATGGAAACCCTCGCCCTTGCCGCCGAGGTCGACGGCATATTCTATTCCGCCGCGATCGGCCACAAAAAGCCGAGCCCCGAATTCTATGCCCACGTCGACCGTGCTCTCGCCAGCAAAGGCGACAGCATCGTTCTTATCGACGACACCGAAGCCAATGTCCTTGCTGCCCGCGCTCATGGCTGGTCTGCCATCCATTGGTTGCCCGGCATGACTATCCCGGCCGCCCTTGCCACCCTCTAGTCCCGGAGCCTCGATGCAGCCCTTCAGCCTCACCTATCAAGTCGACTTCGAGGATCTGTTCAAAGCCAGCGCCGTTGTTGCGCGTCATCGCTATCCCAAAGCCTATCGTGTCCGCGCCAATGCCATTCTCTACGGGATGATGGTGATCGGCGGTGCTCTTTCGGCCGCGGGCGGCATCGTGCTTCATAATACTGTCCTGCCGCAGGTGCCGGACTATGCGCTGATCTTCGTGCTCTTCATCCTTGTGGGCATCTTTTATTCCAAGGTGATGATCCCCTGGCTCTATCGCTACTCGGCCAAATATGTGAACGCGGCCCACCCGCGCAGCCCGATGCAGTTCACGGCGGACGATGCAGGCCTTCGCTGGAAAGACGACGACATCGACTTCTTCCTGCGCTGGGGCGGCATTGAAGGCGTTTTCGCGACCCCTGAGAGCCTGAGCTTTCTCTCGGGCATTATTGCTCTGGTCTTGCCTCTCGATGCCTTTCCAGATCCTGCTACGCGCAAAGCATTCCTTACCGAAGTCCTCGACCACATCACGCCCGAAGCCGCCGCGAAAAGTCGCGCGGACAAGAAGCTCATGGCGCTGCTGGCCTAAAGGCTTCCGCATCAATCATGGCCCGCACTGTAGCGGCCAAAACATCGGGCGCTTGCATCGCGTCCACCGGGCGTCCAAATATTGGATCGGCGTGCGCCGCAACGCATTGAGCCGAGCGCCTGATTTCAAACTCTCCCAGCGGACGCTTTTCCGATGCTGCCCGCGCCTCGAGCCGCTCGCGTACTGTCGCCAGCGGCGCAATGAGACAGAGCTTGAGCACCGGCGCTGTCTGCGCCAGTTTTGTCTCGAGCGCGGCAAAATACGTTCTGTCTGTGAAGGCCATCGGCACGATCACAACCCGTGCGCTTCGATGCTTCAGCACCGCTTGCATGACGATCAACCGGCGCCAAAGCGCCATGTCCTGATAATCGGCCGGTTTTCGTTTCATGCCGAGCAGGAACGCGGGCGTGCGTTGTAGCACGTAGCCCACATCCTCAGGATCGGAGATGACCGCGCCGGGCATGTCCGCAGCGAGGCGCTTTGCAAGCGTCGTCTTCCCGATGCCGAATGAGCCATTGATAAGGACGAACATATTGGGACGCTAGCAATGGCGGATGTCCCTGGCGATCCCCAAAACAGAAAGAGCCCGCTCCTTGCGGAACGGGCTCTGAAATGCCGGAAGCGGGTGACTACGGTATGGTCCGCAACCGGCAATTTTCTAAAAACTGTCGAACAATACTCCGACAGGTCTATTACGCGGACATTGCGTCCTGGTTGCGTAACAGGATTAGGCGTTGATCACCGTTACGCGTGTTCCAACCGGAACGCGAGAGTAGAGGTCGATCACATCCTGGTTCATCAACCGAATACAGCCTGACGACACATTGGTGCCGATGGTGTAGGGCTCGGTGGTGCCGTGAATGCGGAAGAGGGTATCGGCGCCGTTCTTGTAGAGGTAAAGCGCGCGCGGCCCGAGTGGGTTGGTTTCGCCGGGAGCCATGCCGCCGGCATAGGGGCCATAACGGTCTGGTTCGCGCGCAATCATCGACTTGGTAGGGGTCCAGCGCGGCCATTCAGCCTTGCGCCCGATCGTGGCATTGCCACGGAACACCAGAGCTTCGTCCTTGCCGACGCCAACGCCGTAACGCAGCGCACGATTGTTCTCCATCACGAGATAGAGATAGTGAGCCGGCGTATCGACGACGATCGTGCCCGGACGTTCGGTCGTGAAATATTCCACTTCCTGACGCCACCACTTGGGGTCGACGCGGCGCAGGTCCATAGCCGCAACCGGATAGGGTTCCGACGGCATTGGGCCATACATGCGCACATAGTAGGGGTCGATGACCGGTTCCTGCATCACAGGCTGGCGGGTGGTGGAGCAGGCAGCCAGGGTGGTGGCGGAAAGGCCGAGGAGAAACAAGCGGCGGGAAATCAAAACTCAAACCTCTGGAGGGCAATGGGACATCGAGACAATGCCTCGTCCCTTGCAGTAACGCTTCTGCCGCTTAACGTGGCACGAATGCGGCAGTTCCTCGCCACAATGTGATCACAGTCTGACCTGTTGCTAAAAAAGCACAGGTCTCACGCGGCTGTGAATTTCTGGCCAGGAAAAAGGGTCCGGACCTTGGTCCGAACCCTAACGTGAAAAGGCTTAGAAGACCTTATTCGGCGTCGGCTTCTTTGGCTTCCTTGACCAGTTCCTTGCCGGTTGCCTGATCGACAACCTTCATGGAGAGGCGGACCTTGCCGCGCTCGTCAAAGCCGAGAAGCTTGACCCAGACCTTGTCGCCTTCCTTGACCACGTCGGTGGTCTTGGCAACGCGAGCTTCGGCAAGCTGGGAAATATGGACGAGGCCGTCCTTGGCGCCAAAGAAGTTCACGAAGGCGCCGAAATCGGCGGTCTTGACCACGGTGCCCTGGTAGATCGCGCCGACTTCAGCTTCGTCGGTGATCGACTTGATCCACTTGATCGCAGCTTCGATCTGGGTGCCGTCCGAGGACGAAACCTTCACGGTGCCATCGTCTTCGATGTTGATCTTGGCGCCGGTCTTTTCGACGATTTCGCGAATGACCTTGCCACCGGTGCCGATCACTTCACGGATCTTGTCGGTTGGGATCTTCAGGGTTTCGATGCGGGGAGCGAATTCGCCCACTTCGCCACGGCTTTCCGAGAGCGCACTGGCCATTTCGCCGAGGATGTGGATACGACCTTCCTTGGCCTGGGCCAGGGCGATCTTCATGATCTCTTCGGTGATGCCGGCGATCTTGATATCCATCTGGAGCGAGGTCACGCCCTGATCGGTACCAGCCACCTTGAAGTCCATGTCGCCGAGGTGATCTTCGTCGCCGAGGATGTCGGAAAGAACCGCGAACTTCTCGCCTTCGAGGATCAGACCCATGGCAATACCGGCCACGGGACGCTTCATCGGCACGCCGGCATCCATCAGTGCGAGCGAAGTGCCGCAGACGGTTGCCATCGAGGAAGAGCCGTTCGACTCGGTGATTTCCGATACCACGCGGACGGTGTAGGGGAATTCTTCCATCGACGGACGGATCGGGTTGATCGCGCGCCAGGCGAGCTTGCCATGGCCGATTTCGCGACGGCCGGGCGAACCCATGCGACCAGCTTCACCAACCGAGTAGGGAGGGAAGTTGTAGTGCAGCAGGAAGTTTTCCTTCTTGGTGCCTTCGAGCGAGTCGATGAACTGCTCGTCTTCGGCCGTACCAAGAGTTGCAACTACCAGTGCCTGGGTTTCGCCACGCGTAAAGATGGCCGAGCCATGGGTGCGGGGCAGAACGCCGACTTCAGCAAGGATCGGGCGAACGGTCTTGAGGTCCCGGCCGTCGATGCGGCTGCCGGTATCAAGAATGTTCCAGCGCACGATCTTGGCCTGGAGATTGTGGACGACTTCGCCCAGTTCTTCCTTGGCGAGTTCGCCGGCTTCGATCTTGGCAGCAAAAGCTTCCTTGACCTTGGCATTGGCGGCATCGACCGCAGCATAGCGCTGGGCCTTTTCGGTAATCTGGTATGCAGCGCGGAGATCGGCTTCGGCAATGGCCAGAACTTCGGCTTCGAGCGCCGAAAAGTCCGGAGCCTGGAAGTCGCGCGGTTCCTTGGCGGCCAGCTCGGCGAGCTTGATGATGGCCTGGATCACCTTGGCGCTTTCGGCATGGCCGAACATCACGGCGCCGAGCATGACCTCTTCGGAGAGCTCCTGAGCTTCCGATTCAACCATCAGCACGGCATCCTGCGTGCCGGCCATGACGAGATCGAGCTTGGAATCCGAACGGCGATCAATGGAAGGGTTCAGCACATAGGCGCCATCGATATAGGCGACGCGCGCCGCACCGATCGGGCCCATGAAAGGCACGCCGGAGATGGTGAGGGCAGCCGAGGCTGCGACCATGGCGAGCACGTCTGGATTGTTTTCCATGTCGTGCTGCAGAACGGTAACGACCACCTGGGTCTCGTTCTTGTAGCCGTCGGGGAAGAGCGGGCGGATCGGACGGTCGATGAGGCGGCTCGTCAGCGTCTCGTTTTCGGTCGGGCGGCCTTCACGCTTGAAATAGCCACCCGGGATCTTGCCGGCGGCAAAATACTTTTCTTGGTAGTTCACGGTCAGCGGGAAAAAGTCCTGGCCGGGCTTGGCCGATTTGGCCGAAACAACGGTCGCGAGCAGCACGGTTTCACCCAGCGTCGCGAGCACGGCGCCATCAGCCTGGCGGGCGATCTTGCCGGTCTCGAGCGTCAGCGGCTGACCGCCCCAGTTGAGCTCAACCTTATGGTGATCAAACTTGATCGACATGTTTTGTCTTTCCATTCTGTCCGGAGCGCGGGAACGCGGGCTAGGCGAGGGCCCACGAACGCTTCCGGTGTGCCCGCACCGGCGCCGCACCCCATGTGCGCACCGGCTCAAAATCAGGCACTGTTTCAATCTGGCAGATTGAGAACATGGACAAGACAACAAGCGTCTCCACAGCGGAAGGCGCCAATAATCCTGCCATGCTCCGGCACCGCCGGCCTAAGGGAGCTTACTGCTCCTGGAAGTAGCCCTTTTTCAGATCGTCACGTTATCGAAAAGCGGCATCCACTTTTACGTAAAAACGCTCCCTGAAAGGGCAACCGGCACGGAGGCGGACCTCCGTGCCGGAATGTGCTTAGCGGCGCAGGCCGAGCTTTTCGATCAGCGTCTTGTAGCGGTTCTCGTCGACCTTCTTGAGGTAGTCGAGGAGGCTTCGACGCGTCGAAACCAGCTTGAGGAGACCACGACGGGAGTGGTTGTCCTTGGAGTGGTCCTTGAAGTGCTCGGTCAGGTTGGCAATGCGTTCGGACAGGATAGCGACCTGGACTTCCGGCGAACCGGTATCGTTTGCCTTGGTTGCATATTCCTGGATGAGGTCGCTCTTGCGCTCAGCGGTAATCGACATCTGCATATCCTTGTATATTTGAGGATGAAGAGCCCAAGCCAGGATGTCGTCCAGGAAGGGCCGGTAATAGGCGGGCAATGGGCCTGCTGGCGGTCGATATAGTGCAAGAAGGCTGGCATTGCCAGACTTATTCGCCCTGCCGGTCCTCGATCTGCTCGTCGGGGCGCACCGCGGCAAAGGCCGGATCAAGGGCCGAGACGGGAATGTCGATCGTCCATTCGACCCCATCGGGATGTTCATGCCGCTCGACCTTGGCGCCAAGCGCGCCGCCCACCATAGCGCGGAGGACAGTCGTGCCAAACCCGGCGCGTTCGCTCGCCTTGAGAGGCCCTGAAAGCGTCTCGCGCCAGCGCATCTCCAACTCATCGCCGTTTTCGGACCAGGCGAGTGTGAGCTTGCCACGCTCATCGGCAAAGGCACCATATTGCGTGGCATTGACCGCCAGTTCATGGAGCGCCATCCCAAGGATCTGCGCGCCCTGCGGATTGATCCGCGTATCGGGTCCGTCGATGGTTACGCGCGCCTCGTCGTGCGGCCGGAAAGGCGCAAGCTGCAGGTCGATCAATTCGCGCAACGACACGCCCGCCCGGCCATGCGCAAGCAACAGGTCGGTCGATCGCGCCAAGCCCATGATCCGGCGTTCGAGCGCCTGTACATAGCTCGGCACATCCGTCGCGCCGCGCGAGGTCTGCTTGGCCATGGCGGAAATAACCGCCATCTGGTTTTTCGAGCGGTGCGCCAGTTCACGCATCAGGAAGCGCACGTCGCGCTCCGCCGTCTGCCGCTGTCGCGAGGCAAGCACCAGGGCTTTTGAAACCTCGTCGATCTCGCCCACCGGATAATGCCGCTCAAACACCGCTTCGCCGCGCCCCAGACGCTGCGCGTCGAGTCTCAATCCGCGGACGGAAAGGCTCAACTGCTGCGCGATGAAAAAGGCGATGAGCGAGGCGACGATCGCAATGATCAGCCCCCAGGCAGCAAGCTGCATGAGGGATTCGCCAAGCGGCCGTTTCACGTCGCCTGCCGAGGCCCAGGCAACGATGCGCCATCCGGTGATCGCCGAACGCCATTCAGCCGTCACGACCTTATCGTTCCGGATCGTTTCTTCGGTCCAGCCGGGGAGTTGCGTCTTCGGGTCGCGCCGCATCGGCAGCGTGTCGCCAATGGCGAATTCGTCGCCGGTCGTCGAAGAAATGATCGTGTTCTGTCCATCGACCAGCGCAGCGTTCCAGCCCTGCGGCAGTTCGCGCGATTGAAGGACGGGGATTAGGTCGCGAGCATTCTGCGTCAGCGCCAAGAGCCTGACAGGCGCGCCGTCGGGCAACGGCAACCACACATTATAGACCCAGGTCTGCGCGACCTTGCCGAAGAAAAGGCCCGAAACGGTCGGCCGTCCGCGCTCCAAACTACGCTGCGCAGTTTCAAAGTCCGAGGAACGCGACAGCGGATCGCCAAAGGCGACCCGCGTATTGAGCAGTTGATTGCCCGTGTTGTCGACGCCGATCAGGTAGGATCCGGTACCAGCGAGTGCGATAACGGCGCGCCGGTGAAATTCACCCAATTGCCCGCCTTCGAGCGATTGGTCGGACGAGAGAACGCGCAATGTCGTGATCATGCCGGCGACCTCGCGATCGACCGACTGTCCCATCGCCTGAACGGTAGCATTGGTCAGCGCCTCGACCACTTCTTCCTGCGCATCATTGGTGCTGTTGAGCAGGACGAGCGCGACGATAAGCGCTGGAATGAGAATGACGAGGACGAGTGCGAACAGATAGAGCGCGACGGGTTGTGGCCGTCGCGGCTTGAGTTTGCTCGCTTTGGCTTGTTCACTGGCCCCATGATGGGCTTGTGCTGCCATGGCGGATTTGTCCTCGTCAAATGGCAGGTTAGGCCCACGCGGGCAGGTCAATACTTCGCGGTGGCGTCACTGGCAGGAAAGCTCTCGTCGACAGCTTCGTCCACCTTATCCCATTTCTTGGGTTTGTCAGCCTGCGCTTCTTCGCCTGCATTGCGCACTTGCACAGGTGATTCCTTGGGGCCAGGTTTCTTGCCGTCTTTCATGGCGGCTGCCTCGTCTTTTGGAGCGGTGGTCATGGCATTTTCCTTTGGCTGAGACCTGAACAACACATCCGCCCCCTCCTCAGTTGCAGCCGGTTCCAACAGAACCTGTCATCTGCTAAACAACCGCTCATGAACCATATTGCGCCTAAGAAACTCTTCATAAAAACCTATGGCTGTCAGATGAATGTCTATGACAGCGACCGGATGGCCGATGCGCTTGCCCCGCACGGCTATATGCCGACGCAAGATATTGGCGATGCAGATCTGGTTTTGCTCAACACCTGCCATATTCGGGAAAAGGCCAGCGAGAAGGTCTTTTCCGAGCTTGGGCGCTTGCGCGAGCTACAGACCGAAAGGCGGGCCACCGGTGGCGATATGATGATCGGCGTGGCCGGTTGCGTCGCGCAGGCCGAAGGCGAAGAAATCGCGCGTCGCGCGCCCATGGTCGATATGGTTTTTGGGCCCCAGGCCTATCATCGCCTGCCGGATATGCTGGCCAAGGCTGAAGCCAACCGCCATCTGCATCCGGCGCTGCGCCGTTCCGTCGTAGACACAGACTTTCCCGAAGAGGATAAGTTTGCCCATCTTCCCGCGGCCAAGAAAGACGTCACTATCGGTCGCGGCTTGACCGCTTTCCTCACGGTCCAGGAAGGCTGCGACAAGTTCTGCTCTTTCTGCGTCGTGCCTTATACGCGTGGCGCTGAAGTCAGCCGCCCCGTCGCCCAGGTGCTCGAAGAAGCCCGCCGCCTCGCCGATGCCGGGGTCAAGGAAATCACTCTCCTCGGCCAGAACGTGAATGCCTATCATGGCGAGGACGGTTCGGGTCGCGCGGTGGGTCTCGGCGAACTTGCCTATCTCCTTGCTGAAATTCCGGGTC
The DNA here is from genome assembly GCF_032907385.1 of Devosia sp. BK. Classification (NCBI taxonomy): domain Bacteria; kingdom Pseudomonadati; phylum Pseudomonadota; class Alphaproteobacteria; order Hyphomicrobiales; family Devosiaceae; genus Devosia; species Devosia sp. BK. Next base: position 505,346 of record NZ_JAIMBX010000002.1, read on the forward strand.
TGCAGCGCCTGCGCTACACAACCAGCCATCCGCGCGACATGGACGATGCGCTGATCGCAGCCCATCGCGATCTGCCCTTCCTCATGCCCTATCTTCACCTGCCAGTGCAGTCGGGATCGGACCGGATCCTCAAGGCCATGAACCGCAAGCACACATCAGCCGAATATCTGGCGCTGATCGACCGCATCAAGACTGCCCGTCCCGACATGGCTCTTTCCGGCGATTTCATCGTCGGCTTCCCCGGCGAAACCGACGCCGACTTTGAAGATACGCTCAAAATCATCCGCGACACCGGCTATGCATCGGCCTATTCCTTCAAATACTCCACCCGCCCAGGCACGCCTGGCGCGAACCTGACCGAACAGGTCGAAGAAGCGGTCAAGGTCGAACGGCTCGCGCGCTTACAAGAACTGGTCAATCAGCAGACCGCCGACTTCCACGCCTCCTGCGTCGGCAAAACCCTGCCCGTCCTGATTGAGCGCGTTGGACGCCAGGCCGGCCAGATCGGCGGCCGCTCTCCTTATCTTCAGGCGGTTCATCTTGATGGCTCCACCGACCTCATCGGCGCCATCCACGACGTCGAAATCATCGGCACCAGCACCAATTCGCTCGTCGGCCGTTTGAAGCAGGCTGTTGCCGCCTGATCAGACAAGCAACCTGACGTCCCAGCCGTAAATCTGCCGTCAGAAGATCGGACGTACCGGTTCAGCCGATACGTACGCCATTCTTGAAATTGCCATCGATGACCGGCACAAGGCCCAAAAGCCAGAGGAGAGATGCATGCCCAATGATCCCATGACGCTGATGGGCTTCGGCATTGGCGCCATCGTCGTCATCTGGCTGGTCTTTTCGGTGGTCAAGAAAGTGGTTGGGATCGCTATCGTCCTGGCGCTCGCGGCGGGCGCTTGGTTCCTCTACACCAACCCACAGCAGCTCGCGCCGGTGATTGCCTATATCCGGCAATACACTGGCTAAATCCGCCCGGAACGATTCAGGCTGCTCTCTGTTGTGTGATCAGTAACACTATACGGAGGGCTCTCTCATGAATTCCATCATCTATCTCGTTGGCCTCGTGGTCATCGTTATGGCAATCCTGTCCTTCATCGGCCTCGCATAAGGGGGCCGGTATGAGCATGGTTGATCCGGCACCAGTTGCCGTTGTGGATACGTCATCGACGCGCGAAAGCGCGAGCTATGTGGACTGGTCGGCGATCATTGCCGGCATTGTGTTCGCATCTGCCATTTCCGTGGTGCTGATCAGCTTCGGCTCCGCCATTGGCCTCAATTTCCTCGATTTCAACTCGCGTGAAGGTGCCCCAGGCATCCTGATCGGCATCGCTGCGGCAAGCTGGTTCCTCTGGGTGCAGGTATCGAGCCTCATGGCTGGCGGTTATCTCGCCGGCCGTCTTCGCCGCCGTCATTTCGACGCGACCGAGGATGAAAGTGATGTGCGCGATGGTGCCCATGGCCTCATCGTTTGGGCTGGCGCCACCGTTCTCGGCGTGATGATCGCCATCGGTGGTATCGGCGCTGCGGCCTCGACCGCCGGCTCGGTGATTTCGACCGCAACCAATGCCGCGTCGAACGTTGCTGAGGGCACGGCGGATGCACTCGATCCCAATGCCTACTTCACCGATATGCTGTTCCGCACCGAACAGCCGGCCGCCAATGGCAATACCGAGGCTAGCCGCGCTGAAGCAGGCCGTATCTTTGCCCAGGCTGCGCTTGGTGACGGTACCGTGCCTGAAGAAGATCTGACCTACCTATCCAACGTCGTTGCGGCCAATACCGGTCTCACTGCCGAGGAAGCTCGGGCTCGGGTCGATCGCGTGATCGTCGAAATCGATGCTGCCAAGCAGCGTGCAGCGGAAGCGGCCCGAATTGCTCGCAACACGGCCATCATCGCTGCCTTCCTCCTCGCAGCCACCACCCTTGTCGCCGCTATCGGCGCCTATTGGGCGGCTCAGAAGGGCGGCAACCACCGCGACGAAAACACCGTTTTCACCGACATCTTCCGTCGCTTCTGATCAGACAAGAAAGGACAACACCATGTTCAAAGGTCTCGCACTTTGGCTTCTCGGCGTACCGATCTGGCTGATCATCATCATCTTTATCGTGACGTAACGAAGCGGGGCCGGAAGGCCCCGTTTTTGTTTTTGGCGCGTGATGGGTGGCGGCGATTATGTCCATCACTGCCTGCGCCGGGGTGACAGCCGGTTGGTGTGAGCACATAGCGACGATCGCCAAACAAAAATCCCCGCTTTCGCGGGGATTTTTTCGTTTCGATATCGTCAAAAATTTCAGGCGTCGGGATGCTTGAACACCAATGCGGCATTGGTGCCGCCAAACCCGAAGGAGTTAGACAGCACATAGCCGAGGTCCACGTCATCGCGGCGCTGGCGAAGGATGGGCATGTCGGCAAAGGCTGGGTCCAAAACCTCAATATTGGCACTTTCGGCGATGAAGCGGTTCTTCATCATCAGGATCGAATAGATCGATTCATGAACGCCCGTGGCGCCCTGGCTATGGCCAGTCAGCGACTTGGTGGCCGAGATCGGCGGGCACTTGTCCTCGTTGCCGAAGACGGCGCGGAGGGCTTCGATTTCCTTGAGATCGCCGACTGGAGTCGAGGTCGCGTGCGGATTGATATAGTCGATCGGCGCCGTGATGTTTTTCAGTGCCATGCGCATGCAGCGCTCCGCGCCTTCGCCAGAGGGGGCAACCATGTCGAGGCCATCGGACGTCGCGCCATAGCCGACGAGTTCGGCCCAGATCTTTGCGCCGCGCGCCTTGGCATGTTCGAGTTCTTCGAGCACCAGCACTCCAGCACCGCCCGAAATCACGAAACCATCGCGCGCCGCATCATAGCAGCGTGAGGCTTTTTCGGGCGTGTCGTTATAATTGGAGCTCATCGCGCCCATGGCGTCGAAGAGATCGGAAAGCGTCCAATCGAGATCTTCATGGCCGCCGGCAAAGACGATGTCCTGCTTGCCGAGCATGATCTGTTCCATGGCATTACCGATGCAATGCTTGGAGGTCGCGCAGGCCGCGGTGATCGTATAATTGACGCCCTTGATGGCAAAGGCGGTCGCGAGCGTTGCCGAAGCCGTCGAGCCCATGGCCTTGGGCACGGCAAGCGGCCCGATGCGCTTGGGCGATTTTTTCTCGCGCGTGACATCGGCGGCTTCGACGATGGTACGCGTGGACGCGCCGCCCGAACCCATGACGATACCGGTCATCGGATTGGAAATGTCGGATGCCTCGAGCCCTGCATCGGCGATGGCCTGCTGCATGGCGAGGTAATTCCAGGCCGCGCCCTTGCCCATGAAGCGGGTTACGCGGCGATCGAGAATTTCAAACGGATCGAGGCGCGGGTCGCCCTTGACCTGCGACCGAAAACCCAGCTCGGCATAGTCTTCGGCAAAGACAATGCCCGGCTTGGCCGTGCGCAGGCTCGTCGTCACTTCGTCGAGCGAGTTGCCGATCGAAGAGATGATACCCATGCCGGTTACCACTACTCGTCTCATCTCGTCCTCGTTTCAGTCTTCATGCGGGTCGCCGGGGCTGGCGCCTCGCATATATATAGGTCTGCTCGCGTCTGCATTAAGGCCGGTTACGCGGTCTTCTGCTCTTGGAGCTGGGTGTCGGTAAAGAGACCAACGCGCAAGTCCTTGGCTTCGTAGATCAATTTGCCGTCAGCTTTCACCCAGCCATCGGCAATGCCAAGGGTGAGACGCGAACGCATGACGCGCTTGATGTCGATGCCATATTCCACGAGCTTGACGTCGTTCGTCACCTGGCCGGTGAACTTGATTTCCCCGCCAAGGGCGCGGCCGCGGCCGGGCTGGCCGATCCAGCCAAGGAAAAAGCCAGTCATCTGCCAGACGGCATCAAGGCCTAGGCAGCCGGGCATGACGGGGTCACCGATGAAATGGCACTTGAAGAACCAGAGATCGGGATTGACGTCGAGCTCGGCGGTCACAGAACCCTTGTTAAAGGCACCGCCGGTCTCGTCGATATGGGTGATGCGGTTGAACATCAGCATCGGAGGCGCGGGCAGCCGGGCGTCCATTTGACCGGGCAATTCACCCCGGCCATGCGCCAGCAGCTCTTCATAACCAAATGCGTGTTGCCGGTCCGCCATATGCCCTTCCCCACAGAACTCAAGCCTTGTCTCGTATAGGGGCGCAGAGGGGGGGTCAAGACAGCCCAAGGAATGACCCCAAGTGTCTTATGGGCCAACGACTTGTTTCGGCCCCACCACGCCCCTATAAGAAGTCAAAGCTTTATGTCTCTACATAACGACGAGTAACACTGCCCAATGTCCGAGAGTGACCTTGCCGACCGGTCCCCGTCCCGCACGCCCTGCCTGACGGCGGTGTTGCGCATGGCCGGCCTCAGGCCCACCCGGCAGCGCGTTGCCCTGGCCGAACTGCTGTTCGGTGGCCCGCATCGCCATGTCAGCGCCGAGCAGCTCCATTCCGAAGCGAATATGTCCAATGTGAACGTATCGCTCGCGACCATCTACAACACGCTGCACCAGTTCCACGAAGCGGGCTTGCTGCGCGAAGTGGCGATCGATGCTGCGCGCTCCTATTTCGATACCGACACATCGGACCATCACCACTTCTTCGTCGAAGACGAGCAGCGGATGATCGATATTCCGGCCTCCTCCGTCGAGTTCAAGGCGCTGCCCCAGCCGCCCAAGGGCATGGAAGTGTCCCATGTCGACGTAGTGATCCGGGTGCGCAAGGCGCCGAGCTGAGCGGTTTCGCCCGAGGGGTTGCCTTTCATGGCGTCATTCCCGCGAAGCGGGAATCCCCCTTTGGCGTAGGAGATTGGATTCCCGCTTTCGCGGGAATGTCGCGGTAATGGGTAATGGCGTTTCATGGCCGATGCCGGCTGTGCTCGCCGCCCCCGTGACAAACCCACCCCCATTGCCCATATACTAGCCCCAGCCAATAGCGACGAAGGTAGTCGATGCCCGAAAAGGTCAATCTCAACGCCTATTTCGAGCGAATCGGTTTTGCCGGTTCTATCGCCCCGACCGTTCAGACCCTTGAACTGCTGCATGCCCTCCATCCGGCCGCCATCCCATTCGAAAACCTGAGCCCCCTGATGGGCGAGCAGGTTTTGCTCGATCAGCAGAGCCTCGAGCGCAAGATGCTGGGCGAGAAGCGGCGCGGTGGGTTTTGCTTCGAGCAAAATTTCCTCTTCATGCGCATGCTGGCCGATCTCGACTATGAGGTGCGGCCGCTCTTGGCGCGGGTGATCTGGACCAATCCCGATGCCATCTCGGCGCCGCCAAGCCACATGGCGCTTCTGGTCGATATCAAGGGCCAGAACTATCTCGCCGATGTCGGCTTTGGTGGCCTGACGCTAACGACGCCACTGCGGCTGCGCGCCGATACCGAACAATCAAGTCCGCACGAAACGTTCAGGCTGACCGGCGGTGCGCCCGAATGGACGCTTGAGGTCAAGATCGGCGAAGAGTGGCGCGGGGTCTATGTCTTCACGACCGAGAAAGTCGATGAGGTGGACCTCTGGGACCTCAATCGCGATCTCTCGAGCAATCCCAATTCCCCGTTCACCCAGGAATTGCGCGTGGCGCTGGCGCCAAGCGGCCGGCGGCTCAAATTGCACAATGATCGCCTGACCATCCAGCCCAGCGACGGCGATGCGGAAAAGCGTGACCTGACGACGCTGGCAGAAATTCGGGCAGTCCTAGCCGAGGATTTTGGGCTCACTGTACCCGAAAGCGAAAAGCTCGATGCCAAGCTTCTGGCTTTCCTGCCGGTAGAGCCCAAACCAACGCCCGAGACCGAGGGCTGAGCCATGGCACCGGTCGTGGTTCGCGAAGAGGCCGTGCACGAATTCGCCGATTTCCAGGCGTTTTACGATTGGCTTTCCGCCAATCACAAGACCGCCGACGAAGCCTGGATCCGCATTTTCAAAAAGAGCAGCGGCCGCCAGACCATTACGCCGGTCGAAGCCATCGATGCCGTGCTCTGCTGGGGCTGGATCGACGCGATCAAGAAAAGCTGGGACGAGATCAGCTTCGTGCAGCGCTATTGTCCGCGCCGCCCGAAATCGGTCTGGAGCCAGATCAATCGCGATAATGTCGCGCGCCTTACCGAAAAAGGCCTGATGACGGACCATGGTCTTCGCCATGTCGAGGCCGCCAGGGCCGACGGCCGCTGGGACGCGGCTTACAAGACCACGATGGATGCGCCGGCCGATCTCCTCGCCGCCATCGCAGCTGAGCCCGCGGCACAGGCGCTCTATGAAAAACTTTCGGCGCAGAACCGCTTTGCCCTGATCTTTCGCGTCAACAGCCTCAAAACCGAGGCAGGGCGGAAAAAGAAAATCGCCGCTTTCGTCGAGATGCTGGCCAAGGGCGAAACCATCTATCCGCAGGGCTGAGCCGGAGCTAAGTTCGCGCCCGGAGGATACCCAATGCCAAACGATATCGCTTTTCTGCGCGGCATCAATGTCGGCAAACGGCATATGAAGATGGCCGACCTCAAGACCTGCATGGAAGCGGCGGGTTTTGAGGCGGTGAAAACCATCCTCGCAAGCGGCAATGTACGCTTTGCGCGCCGCGATACGCCGGAAAAGACCAAGGTCCTCCTCGAATCGGTGATCGAGAAACAGTTTGGCTTTCCCGTGGGCGTCGTCTTGCGGGGCGAAGAAGAGATCGCCGCGATGCTGGAGCAGCATCCCTTTAAAACCCTCGACCCCGAGGCCGATGTGGCGCGGCATGTGCTGCTGTTCGATCGTACCTTGCCCGATGGGTTGGAGCTTGAGGGCCGGCCGGGGGAAGTCGACGTCATGCGCATCGATCCCACGGAAATTTACATAGCCGCCTATCGCCAGCCCAATGGCCGTTATACGGAAAGCATGGATGAGGTGTTGAAGCCGCTCCGGGCCAAGCTCGGCAAGACGGTGCTCGACACCGCGCGCAATTGGAACACTATGGAAAAGGTCCTCAAGTGATCGTCGTTTTCGGCTCAACCAATCTCGATCAGGTCGGCACCGTATCGCGGCTTCCCAAGCCGGGCGAAACCGTTGCCGGCGGCACCTTTTCCATGGCTCCAGGCGGAAAGGGCGCCAATCAGGCGCTAGCGGCGCGACGGGCCGGCGCCGAAGTGCGGCACGTGTCGGCCGTGGGGAATGATGCCTTTGCCGATCTCGCGCTCGATCTGCTTGATAAGGGCGGCGTCGACCTCACCCAAGTTCAGAAGGCCGAAGCCGTGACCGGGATCGCCATGATCTTCGTCGATGCCGAAGGCGAAAACGTCATCGCGGTCCTCCCAGGCGCCAATGCCACCGTAAGCGCGACCCAGGCGGAAGCAACGCTTAGCGGTTTGACGGCGAAGGACACGATCCTCGTGCAGCAGGAAATCCCGCAGGAGGGCACACGCAAGGCGCTCGAAATCGCGCGAGAAAAGGGCGCGCGGTCCGTGATCAACACGGCTCCGTTCCTCAGCGACACGCCCGACCTCGCAGCCCTGGCCGATATCGTCGTCGCCAACGAAACCGAGTTTGCGCTGCTCTCGGGCCGGCCGATCGAAGAGCTTGAGGCGGCGATGGACGATTGGGTGAAAAAGACCGGTCGCACCGTCGTCGTCACGCTCGGCCCGGATGGCGCGCGGGCGGCCTCGCCCGAGGGCAAATTTGCCGTGCCAGCCCATAAGGTGACCCCAGTCGACACAGTTGGGGCCGGCGACACGTTCTGCGGCTATCTCGCCGCAAGCCTCGATGCCGGGTTGGGTCTTGAACAGGCGATGCGGCGGGCTGCGGTGGCGGGCAGCCTCGCGTGCCTCAATCCGGGCGCGCAGCCAGCAATCCCACTGGCGAAAGAAGTCGACGCGCTGGTTTGAGGCGAGACGGGGTCACCCCCTCCCTGCCTCCCCCAAGGGGGAGGTGAAGGGACGGTAGCCAAGAACTGATCGTGCCCCCAACTCGATGCGACACCTCCCCCTTGATGGGGGAGGCTGGGAGGGGGTGAAGCCCCACGCACCAATCCCTAATTAAAAACCCGCCGCGGCTTGAACTGGCCGAGTTCAACCGACCCCGTGGCCAAAACCTTGCCCTTGAAACTAACCCAGCATTCGTCGAGCTGAGCCGGCGCCGCGGCACCGGTCAGCAAAATGGCATTGCCATTGCCCACGGCACCGGCTTGGCCGGCATCGAGCCGGATTTCAGGCAGGTCGGCCAGCCCGGCAGAAACGGGCGCAAGCAGAGCATCTCGGGCGTCGCCCGCTTCAAGGGCCTCTAACTCTTCGATAGTGACTGCGTCTTCGTCGGAAAAAGGGCCAACGGCGGCGCGGTGAAGGCTGCCGACATGGCCACGCGTGCCGAGCGCTTCGGCGAGATCGCGGGCAATGGCGCGGACATAGGTGCCCTTGCCGCAGGTGACTTCGAGCACGGATTCTTCCGGGCCATGCGAAATCAGTTCGAGCGCATCGATCTCGATGGGGCGCGGCGCCAGTTCGACGGTTTCGCCAGCGCGGGCGAGGTCATAGGCGCGCTCGCCATCGATCTTGAGCGCCGAATAGATCGGGGGGCGCTGCATGATCGTGCCGATAAAATTGGGCAGCAGCGCTTCGAGCGCGGCGCGTTCTGGGCGGACATCCGATGTCGCGACCACCTCTCCTTCGCGGTCGTCGGTCGTGGTGGCGCTGCCCCAGAGGATCGAAAACCGATAGACTTTCGTGCCGTCCTGCACCTGCGGCACGGCCTTGGTCGCCTCGCCGAGCGCGATCGGCAGGATGCCGGTCGCGAGCGGATCGAGCGTGCCGGCATGGCCCGCCTTCATCGCCGAAAACAGCCAGCGCACCTTGCCCACGGCCTGCGTGGAGGTAAAATCATATGGCTTGTTGAGCACCACCCAGCCGGAGATGGGGCGCTTTTTCGATTTCTTCTGTTCGGTCACGGTCAGTCTTGCCCGTCTTCTTCATCATCGAGATCGCGGCGGACGCGATCGGAGCGGAGAAGTGCATCGATGCGGTCGGCTTCTTCGAATGTCTCGTCGACATAGAAGCGAACATCGGGGGCATATTTCATATTGATGCGCGGCGCGATGCGGCCACGGATGAATTTCTGGTGCCGATTGAGCGCCGCGACGATCTCTTCGGCGTGGACGCCGCCGAGTGGCATGACATAGGCATTGGCGATCTTGAGATCGGGCGTCATGCGCACTTCGGGCACGGTGACGACCGAGCCGACCAGCGCCTCGTCCTCGATTTCACCGCGCGCAAAAATATCCGCCAGCGCATGACGGACCAGTTCGCCCACACGCAGCATGCGCTGGCTCGGGCCGAGGGGCTTATTCTCTTTTTTCATGGGCAAGCGGCTTAGGCCCTTGAGCGCTTTCCGTCAATCCGCCTTGCTGAGCGCCACCTGCGCCTTGAGCTCATTGGCGCGGGATTGAACGACATCGGTTGCCACAGGCCAGGTCTTGGGATCGCCCGGGTTGAACGCCTTGCCGCGCCATTCTTGATAGATGATGGCAACACCCGTTTCCGTGCGATTGAAGCTCGCGACCATCACCTCGCCAAGGCCGGCAAAGGTGCGGTAGCGATCGAGGTAACCGCCGCAAACGAAGCCAAGCGGGGCGAGATCATTGTCGTCCTTGTCCGGCCCGAGCTGGAAGAAGCCTGTCAGTTCCGGCTTGCAGCTATTGGCGTGCAGCACCATAAGCGCTGCGCGATAGTCTGCGAGGGTGCGCTCGTTGTCGTCGCGACTGAGGCGCGCGCCATAAAGCGTCGTCCAAAGGGCTTCGCTTTCGCCCTTGGGATAGATTTCAAGCAGCGCCTGTCCATCGTCAGCAACGAAAGTTGTTTCCACCCGGCCGATGGCATTGTCGGGCGTTTCGAGCCAATCGGGCAGCGGCAGATCGAGTTTGTGTCCCATGGCGTCCAGCACGAGCCTGCCGCCATCCTCAACCAGAGGCGCCGGCGTCCGCACTTGGGCGATAGCGGGCGTCATCGCTCCAGCGAGCGCAAAAAGGGCAAGGCTCAAAATTCTGATCTGCGTCACGGGGCACTCCTTCGCCCAAAGACAGGGAGCCATGGCGGCCAAGCCCCCAAGGCCGTCAGGTGCAGTGACGATTAGAAAGGTTGTTTTCGCGACGCAAGTTGAACGAGGGGTGGTGTTGCGGATGGTGCCGTCGCTGGGGCGAAGCTGCAACACTTAAGGCGACCGGAGCGGTCAGCCTCTTGCCCTCGCCACTGGCCGATCCGGCAAGAGGCGATGCGGCGGCTGGTGACCGTCCATAAAAGTGCGAATATTGACGATGACGGTTTCGCCCATTTCGACCCGCGCTTCGAGCGTGGCGGAAGCCATATGGCCTGTGAGCACGACGCGATTGGTCTCGGCAAGAGCAAGAAGGCGCGGATTGATGCCATTGCGATTGTCGAAGACGTCGAGCGCAGCGCCGGCCAGGTGCCCCGCTTCGATACCGACGACGAGTGCCGTTTCATCGACAAGTTCGGGGCGGCTGACATTGAGCAGATAAGCGCCCGGCTTGAGCCGCCGCAGGCGCTCAGCCGACATGATATTGGCCGTGTCGCGCGTCAGCGGCGTATGAAGCGAGACGATATCGACGGCCTCGAGCATGGCGTCGAGTTCGGGCCAATAGGTCGCGCCCAACGGCTCCTCGACGCCGGACGGTCGCCGATTGCGCGAGAAATAGTGGATACTGAGCCCAAAAGCGCGGGCGCGTTGTGCGACAGCGGTGCCGATGCGGCCCATGCCGACGATCCCGAGCGATTTGCCGCGGAGCCGATTACCCAACATCGAGGTGGGCGACCAGCCGGCCCAGCGGCGATCATGAAGGAGGAGATTGGCGCCTTCGACGAGGCGCCGCGGCAAAGCCAGCATCAGCGCCATGGCCATATCGGCCGTGTCTTCAGTCAGAACGCTCGGCGTATTGGTAACGGTCAGCCCGGAAGCCCAGGCCGCTTCAAGGTCGATATTGTCGACCCCATTGCCGAATTGGGCAATCAGCCGCACGCTTTGGGGCAGGCGAGAAATCAGATCGGCATCGACACGATCGGTGATGGTGGACACGAGGACATCCTTGCCCTCGAGCCCGATCAAGATATCGTCAGAAGTCAGGGTCTGATCGGTCTCGTTGACATCGGTTTCGAAGAGCGTTGCCATGCGCGCTTCGATAACCTGCGGCAGGCGACGCGTGAGAAGGATCTTCGGTTTGCTCGATGTCATGCGCACCCTTGCGAGCCGGTCCCCATCAAGGCCGTAGCCTATCCTTTATGGACCATTAAGGATCATGGCGTACTGATAGGGCAATTCCAATCCGTCTGCAAAGTCATGTTCATTTCGCACGCCAGATCGGGCCGTGCCCGTACCCATTTTCTTCGCTTTTTCGCCGTTTTGCCGCTGATCCTGGCGAGCGTTTTCGTCCACGCGCCTGTGGCCTATGGTCAGGCCGAATCGGTTTCGGGGCTCAAACTCCCGCGCTTCGTCACGACACGATCCAACCCCATCAATGTGCGCGTCGGCCCCGGCACCAAATACGACATTGCCTGGAACTATACCGTTTCCGGCGTGCCCGTCGAAATCATCCAGGAATTCGATACCTGGCGCAAAATCCGTGACATGGACGGCACCGAAGGCTGGGTGCACCAGAGCCTCCTCGTCGGTTCGCGCGCCGGTTACGCGACCCCGCTCGTGGCCAATGGCGAAGTGGACATGTATGCCTCGCGCTCGACCGATGCGGGCCTCCGCGCTCGGCTTTCGCCCGGCGTGCGCGTCAATATTTCCGAATGCGATGGCGAGTGGTGCACCGTGACTGCCGGCCAGCCGGGCGAGCGCGCCAATTTCTCAGGCTATGTGCGCCAGGAAGAAATCTGGGGCGTCTATCCCGACGAGGTCTTTGATTAATTTTGTCTGTCGCGTTTTCGAACCGGAAAACCGGCCGCCACTTTTCCTGAAAACGCTCTACGCATCCAATTCCGCCAGCGCGTCACTGCGCTGGCGAGCGAGGCGCACGTCCTCATCTTGTTTCGGACAGGTGGCACAATAGGTGCCGGGCATCGCGAGATAATCGAGGCAACAGCCTTTTCGCGCGATGATCAGCGCCTTGCGGCCATCGGCGAGATCAAGCGTTTCGAGATCGCCCTGGCCGGTAATGCCAAGGGCGGCTAGCCAGAGATCGCAAAGCCGGCGCTGCTCGGAAATTGAAATTCCGGGCACATAGTCCCGCAGCCGCACCATCAGTCCCAACATACGATCGGCCAGCAACCGCAGAGCCGGCACGCGCTTGAGCTTGGTCACCTGGTTGATTTCGGCCAGGATCCCATCGGCCATGCCGCGCAAATCCTTGCCCGCCACGGCGATCATGGCGTCTGTCGTGTCCTTGCGATGCGGTCCGGGCGTGAGACGAAATCCGTTGATGTCGATACCCCGGCGCTCCTGGCTCATGGCCGCAAGCCGGGGCAGGGCGCCGTGGACATGAACGGCGATGACGGCGAGGAAAGCCGGTTGCCAGATCAAGTTCGTCCAGAGGCGCACGGCATAAAAGGGCTGGCCGGCCTTTGGGTAGGTCGCTTCCAACTCCGCATAAAGCGCGCGCAGCAGGTTTTCGTTGTCGCCGCCCGGCACATGCCAGCCCGGCAGCGGCCCGCCGGGCACGCCCTTCATGAAGCCAGTAACGCGCGCTGCCGTTTCGAGAAGGCGCGTCAGCGCGACATCGTCGCTATCGAGGGCAAAGAGAAAATTGCGCGCGGCCAAAAGCTGCTCCTGACTATCAGCTTTTCTATAGTCCACCCACGCCACGGCACGCAATTGCCCTATCAGGATCAGGGCGAGACCTGAGCCAGACTTTTACTGCGCGAACAGGTGCGCGGCTCAGCATGGACCGACCATGGACGGCATGGAGAGGATCATGGCGCGCCTCGCCCAAAACCTGCGGCGCGATACACGCGGCGGCGCCGCAGTCGAATTCGCACTTCTGGCGCCGCTTTATCTGCTGATGCTCGCCGGCATGCTGGCCTATGGGCTCTATTTCGGCGCCTCCCATTCCCTGCAGCAATTGGCAGCCGATGCCGCCCGCATCTCGATTGCCGGCCTCGATACCGTAGAGCGCGACAAACTCGTGCGCGATTATCTCGAGAAAAATGGCGGCGCCTATATGCTGATCGATGCCGCCCATCTCTCTTATGCGATCGGCACCGATCCGCGCGACGGCACGCAATATCGCGTTACCATCAGCTACGACGCCGTCGAACTCCCGATCTGGAACCTCTATCCGCCCCTGCCGCTCCCCAGTCGGTTTCTGGTTCAGGGCGCAACAATCCGGCAGGGCGGGCTGTGACTTTCTGGCGCGATCAGCGCGGCAATATGAGTATTCTCTTTGCTGCCGCCCTGTCGCTGGCCGGAGTGGTGGGCGCCATCTCCGTTGATTCCGCCGCGCTCTTTCGTGAAACCCGCATGGTGCAGGCCGCCGTCGATCTGGCGGCAATCACGGCGACTGCTGATCCTGACAATGCCGAAAGTCTCGCGCGCACCGTCCTCCGCGATGCCGGCTTTGTAGCCGATCCCGTGGTGGAAATCGGGCACTATGGCGCCGATCCCGCGAAATCTCCTGAGATGCGATTCGTCCGGGGCAGGGGGCCGGTGAATGCCGTGCGGGTGTCGTATCGACAGACAGGGACGCTTTATTTCGGCGCCAACCTGATGAACCCACCCGAAATCGCGGCGACCGGCACGGCGATGGTGGTGCCGGAAGTGTCGTTTTCCATCGGCTCGCGACTGGCAAGCTTCAATGGCGGGCTGGCCAATGCGGTGCTGGGCACGCTGCTCGGCACCACGGTCAATTTCAGCCTCGCCGATTATACAGCGCTGGCAGACGCTCGGGTCGAAACCATCGGTTTTTTGGATGGGTTAGCTGGATCGCTCGGGATAACCGCGGGGACCTATGATGCGCTGCTCACGCATGAGGTCCGCGCGGGAACGCTGGTCGGCGCTTTGGCCAAAGGTGTTTCCGGACCGGCGCGGCTTGCGCTCGAAACCCTCTCGCGCGCCAGCGCTGGCAGTCCTGTGCCGCTCAAAAAACTGCTTACTCTCGGGCGCTATGGACGGATGAGCGTCAATGGCGGCGGCAAAGGCCTGGGGGCGCAAATCTCGGCGCTCGAGATCCTGTCGGCTGCGGCGGCTCTCGCCGATGGGCAAAGGCAGGTCTGGCTGGGCCTCGGGGGCAGCATTCCGGGCGTCGCGGCGCTCTCGCTCGATCTTGCCGTGGGCGAACCGGCAGGGGGAGGTGGCTGGTTCGGCATTGGTCCGGCAGGCACTGTGGTGCGCACGGCGCAAGTCCGGCTGCGCATCGACGCACAAATCGCAGGCAATCTGACCCTCCAGAACGCGCTGATCCGCCTGCCTCTCTGGCTGGATCTCGCATCCTCCGAGGCCAAGGTAGTCAGCGCCACCTGCCCCAATCGCGCCGAACCCAATGGCACGGCCGAGATCGCGGTCCTGCCTGGTGTCGCCATCTTAGCGGTGGGGAAGCCGAGCAATGCCGAGATGCGCGATTTCGGCACGCCGCTGCCGCTGGCACCGGTCCGGATTCTCGATGCAACGCTGTTGCAGGTCTCGGCCTCTGGCCATCTCAGCATCGCGCAGACTTCGCCAGTGCCGCTAGCCTTCAGTTCCGCCGATATCGGCGTGGCGCGCCTCAAGATGGCCAAGGTAACGACCCCTGTGACCTCCCTCGCACAAGGCCTCGTCTCCAGCCTCAACTTCGATATTTCGATCCTGGGCCTAGGCCTGAGCTTGCCCAGCGTTATCAACACAGCGCTCAAAACCGTCGTCGCCCCGCTGGGACCGCCGCTCGATGCGATCCTCAACAGCGTGCTGACGACGCTCGGCCTTGGGATCGGCGAGGCCGATGTGCGGGTCTATGGCGTCCGCTGCGCGACACCGGTCCTCGTCGGTTAGGCCGGCACGTAGCTCAGACGAATGGCAACATCGCCGATGCGCTCATGCGCCACGAGTTTGAGAGAAGGCCGGACGCCGGCAAAGTATGGCGCGCCTTCGCCCAGAACCACCGGATGCACATAAAGCCGATACTCGTCGATCAGCCCCCACGCGCTCAACGAGGCCGCAAACTTTGGCCCCGAGACCTCGACATTGCCGGACAGCTCTTCCTTGAGCGCCCGGATCCTCGATTCAAAATCGGAACGGATCAGCGTCGCATTGGGTCCCACCGCATCGAGCGTGGTCGAAACCACATATTTTGCCCCACGCCGCCACACCGCGGCATAGTCGCGCTCGGCTTGGTCCCAGTCCGGCTGTTCATCGTCCCAATAGCGCATGATCTCATACATCCGGCGGCCATAAATGGTGGCCGTCATCTGCGAGACATCCTTGATGAAGTGCTGGAAAAGCTTGGGGTCGGGCATGAACTTGTCATGGTCGACATAGCCATCGAGCGACACATTCAGCGCATAAATGAACTTGGCCACAATCGCCTCCCCGCGGTTTGCCATGCCGACTATGGAGCGTTTTCCAGCGTGCAGCAATCAGGGTTGACGTAGTGAATTAGTGTGCTACAAATATAGCACACTACATAGGCGCGACACATGGATGATTTTCACACAAGCCAGCCGATCTTCGTGCAGATCCGGCAGCGGCTGATCGAGATGATCCTGCGCGGCGCGGTGAAGGCGGGCGATCCCCTGCCTTCGGTGCGCCAGATCTCTGCAGAGCTTTCGGTCAATCCGCTGACGGTCACCAAGGCCTTCGAAGCTTTGGTCGATATCGGCGTGGTCGAAAAACGAAGGGGTCTTGGAATGTTTGCAACGCAAGGCGCACGCGAAACGCTGCTCGCCCATGAGCGCCAGAAATTCCTGGCCGAGGATTGGCCGCGCATCGTCGCCCAGATCAAGGCGCTCGATCTCGACCCCAAGACGCTTTTTGCCGATACCGCCAAGGAGTCCCAGTCATGACCGACACACCCGTTCTCGCCGAGCCGGTCGTTACCGCTCGCGGCCTCAAGAAGAAATTCGGCGGCAAGGAAATCCTGCACGGGCTCGATTTCGACATTCCCGCCGGCCGCATCTATGGCCTTGTGGGCCATAATGGCGCGGGCAAGACGACGACGCTCAATGCCATGCTGGGCCTCACGAGCTATGAGGGCACCATTCGCGTGCTCGGCGAAGACCCCTTCGCCCGCCGCGCCAAATTGATGGAAAACGTCGCTTTTATATCCGACGTCGCGAGCCTGCCGCGCTTTCTCCGCGTCCGCGAACTGTTTGCGCTCCTCTCCAACATTCACCCCAATTTTTCGACCGACAAGGCGCGCGATTTTCTAACCGGCACCGACATCAAGCCGGAAATGAAGATCAAGACACTCTCCAAGGGAATGATGGCGCAGCTCCATCTCGCCGTCGTCATGGCGATCGATGCCAAGCTTCTCGTCCTCGACGAGCCGACGCTCGGGCTCGACATCACCTATCGCAAGCGCTTCTACCGTCGCCTTCTCGAAGACTATATGACCGAGGAGCGGACCCTGATCATCACCACCCATCAGGTGGACGAGATCGAGTTCATGCTCTCCGACATCATGTTCATTCGCGATGGCGACCTGATCCTCCATATGCAGATGGAAACGGTGAACGAGAAATTTGCCCAACTCGTCGCCAATGAACCGGAAACGCAGGCCGCTGCGCGTGCGCTCGCTCCGGTCTATGAGGAAACCCGCTTCGGCCAGACAGTCTTCATTTTCGATGGGGTCCCGCGTGACCAACTGGAGCCGCTCGGCAAAGTGTCCACGCCCACATTGTCCGATCTCTTCGTCGCGCTAATGCAGCGCCCGACCGCCAATCCGGAGACTGCGCGATGATGGCTTTTGCTGCGCTCATCCGTCGCGAGTTCATCGAACATCGCGGCGCCTTTCTCATCGGCCCGCTGATCCTCGTTGCCGTCCTTTTCGGCGCGACCATTCTGGCCTTCACCGTCGGGCGGATCGATGTCCGTTTTTCGGGCGCCATTTTCACCGTCGCGCCGCTGCGCTTTTATGAATTCGGCTTCCTCGCCTTTGGCGTCGCCTGGATGCTCTATCTTCTGGCGGTGCTGTTCTTTTATTGCGCGGATGGTTTTGCCGCCGACAAGCGCAACAATTCCATGCTGTTCTGGAAGTCGATGCCGGTCAGCGATTTCCGCATGCTGCTGTCAAAGCTTGCCGCAGCGCTGACCATCCTGCCGGGCACGGTCTATGCCATTGCGCTCCTGAGCGGGCTTCTATTTTTCGCCGTGGCTTTTACCACCATGTCGATCAACGGCACGGCAAGCTTTGCCATGCTCGGCAGCGTCGCCTCGATCTACCTGCAGGTGGCCGGCGCGATCCTCCTCGCGCTCATCGTCGGGCTTCTTTGGTATCTGCCCTATATCGGGCTGGTCGGCGCACTGGCGACGGCTTTGGGGCGCTGGGCCATTCCGGTTTCGCTCCTCCTTCCAAGCCTTGTCGCAACGCTCGAATGGGTGACGCTTGGTGGCCTCCATCCCTTCACTACGCGGACATGGAACTACCTCAGCTATCGCTCAACCTTCCCCCTGAGTGAAAACGGCTATCCAGACGTCTGGTTGGCCACCGGCGAACGCTTCGATCTCAACGCCTTTGCCGTCGATCTCCTCGGAAAGACCGATTGGCTCCAGGTTTTGATCGGAGCAGTTTTCGCGCTCGTCGCACTCTATATCGCCAGCGAGTACCGCCGCCGCGCCTCGGCCAATTGAGGCCTGCCGCCGCAAATGCTAGGGAGCGAGACCTGAAGCGCACTGCGCCTCAGGTCTTTCTTTTTGTCCATTTAGGACCGCTTCCATGACCCTGCCTACCATTGTCAGTTTCTGGCACGGCCCAATGAGCTGGCTCGAAGCGCTCTCCATCGCTTCCTTCACCCGCAACGGCCATCGCGTCCTCGTTTATTCCTACGCGCCCATTCCCGGCCTGCCCGCCGCCGCCGAATGGCGCGACGCCCGCGACGTTCTGCCAGAGGAAAAGCTGGTCTTCTACAAAGGACGCGGCACGCCTGGTGTCTTTTCCGACCATTTCCGCTATGCCGCCCTGCGCGCGGGGTTAGGCGTCTATGCCGATCTCGACATCTATTGCGTCAAGCCGATCGAAGGACCGCCGGATTACCTGATGGCTTGGGAACGGCCCGGCTCGGTCAATGGCGCGGTGCTCTACATGCCCCCCGACGCGCCGCTTTTGGCCGATCTTCTCACCATCTTCGAAACCGAAAAGCGCCCGCTTTTCGAGCCGCATCTGCCCCCGCTCCGGCGCGTCGAAGTCGCCATTCGCCGGCTGGTTGGCGACCGGGTAACACCGGAACACATGCAATATGGCGCGACCGGCCCGATGGCCCTCACCCACTTCGTCGCCAAAAACGGTCTGACCGCCCGCGTCCTGCCCTCGTCGAGCTTTTATCCCGTGCCATATGAAGGCATACCCGCCCTGATGCAGACCGGCTCTTCAGTCGAAACGGCCATCAAGCCTGACACGCTCGCCATCCACCTCTGGCGCAGCCAACTCACCGCCCGTGGCCGCACTGACCTGCCCTTGCCCGAAGCAGGCAGCGCGCTCGCTGCCCTCTGCGCCGCCGAGGGGATCGACCCGGCAAAGCCTATTTCCTGAGCCCCAGTTTCTTGAGCCACCAGCGTTTCCAGCGGTGGCGCAGGAAACTGTAAAACAGCGCGTTGGTCATGACGTGCCGATACCAGCGCGCATAGGCCGAGCTATGGAGAATGCCCGAGAGCAGCCCCCAAGGCTTTGCGGTGCGCGTGTAATGGAGGATCGCCGGATCGAGCCCCTCATGAGCCATGTGGGCGTCGATGGTGTTCCAGCGCCAGGGCAGCTTCTGCCAGCGATTGCGAAAGACGAGATTGAGCACGTCCTGGTCGTAATAAAGGCGGCTCATCCAGCCCTTGGCAGCGAGCACGGCAACTTCGGCCTTGAGGTTGATTTCACGCCATTGGGCAAGGTCGATCAGCAGCATGCCGGAATTGAAGTAGGGATCGGCGGTGTCGAAAATGCCGATATTCTGGCGCATATCGCGGCGGCCCGCGATAAAGGGGTGCAGCGAATCCTGCACTGCGCCGAGCGGCTGGCCGCCCAAATCCATCTCGTAAAGCTGCTCGATCGGCGCGCGGACCATCATATCGCAATCGAGATAAATGACGCGATCGAGGTCCGAAGGCAGCAAGTCCGCAAGCAAAAGCCGTGCATAGACGACCTTTGGCCAGCGCTTGCTGGCCGGTAGTTCGGCGACGAAGAAATCGAAGAGTTCGGATTTGTCGAGCGGATGCCAGCTCAGCGTAGCGCCATACTCGCGCGTAATGCCTTCGAGATCGTGCCGGTGCTCGTCGCTGAGCGGCAAGTGGAGCAGGTGAAAGACCAGATCCTTCCGCCGATGCGTCGAAATGCAGATCGAGCGCATGACCGTATAGGCCGGGGCCCAAAAATTGTCGTCAAAGGCAAGGACGATATGGATGGGTGCGCTCATGCGGGCTCAGGCTCTCGTATTTTCCCCTCTCATAAAGCCTCGGCAGGCAAAGGGAAGAGTGTTGGTGCCCCGATCTATGCCGCTTATCCCCGCGCTGTGCGCCCGCTCCATGATGGCTTCAGCCAATTTCGGAGCATCATCATGGACGACACCCCGCGCCTCGGCCTGCCGCAAATCATCGGCGGGCAGGCCATGAAACACATCACACACAACGAAGCGCTGCTGCGGCTCGACCTGCTCGTGCAGGCAAGCGTCGAGTCAGCAACGCTCGGCAGCCCGCCGACTACGCCGCTCGATGGCGAGGCCTTCATCGTGCCGACCGGTGCGACAGGCGCTTGGGCTGGTCACACGAGCGAGATCGCAGCCTTCCAGGCCGGTGCCTGGACCTTTTATGATCCGTCGACCGGCTGGCAGGTCTTCGACAAGGCCAGCAACAGCCTCCTCGTGTTTTCGGGCACGGCCTGGATTGCTCTGGCCTCGACAGGTTCCGGCCTTCTGCAGCTCGGCATCAATAGCAGCGCCGATCCCACCAATCGCTTGAGCGTTGCCGCCCCGGCCAGTCTTTTCACCCATGAAGGCGCCGGGCATCAGCTCAAGATCAACAAAGCCTCGACAGGCCAGACCGCGAGCGTGCTTTTCCAAAGCAACTGGTCGGGCCGCGCCGAAATGGGCCTTATGGGCGACAATGCCTGGCGCATCAAGGTCAGCGCCGATGGCAGCACTTGGACCAACGCGCTGACCCTGGCCACCGATGGCAGCACGACATTTGCGGGTGCGGTAAAACCGGCCACCGACAATGCACAGACCCTTGGCGCCAGCGGCGCACGCTGGAGCGCCATCTGGTCGGCAACCGGCACGATCCAGACGTCGGACGCTCGGCTCAAAACGGATATTATGCCCAGCGATCTCGGACTCGATTTCATCCTCGCGCTTGAGCCAGTGCGATACCGCTGGCGCGACGGAAAGGACGAGGTGGTCCATTACGGGCTACTCGCACAGCAGGTGCTGGCGACGGCGCAAGCGCTCGGGGTGCAGCATTTTGGCGGCCATGTCCTCGTTGATCCCGAAGACGCAGACAGCCAACAGGCCCTCCGCTATTCGAGCTTCATATCCCCGCTGATCGCAGCCGTGCAGGCCGTGGAAGCGCGGGTCAAAAAACTGGAATCAGGTCTTTAGACCCCTAATCAGCGCCTTGATGGCCTTGCGATAGTTTGAAAGTTGGTCGGGCGGCGCCAAGGCTGCCCGGTCAAAAAGTGCATCGAGCAGTTGTGCCAGAGCCTCGACCGGCAAATCGCGAATGGCGCCAGCTCTAACGGCGGCGTCGACGCCATCAACCAAAGTCTTGAGGCCATAGCGCGCATTGATGGCTTCAAGCACATCTCGCTCCAGAACGGCTGGGGCGTCGATGAGCAGGATGCGACGACGCCCCTCATCTTCCATCGCCGTCAGATAAGCGTCACCCCCTTCGATCAAGGCTTTCACCGGACCTGGCTCATCGCCATCAGTGGCCGCGTTTATCGCTTCCGCGAGGCTCGCATGTTCCGCTTCGACCACTGCGACAAACAACGCCTTCTTATCGGCGAAGTGATGATAAAGCGCCCCGCGCGTCACTCCGGCCTCGGCAACCACCTCGGGCGTATTGGTTCCGGCATAACCACGCTCAGCGAAATGACGTCGCGCGGCGTCCAAAAGCGCCTTCCGCGTTGCCTGCCGCCGCGCCTCCTGAGTTCTTCGCTCTTGCATACATACATCATGTTTGTTATTTACATACTCAATGTATGCAAATTGCCCACAAATGCAAAGAGAGACCGATGTTCTCAGCGCTTTATCCGCTGCTTCAGGTCAGCAACGTAAGCAGCACCGCCAATTTTTACCGCGATACGTTTGAGTTCACGATGGTTTTCGAAAGCGACTGGTATGTCCAGTTGCGTGCGCCAAATTCGGCGCACGAACTGGCGATCATCGACTACCATCATGACAGCATCCCAGAAGCGGGCCGTAGGCCGACCTCCGGGCTCATCCTCAGCTTTGAGGTCGAAGACGCTGCCAAGCTTGCGGCACACTTTGAAACCGCCGGCGTGCCAATCGTGCAGCCACTGCGCGACGAAGTCTTCGGTCAGCGCCACTTAATTGCCGCCGATCCAAACGGCATCCTGCTCGACGTGATTACCCCGATCGCACCCGATCCAGAATGGCTCGCTGCGCAGGGCGCTTAAAAATACCAGGTCAGCGCAGCAGCACTGGCCGGATCGAAATGAATGGTGACAGTGGCGTCCTGAGCTTCATTGGTGGCGCCATCGGTCCACTTGCGCTGCAAGAGCGTGATGGTTTCGGCCGCTTCGTCCGAACTCTTCAGGACATAGTCGAAACAATCCGTCGGTCCGGTATTGCCGCTCATCTGGCTGCGAATGGCCCAAAGCTCCCGGCCGCCGATCGGCATCCCATCATCGCGACGCGTAGCGCGTAGGGTCGGCAGCCAATCGATCGTCGATTCGCAGATAAAGCGATTGTCCTCAAACGTGCCTTGGTCGGTAAAGAGGACATTGACCTCGTCGTCCCAGGCATTGCCGATTTCGAAGGTCGCGCTGGTATCGGTCACATCGAGATAAATATCGGACCAGGCGCAGCCTTCGCCCTCCTGATTGTAGCACCACCGCTCCGACTCTTTCATCAGTGTCGCCACTTCTGAGATCGGCAGAGCTTTGCCGATCTTCATGCGGTCAAGAACCTCACTGACGCTCGTATCAAAAGCCAAAGCAGGGGTGAGGCTGGCCATTGCAGTGACGAAACAGGTCAGGGCGAAGCGCATCTTGTCCTCCAGGGCAGGGTTGTCCGCAGTCTAGGGAAAAGACGCCCGGAGGCAACCCACGCTTGACAAGCGTTATGGTATAACATTTATCTGACCTCCCTAATTCGACGGAAAGGCAGTGTCATGCAGGACGTAGTCATCATCGGCGGCAGCTTTGCCGGGCTCTCGGCAGCCCTGCAGCTCGGGAGAGCGCGTCGGAAAGTCACCGTGCTCGATACCGCCACGCCCCGCAACCGCTTTGCCGACCACGCCCATGGGATCCTGGGCCATGATGGCAAGGCGCCACAGGATATTCTCGCCGCGGCCCGCGCCCAGTTTCTCCCCTATCGCAGCGTCACCTTCCGGAACGACGGCGCAAGCCTGATCGAAGGCGAAAAAGATCGTTTCGTCGTCACGCTTTTCAGTGGTGACCGCATTGAAACGCGCCGCATCATCCTGAGCCACGGGATTACCGATATCATGCCCGATATTCCTGGTTTTGCTCGCGCCTGGGGCAAGACGGTGCTCCATTGCCCCTATTGCCATGGCTTCGAAGTGGCGGATCGACGCCTGGGCGTGCTTTATTTCGGCCCGCTCTCGGCCCATGTCACCGCCATGCTGCAAGATTGGACCGAAGACCTGACGGTCTTTGCCGATGGCCACGAAGTCGAGCCGGAATTTCGAGCCAAGCTCGCGCACAAAAATATCAAACTGGTCGAACCCAAGGTAACTGGCATCATCGAAGCCGGTGGCGTCCTGTCGGCAGTGCAAGTCGCAAGCGGCGCCGAGATCGGTCTCGACGCTTTGTTCGTCGGCCCGCGCCAAAAACCGTCGACTAACCTTCATGCCCAGCTTGGGCTCGTCATGGACGAGATGCCGCTTGGTCAGATCATTCATGTCGATGAGATGTATCAAACGAGCGTGCCAGGCATCTACGCCGCGGGGGATGTCGCGAGCCCTCGCCAATCCGTGCCCCTCGCCATGGCCGCGGGCAATCTCGCCGGCGTCAACTGCCACCATTCGCTGCTCGACTAGCAGCCTTGCCAGATGCTGCCGGGCCGTGACGATTGCGCCCGGCAGTGCTATGAGGCCGGCATGACCGCGCCTCACGCCCATCCCTTCAAAGTTATGGCGATCTATAAGTTCGCCTCCCTCCCCGATGCCGAAGCCCTCAAGGCGCCGCTCGCCGCCTTCTGTTGCGGCCGCGACATCAAGGGTACCCTTATTCTGGCGCCCGAGGGCATCAACGGTACCGTCGCCGGCACGCCCGACGCTATCGATGCGCTGGCTGATTTCTTGTTCGTCTCCGGTCCGTTCGACACGAGGCTGCAGGGCGCAGAAGTAAAGTACTCATTCGCCGACGAAGCGCCATTTCTGCGCATGAAGGTCCGCCTCAAGCTCGAGATCGTGACCCTCCGCGCGCCCGAGGCCGACCCCTCCAAACAGGTCGGCACTTATGTCGAGCCGGAAGATTGGAACGACCTCATCGATCGCAACGATGTCGTCTTGGTCGATACCCGCAACGACTACGAAGTCGGCCTTGGCACATTCCAGCGCGCTCTCGATCCCAAGACGGCGAGCTTTGTCGAGTTCAAGGATTATGTCGCCAAGAACCTCGATCCCGCGCGCGACAAGAAAGTCGCCATGTTCTGCACCGGCGGCATCCGCTGCGAAAAGGCGTCCTCTTATCTTCTGAGCCAGGGTTTTGAGGAGGTGTTTCACCTCAAGGGTGGCATCCTCAAATATCTCGAAGTGACGCCGAAGGAAGAAAGCCGCTTTGCCGGCGAGTGCTTCGTCTTTGACGATCGCGTCTCTGTTGGCCACGGGCTCGAACTCGGCGACGCCACCTTATGCCGCGCCTGCCGCCATCCGCTGACGGCAGCCGACCGCGCCCACAAGGATTTCGCCGAGGGCCTCTCCTGCCCCTATTGCGCCGGCGACACCGCCAAGCACCAGGCCGCCGCCGAACGCCAGCACCAGATGGACCTCGCCAAACAACGCGGCACAGCCCACCTTGGCGACGCCGTCAAGGAAATCGCGGCACGGGCCAAGGCGGAGAAAATCGCGCGCGCCGAGGAGTCGCGGGTGCGAAATAGCGAGGATTGAGTTGTACATACAAATGTACTAACATCGCACGATGGACTTCGAGTGGGACGAGACAAAATATCGGACCAACCTGATCAAGCACGGCATCGATTTTGCCGATGCTGCCACCATCTTTTCCGGATGGACTTTTACCGTCATCGATACCCGTTTCGATTACGGCGAAGAGCGCAAGATCAGTATGGGCAAGATGCATGATGTCCTGATCGTTGTCGTCATCCATACGGACCGCGGTGGCACAACGCGCTTGATTTCCGCGCGCCCCGCATCCGCCAGGGAAAGAAAGACCTATGAAACCGCCTTACTCTCGGCCCTTGACGATGGAAGAGCTAGCTAACATTGCCGACAAGGATATCGACTTCAGCGATATCCCGGAACTCGACGATGAATTCTGGAAGAATGCCAAACTGGTTGAACCATCCGGGACGACACCCGTCACTCTGCGCGTCAAAACCTCGGTCCTCGAAGCATTCAAGGCCGACGGCAAGGGCTACCAGACGCGCATGAACGCGGTTCTGGAAGCCTATGTGCGGGCAATGAAGAAAGCGGGCTGAAACACCTGTGCCATTCAACGCATAGACTCTTTCAATGCGACGGCGGATATTCCGGCTTATCGACCTATTCGCATAAGCCAATCCAATGGACCTCGATCAGCTTCGCACTTTTGACCGCATCGTTCGCGAGCAGAGTTTTACCAAGGCGGCGGCCTATCTCAATATCACCCAGGCGACAGCCTCGATGCGCATGCGCGCGCTGGAGCAGCTTCTAGGCGTCTCGCTTTTCGTGCGCGGCCGCACCGTTACGCTCACCGATCAGGGTATGACCTTTCTGCCCTTTGCGCGCCGCATGATCGGCACAGCGCAGGAGGCGCGAGAAGCGCTGCGGCGCGTCGAGCGTGGGCGCATCACCATCGCTTCGCTCCGAAGCCTAGTGTCCCCGCTGATTACCGAAAGCCTGCTACGCTTTCAGGAAAAGTACCCATCGGTCGACGTGGTTGTGAATGAGGGACGGCAGGCGCAGATCGCTGAAATGCTGCATGAGCGTCAGTCAGAGCTCGGCATCCTCTGTTGGCCCAATCTTGAGCCACTGGCCGTCGATCTCGTCCCGCTGCTGACCATGCGCGAGCGGGTGCCCCTGGTCGTCACGCCGGAAATTGCTGCCAAACTCCCGGCGAGGCCGACGTTGGCCAACATTCTCGATCACGTGCCGCGGGTCATTTCGCTGCGCTGGTGGCAGGTCGAGCCCGAAGGCGCCTCCGCCTTTACCCGCATGGCGCAGACGAGCGTCGAATTGCCGACCGGACCCGCGCGGCGGCTGGCGATCAAGGGCGAAGGCACCGGCTTTTTCGTCCAATCCGCCATTGCCGACGATCTCGCAGCCGTGCGGCTGGTCGAAATCCAGCCCGTCGATGCGGAGCCGCTCCATCGCGACACCGCCATGGTCGTCCGCTCGCTCGCCGCGCTCGATAGGCCGATGCTGGTCGACTTTATCCGTGAAATCGCGGGCGAATGCGCGCGGGTGGGCACAATCCTCGATAGCCGACTAGAAGACTTGCTGCCTGCGGCTTAGTCTCCACGCAAGAGGAGATATTATGCCAACATACGACTTCGTCATTGCCGGCGGCGGCTCGGCTGCGTCGGTTGCCGCCTGGCGGCTGGTCAAGGAATTCGGTTTTCGCGTGCTGATGCTCGAGCGCGGCCTCGCGCGGACCAATCGCATCATGGCTATGCCCGCCGGCTATATGAAATATCTCGGGCAAGACACCTTCCTTGAAATGCACAAGACCGTGCCGCAGCCCCAGCTTGGCGGCCGCGCGCCGATCGTGCCGGTCGCCAAGGTCTTAGGCGGCGGCTCCTCGGTCAATGCCATGGTCTATATGCGCGGCCAGAAGGAAGACTATGACGGCTGGGCCCAAAGCCTCGGCAATGATCCATCGTGGTCCTATGACGGCATATTGCCCCACTTTACCGGCATCGAAGACAATGCCCGGCTTCACGATCGCTTCCACGGCGCGGGTGGCCCGCTGCGGGTCTCAGATCCCGGTTACACGACGCAGACGACGCATGATTTCATCGCCGCCGCCGAGGCGCTGGGCCATAAGCCGAACCCCGATTTCAATGGCGCCACACAATTTGGCGTCGGCATCATGCAGCACACCTATGCCCAATGGGGCCGCTACAAGGAGCGCTCGGACGCCGTCAAAGCCTTCCTCGATCCGCTCAAAGGCGACGAGCGGCTGACGATCGTTTCCGAAGCGCGCGTCGACAAGATCCTCGTCGAGAATGGCCGGGCAACCGGCGTCAGCTATACCCGAAACGGCGAGACCCACACCGTCCACGCCGAGCGCGAGGTGCTGATCGGCGCCGGCACCTATAACAGCGCTAAGCTGATGATGCTCTCCGGCATCGGCCCCGCCGATCATCTCCACCAGCATGGCATTGCCGTCGTCGCCGATATCCCCGGCGTCGGCCAGAACCTGCAAGACCATCACGAGGTCCCGGTCATCGCCACCACCAAAGGAAAATCCGGTTATTTCGGGCAGGACCGCGGCTGGAACATGATCCGCAACGGCCTCCAATATCTCCTCACCAATTCCGGTCCCGTCACGACCACAGGCATCGAAGCCTGCATGTTCTTTGATCCCGGTGGCGGTCCGCGCCCGACCATCCAGCTTTACTGTGCACCGATCGTCTATCTCGATCGCGACGTTTCGGCCGCCAAGCCCACCTATGGCGTCACCTTCACCTCCTGCCTCCTCCGCCCCAAGGCCCGCGGCAGCGTCACGCTGCGCTCCGCCAACCCGGCCGATCAGCCAGTGGTCGATTGCAACTTCTTCGGTCATCCCGACGATCTCCGCCTGACCATCGCCGCTCTGCACGAAGCACGGAAATTGCTGAAGTCGTCACCCCTCGCGGAAAAGATCGACACCGAACTGCTGCCCGGCCAGGCGGTGATGGACGATCCCGAAGCGCTCGAAAAATATTGCGGGCAGACGGTCAAGACCAACTACCACCCCGTCGGCACGCTGCGCATGGGACGGTCGGATGATCCGACGACGGTGGTCGATAGCGAACTGCGCGTGCGCGGGATCGAAGGCCTGCGGGTCATCGACTGCTCGATCATGCCGCAGATCGTCTCGGGCAATACCAATGCCCCCGCCATGGCCATCGGGTCGAAGGCGGCGAGCCTGGTGGCAGGACGCTAACCCAGCAACCCCGCCGCCTTCACCGCATCCATAAACGTCCGGCTCACCGGCACCACCGTGCCGTTCTCGAGCTCAAGCACCGGCTTGCCGCCCTGCCGAAATCCCCTGCGCACGGCAGCAAGCGCGACCCAATGCGAGCGATGCACCTGCAGCCCCGGCTCGGGCGCAGTCTCGCGGATGGCGTCGGAGAGGCGCATCAGCACCAGCGTCGTCCCCTTGTCCGTACTCACATCGACATAGTGGTCCGACACGGCAATATGCAGCAACCTTCCGCGCTGCGGTCGCGGCAAACGCTCGAGCAGAGCAGGTTCATCCGGCACAATCGCCGCCGCAACCTCCGCCCCCGCCGCCTTCGGCCGCATGCCGAGTAAGGCACTGAGCAATGTCACCGCCGCAGCAATGGCAGTGCAATAAACCAGCAATGTTAAAAGTCCGATCGGCGTGTCCGGCCCGAATGCCAGAAGATTGACCAGCGCCACCACTGCCGTGATCGGCGGCCCGGCCAGTGCGCCGCCGATCAGCGCAGCGACGGAGAGGGGAAACCACGTCTTGAGCCTGCGCTCGGCCAGCCCCGCCACCAAAGTGCCCATGGCCCCCGTGCCGATGATCACGGCGATCCAATAGAGCACCCTTGGCACAAGCGGCACGGCTTCATAGGTCCCGAACGGACCGACCAGCCCGGCAATAAGACCCATGAGCGCGAGCAGCATCCAGCTCCGCCCGTCGCGCATCAGGGCCTGCATTTGGCGAAGCGTGGATTGCAATGCGGTGTCGTTCACGAAGCGGACATGCGGCTCAAGGATTGGCGTTTGCGCGCGTCAATCTAGCGGCACAAGGCTTGGCTTCATACCCCAGACGGACATTTGCCATGACCCTTGCCCCGCTGCTCTCCGCCGATTTCGCTATCCAGATCCATGCCTTCACCGCGAGCCTTGCCGTGCCGATCGGCGGCTTCGTGCTCTGGCGCAAGAAGGGCACGGCGCTCCACAAGCTGCTCGGAAGGGTCTGGGTGGTCCTGATGTTCATCGCCGCCACCAGCGCACTCTTCATCCACGAAATCCGGCTGATCGGGCCATTCAGCCCGATCCATCTCTTTACGATTTTCACCTATGTCGCGCTGTTCAACGGCCTCCGCGCCATCATCGTCCACCACGATGTCGCGCGGCATCGCGGCAATATGCAGGGGCTCTATGTCGGCGCTTTGCTTCTCGCCGGCGCCTTCACGCTTTTGCCCGGCCGGCGCATGAACGCGGTCCTCTTCGGGCCCGATGCCGGCTGGACGCCATCGCTGCTCGCGATTGGCTCCATTCTGGCTGTCGCGGTTTTCCTCTGGCTGCGCTGGCGCCGTCCGGTCGCGGCCTAAGCCATGCCGATGAACACACCCGCCCCAAACACCAGCGCGCCGCCGATGACGACCTGTAACACCGCGCGCCAGAACGGGGTCTGCATATAGCGCTTCTGAATATAGGCAATGGCCCAGAGTTCGAGCACCACGACAGCCGCGGCAATACCAGTTGCCGTCCAGAAATCGTGGATCAGATAGGGCAGGGCGTGCCCGAGCCCGCCGACCGCTGTCATGATCCCGGCCGCAAAGCCGCGCTTGATGGGCGAACCGCGCCCGGTCAGCTTGCCATCGTCCGATGCGGCCTCGGTAAAGCCCATGGAAATGCCAGCGCCGATCGCGGCAGCGAGGCCAACGAGAAAGGTCTGGTGCGTGTCGCCCGTCGCAAAGGCCGCCGCAAAAACCGGCGCCAGCGTCGACACCGATCCATCCATCAGCCCCGCCAGCCCCGGCTGCACATAGGTCAGCAGAAACTGGCGATGCGCCTCGTCCTTCTCGGTATCGCGACCGTCCTCGCCAAGCAGTTTTTCATCGAGCTTGGTCGCTGTCGCCGCATGGCCGCGCTCGGCCCGCGCCAGATCGCCCAGAAGTCTGCGGATGCCCACATCATTGGTCTGCTTCGCCGCTTCGAGATAGAAATGATAGGCGCTCTCTTCCATTTCCCAAACCTGCTGGCGCGCTTGTTCGAGCGTCAGGGTCTTGAGCAACCAGACCGGCTTGCGGTTGAGGAATCCGCGCACATGCTCGCGCCGGATCGGCACGAGCCGCTTGCCGAACCGATCGACATAGATATCGAGCAACCGCCGCCGATGGTCGTCCTCTTCGGCCGACATGGCTTCCAAAAGGGATGCCGAGCCCGGATAGGTCTCGCCGAGCCGCGCCGCCAGTTCGGAATAGATACGTCCATCTTCTTCCTCGGCCGCAATGGCCAGCGACAGGATTTCGCGCTCGGAGAGGCTCGTAAACGCACGCCGATTGTCCGGCCAGAGGGTGAACATGATCGTCTCAACATTAGAATTGTTCCAAACAATGATTAGAACGGTTCTAAAGTTTGGGCAAGCGGCAAACGCGCGGGATTAACCCTCTTTGCGACGCGCCGCCGCAGGCCGTTGCGGCCCCGCTCGTCCATGCCCATGTGATTGCCATGACCGACGATCAGGACATTCGCGAACACGCCAATCTCGAAACGCAACGCACGCGCTCCAACGTCTATGCGTTCCGCAAGGTGAAGTGGGGCGATCCGCGGCAAGCGTTCAAGGGATCGCGCGGCGTGGCCCGGCTACCGGGAAAGCGCTCCGGCTTCCCAGGAATTTGGACATTTCTAATTTTTGCCGCGCTCGCCGCCATGGCGATCGCGCTTTTGGTGCGGTGAAGCCGCTTGCCTCTCAGCAGAATTTCACTTCGTGCACAGAGACGAAACAACCACTGACCTGCACCTCCCCCTTGACGGGGGAGGCCGGGAGGGGGTGCGGGAGCCAGCATGTATGCGCTCCTCCAGCACGTCTACACCTTAAGAACGAGGTCGGCGCAAAGCGCCGGGTGAGGGGGCCCTGCCCCTACCCGTGCAAAAACCGCCCCATCCGGAACGGGTTCACATCGATCGCCGTCGCTTCCCCCGTCATCATCTGCGCCAACAGCTCGCCCGTCGCCGGCCCGAGCGTAAAGCCGTGATGCGCATGGCCGACCCCGACAAACAACCCCTCATGCTTCGGCGCTTTTGAAATGATCGGCATCATATCGGGCGTACAGGGCCGCGCACCCTTCCAGGGCTGCGGATCGACCCGATCGCCGAGCGGGAAAACCTCCTTCGCCGCTGCTTCTGCCTTGCCGATCTGCACCGGCGTCGGCAAGGCATCGCGCAGCGCAAATTCCGCCCCCGTCGTCAGGCGAATGCCCTGCGCCATCGGCGCCAGCACATAGCCCACCTCCGCATCGAGCAGCAGATGGTCGAGCTTCGCGCCGGGCTGCGGCTTATAATGCATATGGTAGCCGCGCTTGACGAAGAGCGGCAGGCGATAGCCCAGGCGATCGAGCACTTCCGGCGCCCAGGGCCCCAGCGCCACCACGGCTTGTTTCGCCGAATGCAGCGTCCCGCCGATCCGGGTTTGCCATGTGTCACCTGATTGGGTCAGCCCATCGGCCTCCCCCGAGATAAACGTGCCGCCCAACCGTTGAAACAGCGCAAAATAGCTGGCGACCAGCGCGCCGGGATCGCGCACCGTCCAGGGATCGGTCCAGTGAATGCCGCCCACCAGTCCGCCGATCAGGTCCGGCTCCAGCGCCTTCAGCCCCGCCCAATCCACCACTTCATGGTGGATATTGAACTTTTCCCGGTCGCCCTCGGCCTTGGCCGCTTCGCGCTGCAGCTTTTCTGCCGTGCGGAACACCAGATACCAGCCGTCCTTGGAGATCAGCTTCTCCGCGTCCGGCCCGACTTCCTTGATCAGCGCCTCATGCGTTTCGATCGAACGGCCGATCAGCGGAGCATAACTCTCCACCACATGCCGATAATGCTCGGGCGAAGACGCCCACCAATATTTGAGAAGCGGCGGCGCGATGCGCGGCAAGGCCAGCGGTTCGTAGCGCGCGGCGGTAGAAAGGTGCAGCCCCACCTGCATCAGCGTCGTCAAATCGCGCGGAAACGGATGCGGGCGCACGCCCTCGCGCTGAATGATGCCGGCATTGCCATAAGACGTCTCGCGCCCCGGCTGGTTCTTGTCGACAAGGGTCACGCTGCGACCGCGCTTGAGAAGATGAATGCCGGTCGCGATGCCGACGATACCGGCTCCGAGGATCAACACGTCTTGCATTGCGGTCTCCTTTGCCCTCAGTGGGCCGCTCGAACATGGCCTTGCTGCTGGGCCAGATAGCCGCCGACACTGGCCGGCACTTCCTCGTCCAGCCAATCGCGAAACAGTTTCAGTTTTTTCGATTCCCGTCGGCCTTTTGCCGTGGCGAGATAGTAGCCATGCACACCATCGACCGGTGCCACAAAGGGCCGCACCAGCCGCCCGTCGCAGACCGGATCGGCGCTCATCATGTCCGCCGCCAGCAAAAGCCCCTGGCCCGAAATAGCGGCATCAAAGGCAAGCGACGCGTCGGAATAGACGGGCCCCGAAAGCTTCATATTGGGATCGCAGCCGGCATGTTTGAGCCACAAAGGCCAATCGAGCATGCTGGTGCGATCGGCGATCACGGGGATTTTTGTCAGGTCCGAAAGATCGGGATGGGCGCGCAAAAGCTCAGGCGCGCAGACCGGTTGATAGGCGCGCCCGCCGATCAACGTCGTCGTGACGCCCGGCCAGGTGCCGTCGCCAAAGCGAATGCCGCAATCAAGGTCTGGCCGCGTCAGGTCGAGCATGGCGCCGGTAACGGTCAGCCGCACTTCGAGCCCCGGGTGGCGTAGAGAGAATTTGTTGACCCGCCAGATCAGCCAGCGCGAGGCAAAGACCGATCCCACGGTAACGTTGAGCACGCCCTCATGCGCCCCGGTCAGCGTTGCGAGGCCATCGCGCAACGCGGCAAAGCCGGCTGAAAGCTGCGGCAGGATTTCAATCAACTCCGGCACCGGCTTCAAACCCTGCGGTGTGCGGGCGAAAAGCTCCATCCCCAGCCGCTCCTCGGCTCGCCGCAAATGCTGGCTAACCGCCCCGACCGTCACCCCCAATTCTTCTGCTGCCGGAGCGAGTGCGCCGGCCCGCGCCACGATCTCGATGGCGCGCAGGGCATTGAGCGGGATGGGAAAGGGATTGCTCATATAGATTTTCTATACCCGCGCAAAAGCCTTGTCCATTGCTGCGAAGCGCTGCAGGGCGCAGTGTGGGAACACTTCAACCCGCCCCAAAAATCTATCGCGAGGAGACAGGCCATGATCCGCCTGATCGAACTTTTGCGCCTTGCCTTTGCCTGGCTCAATGCGCCCGTTGCCGCTGCAACCTTGGAACCCGATCTGACCCCCAGGGATTGGGCAGACCTGCCCCCGCATCACCCGAAGGCCGAGTGCACGCCGTGCTGAAGCCATAATCGGGCTCAAAATGCGGGAAAATTCCTCACGAGCTCGGAGTGCCATTTTGCCCCGCCTTTCCCTCGCCCTGTCCCTGCTCGCCGTCCTCGTTCCTGCTGCCTATGCGCAGGAGGCGGCGCCAGCCACTTCGCCCAAGATCACCGTCGATCCGCGCGCCATCGTCGATTCCATGCCCCAACAGGGCACGCTGCTCACCGGCCTTTATGCGACGCAGGCCACGATCGAGCTCTGCTCGGTCGAAGCCGGCGAGCCCGCGACCACGGCCATGAATGCCCATCGCCGCCAGCTTGAATCCGAAATGCGGATGGACGATGCCACCTCGGTCGCTGCCTATGCCGCCATCAAGGGCGATGTCGAAAAAGCTGGCGTCGATTGCGCTGAAGGCAGCAAGGACCGCCAGCAGACCGCCGAAGTGATCGCCATCTATTCCGGCTCCGGCGCTACCCCTGCCCAGCCGGCTTCGCCCATGGACCCGGCAGCGCCGGCGCCAAGCGCCGCGCCCGCCGACCCAGCGGCTCCGGCAACCCCCGCCACGCCTGCACAGTAATCTTGCAAACGGTGAGCGCCGGACGATGGCACTCGGAACTATCGGTTCCGCGCCATCGTTCGACGTCTCACATTCACCAGCAAGGACAACTGCAATGGCCAAATCATCCTCTCTCGTCGCATTGCTCGGTTTACTGGCGGTCGCTGGATTTCAGCATCGCGACAAGATCCAGGACGCCCTCAAGGGCGCGTCCAACAATACTGGCGGTGGTGGCAGCCAGGGCGGTCTCGGTGGCGTCCTCGGTGGCCTCGGCGATCTCATCAGCGGCAAACCAGGCAGCGGCAATGTCCTGACTGGCGGCTTGAACGATCTGCTCGACAGTTTCCGCGGCAATGGCCAAAAGGACACGGCTGACTCCTGGACGACTGTCGGCGTGCCCACCAAAGGCCTGACCCCGCCCGAAGTGGAAGCCGCCATCGGCCGCGAGACGCTGACCGAACTCAGCCAGTCGACTGGTCTTTCCTACGAAGAACTGCTCAAACGCCTGTCCTCTAACATTCCCGATGCCGTCGATCGTCTGACCCCAGACGGACGTTTCCCCACGACCGACGAAGAAGCCCGCCGCAGCCTCCTCGGCTAACGCATTCAACCGTGAACGCCCGTCTCCTTAGAGGCGGGCGTCACTCGCAAATCTGCGCCGTGCACGTCTGCCCGTGGCATCCGAGATCGAGATGCAGGTGGTCCTCATGATCGGCATTCGCCTCGGGCCCCAACACGGTCGTAAATATCCCGCAGGCCGCGCCGTGTGACTGGCGCAGCAATTTGCCCTCGGGCGCAGTCGCCGGCAGCCAATTGTCCTTCACCGAAACACTCTTGCCGTTCTCAAGCGTAAAGCCGACGAGATCGATCGCATTGGCAAAGCCGTGTTCCGAGGTAAAACCCTCGTCGCCGCCAACGCGGGCGCGGCACATATAGGATGTGCCGGTGGTCAATTCCGCGATCGGGCTCTCCATCGCGGCCTTGGCATAGGCGTCGACATCGGCGGTCCATTCCGCCAGCGCCCCCGCCATTTCGCAATTGGTCGTCACCGGGCTTGAGAGCGGAATAGTCCGCCCATTGGCATTGATCGCCTCGAGCAACAGCGGCGAGCGCTCCCCACAAATCCCCTCCGCAATCGGCGGCAGCATTTTTCCAACCACGCGCCCCGAAAGCAGCGCCGGACAGGCCGTCTGATAGACGCGATCATCCGCAGGCTTTGTCGGCGCGGCAGGTTCCTCATCCCTAGTCTCAACCGGCGCCGGTGGTTCAACCGCTTCCGGCGCCACATCCGGCACAGGCACCGGCTCTGCCTCTTCCCCCAACCCCTCCGGCCGCGGCCGCGGAATCGGCGGCGGCGCTTCATCCGCTGGTGTCTCCGCCTCGTCTTCATTCACCGGTACCACCGCCGGCGCCTCCGCCTTCGGCGCCGGTTTCGGGGTAGTCCGCTGCGGCGAAAGCTCCCTCGCGAAATTCTGCAGCGGCGCGAGCCAATCCTGCGCGAGCGTGGGGCCGGTCAGGGCGGCGAGAAGGGCGAGAATGGAAAGGGTGTGACGCATGGGCAGACAAACGCGCCGCCCCGGCCAACGTTGCCGTTCGCCGTGCGGGAAACTGGCGTTAACCGCGCGGAAACCATCTTTCTCCGCCTCCCGCCTTCTGCTATCAGGCGCGAATGACCACGCCGCTCAAGAATATCCGCAATTTTTCCATCGTCGCCCATATCGACCATGGCAAATCCACGCTCGCCGACCGCCTCATCCAGATGACGGGCGGGCTCGATCTGCGCGAGATGAAGGAACAGGTCCTCGACTCGATGGATATCGAGCGCGAGCGCGGCATCACCATCAAGGCGCAGACCGTGCGCCTCAATTATAAGGCGCAGGACGGCGAGGACTATGTCCTCAACCTCATCGACACACCCGGCCACGTCGACTTCGCCTATGAAGTTTCCCGCTCCATGGCCGCCGTCGAAGGCTCGCTCTTGGTCGTCGATGCCTCCCAGGGCGTCGAGGCGCAGACCCTCGCCAACGTTTACCACGCGCTCGACGCCAATCACGAGATCGTCCCGGTCCTCAACAAGGTCGATCTCCCCGCCGCCGATATCCCGCGCGTAAAAACGCAGATCGAGGATGTCATCGGCATCGATGCGTCCGATGCGCTCGAAATTTCCGCCAAGACCGGCGTCGGCATCGACACCGTACTCGAAGCCATCGTCACGCGCCTCCCAGCGCCAAAGGGCGATATCGATGCGCCGCTCAAGGCGCTGCTGGTCGATTCTTGGTACGATACCTATCTCGGCGTCGTCGTTCTCGTCCGCAT
This sequence comes from Devosia sp. BK, assembly GCF_032907385.1. NCBI lineage: Bacteria > Pseudomonadati > Pseudomonadota > Alphaproteobacteria > Hyphomicrobiales > Devosiaceae > Devosia > Devosia sp. BK. Next base: position 541,173 of record NZ_JAIMBX010000002.1, read on the forward strand.
CATGGATGGCGTGATGAAGAAGGGCCAGCGCATCCGCATGATGGCCTCGGGCGCCGTCTATGAGCTCGATCGCGTCGCCGTGCAGACCCCGAAGCTGGTGGAAGTCAAGGAGCTGACCCCCGGCGAACTGGGCGTGTTCACCGCCTCGATCAAGGAAGTCGCCGATACCAATGTCGGCGATACCATCACTGATGATAGGAAGCCCACCGCCGAGGCGCTGCCCGACTTCCGTCCGGCCCAGCCCGTCGTCTTCTGCGGTCTCTTCCCGGTCGATGCGTCGGACTTTGACGAACTGCGCGCCGCCATGGGCAAGCTGCGTCTGAATGACGCCAGCTTCTCCTTCGAAATGGAAACCTCAGCCGCCCTCGGCTTCGGCTTCCGCTGCGGCTTTTTGGGCCTTTTGCATCTCGAAATCATCCAGGAGCGACTCTCCCGCGAGTTCGATCTCGATCTCATCGCCACCGCCCCTTCGGTGGTCTACGAGGTCCAGATGACCAATGGCGAAGAGATCATGCTGCACAATCCGGCCGATTTGCCGGATGTGATGAAGATCGAGGAAATCCGCGAGCCCTGGATCAAGGCGACGATCCTCACGCCCGACGAATATCTCGGCGCGATCCTAAAACTCTGCCAGGACCGCCGCGGCATCCAGAACAATTTGTCCTATGTCGGCAATCGCGCCATGGTCGAATACGACCTGCCGCTCAATGAAGTGGTCTTCGATTTCTACGATCGCCTCAAGTCGATCTCGAAGGGCTATGCGAGCTTCGATTATCACCTCGATACCCATCGCGAGGGCGATCTCGTAAAGCTCTCCATTCTCGTCAATGCCGAGCCGGTCGATGCCCTCTCGATGCTGGTGCATAGGTCGGTCGCCGAATCCCGCGGCCGCCTGATGTGCGAAAAGCTCAAGGAGCTGATCCCGCCCCATCTCTTCGTCATCCCGATCCAGGCCGCCATCGGCGGCAAGATCATCGCCCGCGAAACCGTCCGCGCCATGCGCAAGGACGTCACGGCAAAATGCTATGGCGGCGACGCGACGCGTAAACGAAAACTCTTGGACAAGCAGAAAAAGGGCAAGGCCAAGATGCGCCAGTACGGGAACGTCAACATTCCGCAAGAAGCGTTCATCAAGGCGCTGAAGATGGGGGATGAATAGCTAGCAGCCGGCGTCTCCGACGCAAAATCGCTCCAGTGCAGCGATCTTAGGCTGCTAGGCCCGGAGAGCTACGCTCGCAGGGCGGCGCTAGCGCAAAGCCGAGGCGCCAGTGGCGCCTTGGCAGATTATTCGCCGGGTCGCTGCCAAAGGCAGCGGGCACCCGGTCCGATGCCGCAGTCGACAAAACCCAAGCCCACACCATCCCGCGAAAGCGGGGATTTTTGTTGGCCCACACCTTCAAGGCATCAGCACCCCCATTCAACCTCGCCATCTAGGGGGAGGCTAGGAGGACGGCACGTTGCTCGCAAAGTCGGTAGCCTAGCCAAGCATGATAAACGCTATGCATACTTTAAAGATATACTGCGTAGTCTAGCTGCGAACTCCGTGAGCATTCTAATTTCCAATCCGTGGCTATCATCAAAGGCATTAGCCGGATTAAACGCAGAGGGATTTGCGGGTGCAAAAGCATTTGCAAATTCCGCAGGTGTGAGCAGAGGAGCCAAACGCTGTTTCGCGGAAGCCCAGAAAATATCGGCCTGCTGTCTCCAGCCCTCGTACTCTGGCTCATCAACTATCTGCTTATAAGCTAGCTGGTCAGATTCAGCGCTCAGGGTGAGGACTGCTGAAAGCGTCTCTTCCCTAGACCTCTGAATAATTTGTTCTGCGGCAATCCGATTCTGCTCCCTAACCGAAGCTTGCCAGTCGCCGTTTATTGCAACCCACAGGGCACCAATTGCCGCAACAAAGGCAATCCAGAGCGTCACTGTGCTGCTTGTAAACCAATACTCCAAGGGCGGCACTATCGACCTCTTATTCATATTCTACCCGAACAAATCTGGGATAATTCCAGAATAATCTCGATGCACGGACGGCAACTCAATCTACGCATTGAGCCTCTATTTAGCATCCGCCAATATCGACTTTATCGTGGCCCTCGGAAGCCTTCGAAACAAGTTGCTCCACTTAAAAACAATAAATCCATCCTCCCGCGTTTCCCGCAGAAGCAAGTCTGCCTGCTTAAGTGGTTGCAGATGATGGTCGAGCGCTTGCTTTGTTTTATAGCCAAATTCAGCCACAAGCTGCTCCTTAGTCCGCGGATCTTCACAGGCCCGCATTATTTTTTTGGCGTCTTGCGTCTTAAGGCTTTCTTCGACGTATTTTCTGACTGCCGCAGAGTTGGAGATACTCGAAATGGTCTCGATCGCGCTAAGCCTCTCTCTGATGGCAATTAGCTCATCCTGTAGAGATTGGGAGGATACCTCGAGCCGATCCTTCTTTACTCTTCTCTCGTCGCTCATTCCTCCACCCCTGGTTTTGTGGCCTCTATCCCCGGCAACAGGTCAAAAGCTTTAAGATCAAAAAGGCGGACTCGCTTCTTCTCTGGGGTCAACTCCATTAGTCCCATCGCGCTGCAACGCGCTGTCAGCGCTACTACGGAGTTTGGACTCATCTTGCACGCCACTCGGACTTGCTCGAAAGAAGTATTTCCATCAAACATCTGATAAGCCGTACGAGACTTAGCATCGGGAAGTGCCGCCTCCAAGCTGGCCTTTACAGGCTCCCTCATAGCTACCTTCAACCAGGTACGGATCTCAGCAAGCACACCAACCAGTGTTTCTTCAGTTTCGTTAGGCATGATCCTCAAAGAAGTTTTTAGGAATGGATATCGCTATTTTTGGCTGCTTTATGTCACCTGAGAGCAGATTTTCTTTGAATAACGAAGAGACTAACGTGCTCAGGTGACCCTGATTCACTGACGTAGCGCGGCGAATATCTGCCTGTGTTCTAGTTCCGTCCATTAATAAAATGGAATTTTGCTTAGGAACGCTTGCTCCTGCGAGTTGGCGTAAAACGGCTCGCTGAGCCTCATCGCGCTGAGCAATCTTATCCTCAGCAAGCAACTCCAATAGATCGTGAATTTTTCTTAGGATAACTAGTGTTTCTGAAGCTTCGTCCTGCATCACACCTCTGGGGTATCGAAGAAATTTGGAGGCAATGACAACGCAAGACCGGGCTGTTTAGCATCGCTTCTTAAAATGCCAGCCTCCCTTAACGCTTTTACCAGCCCGCTAAGTTGACCTTTATCGATACCGCATTCTTCAACGATCTTTGCTTGCGTACGCGTACCATCCATCAACAATACAGCTTTCGCCTTGTTGGTCTTTGCGCTCCCTACAAGACCTCGCAAGACGTCACGCAATTTCTTGTCGCGTTCGGCAATTGCCGGCTCGGCAATCAGACGAAGCAAATCGCGCATCTCTTCCAAAACCGAGAGGATTTGAACGTCTAAGTCACTCATTCTGACGCCTTGAATGCTTCTAGGAAATTAGCTGGTATCGGGAAAACAGTCTTCGGATGCTTATCATCCACGCCGATCAAAGATGCTTCCCGCAAAGCTTTGACTAGGCGACTTAGGTCACCCATATCGATGCCACTCTCTCTGTTGATGGCAGCTTGAGAGCGACTGCCATCCATTAGGATGACCGCATCAGCTTTCCTCTTACTTTTACCAACAGCTTCTAGAAGCAACGTCCGCAACTTTTGATCCCTTACTGCAAGCGCAGGCTCTGCCATTAGCCGTAGCAGGTCTCTTATTTCTTTCAAAATCTCGGTGTCTTCGCTCATGAGGCGATCCCAACAAAGAATCTATTTTCTGTCAAACATATACAAACGTTACTCATAGAATCAGACCTTAATTCACTTCGTAAACTCGACTTATGAGATGAATTTAGACAAATAGTTAGCTGCCTCTGACGTATAAGCAAGCACCCAGTAAGCGTTCACAGTTTGAACGCTATTCTTTGTCTCGATTCCAGCGAGTTCTAAAAGTCCATTTGCAGCTAGCGACGTTGGAAACTAGCTTTCAGAACTAATCCCCGCCTCTCCATCCCGCCTTACCCTCTCTTGTCCGGCACATCGCCGAAAGACAGGAGACACCGATGCCCGTCGCGTCGTTCAACCAGACAATCAGCCACGCCCTCGCCATGCGCCACGAGGCGCTCTGGCTGCGCTTTCATGCGCTCCATAAAGACATCTGCGTCATTGCCGCCAAAAAACCCGACGCGCTTGTGGGCGAAAGCGAGCGGATCGTCGCCGAAGGGCTGATCCACGATATGCGGCCGTTTCTCTCAAAACCCATCAAGCCGCTGCCGTCTGCCGCGCTGCATTTTGCCGGGCTTGCCGTGCAGCTCGGGCAGTTCATGGCGCGGCTGGAGGATTTTGAAAATCGCCATGCCCATTGGGATGGCAAGCGCTTTTGCCGAGTGTGGCGCATCACGGGAGAGGGTGTGGGCGTGCCCGTCGGGCGGCTGCGCCAGGAGGTCAAACCCTATGAACTCCAGACTCACGATGGCAAGAATATGCGCGAGCTCCTGGCCAAGCGCCTCGAACAGCGCAATCGCCACATTTTCGAGATGGGGTTTAAGGCGGGGCTAGCCGCACGCATCGGACCGCCGCCGTCCCCGGCCAACCCTGACGCATAAAACTTATCCCCGCTTTGGCAGGCGCAGCTATAGTTGAGCCATCACCTCGCGCGGGCAGACTGCATGCGAACTGAGCGGGGTGAGCCGGTCGCGGTCCTTTCGCATGGATTGCGGGTTCGGGCATCGGCCGCCTCGCGACGAGCGATCAAAGAGGCGCTGTGGGTGCTGTCCTAAAACGCCGGTTTCCCGCGGTGGCTTTTGCCCCGTATTGACTACCCTGAGGGGGCAAATGCCACCGCGGGACTGCCTGACTTCCCAAAAGACACCCGCGCGGCCGAAACCGGCCCCGCGGGCGCTTTTGCACGTCAAACGGCTGCCGTCGTCGGTAGCGCCAGCCCCGCCGCAGGATCGGCGAGCACGACGATCGGCGCGCCGGGGCGAACGCGTTCGTAAAGGTCGATGATGTCTTGGTAGAGCAGCCGCACGCAGCCAGACGACACCGCCTTGCCGATCGAATGCACATCCATATTGCCATGCACGCGATAGAGCGTGTCGGTATTGCCCTGATGAATATAGAGCGCCCGCGGCCCCAGCGCATTATCGAGCCCTGGCGGCTGGCCATGGCGATACTTTTCGATTTCGGGCTGGCGCTCGATCATCTCGCTCGGCGGCGTCCAGGTCGGCCACTTGCGCTTATAGGCAATATGCGCGCGCCCGTTCCACTCGAACCCCGCCCGCCCGATACCGACGCCATAGCGCATCGCCCGGCCATTGGGCTCGGTCCAATAAAGGAACCGGTTGGCCGTATCGACCACCACCGTCCCCTCGGCCTCCCCGGTCGTGTTCTCCACCTCCTGCCGCCAATAGATGGGATCGAGCAGATGGATCGGCGCCGCCGGAATGGGAAAATCCTCATCCGGCAGCGGACCATACATGGTCAGCACCTCGGGCGGCACCACCCGCATCGGCGGCTCGGCCGTCGCCACGGTCGGGCGGGTCGAACCGGTTGTCGAACAGCCGGCCAGCGCCAGCGCGGCAAGGCTGGCGAACCCGGCCAGCACGGTGCGGCGCGATGGCGTCGCGCTCAAAGAAAGTTCAGTCATAATAATCCTCGGCCTCACGCGGAGGCGCTAAAACAGTGCGGAAAGAGCGTCGTGTTTCAGGCGAGGATTTTTATTGGCGGGCGGAGGAAAATGCTGCCTTCCCAAGTGGTCAGTACCTTGGCGAGGAAAAGCGCGGTTTCCTCTTTTTCCGAGACGGCGGGCAACACTGGCGCGGTTGGCGCAATGGCAAGATGCGAGCCACACGGCATGATGATACCCTGGCCAAGATCGATCTCGCCGCGCTGCACCTGCACCGTCACCCGGATCGGCTGGTTTGCCGCATCGACATGGTTGAGCACCACGATCGGGGTCGAGACATAGCGATGCGCATGGCCCGTCGTCATTCCTGCCGTGGCGGAAAAGGCGAGGAGAATCGCGATGAGAAGGGCAAGACGCTGCATGTCCAGCCGGTGCTGGGGCTCAATTGCGGCAGGATGGGGGCAGAGGTGGCTCTAGCTCGCCGATCCCGGGGGTTGCCACGCCATCAATTCGCGACCGTGTGCTTTTAGCCACGCTCGCCCCCGCTCCATATCCGGCAAGGTGCGCTTCACGGTCGACCAGAAAGCATCGGAATGGTTCATCTCGACGAGATGGGCGACTTCGTGAGCCGCGACATAATCGAGCACGAAGGGCGGTGCGAGGATCAGGCGCCAGTTGTAATTGATCGAGCCAGTCGAAGAACAGGATCCCCAGCGGCTCGATTGGCTGCGCAGTTTAATATCCTTGACCGTGACGCCGAGACGAGCGGCATGAAAGGCGCTGCGTTCGGTCAAATCGACGAGGGCCTCGGCCTTCAACCAGTCAAACAGCCGCCGCGGCTGGTGCTCGACAAGACCCGGGACCCGCAGTTCCGGCAGATCGAGCAACTCCACCCGCTCGACGCGGCCGCGCGATTGCCCCGTGCCGACGACGAGGTGGGGCACGCCACGCACCGGCACTTCGGCACCGGCCTCCAATGTCTGCCGCCGGGCGGCGCGAGGAAGCCGCGCAGCAAGCCAGTTGCGGTGCTTGAGAAGAAAGGCTTCGGCATCGGCCCAGCGCGCGCGTTCGGGAATAGTAAGACGTGGCCCGGTCGCTGGCAGCGACAGGCGAAAACTCGCGGCGCGCTTGCTGAGTTTGACTGCAACCTCGACCGGGCGGCCGTCGAGATCGACGGTAACGCTCTTGGGCGGTTTAGTAGCTTGGCGCAGGAATGAAAACATGAGGCCGCAGAATCAGTTCGGGTCAGTTTAGTGCGGTTTGCCGGCAAAGCCGATCAAACTTATCCCCGTCCCCTTTCATCCGAACAAAAATGGCGCCCTTGGGGGCGCCAGTTCACTTGGAGGTTTTCAGAAGGAAATGGGATCGGCTTTAGCCGTTATTGTTGTCCCAGCTATTGGCCGGCGGGGTGTTGTCGCCATAGCCCTGGCGATTGCCGCGGTGCTCGCTCATGAAGCGGTCAAACTCTTCACGATCCTTGGCCTTGCGCAGGTTCGCCATATAGTCTTGGAACGCATCGACTTCGGCATCGAGGCGAGCGCGTTCTTCGTCGAGACGACGAAGCTGGTCGGCGCGGTAGTCGTCGAAGGCGGCATTGCCCGAGGTCGAATAGTCACGGCCAAAGCCGGAAAAATGCTTCTTGTTCGAGCGCATAAAGCCGCATCCCTTGTTCCAGTAAGTTTGTGCCTTTTCGGCGGAGCCGCCGAACTTTTCACCCCAGAGGATGTAGCCCAACACCGCCAAGCCCAAGGGCCAGAAGATGATGAAGCCCATAACCATAAGGGCGATGGTCAGTGGCGACCATTGCGGTTTGATGATTGCTGTGTTCATGTCGTTTCAGTCTCCCAGTCACGATGCGCATAACGTGGCCCTCCCTGGGTCAGGATCAAGAATGTGCCTATGGGATTTCTAGGCTTGAAATGACGTTTTTCTCTTCCTATGCGGCGCATAGTCGTTCCGGTTCAGCATGAGCCCATTTGCCGTTTCGCCCAGCGAAGACATCTCCCATTGGCGCCCATTGCGCCTGCAGACTCTCGTGCTTTTGCGCTGGTTGGCAGTCGCCGGTCAGACCATCGGCGTCTTATTCGTGCAAATGGGGCTCGGCTTTCCGCTGCCGCTTTGGCAGTGCCTCTTGCTGATCGCACTCTCGGCAGCGCTCAATGTCGGGCTCTATTTTCGCTATGGCGCCAAGGGCGAACTCTCGCCGACTTTTGCCGCGATCCAGCTTGCTTTCGACCTTTGCCAGTTGGGTGGCCTCTTGGCGCTGACCGGCGGCCTTCTCAATCCGTTTTCGCTGCTGCTGCTCGCGCCGGTTTCGGTGTCGGCGACGACGCTACCGCCGCGCGAGACGCTGTTTATCTCCGTCCTTGCGGCCATGGTCGCCTCGCTCATCGCCATTATGCACATGCCGCTTCCGTGGTTGCCCGGCGAAGTGCTGGAGTTCAACCGCATCTATGTGATCGGCATCTGGGTCTCGATTGTCTGCGGCATTGCCTTCATTGCCGCCTATACGATCCGCGTGGCGCATGAATCGCGTCTAATCGCCGATGCTCTGGCCGCGACGGAACTGGCGCTGTCGCATCGCGAGCAGTTGACCGCACTTGATGGGCTCGCTGCAGCCGCAGCGCACGAATTGGGCACGCCGCTCTCCACCATCGCCCTGGCGGCAAAGGAAATGCGCGCCGAAGCCGAGGAAGGCAGCGCACTGGCCGAAGACGTGGAGCTGATCATCTCGCAGGCGGCGCGGTGTCGGGCAATTCTCTCAAAGCTGCGCAATCTTGGCAGTGATCCGGCAGACCCCTTCGCCGAAGCGCCGCTGATGGATATCTTGGCCGAAGTGTCGCGGCCACATGAGGGGCGCGGCAAGGCGATCCTCTTTTATTCCGAGCGCGCCTTGGGCGAACCGCCGGTGTTTCCGCGCTCGGTGGGCCTCCTCTATGGCCTTGGCAACCTCATCGAAAATGCCAGCGATTTTGCCAAGGAGACGGTTCGGATCGATACAGCCTGGGACCAATCGAGCATCAGCGTCACCATCACCGACGATGGTCCCGGCTTTGCTCCCGAATTGATCGCCCGGCTCGGCGAGCCGTACCTGACCAGCCGCCCGCGCGATCCGCATGGTTCCGACTCGCACCAGCCGGGTGGCTTAGGGCTGGGTATCTTTATCGCCAAGACCCTCCTCGAGCGCACCGGGGCGCGGCTAAGCTTTGCCAATGAAAAGGCGACTGGTCATGCGCGGGTCCATGTAACATGGCCGCGTCAAACCGTCTGATACGATCCAAGGCTTGGGTTTTGACGTAACACTAGCAACCCCGTATGGAATTGGTCATGAACACGCTCGAAGACATGTTGGCCGCCGATCCAAGTCTGTTGCTCGTTGATGACGACACGGCCTTTCTCTCCCGCCTTGAACGCGCCATGGACCGGCGCGGCTTTTCCGTGCGCATTGCCAGTACGGTGGCCGATGGCATCGCCGCAGTGAACGAACAGCCGCCGGCCTTTGCGGTGGTGGATTTGCGGCTCGAGGACGGCAACGGGCTCGACGTGGTTTCGGCGCTACACCAGAAGCGACCCGATGCCCGCGCCGTGATCTTGACTGGCTATGGCAATATCGCGACGGCCGTTACGGCCGTGAAACTTGGGGCGATGGATTATCTTTCCAAGCCCGCCGACGCCGACGATGTCATCAATGCGCTCTTGGCAACCGGCGAGGACAAGCCCGAACCGCCGGAAAATCCGATGTCGGCCGACCGGGTGCGCTGGGAACATATTCAACGGGTCTATGAGCTTTGCGATCGCAACGTCTCTGAGACTGCCCGACGGCTCAATATGCATCGGCGCACGCTGCAGCGAATTCTCGCCAAGCGCGCGCCGCGCTAATTCGGCCTAGACGTCGAGCAGGTTGGCAAAACCGGCAAAGATCATGCGCTTGCCGTCGAACGGCATTTCCATGGCGCCCATTTCCGGGTCGCTCATCATCTTCTGCTGAACGGCGTCGCGCGTTGCCTTGTCGGGATATTCGATCCAGGAGAAGACGACCACTTCATCGTCCTTGGCGTGGACGGCGGTGTAAAAATCGTTGAGTTCACCCTTAGGCACGTCGTCGCCCCAGTTTTCGGTGACGCGGGTTGCGCCCCACTGCTTGAACAGCACGGCAGCGGCCTTGGCGTGAGCGATGTACTTTTCCTTATTGGCTTTGGGTACGGCGGCGACAAATCCATCGACATAGGTCATTCGGTCTCTCCTCTTGGGTCCATATTCGATTGAGCGCCAGACGCTGAACCAGCGCCTGTCGCCATCGCGACGAACGAGACTACCACGGTTCGACACAGCGGATATTCAAACCGGTTTCGGCTGCAACCGTCCTGCCATGGCGAAGGTAAGGATGAGAAGCGGGATGAGCATGGCAAAGGCCAGGCGCACGCCCACGCCCTGTGCGACCGCCCCAATAAGAGCGGGGGCACCGAGATTGACGAGCTGGAAAATCAGCGTCGTTGCCGCGACGTTCTGCGAGGCCGGACGATCGCCGAGGCGCGCTGCAGCCGAAAGCATGAGGGGATAGAGCACGCAAATGCCGATGCCGACGGCGAGGAAACCGAAGAGCGCGATATAGGCATTGGGCGCCAGCACCGTCAGCGCCATGCCCGCGATCGCGACGGACGAAAGCGTCCGCGCGACACCCACGGGGCCGAAGCGATCAATGAAGCGATCGGCCACCAGACGCCCGGCAGCCATGGCGACAAGCAGGGCCGGCAGCGCGAGGGATTCGACAAAGGCTGGGACGTCAAAACTGTCGCGAAGATAGATGATCGACCAGGCGCGCGAGGCGCCTTCGGTGAGACCCGCGCCAAGGCCGAAAGCTACCAGCCCCAGCGTGGCCAAGGTCGGTAGAGCCAGCTTCTTGGCCTTCTCGCCCGTATAGGCGCGGGGCGGCATCGGCACCATGGGCACGACGACAAAGAGCAGCAGCGCCAGGAGTAGGGGCACCATGCTCCAGAGATGGATTTCGGGGGAAACGCCGAGACCACGCAGAGCCGCGCCCAGAAGCGAGGTGAACAAGAACCCGACGCTCCAGGCGCCGTGGCAGGTGTTCATCACGCGCTGGTCCGTTCCTGCCTCGACGCGATCGGCTTCGACATTCATCGCGATATTACTGAGCGAAAAGCCGGTGCCGTTGATGGCGAGCAGGGTGAAAAGAGCGAAGGGGGTCAGCAACACCGTCGAGAGCGCCGCCGTTATGATGACGATCGGCAGGACTGCGAGAATAGTCCGGCGCGGCCCGAAGCGTTCGATGATGGCGCTCGAAAAGAGGAACATGGCGAGGCCACCAAGTGGTTGGCCCATGAGGACGAGCCCGAGTTGGCCCTCGGAAATGTTCATCGCCTCCTGCAGATCCGGAATGCGCGTATGGATAGCGCCGGCGGCCAAGGCATGGGTGAAGAACAGCGCGACGATGCGCCAGCGGGTGCAGTTCATTTCCATCCGATCAGCGCGGACCAGGATCCAGCAACACGTGGATGCGGTCGGCGCCGAGCCTGGCGAGTTTGAGCATCAGGGCCTTGCGGCGCGCCGGAGCGAGCGGGGTTTCGGGACTATCGCGGAGGATCGCGCCATCGTGCCCATCGGCAACGATCAGCCCTTCGCTCTCGGGAAAGATTTCGCTATCGAGCTCGGGTGGCTTGGCGAAGAAGAACTTGTCGGAAAACTCCCGGTATTCGGGCCATTTCCGATCGACCTGAAAGTCAATCAGGCTCGACTTGATCTCGATGATCCAGATCTCTCCCTTGGGGCCCACCGCCAAAACGTCGGCGCGGCGGCCGTTGCTGAGCGGCACTTCGGCATAGCAGGCCATGTCGTGCCGCTCGCGCAGCATGCGCATGACGCCGCGCTGAACACGCAGGGCGGTTGCCGATTGCCGGAGATCGACAATCGGCGGCAGGTCGCTGTGCTGCCCGTCCTCAGCCATTGGGCCCGAGGGGCTCGGGCGGCATGCCATGCGGCGCGTCGACCTTTCTCGTGCCGAGCGCAAAGCTCGAGGCCCAAAGACCAGCAAGCAGCAGCGGCAGGCAGATCAGGTAAGACATGCGGATGCCGAGATATTCGGCGACGAAGCCGAGCAGCGGCGGAGCGAGGAAGAAGACGACGAAGCTCACCTGGCCGATGGCCGCGACGTTGACGGCAGCCGGACGATCGGTGCGCTGCGCGGCGGCGGAAACGGCCAGCGGATAAACCGCCGAGCAACCGGCGCCCATCAGAGCAAAGCCGAGCAAAGCCAGTTCCGGCGATGGCGCGGTGCCGACGAGCAAAGCGCCGCCGCTGGCTGCGGTCAGCATGACCATGGCGACATTGCGCGGGCCAAAGCGGGCGACGATCGGATCGGCAGAGAGGCGCATCGCGGCCATGAAGAAGGCAAAGAGGGCAAGGCCCATGCCGCCGACAAAAGGCTCAACCGCGAAGACGTTCCGCATATAGATCGCCGACCAATCGATCCCGGCGCCTTCGACGAGGAAAGCGGCAAAGCCGATGAGGCAAAGCGGCAAAAGACCCCAATTGGGGAAGGCGAAGCGATGACCGGCATCGCCTTCGGCATGCACAGGTTTGGGCGCTTCGGTGGCGCTGAAGAGGAGATAGCCACCGACGAGAAGCACGATCAAGGCAACGATACCCTGATGCCAGGCGGCGCTGATACCGGACTGACGGATCATGGCGCCAAAGAGGGCCGTGACGAAGAAGCCGACGCTCCAGAAGCCGTGGGCGCGGTTCATGAAGCGCTTGCCGGTCTGCATTTCTAGCCGGTCGATCTCGACATTGAGATTGATTTCGAGCGCCCCGGCCAGAAGGCCGGCAAAGAACAGGACGGCGAACATGGCTGGAGCCACGGGTAGCCATGGAATGGTGGCAAAGAGCACGGCGGGACCGAGGACGGTCAGCAGCGCCGTCTTCCGGAAGCCGAGGCGTTCGATATAGGGCGGGCCGACGGTCAGCGAAATCAGCGAACCGATGGACATGCCGATCATGGTGAGACCGAGCTGGCCCTCAGAGATCTGTAGATGTGTCTGGATATCGGGCAGGCGCGCCATCAGTGCGCCGGTTGTGACCGCGAAGAGAAAGAAGCTCGCATAGATGCGATGCTGGGCCTGGATCATCATGGCGTAACCTCATGAGCGAGCGGCTTCCGGCCCAATGTGGGGGCCGTGAAGAAGCCAAGAAGCACAAGGGGAATACCGACGCCGAAAACCCACTGAATGCCGAAGTGCTCAGCGATATAGCCCAGAAGCGGCGGGCCTAACAGGAAGGCGGTGAAAGAAAACTGCGCGAGCGCAGCCACATTGACCGAAGCGGGGCGATCAGTCTGCTGCGCGGCCGCCGACATGGCGAGCGGGAACAGCGCGCTCGACCCGACGCCGATCAGCGCAAAGCCGAGGTAAGCGACCCAGGCGGCGCCGGCAAAGAAGGCCAGCAGCACGCCAATGCCGAGAAGGGTCAACAGCACGCGGGCCACCACGACCGGGCTGAACCGTTCGACGAAACTATCGGCAAAGAAGCGGGCAACGCCCTGCGAGCCGGCAACAGTGGCCACGGCAAGGCCGGCGAAGAAGGGCTCGGCGTCAAAGAGATTGCGCATATAGATCGCCGACCAGTCGATCCCGGCGCCTTCCATGAGCATGGCGGAAAGACAGACGCCGACAAGCGCCATGATCGGCAGGGTCGGGCGGGCAAAGCGGGGCGGCTCTTCGTCGCTGCCGCCGGCGCGGTGGGGCGCGGGTTGGAAGCGGCCGAGCAGCAGAAGTGTTGCGAGGATAACCACGGGGATCATCAGCATCAGGTGGTAATGCACCTCAAGGCCAGCTTGGGCGATGAAGGATCCAACAATGCCTGCGGCGAAAAAGCCCAGCGACCAGAAGGCGTGGGCGCGGCTCATGATGCGCCGGCCGATGGCGTGCTCGACGCGATCGGCCTCGACATTGATGATGATCTCGATGGCCCCGATGGTGAGACCGACAGGCACGAGAAGCAAGAAGAAGGCCAGCGGGGTCTGCGCCCAGCTTGCAAGCGCGTAAAGGGCGGACAACAGCGGAATAGCGAACAGCAGGACGCGGCGATAACCGATGCGTTCGACGAAGTGGCCTGCAAAGGTCAGCGAGATCAGCGTGCCGCAAGCAGATCCGATCAGCGCCAGGCCAAGAGCGCCCTCACCGACCTGCATCGCCTCCTGAATATCGGGCAGGCGCGGGAAGATGCTGCCCATGCAGAAGGAATAAACAAAAAACGCCCCGAAGACCTTGATCTGGGGCGGCAAATCGATGCCGAATCGCATGATGGAAAATGCTCGAAAGATCAGACAGCGCGACGCTAGGCGATTTCGGCTTTGAGTGAAATAGGGCCGAAAGGCTTTATTGCAACGTTTGCATTGGCTGTCCGCTACCGGATGGTTGGAAGAGCTCATCGCGTTTGATCGAGATGCCTTCCCGCACATGGCGCATGACTTCAAGCCGGCGGAATGGGCCGCCCATACGGCCAGATTGGCCGGTCACCGGCAGCGTCGAAACGCGGTTGCGGCGGTCTGGGCCGAAATAGCCCGCAGCCTCATAGAACACGACGTGCCGACCCACCTGCCGTTCAAGCCTAGCGCGCAATGCCGCTTCGGTTTGCGGAAGAGCAATGACATCGTCAAAGCCGAGATTGATGCAGCCAATGGTGGCTTCGACCGACAAATCTTCAGCACAGTAGACCATCGGCGAAAACCGTACGGCAGGATTAGCCGAAAAGCGAATATCGCGCGCCACTTGCCGCAGCTCGGCGATATTGGGTACGCCGGAAAACAGGAAATAACAGAGGGGCGTCTCGTCAGCCTGTTGCTCGACCTGACTGAGGCCGCGATAGCTTGAGACGCCGGTAAAGCCGAGGTCCGTCGCCGTGCCGAAAAGAGAGGACCAAGTCTTGTCTTGTGGTCCGACGATATAGGCATAAGCCTTCATCAGAACTGCCCCCCGCGTGTTTACGGAGCGAACGTTAAAGCGGAGTGGATAACGACTGGATAACAGACGCCAAAGTATTTGGCCTTATCTAGTATTTGTAAGTCAGATGCTGATGGGTCTAAGCCGAACAAAACAAAGGCCGCCCAGAGGGCGGCCGTGTAATGGGGTTTGGAAGCAACGGCGCGTCAGTCCTGGGCAAGACAGACGGTGGTGGTGCCGCGATTGCGGAAACCGAGAGCAGTCGCTGCAGCCTTGGAAAGATCGATGATGCGCTTGCCATGGAATGGACCGCGGTCGTTGATGACGACTTCGATCGACTTACCACTGTTTTGATCGGTGACTTGCACTTTCGTGCCGAAGGGAAGGGAACGATGTGCCGCCGTCATGGCGTTCTCGTTAAAGACATCTCCCGATGCTGCCCGCTTGCCGTTGAAGCCGGGGCCGTACCAGGAAGCGCCACCACATTGTGCGTAAGCTGCCGAAGTTGAGAGTGCGAGGGCAGCCGCCGCTGCGGCGACGAGAACGGCTTTTCTTACCAATGGTCCATGCTCACTGAAGTTTTCGATGGACTGGTGAATAATGTGGCGGAACGGCCTGATTGTGGGCGCTTTGCGATCACAGGGTTAATTGTTGCCTTGATGCCGCAGATTGGCGGCAGAGAACCGTTAACCATTGGCCCAGACTTGGCGGATTCTTAGAAACTGAATCTCAAGACTCGCTGAATCCTCGCGTATGAGACGCTGATCGGTAAAAATTGGGAAACCACATTGTTTATTGTGGCCCTGGTGCAACGGTTCCGCAGAAGATAAGAAAAAACCCGGATTTGCTGACTTTTGGCCTGTGAATAACGCGGAAATCTCCATTTGTGGCATTCCAAGCCGCAAATGTGGCAGGATTTCCCGCGCGATTGCGGCAAAGAAAAAGGGCGATGGAAGCTCCATCGCCCAGGTCAGTCAGGGAGAAGACAGGTGCCGGCGCTCAGGAGCGCGGCTGTGGCACAATGCGCAGATAGGGCTTCAGTTCCTTCCAACCCTCGGGATACTTGGTCTTGGCCACCTCGTTGGTCACGGCTGGGACAATGATGACGTCCTCACCGTTCTTCCAGTTCACGGGCGTTGCCACCTGGTGCTTGGCGGTCAGTTGCAGGCTGTCGATGACGCGGATGACCTCGTCGAAGTTGCGGCCCGTCGAGGCCGGGTATTCGATCTTGAGCTTCACCTTCTTGTCCGGCCCAATCACGAAGACCGAGCGGACAGTCAGGGTGTTGTCGGCGTTCGGGTGGATCATGTCATAGAGACGCGCAACCTTGCCTTCGGTATCGGCGAGGAGCGGGAAGTTGAGCGAAGCGCCTTGGGTCTCTTCGATATCCTTGGCCCAGCCGCCGTGATCTTCGAGCTTGTCGACAGAAAGACCAAGCACCTTTACGCCACGCTTCTCAAATTCCGGCTTGAGCTTGGCGGTGTAGCCAAGTTCGGTGGTGCAGACCGGGGTAAAATTCTTGGGGTGGCTGAAAAGCACAGCCCAGGACCCTTCGATATAATCGTGGAAGTGAATGGTGCCCTCGGTGGATTCGAGGGTGAAATCGGGGGCGGTATCGCCAATCAGAATTGCCATCGTTCTCTTCCTTCGCCGGTTGGCGCAGCCGTATCGTTCGATGAAGAATATCGTACTGTCGGCCAGCGCTTGAAGGGGTGTCAGCTGGAATTCTTTTGTGCATTGATCGGTTATGACGCGACGACATTCCAATCTAGCACGAGGCGCTGAGGACGCACCAATTTGGAACAGGCGCGGCATTCAAGTGGATTATTGAGCGAACCGATCCGGTGCTGAGGCGTTTGCCTAGTGTTGCTCAATTGAAATTTCACGTTTAGCGCACTTGGAGAACCAAGATGAAATCCTCCCTCATTGCTATGACTGCCGCTCTCGCCCTCAGCATTGGTGGCAGCGCTGCCCTCTTCGCGCAGGAGGCTGTAGAAGCCCCAACCACCCTCAATGACTGCCTTGTGCAGGAAGGCGCAGGTTCAACAGCGCCAGGCGATTCCC
This sequence comes from Devosia sp. BK, assembly GCF_032907385.1. Taxonomy (NCBI): domain Bacteria; kingdom Pseudomonadati; phylum Pseudomonadota; class Alphaproteobacteria; order Hyphomicrobiales; family Devosiaceae; genus Devosia; species Devosia sp. BK. The sequence continues at coordinate 557,857 of NZ_JAIMBX010000002.1, forward strand.
TTGCGACTGAAACCAATGCTGATAGCAACGATTCTCAGGACGCGACTGATAACCCACCGGCTCAGGGGCTTGCCCCAGCGGTCGGCGATGAGGTCACGTGCCCAGGCACGGACGATAGCGCCGAGTAACAAAAAAGGCCCGCTTCGGCGGGCCTTCCTCTTTTCTACTGCACCATCACCGATCCTGAGACAGCGCCACCAGTCGGCGCGCCGTTTTTCCAGGTGACGTCGAGCCCATTAAGCGGCACGACGGAAAGACTCATCTTGCCCGAGCCCTGCTGGATCTGCCGCGCATGGGCGAGATAGATCAGCGAATTGTTGGCTGGGTCGTAAATGCGGGTAACGCGCAAGGATTTCCAGATCAGCGACCGCGCCTGCTGGAAGATCTCCTGGCTGCCGCTGGTCTTAATATCCCCAACGGTGATCGGTCCAACCGCCGAGCAATCGAGTGCGGAATAAGACGGGTCTTCGAACCAGTTGCCCTGGCTGATCCGGTCGATGAAGGAGCGGTTGAAGAAGGCCAAGTGGCACACGACGCCCTCTACGTCTGGATCGGCCACAGCTTCGACCGAAATGTCATTGCCTGTCCAATCGACGCCGACACTGCCCACTTCATCGCGATTGCCACAGGCGGCAAGGGCGAGAACGGCAACCGAAACCATGGCGATGCGCGCAAAAATCTTCATAAGGGTCCTCCAAGACCCCAAAGACATGGGGCGCAACCGAACGCCTGACAAGACTAATCGTTCAGTACGCCCTACTCGCTCGCCTAGACGCGATCGACATGGCCGAGACTGCGCTCGGGATCGATCCTGTCGCGCACCATCTGCTTGAGCACGCGGCTATCCGGAAAGCCGCCATCACGCTTGCGCTCCCAGACAAGCTCATCGCCAAAACTGATCTCGAAAATACCACCCGTACCGGGGATAAGGGTGACGGAGCCCAATTCGAGCGAAAATGTCGAGAGCAGTTCCTGTGCCATCCAGGCGGAGCGCAGCATCCAGTTACACTGCGTGCAATAGGTGATCGAGATCGCCAGCTTCGGCGCATCAGTTGTCATGCTTCCCCGCTCCGACATTGTTGAAGTTGCGCGCCCAGGCTTAGACGGCCAGCACTGGGATCAAAGCAGTTTTTCAATATCGCCGGAAATATCGGCAGGTTCCGTCGTTGGCGCATAGCGCTCAACCACGGCGCCCGAACGGTCGATGAGGAATTTGGTGAAATTCCATTTGATCGCCTCGCTGCCCAGAATGCCGGGAGCGGATTCCTTGAGCCATTTGTAGAGCGGATGCGCTTCGTCCCCATTGACGTCGATGCGCGAAAAGATCGGAAAGGTCACACCGTAATTGACCTCGCAGAAGCTGGCGATCTCTTCATTGGTGCCCGGTTCCTGGCCCGCAAACTGATTGCAGGGAAAACCGAGGACGACCAGACCGCGCGGACCAAATTGCTTGTAGAGCGCTTCGAGCCCCGCATATTGCGGGGTCAGTCCACATTGGCTTGCGACATTGACAATGAGAACGACCTTGCCGTCGAAATCGGCCAGTGGCTGCGGCGCCCGAGAGCAGCGGCAGGGTGAAATCGGCAAGGGTCGTCATGGTTTGGTCCTGGAGAAGGTAACGCTGAGAAAAAGGCCCCAACGAGGGGCCTTCTTTTAGTTTCCGAACAGCAGATCCATCAAGGTGCGCTGGGAGCGCTCGTTCTGATAGGCGGGCTCCTGGCCACCAACTGGCGCAGGTGGCGCGAATTGGTCGACCGGTTGCACCTGCTGGCCCTGGATCTGCTGCGGCTGATTATTGGCCGCCGGCGCGCTGGGCACCCAGACCTGCTGACCCGTCGCCGGATCAACGACCAGCACCATGGGGAGCCCGGTCTGCGGATCGATAGGCGCAGAATTGTCCACCGGCGCGGCGCCGAACCCATTGGGTTGCGTTGTCTGCAAGGGGAGGCCGGTAACCGGATCGATCTGATTGCCCTGCGCATCATATTGCGGCTGCGTCGCTTCGACCGGAAGGCCGGTGGCTGGGTCAGTCATCGTGCCGGTCTGGATCGGCGGGTTCATCGTTGCCGCGCCGCCATTGAGCGTCAATGCCGGATTGGGCTGACCAGTCGCTGGATCGATCGCCACAACCTGCCCGGTTGCGGGGTCGGTCATGGTCTGCACGGGCTGGCCCGTGCCGCCATCGACATATTGAACCTGTGGCTGCCCCGTCGTGGGGTCGATCACCGGCTGGCCTGTAGCCGGGTCAATCACCTGTTGGGCAACCATCTGGCCCTGATAGGAGCCGCCGGGAATAGCCTGTGGCGAGCGGCCGGCATGCGCTTTGGTCATATATTCGGACCAGATCTGCGCCGGCACATTGCCGCCCGAGAGCGTCGTCTTGGTGTCGTTGTCATTGCCAAGCCAAACGCCGGTGACCATGGCGGAGGTGTAGCCGACAAAGAGCGCGTCGCGAGCGTTTTGGCTGGTGCCGGTCTTGCCGCCGAATTCCCAACCGCCGAGATTGGCGCCGCGACCGGTGCCCACTTCGACCGCCGTCTCAAGCATGTCGTTCATTTCGCCGAGCACGTTTGGATCGACAACTCGTCCAGGACCCGCGTCTGAAGCCTCATAGAGCACCGTGCCATCCTTGCCGGTGATCTTGGTGATCACATTGGGGATGACGCCCATGCCGCCATTGGCAAAGGGTGCATAAGCCGAGGTGAGCTCGAGAAGGTTCACTTCCTGCGTGCCGAGGGCAATCGACGGCACCGGGGTCATGGGCGAGGAAATGCCCATGCGCGTTGCAACCTCGATCACCTTTTCAGGCGTCACGTCGATGGCGAGGCGCCCGGCAATGGTGTTGAGCGAATAGGCCAGACCCTGCCGCAACGTCACCGTGCCGGCATATTTGCCCGAGGCATTGCGGGGGCTCCAGCCATTATATTCGAACTGGGCGTCCTCGGCCAAGGTGTCGGGCGTATAGCCCTTTTCCATGGCCGCCATATAAACGAATGGCTTGAAGGTCGAACCGGGCTGGCGCTTTGCGGTAACGGCGCGATTGTACTGGCTCGCCTGATAATCGACGCCGCCCACCATGGCGCGCACGGTCCCGTCGACATCCATGGAGACGAGTGCGCCCTGGCTGAAGCCACGCTTCTTGCCCTCGTTAGCGACAGCCTCCTTGACGATGAACTCGGCGTCCTTTTGCATCTTCCAGTCGATGGTGGTCTGCACCACGACGTCATCCTTGATGTCCCCGATATAGGACGTCATCAGGCTTTCGACCCAGTCGGCCACGTAAGATTCCGAACCGGCGACAACGGTACGCACGGTTTCCTGGCTGGAGTCGATCTGCGCGGCATCCGCTTCTTCGCGGGTAATATAGCCTTCTTGCGCCATCAGGTTGAGAACGATGCGCTGGCGTTCGATGGCGCGCTGCGGATTGGCTTTTGGATTATAGGCTGATGGCGCGGGCAAAATGCCGACAAGCATGGCGGCTTGGCCGAGCGATAGATTGCGCGCGGAAACGCCGAAATAGGTCTGCGCCGCGGCCTCGATGCCGGTGGCGCCGGCGCCGAAATAGACGCGGTTCATATAGAGTTCGAGAATTTCTTCCTTGGTGTAGTTCTGCTCGAGCCACACCGCGAGGATGGCTTCCTGCACCTTACGGCCAAGGGTCTGGTCCGGCGTCAGGAAGAGGTTTTTGGCGACCTGCTGGGTCAGGGTCGATGCGCCGCGGGTCACGCCGCGCGCTTCGATCGATTCAATCGCCACGGACAAAAGGCCGATCGGGTCGACGCCGAAATGGGTCATGAAGCGACGGTCTTCCGAAGCGATGAAGGCCGCCGGCACATAGGCTGGCAATTCGCGGAAGGTCACGGCCTCGCCGCCCGTCTGGCCACGGTTGGAAATCAGGCTGCCATCAGCCGCGAGAATTCGGATATTGGGCGGTCGGTCGGGAATAGCCCAACTCGTCGAAGACGGTAGCTGGGCGCCGTAATAAACGACGACCGCAATAACGGCGAGCCCGCCCCAAAGGCAGGCGACGAAACCCCACCACAAAAGCCCCATAAGAAAGCCGCCACTGCGGGAGCGGCGCTTCTTGGGCTTGGCGGTTTCGGCCTTGCCGCGACGCGGCTGCTTTTCGCCCCGGGGCGGCTTCTTGTTGCTCGGCGGCTTACCGCCGCCGCCGCCACCGATCTGGCCACCTGAACGTTCATCGTCGACAAAGCTGCCGACGGACTGCCCGAGGCTCGGTTCGACCCGAGCACCCTTCTTGGTCTGCGCTTGGGGCTTGGCCGTTCTTTTGGGCTGGGCACCAACACGGTCATCGGCCGAAATGCGGAAGTCCATCGAGCAAACCTAATCCAGGGGGTCTGATGCCGCTTCTACCCTGTTCGCCCAAGGAGGGAAACAAAAGGTAAGTGAGCGGTTAAAGTCCGGCGGTGCGCTTCATGCCAATATGCCTGACGCGTCCTTCTTTCGGACAGCACCCGTTCTCTGCAGTAAATGTGGCCGGTTTATGTGAGAAAGCACAGTCCTGAAGCAAGTGTGTCCGGTTCGACACATCGATCACTTTGCAGTGGCAGCAGCTTTCGGCGGGAACAGGACCACTGCGTAACGAATTGGGAGAGCATTGTTAATTAAGGACTTTCTCATGCCAATGATTAAAACGCGCGACGGTACATCCCTTTACGCCAAGGATTGGGGCGAGGGGCGCCCGGTGATCCTGCTGCACGGTTGGCCGCTTTCGGCCGATAGCTGGGACGATGGCGCGCTCGTTCTCGCGGAAGCCGGCTATCGCGCCATTGCCTATGACCGCCGTGGCTTTGGCCGCTCGGAGCAACCCTATTCGGGCTATGAGTATGACACTCTGGCCGACGACCTTGCCGATGTCATTCAAGCCACTGGCGCGGAAGATGCGGCCTTGATCGGGTTCTCCATGGGCGGCGGAGAAGTCGCGCGCTACATGTCGCGTCATGGCGGCAAGGGTATCAGCCAGGCCGGACTTATCGCTTCGGTCGTGCCTTATATGCTCAAGACTGACGACAATCCCGATGGCACGCCGCAGGATACGTTCGACGAAATGACCAAGGGCATGAAGGAAGACCGGGCAAAGTTCTTCGCCCATTTCTTCAAGACCTTTTTCGGCATTTCGCTGATGGATCATCCCACCTCGGACGATGAAGCGCATCACGCCTGGGTCGTTGCGATGCAGGCGGGTCTCAAACCCACCCTCGATTGCGCTAAAGCCTTTGCGACGACGGACTTCCGCCCTGACCTTGCTTCGTTCCGCGTCCCGACGCTGATCGTGCACGGCACAGCCGACAAGACCGTGCCTATCGATGCCTCGGCACGTGCGGCTGCGGCCGGCATCGCCAATGCGACGCTGATTGAATATGACGGCGCCCCACATGGTCTTTTCGCGACGCATAAGGATCAGTTGATGGCCGACATCAAGGACTTCCTCGCGCGCTAAAACGGCTTGGAAGCATGGCAATCTTTTCTTGCCGGAGCGGAAATGGCAGGGCAGAAAGCGCTATGCGCTTCTGCCTTGTCTTTTTCGTGTTTGTTTTCAGCGCCCTTTCGGCGCGAGCCGAAACAGCCCAAACCGCCTTTAGCGAGGCGATCGACCTCTTCGAGGCCGCATTACCCAATCTGCCCGCCGAAATGGTCAGCGTCGATATTGCGACCTATCGCGATGCGCTTACTCTGCGGCAGTTCCGGTCCGCCTACTGGGGCGGGAGCATTTCGCTAGACGTAGCCGAAGCCGGCGAGGGCGCCGAGCGCTCCTGCAAAGACTTTGCCGCCTTCGTACGATTGCCGCCGCAAGACGGCAAACTCGTACTGACGCTCTGCCCTCAGTTTTCGACGCCCGGCGCCGATGCATTGCGACGCCTGACAATCATCCACGAAATGGTTCATGTGGTGGCCGGTCCAGACGAATGCCGGGCCATGGCTTTCGCCGCTAGGGTTGAAGAGGCCGCGACCGGTACATTCACACCGGTCGACCGCTATTGGGCCGCCAACAACTGCGCGGCAAGCGCGTTCAGCCTGCCGCGCTAATTCTTACCGCCAGCCAAGGCTCGGGGCGACGTGGGTCAAAATGCTCTCGATCACATGAGCATTGTAGTCGACGCCAAGCTGGTTGGGCACCGTGAGCAGCAGTGTGTCGGCTTCGGCGATGGCTTCGTCACGCTTGAGTTCTTCGATCAACTTGTCGGGCTCGGCGGTATAGCCACGACCGAACACGGCGCGCTTTTCCGGCTCGATATAGCCGAACTGGTCCTGCTCCGGACGGCCGGCGCCGAAATACATGCGGTCCTGATCGTTGACGAGCGCGAAGATCGACCGGCTGACTGAGACGCGGGGCTCACGGCTGTGTCCCGCTTCTTTCCAGGCGGCACGATAGGCGCGGATCTGTTCGGCCTGCTGGATGTGGAATGGCTTGCCGCTCTCGTCGAATTTGAGCGTCGAGGACTGCAAGTTCATGCCCATCTGCGCCGCCCAGATCGCGGTGGCGTCGCTGGCGGCGCCCCACCAGATACGTTCGCGCAGACCTTCCGAATGTGGCTCGAGCCGCAACATGCCCGGCGGATTGGGGAACATGGGCTGCGGATTGGGCTGTGCAAAGCCCTTGCCCTTTAGCACTTCCATAAAGACTTCGGCGTGCTGCCGCGCCATGTCCTGGTCGGTCTTGCCCTCTTCGGGCCCAAAACCAAAATAGCGCCAGCCGTCGATGACCTGCTCTGGCGAACCGCGCGAAATGCCAAGCTGCAGGCGGCCACCGGCGATCAGGTCGGCTGCACCAGCGTCTTCAGCCATATAGAGCGGATTTTCGTAGCGCATGTCAATCACGGCCGTGCCGAGCTCGATCTTCTTGGTTTTTGCGCCGGCTGCCGCAAGCAGCGGGAAGGGCGAGGCGAGTTGGCGGGCAAAATGGTGCACGCGGAAATAGGCGCCATCGGCTCCCAACTCTTCGGCAGCAACCGCCAAGTCGATGGATTGTAGCAACGCGTCACCGGCCGACCGCGTACCGGACTGCGGCGAAGGGCTCCAATGACCAAAGGACAAGAAACCAATCTTTTTCATGTGAGCCTCGCGTGAATACCTTGGCTCTTAGCTATGCGCTCGTGTGTCGAGATTAAAGCCAGGTTTCGCGAGACGGACTGGAAAGGATCACCGAACACTGGATTTGCGGTGCATTGAACCCATGGAGTCGAGAGGCGTTACAGAAGATAACGCCAAGGAGAACTATCATGGCCAACACTACCCAGACATCGCGTGGCCGCAGCCAGGATCGCGCCAAGGTTGCCGGAAACCAGGATCACGAAGTCCGCTACGAAGCGGACAAGACCGGCAAGAGCAAGGACGCGGTAAAGTCAGCGGTGAAATCTGCCGGCAATTCGCGCAAGGCAGTCGAAAAAGAACTCAAGCACTAGGTCCGCTTTGCCTTCTGCTTCTTCGTGATGCCGCGATAGACCGCGGTCCGCAGTTCGCTGGCATAATAATCATAATGCGGCATGCCGCTCTGCTGCGCGATCTGTAATTCGGCCTCGATGTCATAAGGCACGCGGACGAAGCTCAGCGACCAACCTGTGGGACTGTCCGGCCCGACGTCGATGATGCAGTAGCAAGCCAAAGGCATGTCCAGCGGATTGCCGACGCTCCCTGCATTAAAGAGCGTGTGGCCTTCGAAGCTGACCATGTAGGGCGTGTGAATATCGCCATAGCCGACCAGTACCGGCGGCGTGACGTGTCCGGTGAAGTCGGTATTGGCAAACATCTGGCGATGCACCTCGCGAGACGCAGTCTCGTAGACCCGGTTAAAAGGGCTCACCTGACTGGCGTGGTAAAACCGCGCCGGGTGTCGACCGAACATGCAATCCACGCTTCCCGGCAGATTGGCGAGATAGTGATTTCGCTCCGGTCCGAGCTGGCTCTGGTGCCATAGCGTCGCAGAGGTTGCTTTTCGGCCGCTCGCGACGTCAGCATCCCAATTGCCTTGAACGACCACCTCACAAACTTGCCGGCAGCGATCGACGACTTCGGCGGACCGCGGCCCTTTGCCGACCAGATCGCCGAGATTGAAAATGCGGGTGATCCCACGCGCTTCGATATCGGCGAGAACGGCTTCAAGTGCGGTGAGATTGCCGTGGACGTCGGACATGATGGCGATGCGTTCGGGCGATCCGACCATGTCACTTCCCGCTTGGCAAGAAAAAGGCCGCCCGGAGGCGGCCTTGGGATTAGACGTCCAGATTGCTCACATTGAGCGCATTGTCCTGGATGAAATCGCGGCGGGGCTCGACGAGGTCGCCCATCAGAGCGGTAAAAATCTGGTCGGCTTCGTCGGTCTGGTCGATCTCGACGCGCAGCAGCGTGCGAGCATTGGGGTCGAGGGTCGTTTCCCAAAGCTGCTCGGCGTTCATCTCGCCAAGGCCCTTATAGCGCTGAAGGCTGACGCCCTTGCGGCCGGCATCGGTGACAGCCTTGAAGAGCGTGCTTGGCCCAAAGATATTGATCGTCTCGCCTTTACGCTTGAGCGTCGGCACGCCGCCGAACAATTCATCGAGACGCCCAGCAAGCTGGCGGAGTTTTCGCGCGTCGGCCGACTGAAGCAGCGCACGATCGATCTGGTGCGTCTCGTTGACGCCGCGCACCGTGCGCGAAAAGGCCAAAGCTTCGTCGTCCGTGATCGTGCCGCTCCAGCCGCGTTCCAGTTCATCGGAAATGCGATCGAGGCGATTGGCAACGCGCTTCAATGTCTCGGCGCTCTTTTCCGGGTCGGCCATGCCATCGGGATCGAGCGCGCCGACGATTGCGGACTGCTCCACAAGATTACGGTTGTAGCGCAGGTTGAGGTTCTTGATCGCATAGTCGATATCGCGCGCCTGCTGCAGGATCGACATGAGGTCGGGGCCCGCATGTTCAACGCCATCGCGGGTCGTGAAAACGGCTTCGTCGAGCCCGGCATCGAGCAGGTAGTTTTCAAGCGCCCGCTCGTCCTTGAGATATTGTTCGGAGCGGCCGCGGGTCGCCTTATAGAGCGGCGGCTGGGCGATATAGATATGCCCGCGCTCCAGTAGCTCGCGCGTCTGGCGGAAGAAGAACGTGAGCAGCAGCGTGCGGATATGGGCGCCGTCGACGTCGGCGTCCGTCATGATGATGATCTTGTGGTAGCGCAGCTTATCGGCGTTGAACTCTTCACGGCCGATGCCGGTGCCAAGTGCAGTGATCAGCGTGCCGACTTGATCGGACGAAATCATGCGATCAAAGCGCGCGCGTTCCACATTGAGGATTTTACCCCGCAGCGGCAACACGGCTTGATTGGACCGGTCGCGGCCTTGCTTGGCGGAACCACCTGCGGAGTCACCCTCAACGATGAAAATTTCGGACTTGGCCGGATCGCGTTCCTGGCAATCGGCAAGCTTGCCGGGGAGCGAGGAGATTTCGAGCGCGCCCTTGCGGCGGGTCAGTTCGCGCGCCTTGCGCGCGGCTTCGCGGGCGGCGGCGGCTTCGACTACCTTGCCGACGATGACCTTGGCTTCGTTCGGATGCTCTTCAAACCATTGGCCGAGCTTGTCGTTGACGATGTTTTCGACGACGGGACGCACTTCCGACGAAACCAGCTTGTCCTTGGTCTGGGACGAGAATTTGGGGTCCGGAACCTTGACCGAGAGAACGCAGGTCAGGCCTTCGCGCGTATCGTCACCCGAAAGCTCGACCTTTTCCTTTTTCGCGATGCCGGACGATGCGGCGTAGCCCGTCACCTGGCGCGTCAGCGCGCCGCGAAGCCCGGCCAAGTGCGTGCCGCCATCGCGCTGCGGGATGTTGTTGGTGAAGCACAGCACGTTTTCATGGTAGCTGTCATTCCACTGCAGCGCCACCTCGACAGTGATCCCATCCTTTTCCGAGATCATGGTGATCGGGGTTTCGATTACTGGCACCTTGGACTTGTCGAGATACCGAACAAACGCTTCCAGCCCGCCTTCGTAGAAGAGCTCGACCTCGACATGTTCCGGGTGACGATGATCGCGCAGGTGAATGCGAACGCCTGAATTCAAGAACGCGAGTTCGCGCAGGCGATGCTCGAGCGTCTTGAAATCGAACTCGACCATGGTGAAGGTATCGGTCGAGGGCAGGAAGGTGATTTCCGAGCCCGACCGGCCTTCGTAGGTCCCTGCCTGCTTGTTCTCGACATAGGAGCCGACGACCTTGAGCGGTGCATCGGCATCGCCATGGGTAAAGCTCATCTCGTGGATCGAGCCATTGCGGCGGATATTGAGTTTCAGGAACACCGAGAGCGCGTTGACGACAGAAACGCCGACGCCGTGGAGACCACCGGAAACCTTATAGGAATTCTGGTCGAACTTACCGCCGGCGTGAAGCTGGGTCATGATGACCTCGGCGGCCGAAACGCCCTCTTCCTTGTGGATGTCGGTGGGAATACCGCGGCCATTGTCGTTGACCGAGCAAGACCCGTCGGCATTGAGCGTCACCGTCACGAGGTCGGCGTGGCCAGCCAGGGCTTCGTCGATGGCGTTGTCGACGACTTCGTAGACCATGTGATGAAGGCCTGAGCCGTCATCCGTATCCCCGATATACATGCCGGGGCGCTTACGCACCGCGTCGAGACCCTTAAGCACCTTGATGCTGTCGGCGCCGTACTCGTTCGGGGTCGGATTTTCGCTATCGCTCATTGGGTCCGAATCACTCGTATTTCTGGTCTTTTTGTTCTAGCGGAACGGGGCCGCAACCCCAAGAAAATTGCCGGTTTTTGCGGCTTATCGTGGGCAAAAGCAGGCGCTGTGGGCTCGCCTCTGGCTAGTCGAACCCAACGCGCCCCTCGCGCACGACAAAACGTTGCGCCCGCCCCTCCAAAGCCTCGAACAGCAGTGGATCAGTGCCGGTCAAAAAGCACTGGGTTTCGAGCCCATCGAGCGCGGCAAAAAGCGCCCGTCGCCGATCCGGATCGAGATGCGCCGCAATCTCGTCGAGCAGCAGGAAAGGCACGATGCCGGTGCGCAACCGAACGAGGCGCGCATGGGCAAGGATGAGCCCGATAAGGAGCGCCTTTTGCTCGCCAGTTGATCCCAGGGCCGCCGGCATGTGCTTTTGCGCATGGAGCACATCGAGATCGACCCGGTGTGGTCCTGATGTGGTGCGCCCCGCTGCCCGATCAAGGCCGCGCGCCGCATGCCAGCGCTGCGCCAGCACGGCCTCGAGTTCGGCCGAGGTCGGTGGCTCCACCCCATCCTCGAAGAGCGGCGTCAGCGACAGCATGGCTGCGGGAAAACTGTCATCATCGAGGCTCTCGACGATCAGCGACTGAAGATGGGCCAGGCTATCGGTGCGGTTGAGGTGGATGGACGCCCCAAATTCCGCCATCTGTGCTTCGACCGCCGACAGCCAACGCAGATCACTGCTGTCTTCGAGCAGCTTGTTGCGCTGGCGCATGGCCTTTTCGTAGTCGCTGACAGCCAGCGAGTGCGAGGGGATCAGCGTCGTCACCAAGCGATCCAAGAACCTGCGTCGCTCGCCTGCGGGCCCGGAGAACAGCCCGTCCATCGAAGGGGTCAGCCAAAGCACGCGCAGATAGTCGCTCATGGCTTCGATGGAGCGGGCATTGGCGCCATTGACGCGCACCCGGCGCCCCCCATCGGGCGTGGCGCCTGTGCCGATATCGGCGGGTCCACTATCGGTCTCGATCGTTGCGGCTACAGCCCAGCCGATATCTGAGCCCTGCTGCTGCAGCGTCTCGAAATTGGCGCCGCGGAGGCCTCGCCCGGGGGAGAGGACTGAGACGGCTTCAAGAAGATTGGTTTTGCCAGAGCCATTGGGACCGGTAAGGACGACATGGCGCTCGTCGAGATCGAGCGCCGCGGAGGCGTAGTTCCGGAAAGCGGTGAGGCGAAGGCGGGAGATGTGGCGGATCATTTTTTTGGTCCGCTTAGGGAAGCCCCCCTCACCCGCCAGCTTTGCCGTCGACCTCTCCCCCAGAGGGAGAGGTGGGAGGATGCTAACGTCGCGGAGCGACACCTCGCCCTCCGGGGGAGAGGTCGGCCCGCAGGGCCGGGTGAGGGGGCCTTCACTTCAAGAAAAATCTGAAACTAAACGCGCATCGGCATCAGCACGTAAAGTGCGTTAGCTTCGCCCTCTTCCTTCACGAGCGTCGGCGAATTGGCGTCGTTAAAGAGGAAGACGGCGCTTTCCGAGCGGATCTGGCCGATGATGTCGAGAAGATAGCGGGCATTGAAGCCGATTTCGAAGGCATCGATGTCAAAGTCGACGGCAAGCTCTTCGCTGGCCGTGCCATGGTCAGGATTGGTCACCGACAGTTCAAGCAGGCCATCATGGGCCGAAAGCTTGACAGCCTTGCCGCCGCGATCCGAGGCAATGGTTGAGACGCGGTCGACAGCCACGGCAAAGGCGCCACGATCGACCAGCATCTGCTTTTCATTGTTCTTCGGGGTCACGCGATCATAGTCGGGGAACGTGCCTTCGATAAGCTTTGAGAGCAGCACCACCGGACCCACGGTGAAGCGGATCTTGGTGTCGGACACTTCCACCTTCACATCGCCATCGACACCGTCGAGCAGCTTTTGCACCTCGCCCACGGTCTTTTTCGGCACGATGATGCCGCTCATGCCCTGGGCGCCTTCGGGCGCAGCGATTTCGGCGCGCGCCATGCGGTGGCCATCGGTCGCCACGGCGCGGAACAGCGCACCGGTCGCCGAATTCTCGACCGCGTGGAAATAGATGCCGTTGAGATAATAGCGCGTCTCTTCGTTCGAGATCGCAAACTGGGTGCGCTCGATCAGCTCGCGCAAGAGCGCCGCGGGCACATCGAATTCATGGGCAAAGGCGCCCGATTTCAAATCGGGGAACGAATCGGGCGAGAGGCACGCGAGGTTGAAGCGCGAGCGGCCGGAGGTGAGAACCATGTTCTCCCCGCCATCGGTTTCGAGCCGCACTTCGGCGCCGTCCGAAAGTTTGCGGACGATTTCATAAAGCGTATGCGCCGGGACGGTCGTCGTGCCGGGCGTCGAGACCATGGCCGGCAGCGATTCCGTCACCTCGATATCGAGGTCGGTCGCGCGCAGTTCGACATGGTCTTCGCTGGCCTTGAACAGCACGTTTGCCAGGATCGGATAGGTATTGCGCCGTTCCACCACCCGATGCACATGGCTCAGCGACTTGAGCAGATGGTTGCGTTCGAGTGTGACTTTCATAATCGGCTTTTATCCCAGAGATATGCGACGACAAAACCGGCCAGAGGCCGGGCACGGACGTTTACAGTTTCATAACAGATTGGCAAGGCCACGTGGGGTTTTAGAGCGTAGCGCCCATGGCCGCAAACCGGTTTTCCGCAAAAAACCATCCATCGAAGCTGGCCCGCCCCGCCGATCAGCTCTGGAACACAATCGTCACCGAGAACCGCTCATCCGGCCTTGCCCCCAGCGCCTGCAGGCCCTCGAAGGGCACACAGCGGCGAACCGCATCCATGATGCTCTGGGTGAGAAGAACCCGCTTGCTCGCCAGCTTGGCCGTTTCGGGCGCCAGCGCCGCCTCCCCCTCGAGCCGGCCATCGCCGAAAAAGACGATATCGAGCGCCAGGCGCTGGTTTTCTTCCCCCGGCGGCACCGCCCAGCACGCCATCAATTGCTGCTGAACGCGCAGGGCAATGGCCTGATTCTGCTTGGCCACCGCCTCGGGCGTCAGGCGCTGGGCCGCGGCCGGCATGGTCAGGACGATAGCAGCAAGAAGAAACACAAAAACTCGGATCATGCGCCATGGGTGCAGGCCCCACCCGGCCAGATCAAGGCACAGTCGCGTCATGCACAGGAGTTTTGCAATTTGAGCAAAATGTCTGTCCTAGCCACCGCGCTCACCCCATCCCCCGGCGTCATTCCCGCGAAAGGGGGAATCTCCTCTTCAAACAGAAATCCCCGCTTTCGCGGGGATAGGGTCTGGGCGTGTGGCACCTGCGTGCCCTGCGCGCAGAGCGCTTCGGGCGTAGTCACCTCAAATCGCTCCACCGGAGCGATTTGACCCCGCCAGAGGCGGGGCCGGTGACTACTCTTCCAGCATGCGCTTGAGCAGTTCGATTTCCTGGCCGAGCTCGAGATCATCCTTGATCATCTGCTCGACCTTACGCACCGAATGCAGCACCGTCGTGTGATCACGACCACCAAAGCGGCGACCGATTTCCGGCAGCGAGCGCGAGGTCAGCGCCTTGGCCAGATACATGGCGATCTGGCGCGGGCGCACTACGTCGCGGCTGCGGCGGGCGGAGAGCAGTTCGTTGCGCGGCACCTTGTAGTGGCGCGAGACGATTTTCAGAATATCCTCGATGCGGACGCGCTTGGCGTCGCGGGCGCGGATCAGGTCGGCCAGGGTCTTTTCGGCCAGCGGCACGGTGATGAGTTCGCCGGTCAACTGGTTGGCGGCAACGAGGCGGTTGACGGCACCATCGAGATCGCGACCGTGGCTCGTGACCGCGCGGGCGACATAATCGAGCACGGCAGGCGGGAAGTGCATGCCAAAACGGGCGGTCGACTGATCGGCCCGGCGCTGCACGATGGCGCGGCGGAGATCCATGTCGAAGGTCGAGATCGGCACGACGAGGCCGCCGGAAAGACGCGAGCGAACACGCTCATCGAGCATTTCGAGATCGCGAGGCGGCGCATCGCCCGCAACGACAACCTGCTTGGCGCCTGTCAGCAGCGCGCCGAGCGTGTGGCCGAATTCGGTGGCCGACTTGCCCTGCAGGAACTGCATGTCGTCGATGAGGAGAAGGTCGACCTTGCGCAGCCACTCCTTGAAGCCGAGCGCCGACTGGCGCTGCACGGCGGTAATGAAGTGGTACATAAAATGGTCGGCGGTCAGATAGACGATGTTTTTTGAACTATCGGCCTGGCTGACGGCGTGGGCGATGGCGTTGAGCAGGTGGGATTTGCCAAGGCCGACGGTCGAGTGGATATAGACCGGGTTGAAGGTGACGGTGTTGTTGATCGCGGCATTGGCGATTTGCTTGGCGACACCGAAAGCCATTTCATTGGCTTCGCCCGACACGAATGTGTCGAAGGTCATGCGAGAATCGATGGCGCTACCGGCAAGGGCATCGCCCTTGCTTGCTTCGCGAACGAGGCGCGCAACCGGAGCGGCATTGGCCGGCTCGACGAAAGCGGCAACGGGCGCGGCAGATTTTAAAACAGGAGCGTCTTCAACGGGTTCTGCCGCAACGACCGGCGCCGGGCTGAGGCGCGGGCGGGCTTGGCCATTGACGCGGAGCGTGACCTGGAGACGGCCGGCTTCCGGCACATCGTGGCGGAAGGCTTCGACGATCCGGTCGGAATAATTGGATTGCACCCAGGAGCAGAGAAACCGGGTTGGGGCCGAGAGATGAACGAGGTCGTCGACCAGTTCTTCAAGCTCGAGACGGGCGAACCAGGACGCAAAGACGTCCTCGCCGACACCGGCTTTAAGGCGGGCGCGCACGCGCTCCCAGACATCACGCTGAGATCCAGAATCGCCCATGACAGGTTCACCGCTCGAGTTAACGGAAGAGGAGGAGGGTGTGGTGGCCGAAGACCAGTCATCCCTTCCCGCAATTGCCTGTCGCATCATGGTTTCTCAGCCCTGTTTCGTTGTGTCCGATCGGTCCGCATGCCGTCGTGACTATTGTGTTTGTCTCGTTTGGGAACGAGCACCACCCTGCCGCCCCGGAGAGGGGAGCATTGAACCATCGGCATGGCTGCCTTTGGCCTATCGAATTGTCATTGGATCCGGCGCGAGCCGAAAACTATCTCGTCGTGCCACCCCGGAGAAAACCGGACGCACACCGACTGAATAAATTGGTCATAATCAGCCCATGCCCTCTCTCGCCTTGGGTTCGAGAGAGCTCCCAATACTTGCCCCGAAGTGAACTGCCTGCACCGTGCCGGGGTCGTTTGGACGCCCCGTTTTCCGTGCTGACCAGATTACTTTAGGGGGTTGGTTTTAGCCCCGCAACAGGTGAATCGTTGAAATAGGGTCTTGACTCAGACGCAGAGATTTAAGCCTTCCGCGAGGGCCAAAATTGCCTTTCCACAAGAGCCTGTGACTCCATACAGAATCGCTTTTTCCCAGAGTTAAGGAGCGGTGAAAAAAATGTTCTAGTCGCCGTAACTCACCGATTTTATGTCGACTTGATCGAAGTTTAGCTTTGGCCCTGATTTGGGGCTAACGCTTTCTGATTCAAGAGCTTTCAAGTCAAATCGAGGAAATCCACCGCTTTATTTGTGCGGTCACGAAACTATCATGTGACAGGGAGGCGACGAAAAACTTGCCAAATTTGGCCCAAGAAAAAAGGCCCCTTGCGGAGCCTTGTTTCCTATCCGACCGCGTCTGCCTTTTGCGGCGCCGCAGCCTTGCGTGTCTTAGGCCTGGAGAGCCTTGACGCGGCTATTGAGGCGGCTGACCTTGCGGGCTGCGAGGTTGGCATGAACGATGCCCTTGGTCGCAGCGCGGGTGATTTCCGGCTCGGCAGCCTTGAGGGCCGCGAAGGCGACGGCGTGGTCGCCGGCAGTGATCGCTTCTTCAACCTTGCGGATGAAGGTGCGCACGCGGCTGCGGCGCGACTTGTTGACCGCGGTGCGGGCAGCGATCTTGCGGGTCGCCTTCTTGGCTGACGGCGTATTGGCCATTTCGGTCCTCTTTAAACGTCCGGCCGGCAGGTCAAAATCCGCTCGAGGCGTCCTGAACCAGCCGGGTTGAAATGAAAGCGGCGGCAAGCTGCCGCCAAGTCGGTGGTGCTATAGGGGAAAGGCACCGGGGCGTCAACAGCTTTGGTCCATCGGGCCCGGTTCCGGTAGCATCACGTTACCATCGAGCCGCGCTGAACGCGAATTGGTTATGGCTGCTTCTGGCACACGGGGCAATAAAAGGTCGAGCGCCCGGATTGGACGATGCGGGCAACAGTGCCGGTGCAAAGGGGTGTCGGGCAGGGATCGCCTTCCCGATCGTAGACTGCGAAGCGATGCTGAAAGTAGCCCGAGCCACCTTCGGCATTGCGAAAATCGCGCAGGGTCGAGCCGCCGACCTCGATGGCCTCGGTCAAAACCTCGCGCACGGCGTAGGAGAGATCCTCGAGCGCCTTTTTCGGCTTCTCCGCCTTGGTGAGGAGTGTACGCGCTTCGATAGTGGGGAGGATATGTGCCCGGTGAAGGGCTTCGGCGACATAGATATTGCCAAGCCCCGCGACGACGCGTTGATCAAGGAGCGCTGCCTTGATCGGCGCCTTCTTGCCTTTGAAGGCGGCGGCCATTTCCTCGGCATTGAAATCATTGCCGAGCGGCTCGGGCCCAAGACCTTTTAAATAGGGGCTGTCCTCGGGATGTTCGAACAGGTCTAGAAATCCGAAGCGGCGCGGGTCGGCATAGATAAGGTGGCTCTTGCCGTGCTCGGGATGGCTGATCGAGAGGATGAGATGGTCGTGCTTGGGCTCGGTGCCGGGCTCATAATAGCGCGGCGGCTTGTCGATGCCGTGTTCAGCAAAGCGCCAGGAGCCGGTCATGCCCAGATGGCTCAAAATGGTCAGGCCATTGTCGAGCGCAATAAGAAGGTATTTGGCGCGGCGGCCGACATTGGTGACAGTGGCGCCGGTGATTTTCTTGGCGAGGTGTTCCGGGAACGGAAAGCGGAGATCGGGGCGCTTTT
This sequence comes from Devosia sp. BK, assembly GCF_032907385.1. NCBI lineage: Bacteria > Pseudomonadati > Pseudomonadota > Alphaproteobacteria > Hyphomicrobiales > Devosiaceae > Devosia > Devosia sp. BK. Next base: position 575,542 of record NZ_JAIMBX010000002.1, read on the forward strand.
GCTCGACTGCTTCGATGCGGGCATGCAGCAGCCAGGGTTCAAGACCACGGCGGACCGTTTCGACCTCGGGCAGTTCAGGCACAGCAAAACTCCTTCGCCCTGCGCGGGTTTGCGCCATGGGCTTTTGATAACGCCTTATATATGGTGCGCGCCGATCCCATCTGGGTGTCTGCATAGACCAGCAAAGAGGCTTGAGCCATGACCGAAGCGCACGAAACCACCCATTTCGGCGAGCAGACAGTGGCGCTCGAAGACAAGCAGGGCCTGGTCAACAAGGTCTTTCATGATGTGGCCGATCGCTACGACCTGATGAACGACCTGATGAGCTTTGGGGTTCACCGGCTCTGGAAAGACGCCATGGTCGCCGAACTCGCGCCACCGCGCACCGGCAGCCGCGGCTATCAGGTCCTCGACATGGCGGGCGGCACCGGCGACATCGCCGAGCGGATCGTCAATTCAAGCCACGGCTATGCCGAGGTGACGGTTTCCGACATCAATGGCGACATGCTGCGGGTTGGTGCCGAGCGCGCCAAATCCTGGCGTTTTCCGGCCCAGGCGAGCTTCGTCGAGGCCAATGCCGAAGAACTGCCATTTCCCGACAAGAGCTTTGACGCCTATACGATCGCTTTCGGCATCCGCAATGTGCCGCGCATCCAGCAGGCGCTCAACGAGGCGTTTCGCGTCTTGAAGCGCGGCGGGCGGATTTTGGTGCTCGAATTTTCGCAGGTCGATGTGCCCGGGTTCGATGCCGTTTATCGCGGTTTTTCCGACGCCGTCATTCCGCCGATCGGCCGGGCCGTGACGGGCGATGCCCAGCCCTATCAGTATCTCGTCGAATCCATCCGCAAATTCCCCGATCCGGCGCGATTCGATTCCATGCTTTCGACGGCCGGGTTTTCGAGGGTCAAGCACACCGCCTTTTCGGGCAATATCGCGACCCTGTTTTCGGGCTGGAAGATTTGATGGCCGTGAGTTTGCAGATGGTTGCTGAAGGCCCCCTCACCCGCCGGCGTTGCCGTCGACCTCTCCCCCAGAGGGAGAGGTAAGAAAATGGGCCTTGTCTCTTATTTCCGCTTCTTCCGGGCTGGCTGGGTGCTGGCGCGGGAGGGGGCGTTCTCGGTTTTGCCGGTGGAATCCCTGCCGCCGATGATGAAGCTCGGCATTGGAATGGCGCGGGTGATCGAGCGGCCGAGCGTGCGCAAGACCGGCCATGTCGACCGGCTCAATGCTGCGCTGCATAAGCTTGGGCCATCTTATGTGAAATTCGGCCAGACGCTGGCGACGCGCCCCGATATCGTCGGGCCGCAGGCTGCCGCCGATCTTGCGGGCCTGCAGGACCGCATGCCGCCATTCGATGCGACGCTGGTGCCGGGCATTCTCGACCTGGCGCTCGGGCCCAAGGCCCAAAACCTGACCGAGATCAGCCCGCCGATCGCCGCGGCCTCGATTGCTCAGGTACATCGGGCACAATTGCGCGAGCCGGGACAATTGCCCAAGACCGTGGCCGTCAAGATGCTGCGGCCGGGCGTGGCTGAACGCTTTCATGCCGACACCAATGCGCTCTATGCCGGGGCGCGGCTCGCCGAAGTCTTTGCGCCATCGGCTCGGCGGCTGCGGCCGACCGATGTGGTGCGGACGCTCGACCATTCCATGCGGCTCGAGCTCGATCTTCGCCTCGAAGCGGCCTCGATTTCGGAACTGGCCGAAAATATCAAGAACGATACCGGCTTCATCATCCCGCAAGTGCAATGGGATCAGGTGGCGCAGAATGTGCTGACGACGACCTGGGTCGACGGCATCCCCATTCGCGACCATGCCGCGATCGATGCGGCCGGGATTGATCGCAAGGCGCTGGCATCAAAGCTGCTGCAGTCCTTTTTGCGGCACGCCATTCGCGACGGCTTTTTCCATGCCGACATGCATCCAGGCAATCTTTTCGCCGATCGCAAATCGGGCGACGTGATCGCGGTCGATTTCGGCATTATGGGCCGGCTTTCGATGCGCGAGCGGCGGTTCCTGGCTGATATTCTCTATGGTTTTATCACGCGCGACTATCGCCTCGTCGCGCAGCGGCATTTCGATATCGGCTATGTGCCCAAGGGCCAATCGGTCGAGGATTTCGCGCTCGCCATCCGTTCGATCGGCGAACCGCTGCATGGCCGCACCGCCTCGGACATTTCGATGGCCAAGGTTTTGGGGCAGCTTTTCACCATCACCGAACTCTTTAACATGCAGACGCGGCCAGAACTGGTGCTGCTGCAAAAGAGCATGGTGCTGGTGGAAGGGGTGGCGCGCAATCTCGATCCCGACCTCGATATCTGGACAGTGGCCGAACCGGTCGTCGGCGATTGGCTGCGGCGCGAGGAAGGCCCGGTCGGGCGCATCGAAGACTTTGTGGGGCATTTCAACCGGATGACCGAGGCGCTGGGACGCGTGCCGGTGCTGATCGCCGAAGCAGAACTGGCGCTGGCCGAGCACCGGGTCATGATGGCGAGACCGCAGAACCGCTTTGCCAATGGGGCGCTGATGGCCGTGCTCGTGGCGGCGTTTATCGTGCTGGTGCTGGCTGGGTGGCGGTTGCTGTCGGGTGAGCTTTGAGATTTTGCCTTCTGGCAGGATAAGGCCCCCTCACCCGCCGCGTTGCGGCGACCTCTCCCCCAGAGGGAGAGGTGGGTGACTGCCAAGGCGCAAGTGCTATTGGACGGAGAGATAATGCTTAAACGGGCCGCGAAATTTCTTGCACTTGCGTTGCTCGCATTGCCGCTGGCCGCCTGTTTCGATGGCACGATCGAGGTTTCGGTGACGAGCGCGACGACGGCGCGGATCGAGGCGGTGCAGGTGATCAATGCCGATACCTATGGCATGCTCAAGCGTGCCGATGAGGACGTGGATTATTCGGCGCTCGATGAATTCTGCACGGTGGGCAAGCTCACCGAGACTGAGGATGGCGGGGCGACCTGCACAGTCGTGAAGGAAGGGTCGTTTGCGACGCTGCGCAATTTTAACGGTACGAGCGGCGACCTGACGTTCGAACCGGCGGGCAATGGTCTCGTCCGGGTCAGCATGAGCACAAAGGGGCTCCGCGATATGGCCGGCGCCAAAGTCGAGACGACGGTCGACGGCGAAACTCGGGAAATGGCCGAAGCCTATTTTGCCGGACATACCATGACTATCCGCATCGGCGGTGGCGCTGTAACCGACACCAATCTTACGCTCTCCAAGGATAAGGAGAGCGCCGAGGTGGTCTATCCGCTGCTTGACCTTGTCACGGGAAAAGCCGAATTGCCTCAAGAATTCTATGCTGTGGTGCGCCTTCCATGACCGTTTCTCTCGCAATCGACTTTCTCTGGCTCGAGCATGGACAGGGCCTGCCCGTACCAAAAGTGCAGACCGAGCAATCGGCGGGGGCTGATCTCTGCGCGGCCGTTGCCGCCGATGCGCCGCTCGAACTGGCGCCGGGCAAGCGCGCCATTGTGCCCTGCGGCTTTGCCATGGCCCTGCGGCCGGGCTACGAGGCGCAGGTGCGGCCGCGTTCGGGCCTTGCGGCAAAGCATGGGGTGACGGTGCTCAATTCCCCCGGTACGATCGACGCCGATTATCGTGGCGAGATCAAAGTCATCCTGATCAATCTCGGGGACGAGGCTTTTACCATTACCCGCGGCGAGCGCATTGCGCAGATGGTGATCGCGCCCGTGGTGCAGCCGGCTTTTCAGGTGGTGGAGACTCTGGATGAAACTGCGCGGGGAACGGGTGGTTTTGGGTCGACGGGCCGCTAAGCGATTTTGATTTTGCCACGCGATGTCATCTCGGCCTTGAGCCGGGATCCATCTCCAGATCTCAGGATGGGCCCCGGCTTTCGCCGGGGTGACAACCGGAGGGTGGGGCAACAAGGGTTCGCCGTCCGGTATGATCTTGAAGGGGCTTAGGTTCTGGAATGTCACTTTCTCCCGACGAATCCCGGCGCTATGCGCGCCATCTGGTGCTGAAAGGTTTTGGGGGCGGGGCGCAGCAGGCACTCAAGGCCGGGAGCGTGCTTGTCATCGGCGCGGGCGGATTGGGGAGCCCGGCAATTGCCTATCTCGCAGCGGCGGGGCTGGGGCGGCTCGGCATTGCCGATCCTGACACGGTGTCGATCTCGAACCTGCAGCGGCAGGTGGTGCATGGGGTTGGGGATATCGGCTCCAACAAGGCCGAGAGCGCCAAGGGGTTTTCCGCGGGGATCAACCCATATGTGGTGGTGGAGCCGCTGGCGGATGGGATCACGGCGGAGAATGCCGAGGCGCTGATGGCGGCATATGACATTGTGCTCGATGGCTCGGATAATCTGGTGACGCGGCGGCTCGTGGCGGACACGGCCGAAAAGCTCAAAAAGCCGCTGGTTTCGGGGGCGGTGTCGATGTTTTCTGGGCAGGTGACGGTGTTTGCGCCCCATCTCGGCGGGCCGCCGCATAGCGCGATTTTTGCCGAGGAGGCGGATGATGCGAGCCTGCCATCGTGCGAGCTCAATGGAATTTTGGGACCGGTCACGGGGGTTATCGGCACGCTGATGGCCATGGAGGCGATCAAGCTCGTGACCGGGGTCGGCACGCCGCTGATCGGGCGGCTGCTCATTTATGACAGCCGCGAGGCGCGGTTTTCTGAACTGGACTATTAGAGAGGCGGCAGGCTGGCCTTGGCCGCTTTGGAAATGCGCTCGATCATGTCTTCGACGCGCTCTTCGCCGCGGCGCTCCCGCAGCACATAGAGGCCGGCAATCATCTGGCGGACGGGATCGGCTTGTTCGACTTCATGGAGGCCGCGGGCGGCAAATTCCTCGCGCATGACATGGGTGTGGACGAGGACGGCGTCGGTCGCGAGGGCATAATCGACGCAGGCGGCCAGCGAATTGGAGCGGAAGGCGAAGTGGGTGCGATCGAACACGGTTTCGACGCGAGCCCGGCGTCGCGAGGGATCGAAGAACCGGTTGTGGCGGCTCTCGGCGAGCGAGGAAATGATCGAGGGGAAATCGCTAACCTCCGCACCAGAGCGAGGCTTGCCGAGGAGCGGATGACCGGCGCGCACGAAATAGGCATTGTAGACGCGCGAGAGCGGCACAAAGTCGGTGCCGACGGCGGGGCTGAGGCCATCGATCTCGTGGGCGAGAAACATCGAAACGTCGCCCGAGAGCAGTTGATCCATCAAGCGCAATTGGTTGCCAAGGCTGACCTGCACCGGTGCCATTGGAAATTCGCGCTGATAGGCGACGACGAGATCGCGGAGGAACATGGTCCACCACGAATAGCCGGTGCCGAGCGCGAGGCCCCGGTCGCTGCCGCGCTGCTGGCCGGCAATGGAGGTCAGCGTATTATCGTAAAGCCGCTGCATGAGGCGGGCATTTTCATAAAGCGTTTCGCCATAGCGGGTGAGGCGCACGCCGCGCGAGGAGCGTTCGAAGAGCGGCGCGCCGATATTTTCCTCGAGCTTTTTCATGTTGAAAGTGAGGGTCGGCTGGGTGACGAGCAGGGTAGAGGCCGCCCCGCTCATCGAGCCGGCATCGGCGACAGCGAGGAATTGGGTCAAAAGCTTGTCCATATGCTCTGCGCCTTGGGCTATAGATATTTTCTATAATATGAGCGGTAATTTTGTAGTTTTCTAGCGGGGCTTTTTGGGCCACTGTCAGGGCAACGATAAAGTCCGGACGGCGCAAAGCCCGATGACCGGCAGACGGGGAGAACAGACCAAGGGCCACGTTTTCGGGCTCAAAGACGCCGCACCATATCGCAAAATCTTCCATACAAGGATTGTTGCCGGTCGGCGACGCGGTGTGGTAAAGGGTAACTGGCTGGTTATTTGCAGAACGAGAGCGACTTTAAACCACTGCGTGATCGCAGTTGACAAAGTAGAGCATCTGTTCACTTTAGTAACTGGTTGGTGATTTAGCGACGGGGAGGTCGCTCAGCCTATTCGCTTCGGGCTTTTCGAAGCTGTATCGTTCATGGGAGGAAAAACATGACATTTCGTATTGGACGCCGCCAGTTCCTGATGGGAACGTCGGCCCTTATGGCAGCCGGCGTCGCCGGCATCAGCCCGGTATTTGCCCAGGCGGCAAACCTGCGCCTGATCTTCTGGGGCGGCCAGGCCCGTGCCGATCGCACCTATGGCGTGACTGATCTGTTCGAAGCCGATACCGGCAACAAGATCGATGGCGAGTTCCTCGCTTGGAACGACTACTGGCCCAAGCTTGCGACGCAGACCGCAGGCGGCAATGCGCCGGACATCGTCCAGATGGACTACCGCTATATCGTCGAATACGCCAAGCGCAACGCCATTGCTCCGCTCGATGAATTCATCGGCGGCGCCCTCAAGCTCGACGATTTCGATGCTGACCAGCTCGAAGGCGGCAAGGTCGGCGGCAAGCTTTATGGCATTTCGCTCGGTGCCAATTCGGTCGCGACGCTCGTCAACACCGTGGCCTTCCAGGAAGCTGGGGTCGAGATTCCGACCAATGCCTGGACCTACGAAGAGCTCATGACCAAGGGTGAGGCCTTTGCCAAGGCCAATATCCGCAATGGCATGAAGATGATGATGGACGGCTCCTATTCCGAGCCGATGCTGGACAACTGGCTGCGCCAGAAGGGCCTCAAGCTCTATACTGCCGAGGGCAAGCTCGGTTTCGGCGCCGACGAAATGGTCGAATGGCTGACCATGTGGAAGACCATGCGCGATGCTGGCATCATCGTGTCGCCTGACAACCAGGCGCTCGATACCGGCCCGCTTGAAACCACCATGCTCGTTTCGGGCAAGGCGGCGATGATGCCGTCGAACTCGAACCAGCTCGTCGCGTTCCAGACCCTCGTCCCCGACAAGCTCGACATGATCGGTTATCCGCGGATCGCGGCTGGCGTTGGCGGCGGTCACTACCGCAAGCCGTCGATGTTCTTCTCGGTCGGCGGCTCCTCCGCCAACAAGGAAGCGGCAGCCGAATTCCTCAACTTCTTCATTTCGAACCCCGAAGCGGCAAAGATCCTCGGCGTCGAGCGCGGCATTCCCTGCCTGCCGGCGACCCGCGATATCGTCGCTCCGACCCTCGACGAGCAGAACCAGATTGCACTCAACTTCGTGTCCAATCTCGGCGATCTGCTTGGCCCACTGCCGCCACCACCCCCGGCTGCTGCCGGTGAAATCGATTCTTCGCTTCTGCGCACCATCGGCCAGGAAGTTGGCTTTGGTGCGCGTACGCCGGAAGATGCTGGCCCGTACTTCGTCTCCGAAGCAACGGCCATTCTCGAACGCGCGACCTGACATCACGACCCCACGCGCCCCCATTCCGGGGCGCGTGGCTTATTTTATTGGTGACCAAATGACTTTTCCGCTTTCCCGCCGTCAGTTCCTCCTCTCGAGCACCGCAGCCCTTGCCGCTGGCGCTCTCGGAACGATCCCGAGCTTTGCACAGGCCGCCAATCTGCGGCTGATCTTCTGGGGCGGACAGGCCCGTGCCGACCGCACCTATGGCGTGGTCGATCTCTTCACGGCGGAAAATCCGGACATTTCCATCGATGGCGAATTCTTGGGCTGGGCCGACTATTGGCCCAAGGTCGCGACGCAGACCGCCGGCGGCAACCAGCCCGACATCATCCAGATGGACTACCGCTATATCGGGGAATATGCGCGCCGCGGCTCGCTCGCCCCGCTCGATGCTTTTGTCGGCAAGGATCTCGACCTCTCGGCCTTTGACGAAGACCAGCTGCGCAATGGCACGATCGATGGCAAGCTGATCGGCGTCAGCCTCGGCGTCGCTGCCGGCGCCACCGTTTTTAATACCAAGGTTCTGGCTGACGCCGGCGTCGAGATCGACCCGATGCGCTGGACCTATGACGACCTCCTTACCCTTGGCCCCAAAGTGTCGGAATCGACTGGCGGCGCCATGGCGATGGCCCCCGATGGCAGCGGCATCGAACTGCTGTTTGAAAACTGGCTTCGCCAGAAGGGCAAGGCGCTCTATGCCGATGGCCAGCCGGCCTTTGCCCCCGAAGACGTGACCGAATGGTTCGAACTTTGGACCGAATTGCGCAATGCCAAGGCGATCATTTCGCCCGACGAGCAGGCGATCGATACCGGGCAGCTTGAAACCGCGCCGCTCGTGCGCAGCAAGTCGGCCATGAATTTCACCACGTCCAACCAGCTCGTCGCCTATCAGACGCTGGTGCCCGATCCGCTCGGGATCGCGATTTTCCCTGCAACCTCGCCTGATTCCAAGGGCGGCCATTACCGCAATTCCTCGCAGTATTTCGCGCTCTCCTCGACGAGCGCTTCGCCGGAAGCTGCGATCAAGTTCATCAACTTCTTTGTCAACACGCCCGAGGCCGCGACCATTCTCGGCGTCGAACGCGGCGTGCCGGCCTCCTCGGCCATGCGCGATGCGGTGACCCCGACGCTCGACGAGCGGAGCCAGATGGTCGTCAAATATATCGCCGATCTCGGTGAGATTGCCGGCGATGTGCCACCGACGCCGCCTGCCTCGGCCGGCGAAATCGAAGTTGCCCTCAAAACCAAGAGCCAGGAAGTCGCTTTCGGCGCGCAATCGCCCGCCGATGCCGGTCCCGCTTTCTACGACCAGGTCATCCAGACCCTGGGGAGGTCGAGCTAAAGCATGAGCATTCAAAACGTCGCTTCGGCACCGCCGTCAGCGGAGGTTGAAAAAGTCTCCGGCTGGCGGCGCATCTGGCAGCAGGATGCCCCCGGCTACCTGTTCCTCCTGCCCTGGTTCATCGGGTTTTTCGGGCTGACGCTCGGGCCGATGATCTATTCGTTCTATCTCAGCTTCAACCATTTCGACCTGTTGACGGCGCCGCGCTGGGCGGGCCTCGACAACTATATGCGCATGTTCACCAACGATCCGAAATTCTCGGCATCGATGCGCGTGACCCTGTTCTTCGTCGTCTTCTCGGTACCGCTCAAGCTCGCCTTCGCGCTTGGCGTGGCGCTGCTGCTCAATCGCGGCATGAAGGGCCTGACGATCTATCGCTCGCTGTTTTATTTACCGAGCCTGCTCGGCGCGTCGGTGGCCATCGCCATCCTCTGGCGCCAGATCTTTGCCGGTGACGGCCTCGTCAACAAGTTCCTCTCCATCTTCGGCATTGTCGGCCCAAGCTGGATTTCAAACCCCAATTATTCGCTCTGGACCCTGATCGTGCTCTCGATCTGGCAGTTCGGCTCGCCAATGATCATCTTCCTCGCCGGTCTTCGCCAGATTCCGCAGGATATGTATGAGGCGGCAAGCTTGGATGGCGCCAGCAAATGGCGGCAGTTCTGGAAGATCACCCTGCCTCTCCTGACGCCGGTCGTCTTCTTCAACGCCATCATCCAGACCATCGAAGCCTTCAAGAGCTTTACTCCGGCTTTCATCATTTCGGGCGGCACGGGTAACCCGATCAATTCGACGCTCTTTTATACGCTCTATCTCTACCAGGAGGCCTTCGGCTTCTTCCGCATGGGCTACGCTTCGGCGCTTGCCTGGGTGCTGCTTGCACTCGTAGCCCTCTTTACCGCCTTCTCGTTCCTCACCTCCAAATACTGGGTGCACTACGATGACTGATGCCCCCATGAAACTGACCGTGGTCGGCGTCGAGACGCCGAAGTGGCGCAAGCAACTGACCTCCGTCGTCAGCCACGCGCTGCTGATCGGGGCATCGATCCTGATGCTCTATCCGCTGCTCTGGATGCTCGCGGCCTCGTTCCGGCCGGAGAACGAGATTTTCACCTCGGCGAGCCTCATTCCCTCGTCCTGGAGCATCGACGCCTATTTCCGCGGCTGGAATGGTCTCCGCACCAGCTTTTCGGTGTTCTTCACCAATAGCTTCATCATCTCGATCCTCTCGGTGATCGGCAACGTGTTCGCCTGTTCGCTGGCGGCCTTTGCGTTCTCGCGCCTCGAATTCCGCGGCCGCAAGATCTGGTTCGCGCTGATGCTGATGACGCTCATGCTGCCCTATCAGGTGACCTTGATCCCGCAATATGTGCTCTTCCGCCAGCTTGGCTGGGTCGATACCTTCCTGCCGCTCGTGGTGCCAAAGTTCCTGGCGGCCGATGCCTTCTTCATCTTCCTCATGGTCCAGTTCTTCCGCGGCATTCCGAAAGAACTGGATGAGGCCGCAATGATGGACGGCGCCGGACCCTGGCGCATTTATTGGAAGATCATGCTGCCGCTTTCGACACCTGTTCTGGCGACGGCTGCGATCTTCACCTTCATCTGGACCTGGGACGACTTCTTCGGGCCCCTCATCTATCTCAACAAGATGAGCGACTATACGGTGATGCTGGGTCTGCGCACCTTCACCGACTCGACCGGCACCTCGGACTATGGCGGGCTGTTCGCCATGAGCGTTCTCAGCCTCGTGCCGATCTTCCTCTTCTTCCTCATCTTCCAGCGCTTGCTCATCGAGGGCATCGCGACGACCGGTATGAAGCGTTAAACCTATGACTGATCTGAAGTTTGCCGCCATCGGCATCAATCACGCGCACATCTATGGACAGGTCGACTGTCTCAAGCGGGCAGGGGCACAATTTGTCGCCTTCCACGCTGTCGAAGACGATCTGGCCAAAACCTTTGGCGAAAAATATCCCGAGGCGAAACGCGTCTCGGATCCGGCTGCGATCCTCGAAGACGCCTCCATCCAGGTCGTCGTGACGGCCGCCATTCCGGGCGACCGCGCCGCCATCAGCCTTGCCGCCATGCGGCATGGCAAGGATGTGCTGACCGACAAACCCGGCATGACCACGCTGGCCGATCTCGAAGAGATCAAAAAAGTTCAGAAGGAAACGGGCCGGATTTTCTCTGTGCTCTATTCCGAGCATTTCGAAGTGCCAGCGGCCGTCGAAGCGGGCAATCTGATTGCCCAAGGCGCCATTGGGCAGGTGGTCAATACCATCGGCATGGGGCCGCATTCGCTGCGTCTCAACAATCGTCCCGACTGGTTCTTCACGCGCAACCGCTATGGCGGCATCCTGTGCGATATCGCCAGCCACCAGTTCGAACAGTTCCTGTTCTTCTCGGGCGCCAATGATGGCGAGGTGGTCTCCTCGAGCGTTGCCAATCGCAACCACCCCAACCGTCCGGGCCTGCAAGACGTGGGCGATGCCCATGTGCGCACCGAAAAGACCACCGGCTATATCCGCGTCGACTGGTTCACTCCCGAAGGTCTGCCGACCTGGGGCGATGGCCGCCTGACCATTTTGGGCACGGAGGGCTATATCGAACTCCGGAAATATATCGACATTGCCGGGCGGCCGGGCACGGATCACCTCTTCCTCGTCGACAAGAAAGGCGTGCAGCATATCGATTGCGCGGGCGTCGACCTGCCCTTCGGCCGTCAATTCCTCGATGACGTGCGCAACCGCACCGAAACGGCTATGCCGCAGGAGCGCTGCCACAATGCCATGAAGATGGCGCTGACCGCGCAGGCCAATGCCGAAGCCGGCACGGAGTGGGTGAAATGAGCCGTATCCTCAACGTCGCCATCGTCGGCTGCGGCATCGGCCGCTCGCATATCGTCGAGGGCTACCAGCCCAATTCGGATAAGTTCAAGGTTCTGGCGCTCTGCGATCTCGATGCCGAACGCATGGCCAAGGTCGGCGATGAATTCGGCGTCGAGCGCCGGATCACCAATTTCGACGATCTCCTCACCATGGACGATATCGACATCATCGATGTCTGCACCCCGCCGGGCGTGCACTATTCGATGGTGATCAAGGCGCTCGAAGCGGGCAAGCATGTGGTCTGCGAAAAGCCGCTTGTCGGCTCGCTGCGCCAGGTCGATGAGATCATGGAAGCGGAAAAGAAGGCCAAGGGCCTGCTTATGCCGGTCTTCCAATATCGCTTTGGCGACGGGATCGAACAGGCCAAGGCCGTCATCGACGCTGGTCTAGCCGGAAAGCCCTATGCCGGGACCGTCGAAACCATGTGGCGCCGCGAAGCGCCCTATTATGCCGTGCCCTGGCGCGGCAAGTGGAAGACCGAACTCGGTGGCGTCCTCATGGGCCACGCCATCCACCCGCACGACATTTTTACGTATTTGATGGGCGATATCGCGCGCATCTTTGGGCGCGTAGCGACGCGGGTGAACTCGATCGAGGTGGAAGACACGATTTCCGCCTCGCTCGAAATGCAGAGCGGGGCGCTTGCGAGCTTTACGGCAACGCTGGGCTCGGTCGATGAAATCACCCGTATCCGCCTGCAGTTCGAGCATGTGACGATCGAGAGCGATCATGCCCCCTATAATCCGGGCAAGGAACTCTGGAAAATCCTGCCGCGCAATGACGAGGTGAAAGCCAAGATCGACGCGCTGCTCGCCAATTGGACGCATGTGCCGAGCCGGTTCCAGACCCAGATGGTGCGCTTCCATGAAGCCATCGAGGGCAAGCGCCCGCTGCCCGTGACGTCGGCCGATTCGCGCCGCTCGCTCGAACTGGTCACGGCCTTCTATCATTCATCATCGACGCACCAGGAGGTCGTTCTCCCCCTGGGTCCGGATCATCCGCTCTATGAGAGCTGGGTGCCGGCCGCGTTCCGATAAGCTGAGGAAACAGATATGGCGACGAGCATTCAACTGCATAAGCTCAAGAAAGCCTATGGCGATGTCCAGGTCATCCATGGCGTCGACCTCACTATCGAGCCGGGCGATTTCACCGTTTTCGTCGGTCCTTCGGGCTGCGGTAAATCGACACTTCTGCGCATGATCGCCGGCCTCGAGCCGATCACCGGGGGCGACCTCCTGATCGATGGGCAACGCATGAACGAAGTGCCGGCAGCCAAGCGCGGCATTGCCATGGTGTTCCAGTCCTATGCGCTTTACCCGCATATGTCGGTTTACCAGAACCTGGCATTCGGGCTCGAAACGGCCAAGATGCCGAAGGCAGAGATCGAAAAGCGCGTGCAGCGCGCGGCCGAGATCCTGAAGATCGAGCCGCTCTTGAAGCGCAAGCCCAAGCAGCTCTCGGGCGGCCAGCGCCAGCGTGTTGCCATCGGCCGTGCCATCGTGCGCGAACCGAAGATCTTCTTGTTTGACGAGCCGCTGTCCAATCTCGACGCCGAATTGCGCGTCGCCATGCGCGTCGAAATTGCCAAACTGCACAATGATCTTGGGAACACCATGATCTACGTGACCCACGACCAGGTCGAAGCCATGACCATGGCCGACAAGATCGTGGTGCTGCGTGCAGGCATCATCGAACAGGCCGGCGCGCCGCTCGACCTCTACAACAATCCGCGCAATCTCTTCGTCGCCGGCTTCATCGGCTCCCCGAAGATGAACTTTCTTACCGCTTCGGGTGAGGGTGAGACGGTCAAGACGGCGGGCGCCAGCGTGGCGCTCGGGCGCAATGTGGCGGGGGCGGCGACCTTCGGCGTGCGCCCCGAACACATCACCCTGACCGAAGGCTCGGGCGTGCGCTTTGCCGATCTACGCGTTGATCTCGTCGAAAATCTCGGCGGGCAGACTGTGGTTTATGCAACGACATCGGACGGCCAGGCCATGACCGTCGTGCTCGAAGGCCAGCGACAGGTGGAACTCGGCTCGACCGTTACCGCCTATGTCGATCCGGCCAGGGTTCAGGTGTTCAATGCCGAAGGCGCTGTGATCCGCTAAGATCGGCGTTTCGATTTATGGCCGGCTCCGGACATCCGGGGCCGGCTTTTTGCTGGCCGAAGCCGAGCGCGCGTGATTAGTGCCAAGGCAAATGGAGGCGCAGATGCCCGAGGTGATCTCAAAAGACGGCACGGTGATCGGCTATGATATCGAGGGGCATGGGCCGCTCGTCATTCTCGTGGCCGGCGCGACGCAATATCGCGCCATCGACCGGACGCGGACGCCAAGCCTGCAAAAGCAATTGGCCCGGCAATTTACCGTCATCAATTACGACCGGCGGGGCCGCGGTGATTCGAGCGATACCTGGCCCTATGCAGTCCAGCGCGAGATCGAGGATATTGCCGCGCTGATTTCAGCAAACGGTGGAGAGGCGCGTATTTTCGGCATGTCGTCCGGGGCCGTCCTGGCGATGGAGGCGGCGGCGGCCATGCCGCGGGTCATAAAATCCCTCGCGCTCTATGAGCCGCCGATCGATCCCGACGCAAGCGTTGCGCATTATCGGGACGAGCACAGAACCATGGCGACGCTAGCGGCCGAGGGGCGTGCGAGCGATATGATGAGCCGGTTTCTCCTTGGCGTGGGGATGAGCGAGGATGTGCTCAAGGGCTTTCAGGATGATCCGATCTGGCCGATCTATGCGGCGGCTGGCCTGACGCTGGAGCATGACTATCGGGTTTTGGCCGATGCGCGGGCGAGCGATGCCCCGCCCGAGCGCTGGCAGAATGCCATCATGCCCGTGCTGGTGCTCGACGGTGACAAAAGCCTGCCCTTCATGGCCGCAGGGGCCGATTGGGTTGCCTCGACCCTCCACAATGTCGAGCGGGTCACGCTCGCCGATCAGGGGCACGAATACGATCCCGCGATCCTCGCGCCGCTCTTGACGGTGTTTTTCGAGCGCGGCTCGGTGCAGGTGCATTAGAAGTGGCGCGTCTTCGTCAATTTCTGCCCAATCTTGTGCCGGTGAGCGCCCGCGAGCGGTTGCGCGCCGCGTTGGGCGCCTTTGTCGGGATTTTGGTGACGGCCCTTGCGACGACGCTCATTCTCGGACATGGGCCGGCCGTACCGCTGCTGATGGCGCCGATCGGGGCATCGGCGGTTCTGCTCTTTGCCGTGCCATCGAGCCCCTTGGCGCAGCCATGGTCGATCCTTGGCGGCAATGGCATTGCGGCAGTCGTGGGCGTCACCGCCCATCTCCTGATCGGCGATGTGACGCTTGCTGCCGCGGTCGCTGTTTCCGTCAGCATCGGGCTGATGCTGACGTTTCGATGCCTCCATCCGCCAAGCGGGGCGGTGGCGCTGACGGCGGTCATCGGCGGACCGGTGATCTCGGCACTCGGCTACACCTTCGTGCTCTGGCCCGTGGGGGTCAATTCGCTGCTGCTCTTGGTGTCGGCGATTCTCTTCAACCGCATGACCGGCAAGACCTATCCGCATCGGCCGGCGCCCGCAGTGCCCATGGCCGCCAATGTGCTGCCCTTTTCGCCCAATGCCGGGCTCGGGATCACCGTCGATGATCTCCGCGGCGCCATGGAAGCGCGGGACGAAGTCTTGTCGGTCGATCCAAGGGATCTCGACGAGGTGTTGCAGCAGGCGGCCATGCTCGCCTTTGCGCGGCGCTCAGGCGGTGTAACGGCGGGCGCGGTCATGCAGCGGCTTGCTATTACCATTTCGCCCAAGACGACGCTCCGCGTAGCACTGCGGCAGATGCGCGAGCATCACCTCAAGGCTCTTCCGGTCGTCGACGGAGGCGGAAGGGTCGTGGGCATCCTGACCCAGACCGATCTCATCGAAAAAGCCACCTGGGGCCCTATCCATGCCTCGTCCGGTCTCGGCTGGCGCCTGCGGGCCATGAGCAATTCGGACCGGCCCCTCCGCGGCAAGGTGCAGGACGTGATGACCCCTGTCGTCTCCATGGTCCCCGTCGCCATGCCCATCGTCTTGGTGCTGCGCGTGATGCTGGAAACCGGCCACCACCATCTGCCGGTGGTCAACGACGACGGCACGCTGGCGGGCATGGTCACCCAGGTCGACCTCAACGCTGCCTTCATGGGCGCCGAAATGACGAGCCTGCCAAGACCGGCTTGAACCGAACAAAACCTCAGAAAAACAAAAAGGGTCCCGAAGGACCCTTTGTTTCTCTCTCGGCTTGCCAACCTGAGAGAATTGGAGCGGGCGAAGGGATTCGAACCCTCGACCCTAACCTTGGCAAGGTTATGCTCTACCCCTGAGCTACACCCGCATCCGTGTCGCAGCGCCGTGCAGCGCGTCAACGAGGCGCTATATGCCCAATCAGCAGAGCGATTGCAACCCCAGTTTTGCGCTTTCATGTCATCTTGTTGAATGCCTGTGGGAATTAACCTCTGCCGCGCCCTTTAAGATCGGGCCGCAAGGCCTTAACTCTCTGTTTCGGCGCATGTCTCATTCGTCGGAGCCCTAGGGTTTCCAGCGGGATATGCGTTAAACCTTGCAACCGGGATGGTGCGGGCGCAAAAAGGCCCGCGACTGCTCACTTTGCTCATTCGCGAGAGCCCCTTATGTCGATTTCTCTCAATGGCGCTCCAAGCGCTGCCAATGCCGCCCCAGTCGCCCTGATCAGCGAATCGTCGGATGCCGGTTTCCGCACCGATGTGCTCGAGGCTTCGCGCGACACGCCGGTTCTCGTCGATTTCTGGGCGCCCTGGTGCGGCCCATGCCGCCAATTGACCCCGACGCTTGAAAAGGTCGTCAACGAGAAGGCGGGCAAGATCAAGCTCGTCAAAATCAATATCGACGACCATCCCGGCGTTGCCGGGCAGTTGGGCGTGCAGTCGATTCCTGCCGTCTTTGCTTTTTCGGGAGGCCGTCCGGTCGACGGTTTCATGGGCGCGATGCCGGAAGGCGAAGTGCGCAAATTTGCCGATCGCGTGATTTCGGCGGCCCCCGCTGGCGCCCCACCTGCCGATTCGATCGAAGCCCAGATCGCCGATGCGCTCAAGGTTGCCGAGGAGGCTTTTGGCGCCGGTGATCTCGGCCAGGCGGCGCAGATCTTTGGCATGGTGCTGCAGCATGCCCCGGAAAACGACGTGGCCCTGATTGGGCTCGCCCGTGTCTATGTCGAAGCCGGCGAATTCGAGCAGGCTCAGGCAACGCTCGATATGGTGCCCGAGGACAAGCGGAAGGGCGAAGCCTATACCGCTGTTTCCAACACCATCCGCCTCAAGGAAGAGGCCTCGGGCCTTTCCGAATCGGCCGCGCTCGAAGCTGCCGTCGCGGCGAACCCGGATGATCATCAGGCGCGATTCGATCTTGCGGTGGTGCTCAATGCCGAGGGCAAGCGTGTCGAAGCTGCCGAAGCGCTCGTGACGATTTTCAAGCGCGACCGCACCTGGAATGAAGATGGCGCGCGCAAGAAGCTGCTCGAATTCTTCGAGGCTTGGGGCGCCAAGGATCCGGCAACGCTCAAGGGCCGGCGCCTGCTCTCGGCCGCGCTTTTCTCGTAAAAGGACTTTTTATGCCGCAGCGCCCGACCAGCCCAGCCGAGGTGCCCGATATCGTCCCGATCTTTCCGCTGAGCGGGGCGCTGCTGCTGCCCTATTCGCATCGTCCGCTCAACATTTTCGAGCCGCGCTATCTCGAGATGGTGGATTTCGCGCTCTCGACCGATCGGCTGATCGGTCTGGTGCAGCCCGAGGACGAGAGCGAAGAAAGCCCGCAGGGGCAGGTAGCCCTCAAGAAGGTCGGGTGCCTCGGGCGCCTGACGCATTTCGAGGAAAGCGGCGATGGCCGCTATTTCATCATCCTCGAAGGTCTCTCGCGCTTCCGGCTCGGCGAAGAGGCCGATCGCGGCACGCCTTACCGCATGGCGGCGATTTCGACCGGCGAATTCGCCGATGACTTCACCCGCAATGTCGGCGAGGAGGCTGTCGATCGCGCGCGCTTCGTTAGGATGATGCGCGACTATGCCGAATTTGCCAGCATCGATCTCAACTGGGAAGAAATCGAACGCACCGGCACGGCGGATCTCGTCAATTTCTGCGCCATGGTCTCGCCCTATGGGCCCAAGGAAAAGCAGCTCTTGCTCGAAGCGCAGACGCTCAACGATCGGGCCGAGACGCTGATCGCCATGACCGAATATGAAATGGCGCGCGGCGGCAAAGGCGCCGTTCCGCTCAACTGATGGCCGAGACGGCCGAAGACAAGCGCCACACGATCGAGCGGCAGGTGCTCGAGATGCTGGTGTGTCCGCTCACCAAGACCCGCCTGACGCTCTCGACAGATCGCAAGGAGCTGATTTCGATCGCGGCCCGGCTGGCATTCCCGATTGTGAAGGGCGTGCCGCTGTTGAGCTTGGATGAGGCGCGCAATGTCGAGCCGGAAGAGGTTCAAGCGCTTTCACGCAGGTCATAGAGGGGGCCATATCGGCTAGATAGGAAGCCCACTTAGCAGTTTTGGACCGCTTTGCGACAATCCCGATGCGGCGCGGATCATGGCGCCCTTGAGCGGCTCGGCGCGGTCGACGAGGCCAAGGCCGAAATCGCGCAGAGCGCGGACGGGAGGTAGGTCGTTGGAAAAGAGCCGGTTCATGCCATCGGTAACAGCGACCATGCTCGCCGTATCGAGGCGGCGCCAGGCCTGATACCGTTCCAAAATCTCTTCGCTGCCGTGATCCATGCCGAGGCGGAGAGCGTCGACGATGACTTCGGCCAGCGCTGCCACATCCTTGAGGCCGAGATTGAGCCCCTGTCCGGCGATCGGGTGGACGACATGGGCCGCATCGCCGACCAGCGCCAGGCGGGGCCCGACAAAGCTTCGGGCGATCTGGAGATGCAAGGGAAACCCCCTAAGCTTGTCTTCGAGCGTGACCTTGCCGAGTGTCGAGCCCATGGCCGCTTCGATTTCAGCCTCTTGGCTCGCCGTGTCCATGGCGAGAAAGCGCTTGGCGCCCTCGGCGCTTTCGGTCCAGACGAGGGACGAGCGATTGCCGCGCAAGGGGAGGCTCGCAAAGGGTCCGGCCGGACGAAAGTGCTCATAGGCGACGCCGTCATGCGGCAACTGGTGGCCAATGGTCGCGACGAGCCCGGTCTGGCGATAATCGTGGCCCGTGGTGGCGATCCCGGCGCGCTCACGCAATTCGGAGCGGGCGCTGTCGGCGGCAACGATCAGCGGCGCGGTGAGCACGCGGCCATCGGCGAGGGTGAGGCGACCTTCGGACCAATCGGCGATTTCGGCGGGGGCAATGATGGTGGCGAGATCGGCCATGCCGGCCATCAGCGCTGCGGAGCTGGCCTGATTGGGCACCATATAGGCGAAGGGTTCGCCCGGCGCGACCTCGCCTTCAAAAGTCAAAAACAGCGGGCGGGAAATATCGCCATTGCCTGAATCGGTGATGCGCATGGCGGTGATCGGCTGAGCCTCAGCCGCCATGTCCGACCAGACGCCAAGCGCGTCGAAGATGCGGCGGACGCCCGCGGCAATGGCCGAGGCGCGATTGTCCTTGGGTACCGAAAGCTCGCGGCGATCAACCAGCGCGACGCGGAGCCCGCGCATGGATTGGGCGAGCGCCAGCGCCAGCGTCATGCCCACGGGCCCGGCGCCGACGATGACGACGTCGAATTTTTCGGGCTGCGCATTGGACATGTTCGGTCTCCTGTTGCGCGCCATTTTCGCGCGCGGCTACGGGAAGAACAAGTGCGCGGGTTGCCGCAACGCGCTGCATCTTTGCGCGCAAACAGCTCCGGTCTGCCTCAGTCGTCATCACGCGCTTAATTGGTGTGCAGGTGCGGTGGAATTTGCGCAATTAATGGGCAATTTCGTGCCCATTTCTGAGTCGGTTTCAATGCGGCAAGATTAAAGCTCTGTAAACGCTGACTTTTTGGGCCTCGTCCAGTTTGGCACGCGGTTTGACTCTAAGTGTGCATCCAAAATGCGCCAGAGCGGCGCCAAGGGGGTCAAATGAAACTGGTGGTTGCCATCATCAAGCCGTCCCGGCTGGAAGAGGTCCGGCAGGCGCTCAATTCACTCGATGTGCACGGCATGACCGTGACCGAAGTGAAAGGCTATGGGCGCCAAAAGGGTCATTCCGAAATCTATCGCGGCACCGAATATGCCGTGCACTTCCTGCCCAAGCTCAAACTCGAAATCGCCGTCGATGACGCACTCGCCGACGCGGTGAGCAATGCCATCCGCGATTCGGCCCAGACCGGCCGTATCGGCGACGGCAAGATTTTCGTGCTCGATCTCTTGGCCGTGACCCGCATCCGCACCGGTGAAACCGGCGCGTCCGCCCTTTAAGTGTCTTGGGGAGAAACAAGATGAAGTTAAACAAGGTTCTCAGAGGCGCCGCATTGGCCTCCCTGCTGCTGGCCCTGCCAGCCTTTGCCCAGGACGCCGCCGCGCCGGCTGCCGAAGCTGCCGCTGAAGTCACTGCCGTTGTCGACAAGGGCGACGTCGCCTGGATGCTGGTTTCGACCATGGTCGTCATCGTCATGACCATTCCCGGTCTCGCGCTCTTCTATGGCGGTCTCGTCCGCGCCAAGAACATCCTCTCGGTCCTGACCCAGGTGTTCCTCGCCTTCTCGATGATTTCCATTCTCTGGGTGGCCTATGGCTACTCGCTCGCCTTTGCCGGCCCGACCGAAGGCGGTCTCTCGGCTTTCGTCGGCGATCTCTCAAAATTCTTCCTCAATGGCGTGACGCTCGATTCGCGTGCGGCGACCTTCTCGGCTGGTTTCGAACTGCCCGAAATGGTGTTCGTGGTGTTCCAGCTCACCTTTGCCTGCATCACCTCGACCCTCATCGTCGGCGGTATCGCCGAGCGCATGAAGTTCGGCGCGCTGATGGCCTTCCTCGCCATCTGGTTCACCTTCTCCTATATCCCGATGGCCCACATGGTCTGGTCGGGTCCGGGCCTTCTCTTTGGCATGGGTGCCTATGACTTTGCCGGCGGTACCGTGGTTCACATCAATTCCGGTGTTGCCGCCCTCGTCGCTGCCATCGTTCTCGGGCCACGCCTCGGCTTCATGAAGGAACCGATCCCGCCCCATAACCTCGTCCTCACCTATATCGGTGCTGGCCTCCTCTGGTTCGGCTGGTTCGGCTTCAACGCCGGCTCGAACCTCGAAGCCAATGCGCTGACCGCCGTTGCCCTGATCAACACGGTTCTCGCTCCCGCTGCAGGCGCTCTGGCCTGGGCCCTCGGTGAACGCATTACCCGCGGCCATGCTTCGGCTCTTGGTGCTGTCTCCGGTGCCGTTGCCGGTCTCGTCGCCATCACCCC
The DNA here is from genome assembly GCF_032907385.1 of Devosia sp. BK. Taxonomy (NCBI): domain Bacteria; kingdom Pseudomonadati; phylum Pseudomonadota; class Alphaproteobacteria; order Hyphomicrobiales; family Devosiaceae; genus Devosia; species Devosia sp. BK. The sequence goes on from NZ_JAIMBX010000002.1 coordinate 596,419, forward strand.
GGCTGCCGGCTTTGCCGGTGTCGGTGGCGCCATCGTCCTCGGCGCGATTGCCGGCGTCGTCTGTCTCTGGGCCGTCGTCACGCTCAAGCCGCTCCTCAAGTATGACGACTCGCTCGACGTGTTCGGCATCCACGGCGTTGGCGGCATAATCGGTGCGCTCGGCACGGCCATCGTTGCTGCGCCCGGCCTCGGCGGTTACCCGCTCGGCGATGCGGCAGCCTACTCGATCGGCGGCCAATTCATGGTGCAGTTGACCGGCGTTGCCATCGCCGTCGTCTGGTCCGGTGTCGTGGCTTTCGTTGCCATGCTCATCGTCAAGGCGATCTTCGGTGGTGCTCGCGTCAGCGAAGCTGCTGAAAGCGATGGTCTCGATCTCTCGAGCCATGGCGAACGCGCCTACAACTAATCCTCCCCCGTGGGCGGCGCTCCGGCGCCGCCTGCACCCACTTTTCCGTGGTGTGCGGCCTACTTCCTCTTGGCCCGCCACAGAGGCTTCCCACGCACACCGGTGGGCCGCACTCCTCGGAAAAGCGTGGCAGGGGCACATCCCGATTTTTCGCACCGGTTATGTAAACGGTGCATCTGGCCGCGCCATTCGAGCGTAGCTCTCATGGCCTTCTCACCTAAAATCGTCCCACTGGGACGATTTTGCCCCTCCGGGCCGGTTCGAAGGTTAGCACCCGATTAACCACACAAGTTTAGCATGCAGGACGATACGGGGCGCCGCGAATGGGTCGCTGCCCCGGAACAGTAATGCGTGTCATGCCCAGCCATCCCGTCCCGACGCTAGACGATATTCGCCCCGTGCCGCCCCGTGCGGCCCGCCAGAAAACGGCGGCGGCGATGCCAAAGCCGGCGCCCGTTATCGCCATCCGCATCCCGCTCCGCATCGCCGGCATGATCATGCTCGGCCTCGTGGCGGTGATTCTGGTATCGCTCAGCACCTGGAGCGTCGATGATCCATCGCTCTCCTATGCAACGAGCAAGATCGCGGAAAACTGGCTCGGCTATCCCGGCGCGGTTATTGCCGATCTGGTCTTCCAGTTTTTGGGCCTGGGCGGCATCGTCATGTCCGTGCCGCTTGCTCTTTGGGGTTGGGCCATGGCGCGCAAGCGCCGCCCGACGCATATGGTGTTGCGCACGCTGTGCTGGATCGGCGCGACAGTCGTTTCGACCGGCGTCTTCGCCTTTCTGCCAGCGCCCGCCACCTGGCCGCTGCCGACGGGCATTGGCGGGCTCTCGGGCATGCTCTTCACCAATCTTGCCGGCATGATCGCCGGCGCCGACCCGCAGCCGATCACCGGCGCGCTGTTTGGCGTTATTCTCGCCGTGCCTTCGCTCGCCATGCTCTGGGTCGCCATGGGCATCGGCACTGCCGTTGCCGTGAAGCCGGCCAAGGCTGGCCGCAAGGCCGCTGCCGTCGAGGAAGACGATGAGCGCGAAGCCAATCCGCTCGTCGAAGTGGCGCTCGGTTCGCTCTTCCACATGGGCTATTCGCTCCGTACCGCCTGGCGCCGCGCCCGGGCCGAACATGCGGCCCGGCGAGAGGACGAACAGGACCACGAGCACGATATCGAGCCCAATCTCGATGGCGCGCCCGTGAGCCGTGGCGCCGTGCAGGTCGAGCCGGTCATGGCGCCGGCTCAGCGCCGCATCCATGCTCCGGTCGAGCCGGCATTCGATGAAGAGCCGGTCGTCGCGTCGCCGCGTGTCAATGCGCGTCCGGCCTATGACGAAACCGAAATCGATTATCCCGACGAAGCCGACGATGACGCGGTGCCCTTCGTTCCCGAAATGCCGATCGTCCAGCATCCGGCTGTCGTCAGTCACACCCAGCGCGGCGATTCGCGCTTTCAACCGGTCGACCACACCGCGCCCCGCACGGCCGTTGCGGCGCCCGCACCGCGCCCGGCCCAGGGCCAGCGCGTGTTCCGCGAAGCCCAGCCGAGCCTTCTTGACGAGCCGCAGGGTTTTGAACTGCCGGCACTGAGCCTTCTTGCCGAACCCAAGCGCTTGGGCCCATCGCCCGAACATGCGCCGGAACGTTTGGAAGCCATGGCTCGCCGCCTCGAAGAGGTCCTGAGCGATTTTGGCGTCAAGGGCGACATCATCAATGTGCGCCCCGGCCCCGTCGTCACTCTGTTCGAACTCGAACCGGCGCCCGGCATCAAATCGAGCCGCGTCATTTCGCTGGCCGACGATATCGCCCGCTCGATGTCGGCGATCTCGGCGCGCGTCGCCGTGGTTCCCGGCCGCAATGCCATTGGCATCGAACTGCCCAACCAGACGCGCGAAACCGTCTATTTCCGCGAAATGCTGGCCTCGTCCGATTTCGAGAAAATGAAGGGCAAGCTGCCGATCTGCCTCGGCAAGACCATTGGCGGCGAGCCGATCATCGCCGACCTCGCGCGCATGCCACACTTGCTGATCGCCGGTACCACCGGTTCCGGTAAGTCGGTGGGTATCAACACGTTCATTCTCTCGCTGCTCTACCAGATGACGCCCGAGCAGTGCCGCATGATCATGATCGACCCCAAAATGCTCGAACTCTCGATCTATGACGGCATTCCGCATCTGCTGACGCCCGTCGTCACCGATCCGCAAAAGGCTGTGGTGGCCTTGAAGTGGGCCGTGCGCGAAATGGAAGATCGCTATCGCAAGATGAGCAAGATCGGTGTGCGCAACATCGACGGGTTCAACCAGCGCGTCACCGAGGCCGCCAAGGAAGGCCGCGTCATTTCGCGCACGGTTCAGACCGGCTTTGATCGCGAAACCGGCGAAGCGATCTATGAAAGCGAAGAATTCAACCTCGAGCCCTTGCCCTATATCGTCGTCATCGTCGACGAAATGGCCGACCTGATGATGGTGGCGGGCAAGGACATCGAAGGCGCCATCCAGCGCCTCGCACAGATGGCCCGTGCCGCCGGCATTCATATCGTGACGGCAACGCAGCGTCCGTCGGTTGACGTCATCACCGGTACGATCAAGGCCAACTTCCCGACCCGTATCTCGTTCATGGTGACGTCCAAGATCGACTCGCGCACCATTCTGGGCGAGCAGGGCGCCGAACAGCTCCTTGGCAATGGCGACATGCTCTACATGGCCTCGGGCGGCCGCACCAAGCGCCTCCATGGCGCCTTCGTCTCCGACGCCGAAGTCGAAGCCGTGGTCAATCACCTCAAAAGCCAGGGCGCGCCGGATTATCTGGACTCGGTCATCGACGACGAGGAAGACGGCGGCAGCGATGCCGGGTCTTCGGGCGGTGGTGACGATTATGCCGGCTCCGGCGACGAGCTCTACGACAAGGCCGTCCATGTGGTTCTGACCGACAAGAAGGCATCCACGTCCTACGTCCAGCGGCGCCTCGCCATTGGCTACAACAAGGCGGCAACCTTGATCGAACGGATGGAACGCGAAGGCGTCATCAGCGCGGCCAACCATGCTGGTAAGCGCGAAATCCTCGTCGGGAACAATGCCGACGGGTATTGAGAATTTTGCGATTTGAGCGGAAGGCCCCGGTGATTAGCCGGGGCTTTTTGTTTTTGAATGCTCAACGTTCTCAACAATCTCGGCGTCATTCCCGCGAAAGCGGGAAACCCTTTGCACCAAGCTGAGATTCCCGCTTTCGCGGGAATGACGCGGTGCAAGACTACCAAGCTCAGCACACCACCGCATCAGCCTTAGCCTCAAACTCCCTCGGTCCCACCCAGCCCGGCTCTTTCTTGCTCGGCGCATCCACAATACGCACGATCACCGAACACTCGTCCGATCTCACCACAAAGACATCGGGCTCAGTCATCTCGATCACTTGGATCAATCGGCTAACACCCAGTGCCTCGGTCGCCGCATCCAGCACGGCGGTGAATTCGGCCTGCTGCTGGAATTGCGGCGGCAGCGCGGCGAGCGCTGGCGTGGCCGCTGCCACGAGAAGCGTTAAGCACGTCATGATCTTCAGCATGTCTCTTCTCCCGCCTTTGGTGGAACTTTCCACCTCTTGCCGCAATTGCTGCCTAGGCTAGTTTGACTGACTAAAAACCCGCGAGGATACCCTGTCCATGATTCGCCGCCACGCTCTTTTGCTCGGTGTCGCTGCTGCCCTGGCGCCCGTAATGCCAGCCTTTGCGCAAGGACGCACCCTGACCCCCGAAGAGCAGACGCTGATCGGCGAAATCAACGCGCACAATTCGGCCATTCGCACCATGGTTGGCCGCTTCCTGCAGATCGATACAAATGGCGGGCGCACCGAAGGCACGTTCTTCCTCGAGCGCCCTGACAAGGTGCGCTTCCGCTATAATCCGCCGAGCCGCGAAGAGATCGTTTCTGTCGGCCGCGGTTTCTACGTCCTCAACCGCCAGGACGAGACCTATTACGCCTATCCGCAGGACACGATCCCGCTGCGCCAGTTCCTCGGCGACAAGATCGACCTGCTCAATGCCAATGTGCTCGATGTGGCATCGTCCGATGGCTATATGACCATCACCGTGGTCGATGAAACGGTAGCGGGCACGGTGCAGGTGTCGCTGGTCTTCGATACGGAAACCAAGGATCTCGCGCAGTGGAGCTTGGTCGAGCCCAGCGGTGCGGAGCTGACCTTCTCGCTCTATGATGTTGAGAAGGGCGTTGAAATTCCGCGCTCCTATTTCTCGATCCCCGCGACCTATACGGGTCTCGATCCCTCGACGCGCCGCTAAGTTTTCCAATCACTGGAATAAAAAAAGCCCTCCGTTTGGAGGGCTTTTTGTTTGGGTCCACGTTGTTTCAGCGGCCGAAGAAGTAGATGCCGACAAGGCCGAAAACACCGACCGCAATGCGCCACCAGGCAAAGGGGGCAAAGCCATAGCGGGAGACGAAATTGAGCAGATAGCGCACGACGATTGCACCGACAACGAAGGCGGCGGCAAAGCCGATCGCCACGTCGAGGGCGATGGACGTGTCGATCAGGTCGCGGCTTTTATAGAGATCGTAGCCAAAGGCGCCGACCATGATGGGGAGAGCGACGAAGAAGGTGAATTCGGCCGCGGCGCGTTTCGATGCACCAAAGAGCATGCCGCCGACCACGGTCGAGCCGGAGCGCGAGACGCCGGGGATCAGCGAGATCATCTGGAAAAGACCAATGATCACAGCCAGATGCCAGGGGAAGGTATAGATGTCATCGTATTTCGGCTTGAGATCGAGCCGGTCGACGATGAGCAGCACGAAGCCGCCGATCAGCAGGCTCCAGCAGATCAGCGCAGCCGATTCCCAGAGATCGCCCTGGATGAAATCGCGCAGCAGCACGCCGGCAATGACGGCGGGGAAACAGGCGAGAATGACCGAGAGCGCGAACTGCCAGGCATAGCGCTTGCCGGTCAGCGCATCGCGAATGAGCATGCCGAGTTTGGCGAAATAGACAGTGACCACCGCGAGAATGGCGCCAAGCTGAATGAGGACGATGAAGGTCGCCGGCTGCGTCAAACCGAAGAAATGACCAGCCAGAAGGAGATGGCCGGTGGAGCTGACTGGTAGGAATTCGGTAAGGCCTTCCAGAATTCCCAAGATCAGCGGCACAAAAAGACCTTGATCGGCGTTCATCTGATCCCCTAACTCGTTTATGGGCTGGTTTGCGCCCCTCTCTTATCCGTGTTCGACTTGAGCGCCAAGCGGGGGACTAGCAAGGCAGCTGCGCGTCAACCAGGTTCAGTACATGCCAACGCTCGTGCATTATCCGCTCGATCCCGCCTCGCGCCTTATCCGGCTCATGTGTGCCGAATATGGGGTGCCGCTGGATGTCGAAGAAATAAAGCCCTGGCTGCGCGAGCCGCATCTGCTCGATCTCAATCCCGCCGCGACGCTGCCCATTCTCGTCACCGACGACGAGGTGCCGATCATCGGCATTCTGGCCGCGATCCATGCGGTGGAAGATATCTACACGCTTGAAACCGTTGGCGGTTTGGTGCCGACCCATCCGCTCGATCGTGCCGAAATGTGGCGGCTGGTCGAATGGATGCTGGTCAAATTCAACGACGAAGTGACGCGCTATCTCTTTGAAGAAAAAATTTCCAAGCGCGACCTGAAGGGCGCGACGCCGGAGCCCTCCGTGCTGCGGGCGGCCAAGGCCAACCTTGCCGAGCACATGCTCTATTTCAACTGGCTGCTCGCGAGCCGGAAGTGGCTCGCCGGCGAAGAGATGACGCTGGCCGACTTCGCGCTCGCCGCGCATCTCTCGACGCTCGACTATATGGGCGATATCGATTGGTCCAAGGCCGCCGAAACCGCCGACTGGTATTCGCGGCTCAAGTCGCGTCCCGCCTTCCGCACGCTGCTCAACGATCGCGTCGTTGCCATGCAGCCGAGCAAGGGATATGCCGATCTGGATTTTTGACGATTTCCAGCCGGGGATAAATCATGCGCGTGGGATTTTTCGGGCTGGGTTACTCCTCGGAAGCAAGTGCGCATCTGCTCCGGAATGGCGGCGAAACTGTTCGCATTTGGGGAACGGTTCGAACGCCCGACAAGGCGGATCGGTTAAAAGAAAATGGCCTTGAAGCGCTGGTCTTTGATGGCACGCAGCCGGGTCCGGCAGTGGCTGAAGCGCTGCGCGAGACCAGCCATGTCGTCATTTCCATTGCCCCCGATGCCGAGGGTGATGTGGTCCTGCGTCACCACCGCGCCGATCTCGACGCCATGCCGAATTTGCAGTGGCTCTGCTATTATTCCACCGTCGGGGTCTATGGGGATTTCGATGGCGCCTGGATCGACGAAACGGCTGAACTTGTTCCCCGCAATCTCCGCTCCGACTTTCGCGTCAAAGCCGAGGAAGAATGGATCGCCTATGCCAAGGCGCGTGGCGTGCCGCTGACCATTTTGCGGCTGGCCGGGATCTATGGGCCGGGGCGGTCGAGCTTCGACAAGCTCGCGGACGGTACGGCGCGGCGGGTGATCAAGCCGGGGCAGGTGTTCAACCGCATCCATGTTGCCGATATCGCGCGGGTGACCAAGCTCGCGGCAGAACAGCGGCTCGATGGGGTTTTCAACCTCGCCGACGACGAGCCGGCGCCGCCGCAGGATCTGATCACCTATGCGGCGGGCAAGATGGGCATTGACCCACCGCCCGAAGTGCCGTTCGAACGGGCGGAAATGTCGCCCATGGCCAAGAGTTTTTATCGCGACAACAAGCGGGTGTCGAACAAGGCGATCAAGACCGCGCTTGGGATCGAGATGCTCTATCCCAATTATCGCGCTGGGCTCGATGCCATCTGGGAGGCGCGCTCATGACGCTGCAGCCGGCCAAATCAGCCCCTCAAAAAATCGTGCTCGACGGGCGCTATGTGCGGCTTGAACCGCTCGCGCAAAAGCATGCCGCCGATCTCTACGCGGTCTCCACCATGGATGGCGGCGCCGAGCGCTATCGCTGGCTTTTCAGCGACGCGCCGACCTCGCTGACCCAGCTCGAAACACGGATTGCCGAGGCAGACGCTGGTCCGGACCGCTATGTCGCCATCGTCGATAAGGCGACCGGCAAGGCTTTGGGCCAACAGGGCTGGATGCGCATTCGGCCTGAACACGGCTCCATCGAAATCGGCGGCGTCTATTGGGGCCTGCCGATGGCACGCACCCGTCTTGCGACCGAAGCGCTCTATCTCTTTGCGCGCCACGCTTTCGACGACCTCGGTTACCGGCGCTTCGAATGGAAGTGCAACGACCGCAACGAACCGTCCAAGGCCGCAGCGACGCGGTTTGGGTTCACCTTTGAGGGTATTTTCCGAAACGACATGATCCTCAAGGGCGAAAGCCGGGATACCGCCTGGTTCTCGATGATTGATAGCGAATGGTCGGCCCTGCGCGCCGAATATGAGCGCTGGCTGAACCCGGACAATTTTGATGCGGCCGGGCAGCAGAAGAGCAAGCTGGCTGTGCGGTGATTTTTTGATCCCTGGGCGCATTGGCCGATGTACGCATGGCTGTCGCCCCGGCGGAGGCCGGGGCCCATCCCGAACTCCCCCCACTATCCTTCCCTCGGGCTTGACCCGAGGGCCCGTGCGGGAGCCACAGATACTTAGGCTTAGGCAAGTGACCCTCGGGTCAAGCCCGAGGGAAGGCCGGTGGATTGGCGAGCGATGTTCAAAGAAAGTGCGGCCAGCGCGTGGATGAATTCGCGTTTGGGAGCTGTTCAGCTCAAAAGATAAAACCTCACGGGGAGCGACCATGACCATTTCTCTTCGGACCGATCCTTTCCCGAGCGACGATGCCTTACGCGCGCTTTGGCGGTCAGCCTGGGGCGATGAGGGGCCGGCGACCTGGCAGACCGTGCTGGCGCGGAGCCTTGTGCATGTCGGAGCCTATGAGGGCGAGCAGCTCGTGGGCTATGTCAATGTCGCCTGGGATGGCGGCATCCATGCCTTTCTGCTCGATACCTCTGTCCATCGCGACTTTCAGCGACAGGGTATTGCGACACGGCTGGTGAAGGCTGCGACAGAGGCGGCGCGGGCGCGCGGGGCGCAATGGCTGCATGTCGATTTCGAACCGCATCTGGCGGGGTTTTATCGCGCCTGCGGCTTTCGGGCGACCGAGGCCGGATTGATCGGGCTTTAGCGTTAAGCCCATGCAAATGAAAACGGGCAGGGATCGCTCCCCACCCGCTTCACAGAAAACCGGAAAACTCTACTTGAGAGCGTCGGTCACCGCGGTGGTGTAAGCGCCTTCCGGTTGAGCCTTGATGATCTTCTGATCAAGGAGCGCCTTCACCGTACGATCATAGGTCGTCATATCGAGCGCCGCGTCATTGGCATCGACGAGCTTTGACACCTCGCCGACCATGTAAAGCTGATGCGCCAATTCGGCCGCGCCGGTTTCGTCCATCTCGACAACGATTTCGGCGGCTTCTTCGGGGTTCTTCAGCGCATAATCCCAGCCCTTCATCGAGGCGCGGACGAAGCGGGTATAGGCATCGACCTTGGCCGGATCGGCGAGGGTGTCTTCCATGACATAGAGACCGTCTTCGAGAAGGTCATTGCCCATTTCGGTATAGTTGAAAATGGTGAGGTTATCCGGGCCATAGCCGGCGTCGAGCGCCTGGCCATATTCGTTGTAGCTCATCACCGAGATACAATCGGCCTGGCCCTGGATCATCGGCTGGATGTCAAAGCTCTGCTGGAGGACAGTGACGCCCTCGGGCGAGCCATCGGTCTTGATGCCTTCCTTGTTCATCCAGGCAAAGAACGGATATTCATTGCCGAAGAACCAGACGCCAAGCGTATGGCCGGGGAAGTCGGCGACGGTTTTGATTTCCTTCTCGGCCGGGCAGATCATCATCAGACCCGAGCGCTTGAACGGCTGGGCGATATTGACGAGCGGCACGCCGGTATCGCGTGCGGCAAGACCCGCCGCCATCCAGGTGACGATGATATCGGCGCCGCCGCCGGCGATCACCTGTTCCGGGGCAATGTTCGGGCCGCCGGGCAGGATGGTCAGGTCGATATCTTCTTCGTCGTAAAAGCCCTTTTCCTTGGCGACGAGATAGCCGGCGAACTGCGCCTGCGTCACCCACTTCAACTGAAGGGTGAGCGCATCGGCGGCAAAAGCGCCCGGCATCGCCGCCAGCGCCATGGTGCCCGCCATCAGACCGGTGATGAGAGTTTTCATTTTGTCGTTCCCTTTTCCCTGTTTCTCAACTTACGTCCGTCCACCACGGACCGACGGATGCCAGAAGGTGACGCCCCTTTCGATGAGGGCGAGCACCCCGTAGAAGGCGGATCCCGCGACCGCGGCAACAGCAATCTCCGCCCAGACCAGGTCGATGGCGAGACGCCCCACCCCGGTCGAAATTCGGAAGCCCATCCCCACAACAGGCGTCCCGAAGAATTCCGCTACGATTGCGCCGATCAAGGCCAGTGTCGAGTTGATCTTGAGGGCATTGAAAATAAACGGCCCCGCAGCGGGGAGGCGCAGTTTAAGCAGCGTCTGCCAATAGGAGGCAGCATAGGTTCGCATCAGGTCGCGCTCGATATTCGAGGCAGCATTGAGCCCCGCCACCGTGTTGACCAGCATGGGAAAGAACGTCATCGCGACGACGACGGCGGCCTTGGATTGCCAATCGAAGCCGAACCACATGACCATGATCGGCGCGATGCCGATAATCGGCAGGGCCGACATGAAATTGCCGATCGGCATCAACCCGGCCTTGAGGAAAGGCGAACGGTCGACGGCAATGGCGACGACGAGCCCGGCAAGGCAGCCAATGATATAGCCGGGAATGACCGATTTCACGAATGTCTGGACGAAATCGGCCCAGAGGATCGGCCCCGAATTGGCCAATTGCGCGCCGATGGCTGACGGCGCTGGCAGGATCACGGGCGGCACATTGGCCCCGCGCGCAATCACCTCCCACATGACGAGCAACGCCACCCCGAACACGGCCGGAATGAGCAGCCCCATCGACCGGCGCGGCACCGTGCCCTTGCGGATTTCGCCCGACAGCTGATCGACGAACAGCCAGGCGAACGCCCAGGCCGCGCCCATGCCAAACCAATAATGGCCGGGCATAACAGTGCCGCGCGGCAAGGCCAGCACCAGCGCCGTCGCAATCAACACGGCGGCGAGACCATCGAGCCAGAAATTGACCGGCCGAAACACGAACCGCACTAGGGTCAGCGCCCCAAGGCCGAAGGCAAGTGTCAGCAAGATCTGTGCATCCGCAGAAAGCGCCGCGCCGACCAGCCCCAACAGCGCCATGCCGCCAGCAAGGCCTGCCAGCACAATTTGCAACAGTGTCAGCCCGCTCTTCATGCCCGCACCCCATTGCGCGCATTGACGAACTTTTCAGCCGCACCGACGATCGCCACCAGCACAGCCGCCAGCCCCGCCGCAATGAACAAAGCCGCCCAGATCTGAATGGTCTGCCCATTGTATGAGCCAGTAAGCAGCCGCACGCCAAGCCCGCCACCGGCGGCATTGGAGAGTTCAGCCACCACCGCGCCGATCAGTGAAATGGCAATGCCCACCTTCATCGAGGCAAAGAGCATCGGCAGCGCCGCCGGCCAGCGAAGCTTCCAGAACACCTGCCACGGATTTGCATCATAGGTCCGCATCAGATCGAGCTGAATGGCCTCCGGCGAGCGCAGCCCCTTCACCATGCCGACAACGACCGGGAAGAAACTGAGATACATGGAGATCAGCGACTTTGGCACGAGCCCCGTCAGCCCGATCGCGCCGAGCCCGACGACGACCATCGGCGCGATGGCGAGGATGGGGATGGTCTGGCTGGCGATGATCCATGGCATCAGTGACCGATCCGCCGCATCATTATGAATGATCGCGACCGCGAGAATGACGCCGAGCCCGGTGCCGAGCACAAACCCCAGCAGCGTCGCCGACAGCGTAATCCAGGCATGAAGCGCCAGGGACCGCCGCGAGGTAAATTCAAGCCCCATCGTCGCATTCCAGATTTCCGAAAACACCTGATGCGGCGCCGGCAAGATCGGCTTGTCCTGCGCCCAGGTCTGCTGGGCAAATTCGAGGAATGGAACATTGGTCAGATTGGCGCGGCCATTGAGGATGTTTTGCCAAGGGGCATTCATCCAGATCGCGGCCGCGTACCAGAAAACGAAGATGGCGAGCAGAATGGTGAGGATAGGGATGACACGGTTCATGTCGCCGCTCCCGCGCTTGCCATCACGCCCTCCCGACCTCCCCCATCAAGGGGGAGGTGAAGGGACAGCACATGAGGCAGGATCGTGCCAAAAACGCGATGTGGCACCTCCCCCTTGATGGGGGAGGATGGGAGGGGGTGACGTGAGCCACGATGCCCCATCACACCACCTCCTCATAACTATGCCCAGCCCGCAGCCCATCCCGCACCCGCGCCGCGATCGCCAAAAACTCCGGCGTCTCGCGAATATCGAGCGGCCGCTCGCGCGGCAGATTGCTCTCGATCACATCCGTCACCCGCCCCGGCCGCGGCGACATCACCACGATCTTCGTCGACAAATAAACCGCCTCGGGAATCGAATGCGTCACAAAGCAGATCGTTTTTTTGGTCCGGTCCCACAGCTTCAAAAGTTCAGAATTAAGGTGATCCCGCACGATCTCATCGAGCGCCCCAAAGGGCTCATCCATCAGCAAGAGATCGGCATCAAATGCCAGCGCCCGCGCAATCGACGCCCGCTGCTGCATGCCCCCCGAAAGCTGCCAGGGATATTTCTTCTCGAACCCCGAAAGGTTCACCAGATCCATCGTCCGCTTGATCCGCTCGGCCTGTTGAGCCTGCGAATGCCCCATGATTTCGAGGGGGAGCGCGATGTTCTTCTCGATCGTCCGCCAAGGATACAGCGCCGGCGCCTGGAACACATAGCCATAGGCCCGATCTTTTCGCGCATTCTCCGGCGTCTGGCCATTGATTCGCAGCGTGCCCGAGGTGGGCTGTTCGAGATCGGCAATCGTGCGGAGGAAGGTTGTCTTGCCGCAGCCCGAAGGTCCGATGAACGAAACGAAATCGCCCTTCTCGATGGTCAGGTTGACGTGGGACAGCGCCACGATGTCCCCATCGCCAGCGGGGAAGGTGAGGCCAAGGTTTTGGGCTTGAACGACGGGGGTCATAGTAAGGCCCCCTCTAGCGAAAACCCCACCATCAAACCCCCGTCGCCGGAATGCCCGTCCGCTCGACCTTGCGAGGCGCGACGATGTCCTTCCACTGGCTCAGCGCCCGATTGACCGGGTTCTTCGCCTCGCGCGCCACGAATTTCCCGTGGCCCGGCTCCGCCTTCACCTCGTTCTCGATGATGGAAACCTTACCCCGGCTCAGAACGAACCGCGGCATGCCCGTCACCTCAAAGCCCTCGAACACATTATAGTCGATCACCGACTGCTGGCTCTTCGCCGTAATCGTCTTCTTGCGCTTCGGGTCCCAGACGATCAGGTCGGCATCCGCCCCAACCATCACGGCACCCTTCTTGGGGTACATATTGAGAATCTTGGCGATATTCGTCGACGTGACGGCCACGAACTCATTCGGCGTCAGCCGCCCGGTATTGACCCCCGCCGTCCACAGCACCGGCAATCGATCTTCAAGCCCACCCGTCCCATTCGGAATTTTCGCAAAATTGCCGACGCCATTGCGCTTCTGCGCGGTGGTGAAGGCGCAGTGATCCGTCGCGACACACGACAGCGATCCCGCCTGCAAGCCGGCCCAGAGCGAATCCTGATGCGCCTTGTTGCGGAAGGGCGGCGACATCACCCGCCGCGCTGCATGGTCCCAATCGGCATTGAAATATTCGCTCTCGTCGAGAGTCAGATGCTGCACCAGCGGCTCGCCATAAACCCGCATGCCCTTCTGCCGCGCCCGCCGAATGGCCTCGTGCGCCTGTTCGCAAGAGACATGCACCACATAAAGCGGTACGCCGGCCATATCGGCGATCATGATGGCGCGATTGGTTGCCTCGCCCTCGACTTCCGGCGGTCGGGAATAGGCATGGCCCTCCGGCCCATTATTGCCCTCGGCAAGCAGCTTGGCCGTCATCGCCGCAACCACATCGCCATTTTCCGCATGCACCAGCGGCAGGGCGCCCAGCGCCGCGCAACGCTGGAACGAGGCGAACATCTCGTCGTCGTTCACCATCAGCGAGCCCTTATAGGCCATGAAATGCTTGAAAGAGGTGATGCCACGATCGACCACCTCGGCCATTTCATTGAACACCTGCTCGCCCCACCAGGTCACGGCCATATGGAATGAGTAATCCGCCGAAGCCTTGCCGGTCTTGTTGTCCCACATTTTTAGGGCTTCAAGCAGGCTCTGATCCGGATTGGGCAGGCAGAAATCCACCACCATCGTCGTCCCGCCGGCCAGCCCAGCGCGCGTCCCACTCTCGAAATCGTCGGCCGAATAGGTGCCCATGAACGGCATTTCGAGATGGGTATGCGGATCGATGCCGCCGGGCATGACGTAGCAGCCGGTGGCATCAAGCACCTCGTCGCCGGACAGATTCTGCCCGATCTCGACGATCACATCGCCCTCGATCTTGACGTCGGCGACATAGGAAAGATCCGCCGTAACGACCGTGCCGCCCTTGATAACTTTACTCATATCTTCGTTCCCTTGCAGTCTCTCAGCCCCACCAGCGCCCCTCAGCGCATCGGCGAGTCTGTTATATTTCTAAGCCGGAGTGGCCCCCTCATCCGTCTCGCCCTTTGGGCTAGCCACCTTCTCCCCGAGAGGGAGAAGAATAGAACGTGCCTCATGGATGAAATTTGCGCCGTTAGCCGCACGCACGCCTCTTATTCCTCTCCCTCTCGGGGAGAGGGTGGCCGGAGCAAAGCGGAGGTCGGGTGAGGGGGTACTATCAATGACGCGCGATATCGCTTCCAAAACCCCATCGCGATTTTGCAGCACCTCATTGTTCCAAAACCGCAATACCCCATAACCCTGGGCGTTCAGATACGTCGTTCGACTGAGGTCATTGGCGTTGTCAGCATGCTGCCCGCCATCCAGCTCGACAATCAAGGCTGCCTCACGACAGGCAAAATCTGCGATGTAAGGACCGATCTGAAACTGACGAACGAATTTACGGCCATCCAACCCGCGATTGCGCAGCACATACCAAAGCCGGTTCTCGGCATCGGTAGCGTTTCGGCGCAATTGGCGGGGGCGGGTGGTCATTCAGTCCGCCCCCTCATCCGCCCCTACCGGGGCACCTTCTCCCCGATGGGGAGAAGAACCGACAGGCCGGTCGAACCTTTCCTCTCCCCATTGGGGAGAGGTGGCTTGGCGGAGCCAAGTCGGTGAGGGGAGGCTGTCGGAGCGCACTGCTCTCACTCCACAATCTCCGCCGTTTCCACCACTGCATGGAACAGCACGTCACACCCGGCCGCCGCCCATTCCATTGAGATCTCTTCCGCCTCGTTGTGGCTCAAGCCGCCCACACACGGACACATGATCATCGTCGATGGCGCCACTTTCGCCGCCCAGCAGGCATCGTGCCCGGCGCCCGAGATGATGTTCATGTGCGAATACCCGAGCTTTTCCGCCGCCGAGCGCACGCGGCCGACCAGCGTCGGATCGAAGGTGACGGGATCAAAGTGCCCGACGGCCTCGACCGAACAGCCAACGCCCAGCTCCGCACAAATCTCCGCCGCCTTGGCTTCGATCGTCGCGCGCATACGATCCAGCTTCTCCTGGCTCGGCGTGCGTAGATCGACCGTAAACACCACCGTCCCCGGCAAGACATTGCGCGAGTTCGGCGAAAATTTCACCTGCCCCACGCCTGCCACAGCCCCCGGCTGCTCGCCCATCGCCACGTCCTGCACCATCTCCATGATGCGCGCCATGGCGAGCCCGGCATTGACGCGCATGGTCATCGGCGTCGAGCCTGTATGCGCTTCCTTGCCGGTCAGCGTGAACTCGAGCCACCACAGCCCCTGGCAATGGGTGACGACGCCAATCTGCTTGTCCTCGGCCTCGAGGATCGGCCCCTGTTCGATATGATATTCGAAATAGGCATGCATCTTTCGCGCGCCGACCTCTTCGTCACCCACCCAGCCGATGCGCTTCAGCTCGTTGCCGAAGAGTTTTCCGTCCATGTCCTTGCGGCTATAGGCATAGTCGAGGCTGAGGACCCCCGCGAACACGCCCGAGGCCACCATGGCCGGCGCAAAGCGCGCGCCTTCCTCATTGGTCCAATTGGTCACGACGATCGGGTGTTTGGTCTTGATTCCCAGATCATTCATCGAGCGCACGACTTCTAGCCCGGCCAAGACGCCCAGCACGCCGTCATATTTGCCGCCCGTCGGCTGCGTATCGAGGTGCGAGCCGATATAGACCGGCAGAGCATCCGGGTCGGTCCCGGCGCGCGTCATGAACATGGTGCCCATCTTGTCGACGCCCATCGTCAGCCCGGCCGCGTCGCACCAACGCTGAAACAGCGCGCGGCCTTGCTTGTCGCTATCGGTCAGCGTTTGCCGATTGTTCCCGCCCGCAATCCCGGGACCAATCTTGGCCATGTCCATCAGGCTCTCCCAGAGCCGGTCGCCATTGATCCGAAGGTTCTCGCCGGGAGAGGTCATGCTTTTACTCTTTAGTCTCGTGGATAAGAAAAGGCCCCGCCATCGCAGCGCGAGGGCAGGGCCGGGAATGCTACTTCAGGCTTGGGAACGTAAATTCCGCCCCACCCTTGATGCCGGCGGGCCAGCGGGTGGTGACGGTTTTGAGCCTTGTATAAAAATGGACGCCTTCGGGCCCATAGATGGAGTGATCGCCGAACAGCGACCGCTTCCAGCCGCCGAAGGAGTGATAGGCCACCGGCACCGGGATCGGCACGTTGATGCCCACCATCCCGACTTCGATCTTGTCGGCAAATTCACGCGCTGCGTCGCCATCGCGCGTGAAGATCGCCGTGCCATTGGCATATTCATGCCCGTGGATCAGATCGACCGCTTCCTGGAAACTGTTCTTGCGCACGACCGATAGGACCGGCCCAAAAATCTCTTCCTTGTAGATGGTCATGTCGGGGGTGACATTGTCGAACAGCGTGCCGCCGACATAGTAGCCGTTTTCATAGCCCTGCAGCTTGAACCCGCGGCCATCGACCACGAGCTCGGCGCCCTGTTCGACACCGGAGTCGATGTACCCAACAATCTTGTCGCGGTGGATTTTCGTGACCACCGGACCCATTTCGGCGTCCTTGTCGGTCGAAGGGCCGATCTTGAGGCTTTCAACGCGTGGCTTGAGCTTGGCAACCAGCGCATCGGCCGTCTTCTGACCCACCGGCACAGCCACGGAGATCGCCATGCAGCGCTCGCCGGCCGAACCATAACCCGCGCCCATCAGCGCATCGGCTGCCTGGTCGAGATCGGCATCGGGCATGATGATCATGTGGTTCTTGGCGCCACCGAGTGCCTGCATGCGCTTACCGGCTTTGGTGCCGCGCTGATAGACATATTCGGCGATTGGGGTCGAGCCGACGAAACTGACGGCCTTTACATCAGGATGGTCGAGAATCCCATCGACCATTTCCTTGTCGCCATGAACGATATTAAGAATGCCCTCGGGGAGACCTGCTTCCATGAAGAGGTTCCAGATGAGGAGCGAAGCCGAGGGATCACGTTCGGAGGGTTTCAGGATAAACGCATTGCCGCAGGCGACGGCCGCCGGGAACATCCACATCGGCACCATGGCCGGGAAGTTGAACGGGGTAATGCCCGCAACGACGCCGAGCGGCTGGCGATCGGAATAAGAATCGATCGAGGGGCCCACATTGCGCGAGAATTCGCCCTTGAGCAGTTGCGGAATGCCGCAGGCAAAATCGACGCAGTCGATGCCGCGGGCGACTTCGCCCAGCGCATCGTCATGCACCTTGCCGTGCTCTTTCGAGATTTCGCGCGCGATATCGTCGGAATACTGGTCGAGCAGCGCCTTGAACTTGAACATGACGCGCGCCCGCTTCATCGGCGGGGTATTGCCCCAGGCGACCTGCGCCTTGACCGAATTGGCGACGGCCGCGTTCAGCTCGTCGAGGGTCGAGAGCGGCAGTTCGGCGCTTTGCTCGCCCGTCGCTGGATTGAACACGGGCACGCGCCGCGTCGAACTCGATGTGTAGCGCTTGCCGCCTACGGCATTCTCGATGATGTGCATTTTGGCCGCCCCTCCTTGGGAACAAAAATTCTATTTTAGATTATGTAGAATATTTGTTCCATTTCACTCAAGCGTTTTGAGGATCCCTGCAAGCTTGGTGACGATTTCGTCGATCTGGCTTTCCGAAACGATCAGCGGCGGCGAGAGCGCGATGATGTCGCCCGTCGTGCGAATGAGGAGACCCTGTTCGAACGCCTTGAGAAAAGCCGAGAAGGCGCGTTTGGTCGGTTGCCCGGCGATGGGTTCGAGCTCGATGGCGCCGACAAGACCGATATTGCGGATATCGATCACATGCGGCAGGCCTTTTAGCGAATGCAGCGCCGCCTCGAATTTCGGCGCCAGTTCCGCACCACGGGTGAGAAGGCCTTCTTCGCGATAGGTTTCGAGCGTTGCGAGCCCTGCGGCCGACGCGATGGGATTGCCGGAATAGGTATAGCCGTGGAAAAATTCGATGACGTGTTCCGGCCCGTTCATGAACGCGTCGTGGATTTCGGCCGAAACCAGCACAGCGCCCATCGGGATGACGCCATTGGTCAGGCCCTTGGCGGTCACCATGATGTCGGGCACGACACCAAAATAGTCGGCGCCGAACGGCGTGCCCAAACGGCCATAGCCGGTGATCACTTCGTCGAAAATCAGCAGGATGCCGTGCTTCTTGGTGATATCGCGGAGGCGCTGCAGATAGCCCGGCGGCGGAATGAGCACGCCTGTCGACCCGGCCACCGGTTCGACGATAACCGCCGCGATGGTCGAAGCGTCATGAAGGGTGACAATGCGTTCGAGTTCGTCGGCGAGATCGACGCCGTGCTCCGGCAGGCCCTTCGAAAACGCGTTCTTGGCAAGGTTATGCGTATGCGGCAGATGGTCGACGCCGGTAAGGAGCGTGCCGAACATTTTCCGGTTGGTGACGATACCGCCGACCGAAATGCCGCCGAAATTGACGCCGTGATAGCCGCGTTCGCGGCCAATTAGACGCGTGCGCGAGCCTTCGCCCTTCACCTTGTGATAGGCGAGCGCCACTTTGAGCGCCGTCTCGACCGATTCCGAACCGGAATTGGTGAACAGCACATGGTCGAGCCCCGTGGGCGCGATGTCGATGATGCGATTGGCGAGTTCGAATGCCTTGGGATGTCCCATCTGGAAAGCTGGCGCATAGTCGAGTTCGGCGGCCTGGTTGGCGATCGCTTCGACAATTTTTGGCCGCGCATGGCCCGCATTGCAGCACCAGAGCCCGGCCGTCCCGTCGAGCACCTGGCGGCCGTCCGATGTCGTATAGTGCATGTCCTTGGCGGCCACGAACATGCGCGGCGCCTTCTTATATTGCCGGTTCGCCGTAAACGGCATCCAGAACGCGTTGAGATCGTTCGGCACGACGGTTGAAGTGGACACGGCGAAGTCGCTCCCTTGGCATGGTCCGGTCATTTTGCGCGGGCGCTTGACAGGGAAGCGCATTCGCCAGATTTTTGACCAGTTGGAAAAATGTTAGCACTCCTGTTCATTCCCGCAAGACGAAAATGGCGCCCAAAAACAAATCTCCAGCGTCACCGAAGGTGATCTCAGCGTCATCGAAGATGATCGCGCCAGCGTCATCGAAGATGATCGCGCCAGCGTCATCGAAGATGATCGCGCCAGCGTCATCGAAGATGATCGCAACGGATGGCTCATCGCCCGCTCCGAAGCGCCAGCACAAGGCGGACGCCAAAGTCGCCACGGCCCCCGCAAAGCCGCGGCCGGTCACGCGCATCCAGCGCGAAAAACAGGACATCATTCTCGAAGCCGCGCTCGAGGTCTTTTCGGTCCACGGCTTTCGCGGCGCAACGATCGATCAGATCGCCGAAGTGGCCGGTATGAGCAAACCCAACCTGCTCTATTATTTCCCGAAGAAGGAAGAGATCCATCGCCGCCTGATGTCAGAGCTCCTCGTCACCTGGCTCGCTCCCCTCGAAGAAATGCGCGCCGATGGCGATCCTTTCGTCGAGATCCGCTCCTATATCCGTCGGAAACTCGAAATGGCGCGCGATTTTCCCCGCCAAAGCCGACTCTTTGCCAATGAAATGTTGCGCGGCGCGCCGCACATCATCGATATGCTCGAAGTGGATTTGAAGGCCCTGGTCGAGGAAAAAGCCCAAGTGCTGCTCACCTGGATGGACCAGGGCAAGATTTCCCGCACCGATCCCTATCACCTGATCTTTTCGATCTGGGCGACCACCCAGCACTATGCCGATTTCGACGTCCAGGTGCGGGCAATCCTCGGCAAGGGCCGCGGCGGGGAAGGGCGGTTCGAGGATGCGGCAAGATATTTGGAGCAGCTCTTCTTGCACGGGCTGACGCCGAGGCCGAAGGGATAGCGTCTGGGGATCACCCCCTCCCAACCTCCCCCATCAAAGGGGGAGGTGCCGCTCCACTCTTGTGGCGCGATCCTACGGCAACCACCGGCAGATACCTCCCCCTTGATGGGGGAGGCTAGGAGGGGGTGATGTGAGCCCCGATGTGCCCTAACCAGCCCTACCCATCCAGCTCCGGATAATGCCGGAACAAATCACTCTCATTCGGCGCCAGCCGCCGCTCGCTCCGCAAATACGCCGCCACATTCGGCCGCGCCCGCACGCGCTCGCGCAAGTCCTCGACCCGCTCAAACTCTCCGCCGATCCGTCCCATCAGTTTGGGGAAGGCATAATGCAGCCCCTCCATCACCTGAAACAGCGAGAGGTCTGCATAGCTCAGCCGATCCCCGACCAGAAACTCAGGTCCCGCCGGATTGCGCGCCAAGATCGTCTCGAACCATTTTAGAAACTTCGGCACCCGCTCGTCGCAAAATTCCGCGGCCCGACGCCGCGCCTCCGGCTTCTGCTCCTCGTAATATTTGCCCATCCCTACCGGATGGTGCACGTCATGCCCCTCAAGCGCGAAGTCGGCGATGGTCAGTTGAATCTGATGCGTCCAGAGTTTGAGCCGCTCATCTCTTGGCGCCAGATCAAGCGTGCCGCCGAGATAAAACAGAATGGCGCTCGTCTGCCCGACCACCACATCGCCATGCCGCAGCACTGGCGGCGCAAAGCTCGGCGTAGCAATCTTCTCCGCCAGCGCCTCGATCACCCCGTCGCCCTCGACCCGCGCCATGTCCTCATAGGACACGCCCGCTTCTTCGAGCGCCAGCCGCACATATTCGCCCCGGCCCTGGATGCCGGTCCAATAAAAAAGTTCGTAAGTCATAGGCCCGAAATGCGCGGGGTTGCGAGCCGTTCCTTGACAGTTTTGCAGCGCTGTCCTTTCCTCACGGGCAGACCGTGAGGATTGGGCCATGCCCCAGATTGTTTCCGCCCATATGATGCTGACGCTCGACGGCTTCGGCACGGGGCTCAACCAGACGCGTGAAAGTCCGTTCGGCACCATCAATCCGCGTGACCTCGCGCGCTGGATGTTTGAAGACGGCGCCAACAATGCCGATGAGGTCAAGGCCGTCACCGATTACGGCGCCTTCATCATGGGCCGCAACATGTTCGCCGCCCCCGGCGAAACCGTTTGGGAAGACTCTTGGCGCGGCTGGATTTTGGCCGCCCGGCAAACTCAAGCCAATAACCCACCTCCGGGTCATCCCCGCGCAAGCGAGAAGCTCTTTTCCAGATCCAAGGGATACCCGCTTTCGCGGGAATGACGCAGTGGACGTTGGAAAACTCACTTCTTCCCAATACGACCCAAGTGCGTATCCTGAAAGCCGGTTTCCTTCTTGAGCCCATAGCCCAGCATGCGGTCCATGCCGATATGCGCCACCCAGATCGCCGCGATTCCAAAGGCGATCGGCCCGAACACAAAGCCGCTGGCCGCAACAAGCGCCGGGGTCACATAGGTATGGACGAGATTATAGCTCCACGCGCCAACGCGCGGTGACACCAGATAGCCGGCCATGAAGACATCGGGCACGAGAAACAGAACCGCGAAAACGATCCATGACTGGCCAAGCATGGCATAGGCGGTCACGCCAAAAACCACGGCCGCAAGGGCTTCGAGGCGGAGCAGCAAGGCGGTGCCCTTGATCGTGTTGGCGGCAGGCTGAGAAAGGGACATCGTCGTTCCGTCGATGGTCATGGCAAGCTCCTGTTCTGTTGAACAAGGTATAGTTCTCGCCATCCCCGTATAGAATTGACCAAATGTGGCGGCTGGCTATTCACTCTTGAATGCCTCGCTGACCCGTCCTGCAGATCAGCCCTTCGTGTGCTCACCTTGCTTTGGCCGCATCGCGGCATATCTAATGGAGCAACACCAAAGCGAAGGGGAGTGCCCCATGTCCACCAATCCGCGCCATTCCGTCGTCGCCTTGCGGGCTCAAATCCCCGAAACCGCGTTCACGGCCTCGACCCTCGGTACCGTGCGCGAAGGCAGCGGCGCCGTCATCAACGACAAGGGTCTCATCGTCACCATCGGCTATCTGGTCACCGAAGCCGAGGAAGTGTGGCTGACGACCCATGACGAGCGCGTCGTGCCCGCCCATGTCGTCGGCATCGACCAGGTCACCGGCTTTGGCCTCGTCCAGGCCATGGGCGATCTCGACCTGCCGGCCCTGCGGCTTGGCAGTTCGGCCGGCGCGCGTGTCAGCGATATCGGCCGCATCATCGACGGCGAGGGCGAAGAGGTCGTCAACGAGGTCGTCGCCCGCCAGGAATTTGCCGGCTATTGGGAATATATGCTCGACGAGGCGATCTTCACCTCGCCCTTCCACCCCTCTTGGGGCGGGGCCGCGCTGCTCGACAACAATGACAATCTCATCGGCATCGGCTCGTTGCGCCTCCAGATGATGAATGCCGGCGACACGACCGATATCAACATGGTCGTGCCCATCGATCTCCTCAAACCCATTCTCGATGATCTCGTCACGACTGGCCAGGCCGCGCGCGAGGCACGGCCATGGCTCGGCGTCTTTTCTGCCGAGCGCAACAATGGCGTCGTGGTGATGAACGTCTCCGATGGCGGCCCGGCCGATACAGCTGGCCTCAAGAGCGGCGACATCATTTCCGAACTCGACGGCGAGGAAATCGAAGGCCTCGGCGATTTTTACCGAAAACTCTGGGCCAAGGCTCCGGCCGGCTCCGAATTCGCCCTCCGCATCGTCCGCTCCGGCCGCGAATCCTGGGTCCGCGTCAAAACCGCCGACCGCAACGATTTTCTGGTCAAGCCGCAACTGCAGTAGAGCTGGTGGAGCGCGAAGCGCACCTCTCCCTCTGGGGGAGAGGTCGCCGCAACGCGGCGGGTGAGGGGGCCTTAATCCAGCCCCTTGATCTCCAGATGATCAAGCCCGAGCGCACGTCGTTTCCGCGCGCTCATCTTTGCCGCGATAATCTGGTGCGCCTCGACCACATAGGCTTCCACCTCGTCACCCGTCAGCGGGCTATCGACCGAAATCGCCACCCAACCCGCCCGCGCAAAATAAGGCGCCGGTCGGATTCCTGGCATCTCGGTGAGCAGATCGAACGACATCTCCGACACCTTGCACCACACCTCGCCGGGGTCGCGATCGAGCAGCGCAAAAATCTTATCCCCGACCTTGGCGACCGAATCGTCACGCCATTGCCGCACCACGGAAACGGCGGGCAGGCGCGCGACGAAGGCTTCGAAGCCCGGCCGGGTCATGATAGTGAGGTAGGGGGTGCTCAATGTTAACGGACTGCTAACAGAAACGGCGCAGCGGATAACCGCTACGCCGTGAAAAAATGCTACTCGGCAGCCACGCCCAGCCCGATCGGGCAAGAGACGCCGGTGCCATTCAACCCGCAATAGCCGTTCGGGTTCTTGGCGAGGTATTGCTGGTGATAGGTCTCGGCATAATAGAACGGACCAGCCTCACCAATTTCCGTCGTGATCGGACCTAAGCCCTTTTCACGCAAGGCATTTTGGTAAGCGTCCTTGCTGCGGGCGACGATGTCTGCCTGCTCGGGCGTCGTCGTATAGATGGCAGACCGATACTGGGTCCCCACATCATTGCCCTGCCGCATGCCCTGGGTCGGATCGTGCTCTTCCCAAAAGGTTTTCAGCAGTGTTTCCAATGAGATAGCCTTGGGGTCATAGACCACCTTGACCGCCTCGGTATGCCCAGTCTTGCCTGAACATACCTCTTCATAAGAGGCGTTCGGCGTATGTCCGCCCTGATAACCCACGGCGGTCACGTAAACGCCCGGCAGTTTCCAGAACAGCCGCTCGGCGCCCCAGAAGCAGCCAAGACCAAAATAGACGGTCTCGAGCCCCTCGGGATAGGGCCCCTTGAGGCTCTTGCCATTGACAAAATGTTCAGGTGCCACAGGCATTTCCACCGTCCGGCCCGGCAGGGCGTCAGCAGCAGAAGGAATAGATGTCGGCTTGGTGCGGAAGAACATGAAATGCTCCTTTCGCCCCGCAATATGGGGATTTAAGCAGGCGTTTGCGAGCGTTCAAATTTCTTCGGCGCGCAAAAAGCGTTCACGACGTGGCGAGCGGCCCAGCAGCGCAAAAAGAATGCCGGGTAAGCCGATGACGGCAAAGGCCGGATAGGTCAAAAGCACATCGAGCGCATTGTCGAGCAGCGTCGCGAAGAACCGGCTGCGCAAAAATCCGCGAAGCTCATCAAGGCTTTGCGCGCCGACCTGCATCCACACATCGCCCAGAGACGTGAAGGTGGCGACATTGCTTGCCAATGTCTTTGTGCCATCGATGACCAGCAACACTAGTGCAAGCCCGATGAGCCATGTGCCTATGATACGCAAGGCTATCCGCATTTACCCCGTCCCGTGCTCGCGGGCGGCGACCGCTCCGCCCCTGCACTCAATGATTGTGCCACGTCCTGCCTTCGCTCCACAAGAGATTGGCGCCATATCGAAAAACATGGGTAACAGGTCCAATCTCTGGCTTGCGCCCGCAAAGTTCATCGCTATATTGCGCCACGCTCGCAACGGCCCAACGTGGTCGCGCGCAGTCCGGTTCCGGACCTGCCACGGCGATGCGGAGAGATGGCCGAGTGGTCGAAGGCGCACGCCTGGAAAGTGTGTAGGCGGGTAACCGTCTCGAGGGTTCGAATCCCTCTCTCTCCGCCAGTTTTCCCAAGACCTTCGGAAACGTTTAAACGCTCGTAGATCAGAGCTCTTCGTAACGCCTTACTGCTTCGGGGGAGGCGTGGCGCACGTTGCGCTTTTCTAGCGACGTTGCTGGAACCCCAAGTCATAGGACGCTGCACGATAGCCAGAATGAACGATATAGTGCGCTGCGCGAGCGCACCGTCGACAGCTGTGCCATGCTCAATCGCTTCCCATATTCAGGAAATCGATCTTCTTTAGTCTATAGAATTAGTGGATATTGAAGGCTAACGTTCTCTCCATCACTGATCGGATGGAAAGACATGCAGCAGAGCCGTCGAACCGCGACCCTTTTAATCGCATCCTCGCTTCTATCACTAGCAAGTTTCGGCCTGGTGCACGCCCAGGAAAGCGCTCCACTTCTCGCCGACGTTCCGGCGGGCACCAAGCTCGTGGTGGGTGACCCGCAGACCAAGGTGGCGCTGCAGCTTTCCGGTCTCATCGACGAGATTCCCTTCGAGATCGAATGGACCAATCTCAGCGGTGGGCCGCAGACCTCGGAAGCCTTCCGGGCGCGGGCGCTCGATGTTGGCTCGGTGGCTGAAATTCCATCGATCTTTGCCAACTGGAATGACCTGCCGGTCCGCAACATTGCCTATCGCGAACGCGAAGATCCTATCGGCCACCCGATCTATCGGTTCGGCATCGCCCCAGGCGTGGACGTCAAGACTCTCGCCGACTTCCGCGGCAAGCGCATTGCCTTTAGCCCCGGCCAGGCCCAGGGCGCTTTGGTGCTGCGGGCTCTACAGGCGGCGGGGCTGACGCGCGACGACGTGACCCTGGTCGAACTGCCGAGTACGGGCGATGTCTATCCTGTGGCACTTGCCAGCCATCAGGTCGATGTGGCGCCGATCGGTGGGGTCTATATCCGGCGTTATGTGAACCAGTATGGCGCTGATGGCGCGACGGTGATCGAGCACGGGCTGCGCGATGATCCGAGCCATCTCTACGCACCGCAATGGGTGCTGGACGATCCGGCCAAGGCCGCGGCGCTGGCCGTCTATGTCGGCTTCTGGGCCCGCGCTACGCAATGGGTCAATGAGAACCCCGAGGCGTGGGTCGAGGGCTACTATGTTGGGGATCAGGGCCTGAGCAAGGAAGACGGCGAGTATCTCGTCGAGCTCGTGGGTAATCAGATCATCCCCGATAACTGGGACGAGGTCGTCGCCCGCCATCAGAAGACCATCGACCTCCTGGGCGCCGAGCTCGGCTACGAGCCCTTCAGCGCCGAGAACATCTTCGACCGCCGCTTTGAAACAATCGCCGCCGCAGCCCTGAGCGCCAAATAGACTTCTCTGAACCTGGAGTTCCGCGATGACCTATATGACCAGCAGCCATAGTGGAAGGCTCGATGTCCTCGACCGGGAAAGACCGGCGAGCTATGCCCCGCCCACCAGCTTCCGCCCGCCCGCCTTTGTCGAAAATTCGCCCCGGCGCCGGCGGCGCCTTGGGCCGGGTCCGGCCATTCCCTTCGGTCTCCAGATCGGGCCTCTCGCCCTGGTGTTGATCTGGACTGCGGGGTCGGCATTCGGGCTGCTCGATCCGCGCATCCTGCCGGCGCCATGGGCAATTGTTGGCACCTTTGGTGATCTTATCGCCGATGGGCGGCTGCAATCGAACTTCCTTACCTCGTCGGTACGAGCGCTGCTGGGATTGGGGTTCGGCATCGTCATCGGTCTTCTGCTTGCGGTCATCTCCGGACTTTCAAGGGTTGGAGAGGCCTTCATCGATGGGCCCATCCAGATCAAGCGCGCCGTACCGACACTCGCCATGATCCCACTCCTGATGCTGTGGCTGGGGATCGGCGAGACCATGAAGGTTACGATCATTACGCTTGGCGTCGTCGTGCCGATCTACATGCACACGCATAATGCGCTGCGGGCCATCGACGAGCGCTATGTCGAACTCGCTGAAACGTTGCGCATGAGTCAGCGTGATTTCCTGTTGCAAGTCGTGCTGCCCGGTGCAGTGCCTGGCTTCCTCCTGGGTTTACGGTTTGCCGTCACGCTGTGCTGGGTTTCGCTGGTGGTGGTCGAGCAGATCAATGCCACCTCGGGCCTCGGCTACATGATCGAACTCGCCCGCACCTATGGTCAAACCCAGATCATCATCGTTGGGCTCGTGGTTTATGCCGTCCTCGGCCTTGCCTCCGACGGCGTCGTCCGTCTGCTTGAAAGGAGACTGCTGTCATGGCGCCGCACGCTCGCTCATTAAAGGCGGTTGAAGTCCGCCGGCTGACCCGCCGCTTTGGCGACGTCACCATCCTCGACGACCTCGACCTCGACATCGCCCAGGGCGAATTCATGGCTCTTTTAGGCAAGAGCGGTTCAGGTAAGAGCACATTCCTGCGTGCACTGGCCGGGCTCGACTACGAGGTGGACGGCACCGGGTCACTCCGAACGCCGGAAAAGCTCTCCGTCGTGTTTCAGGATGCGCGGCTCCTGCCTTGGCGCAGTGTGATCCAGAATGTCACGTTGGGCCTTGGTGGGGCAGGGCGTGAGCCTGGCCGAAAAGCTCTTGAAGAGGTGGGGCTCGCAGGTCGCGAAACGGCCTGGCCGATCCAGCTTTCCGGCGGCGAGCAGCAGCGCGTGGCGCTGGCCCGCTCGCTGGTACGGGAGCCCGCATTGCTCCTGTCCGACGAGCCTTTTGGGGCACTCGACGCGCTGACGCGGCTCAAGATGCACGATTTGCTCCGCGAGCTCTGTGCGCGCCACCGGCCGGCAGTGCTCCTCGTCACACACGATGTCGACGAGGCGATCTCTCTGGCCGATCGCATTCTGGTGCTCGACCAGGGCCGCC
Organism: Devosia sp. BK; assembly: GCF_032907385.1. Taxonomy (NCBI): domain Bacteria; kingdom Pseudomonadati; phylum Pseudomonadota; class Alphaproteobacteria; order Hyphomicrobiales; family Devosiaceae; genus Devosia; species Devosia sp. BK. The sequence goes on from NZ_JAIMBX010000002.1 coordinate 623,914, forward strand.
TGGTCGAAGACCTCAAGGTCGACATCAAGGGCCGTCGCAGCCACGGCGATCCACGCTTTGGTGCCATCCGATCGCAATTGCTTTCGCGGCTTGGCGTCGACGTCGACGACCGAAGCGCTGCCTAAACGAAAGGACACTGAAATGAGTGAGAAAAGACAGCTCAAGCTCGGCGCCTTTATCATGGCGACTGGACACCATATATCAGCCTGGCGGCATCCAGCCTCGCAAGCCGATGCAGGACACAATATCGACCACTATAAAGACCTGGCGCAGACCGCCGAGCGTGGCAAGTTCGACTTGGTCTTCGTCGCTGACAGTCCGGCGGGGTGGGAGCGTGCCAAGGATCCGGAAGCGCTGCGGCGCTCAAGCCAGGGCGCGCATTTCGAACCGATAACGCTTTGGGCAGCCCTGTCGCAGGTGACGAGCCATATCGGCTTTGTGGCGACGGCATCCACCACATACGAGGATCCCTATCTCCTCGCGCGGAAATTTGCCTCGCTTGACCATATCAGCAAGGGTCGGGCTGCCTGGAACGTGGTGACAACCGGGGCCGACGTCTCCAAGAATTTTTCCATCCCAGGACATCCCGCCCATGCGGATCGTTACGAGCGCGCCGAGGAGTTCGTCGATCTCGTCAAAGGGTTGTGGGATTCCTATGAGGACGATGCTTTCGTGCGCGACAAGGCAAGCGGCGTCTATCTCGATCCCGATAAAATCCACCAGCTCAATCACCAGGGCAAATTCTTCACCGTCAGCGGTCCGCTCAATGTCGCGCGTCCCGTGCAGGGCTATCCAGTAATCGTGCAGGCTGGTGCCTCCGAGCCGGGACGTGAGTTCGCGGCCCGGACCGCCGAAATGATCTTTACCGCCAATCAGACCCTTGAAGATGCGCAGGAATTTTATTCGGACGTGAAGGGCCGACTTGGTCGCTACGGCCGAAGCACCAATGAGCTGCTCATCAGTCCTGGCATCTTCCCCGTGCTCGGCGGCACCGAGAAGGAGGCGCAGGAAGAGTATGACTATATCCAGTCCCTCATCCACCCCTCGATCGCCTGGACAATTCTGGAGCGCCAGTACAAGGGCATCGATCTTTCGGGATATTCGCTCGACGACCGCGCTCCGCCATTGCCGCAGAACACCGAGCTCAACAAGAGCCGGCTCAAGCTCGTAACCGATCTTGTCGAGCGCAATAACCTGACTCTTCGGCAGCTTTATCTGGCGGTTGCGGGCGCTCGTGGACACCGCACTGTCGTCGGTACGCCCGAGCAAATTGCCGATGCGATTGAGGATTGGTTCAACAATGGCGCCGCGGATGCCTTCAACATCATGCCGCCCATTCTACCGACCGGCCTTACCGACTTTGTCGATCAGGTTGTTCCGATCCTGCAGCGAAGAGGGATTTTCCGGACCGAGTATGAGGGGCAGACGCTGCGCGAAAATCTCGGACTGTCGCGCCCGGCCAACGGGCTTGCCCTGCCTGCCCTCCAGCGTAAGGCCGTCTAGAGACATGAGCACGACCGAATTTCTTTGGTATATCCCCAATCAGGTGAACCCCGGCCATCGCGGCGAGCCCGTTGCCGTCGATCACAACAGCCTCGACGTACTGACCGCGCAGGCCGAGGCGCTTGAGGACAACGGTTGGCATGGTGCGCTGCTCGGAACGGGCTGGGGGCGGCCCGACACGTTTACCCTTGCGACGGCATTGGCTGCGCGCACCCGAAGCTTCGAACCGTTGATCGCCATCCGGCCCGGCTATTGGCGACCGGCCAATTTCGCGTCTGCGGCGGCGACGCTCGATCATCTCAACGGTGGGCGGGTGCGGATCAATATCGTGTCGGGTCAGGATAATCTGGCCGCCTATGGCGACAGCGAAGGTGACCAAGCGCATCGCTATGCGCGGACCAAGGAATTCATGAGGCTCGTCCGGCGGCTTTGGACGGAGGAAAACGTCACCTTTGCCGGTGAGCATTTCTCGGTGACCGACAGCACCGTCGTGCCACGACCGATCGTTCGAGGCGATCGCAAACATCCCAAGCTTTACTTTGGCGGGGCGTCCGAAGCCGCGGAGCGCGTGGCGGCCACTGAAGCCGATGTGCAGCTTTTCTGGGGTGAACCGCTCGAGGGCATTGCCGAGCGCATCGCTCGGCTCAAAGCGCTCAGTCTCGAGCTCGATCGCGACCTGCCGCCGCTCAAGTTTGGGCTGCGGATCACCACTTTGGTGCGTGACACGACCGAAGAGGCCTGGCGGGATGCCGAGGCCAAGGTGGCTGAAATGGCAAGGCATCAGGGTTTGGGGTGGCACGATCACAACCGCAAGGTTGCCGTGGGTCAGAAGCGGCTGTTGGATCTGCATGCTCGCGGCGAGGTGCTCGACGATAATCTCTACACTGCGCCAGGAAAATTCGGCGGGGGTGGCGCCGGGACAACCTGGCTCGTCGGTTCGGCCCAGCGCGTCGCCAATAGCCTCAAGAAATATCGCGCCCTGGGTATCGATACGTTTGTGCTGTCCGATACGCCCTATCTTGATGAGATCAGACGTCAGGGCCGGCATCTGCTGCCGCTGCTCCGTAGCGTCCCGGCAGATAGAGATGCGCACAAGATAGAGCCGGAGCCGGTGAATTAGGCCTCTACAAGTGTGCTCGGGCTAAGTGCTTGCGCGGAGTTCCGCGCGCCTGCAGTGCTCTTCCAGTGCCGCACAAAAAGCATCGGGAACATCTAGATTGGCGCAGTGGCCGCCTCTGGGAAGGTCAATCAGATCGATATTGGGCCGGTGGGCTAACCTGCGGATATCGTGGCGCAGCCGCAGATTGACCGCGTGGTCCTTGCCGCCCCGAAGCACGAGCACGGGGCGATCGTAGCTGAGCGCATTGGCGATGAAGTCGTAGCGGCGCAGACCAGAGACAATTGCCGCGCCAGCCCCAACGTTGAATTGCCGTATGGCTGTCTCAATCGACTGTCGGCCAAACAAGCTTTGCGTCGTCGTTCGAGCGGTCAACCAAGCGGTCACGGGCGCGCCGGGCAAAAACGATAGGCGCAGGACGTGGGCCGCCTGCGCAGGCAATTGCATCGAAAAACAGGTGCCGAACAGCGCTAGGCTCTCCAGCCGATCGCTTTGCGGTGTTCCCAGGAGATGGAGAGCCAGGATGCCTCCGAGTGAATTGCCAACCCAGTGAACCTGCCCGGCATTGGCGTGCTCAAGTACAGCGAGGACGTCCTGCGCCATGGTGGCGATGGAAAAATCGGCGGCACGAATGGGTCCGGAGGGCACGCCCGAAGCTCCATGTCCCCTCAAGTCGGGCACGATCACCCGATGGCCGCTCTCGGCAAAACGCACTGCGTCATTGTGGAACTGCAGGCCGGACGATGCGAGACCGTGCACCAATACGATGTCGGTTGCGGAGCTTCGGCGGGGCACGTATTCCGCATAGGTCAGCGTAACGCCCGAAGCGCTGTCGAGACGATGCCTCTCAAGCATGCCGGAGGTTTCTATATGCACGGCTTCAGGCTCTCCTTTGCCTAGAGTTGGGGGCGAGATCGGCCGTTCGCAATCGGAACGGCCGATTGTTGTTCCCTGCCAAACCGGCGTAGAAGACAGTATGGAAGACTTTCACAGCGAGACCGACGGATCGCAGCGTCCCATAATTGTCTTTGATGCAATGTGCGTACTCTGCTCGGCCAATGCGCAATTTGTTCTCAACAACGATAGCCGCGGCCATTTTCTGCTGGCATCCATGCAGGGCGAAGTTGGCAGCGCAATCTATCGCAAGTTCGGTATCGATCCTTCCCAACCCGATACTATGGTGGTCGTGACTGGGGAGCGTGTTCGGCGGAACAGTGACGCTATTCTCTCCATTTATGAAGGGCTGGGGTGGCCATGGCGAATGCTCTCGATTTTTCGGGTCATTCCCCCGGTTCTCCGCGATCCAATCTATCGCTTTATCGCCCGCAATCGTTACCGCATCTTCGGTAAGCGAGACGCGTGCTGGCTGCCGACACCGGATCAAGCCAAGCGTGTGCTTTAGACACTCGGTCAGATTGGTCGCCACCTTGCAGATCAAATGGGGAGCTGCTTTTGCGTAAACGCCTCGATATCGCAGTCGCGGGTGCAGGTCCGGGTGGCTTGGCGACTGCCCTGTTCCTTGCGCGGCAAGGGCACAGGGTTCGATTGTTCGAGCGCTTCGAAACGCCCCAACCTGTCGGGTCGGGCCTCATGCTGCAACCGACGGGCCTAGCGGTTCTCGATGCGCTGGGACTGAGCGAGGGTATAAACGCACTGGGATCGCCCGTGGATCGGCTCGTCGGGACGGATTTTCGTTCGGGCCGAACGGTACTCGACGTCAGTTATCGCCCACTCGGCGCTGATGTCCACGCGCTGGCGGTCCACCGCGCAGCGCTGTTCAGCGTTCTGCATGATGCGGTTGTGGCAGAAGGCATAGAAACATCGGTAGGCTTTGCCGTCACCGACATGTCCCGCGCCCGCTCCGGCTATTACCTCCACAGCGACAATCGGCGCCAAGGCGCGTTCGATCTTATCGTTGATGCGACCGGCTCCTTGTCGCGTCTGCGCCAGTTCGCCCGCCACAAGCCAACAGCGCGTGCTCTCTCGTTCGGCGCGCTCTGGGCCACTCTGCCTTGGATCGACGAGGGTTTTGACCGGCGCGCGCTCGTGCAGCGCTATCGCAAGGCGAGCGTGATGATCGGCGTCCTTCCGGCCGGCAAGCAGGTTGCAGACGGGCCAGACCTCGCAGCTTTCTTCTGGAGTTTTAAGACCGCTGATTATGAGGCAATCCGCGGCGCCGGTATTGAAGCCTGGCGGTCAGACGTTCGCAAATACTGGCCAGAGACGGAACCGCATCTGGCAAATGTTGCGCACTTCGACCAACTCACTCTCGCCCGATATACGCACTCGACCCTCAAAATTCCCGCAGGCGATGGGATCGTTTTCATCGGCGACAGTGCGCATTCAACGAGCCCGCAATTGGGGCAGGGGGCCAATATGGCCTTGCTGGACGCAGCAGCGCTGGCGTGGGCAATGGACAGCACGAATGACATACCCTCGGCGCTTGCCGCTTATGCGCAGATGCGGCGCTGGCATGTGCGGCTCTATCAGTTTCTCTCCAACGTGCTGACGCCGCTCTACCAGTCTGACAGCTCTATCTATCCGATGTTTCGCGACATCGGTGCCGGCAGCCTGGGTAAGATCGCACCGCTGCCGTGGCTATTGGCCAAACTGATCTCGGGGCAGCTCCTGCTGCCGCACAACCCTCTGCTTCTCTCTGAGAAAGCAGGCCGTGGTGAAGCACCCGGGCACAAGTTCGTTTGATTGAGGAGCGCTTCGGGCTGGGCGCCTTGGTGTTGTTTGGGCTGGCAGATAAATGAAAGATTTGGGACCGGCTTCGAATTCCGGACGCTGGCGCATTGTCGATGTGCTGCGCTCTGGTTAGGCTCCGAATCTGAAGCCATGAGATAATTAGAAGTGCGTGAGTAGCGCCAATAAATGGAGACGGCCGTGATGGGGGAGTCAGTTTACCCAATCGTTCAGAAAATCTCGAACCAGGTCGGGGAGACGCTGGGCGCACAGGTGGGCGAAACCGTCGAGCGCTGCCTGGTCGACATGCTGACGAGGACCGTCACGCATCTTCCCGATGGGACGGCTTTCGTCATAACGGGCGATATTCCGGCAATGTGGCTCCGGGATTCCACGGCACAGCTGGCCCCGTTCCTGCATTTTGCGCATCAGGATGCCGGGCTGGCCGATCTCATTGCCGCCGTATCCAGGCGCCAGCTCGACTATGTTCTGCTCGATCCCTATGCCAATGCCTTCAACGCCACCGATAATGCTGCAGGACATAAGGACGTCTTTCCGCAGTCGCCTTGGGTGTGGGAGCGCAAATACGAAATCGACTCGCTCGCCTATACGATCCAACTGGCCTACGACCTGTGGGCGACAACGGGCCGAACCGACCATTTAAGAAGCTTCGAAGCGGTAGCGAAGGTCGTCATCCAAACATGGCGCACAGAGCAAGACCACGAGCGCAATTCGACCTATCGCTTCGAGCGTATGGATTGCCCGCAGAGCGATACGTTGACGCGTGAAGGTCTGGGGCCGGTTACGGGGCATACCGGAATGACCTGGGCAGGGTTCAGGCCGAGCGACGATGCCTGTGTCTACGGCTACAATATTCCCGGCAACGCCTTTGCTGCAGTCGCGCTGCGCGACATTGCGAAGGTGGCAGTCAAAGTTTTTGGCAACGACAGCCTTGGGCGGGACGCCGACCTCCTTCGCGAGGAGATAGAGAAGGGCATCGAGCGTTTCGGACTGGTGGAGGCCGATGGCAAAGACCTGGTCTATGCCTACGAAGTCGACGGTCTTGGCAATAGTCTACTGGCCGACGACGCCAATGTGCCGAGCCTACTCTCGCTGCCCATGCTGGGTTGGTGCACCGCAACTGACCCAATCTATCTGGCGACCCGCTCCCGCATCCTTAGCAAGGCCAACCCGTATTTCTATGCCGGGAAGGCTGCGTCTGGGATCGGCAGCCCGCATACGCCACCCGACCAAGTGTGGCCCATTGCCCTCGCCGTACAGGGGCTGACCTGCGACAGCCTCGCCGAAAAGCGCGACTTGCTAGACCTGCTGCTCGCAACCGACGGGGGCACGGGCCTTATGCACGAATCCTTCCATGTCGATGATCCCACAAGGTTCACGCGACCATGGTTTTCCTGGGCCAATGCCATGTTTTGCGAGCTCGCACTGGACGTTGCCGGCCTACGCAGCTATCGCCGTTCCGCTGTCCGTTAGGAAGTACAACGGTACTGGCGGATAAACAGCGCAACAGATCGCAAGAGGGCGGGAATTGAAACTTTGCTGCTCTTTACGCAGGGTTTGACCGGCTTTTAATGAACCGTCCGCGTCCCTCTAATCCTGCGCTGTTGGCTTGACGACGATGCTGCCGGTCGCCGGCATGGCCGAAGAGATTGGCTATCGTTCCCACAGCGCATTTTCTCATGCGTTCAAGCGCACTTTTGGGCGCACGCCACGGATGGCCCCAGGCAAGTTGCGATAGCAGAGGGGAGTGGAATCCCTGCATCTGAAACGGAGGTAGTGTATCTCGGGGCGCTTTAGGGTGTCTCAGACTGACCTGCACGAGCCTCCCAAAACCAGTCTTGGAGTCGCGATGTGCCGTCTTGGCGGAATAGCGGCGCCACCGGATCAATTGCCTTGCGTTGTCGCGGGAATCTACTCCAAGGCCAAAGGCTGGACGACGGCCGATAGCGCGCCGACCGATCCGATTTACGGCCCTTCGGGCGGCATCTATATGCCACTCTGGAACGCGCCCGAGAAGGTCTTTTACAGCCTTTGAGGATATGGAACGCGACGCCCAAAGGGCGTCGCAAGACTATTTCGAAACGCCGATGCAGGTTCTGGTCGCCGTCAGGATCTGCTCTGAAACAGCTTCGGAATCAGAGATGCGGGCCAGAACTAGGGCGCCGATCATGGTGGCCCATTTTCCGAGTGCCTGGGCATCCAACTCGTTTTCGCCGTCTTCGCGAGACACCGTGAATTCCTCGATCTGCCGGTGGATGGCGTTACTCATGACGCTTCGGGCCAGCGGGTCGGCGCGGGCGACTTCAGAACCAAGAGCTGCAAAAACACATCCCTTGCCCGGATTATCGCGGTGGAGCTTGGTCAGATAGCCGTCTGCAAAGGCATCCACACCATCGGCCGAAATCAGGCGCGACTTTCCGGAGCCTTCCAATGCCAAAGCGAGCGCTTCGGCAACGAGCGCCTGCTTGTTCGGGAAATGCCGCGGGAAGCCGCCATGGGTGAGGCCAGCCGCGTCCATGATCTCGGCGACGCTGACCCCTTCCAGCCCGCGTTCGCGAAACAGTTCTGCTGCTGCAGTGACAATGGCGGCGCGGCTTGTTGCCTTCTGTTGCTGACTTGTTCCCATGACCGGCCACTCCTGTGTTTCGATGTTTTAGATGATCGTCATCATCTTGACAATCAAGATGATGGACAACATCTTGATTGCGACACTCGGGTCAATTTCCAGCAGGTATAACTATGTCCACCGCACTTATCACTGGCGCCTCAAGCGGCATCGGCGCGGTATACGCGCGGAGGTTTGCCAGTCGCGGCCACGATCTGGTTCTTGTCGCGCGCACCACTCAGAAGCTCGAAGACCTAGCCGCAGAGTTACGCGCGGCATATGGCGTCATAGTAGAAATCCTCACCGCTGACCTTATCGATGCCACACAGCGGCAGACGGTCGAGAACCGGCTACGGGACGGATCGCCCATCGATGTGTTGGTCAACAATGCCGGCGACAATAGCGCCGGCACTATCGCTGAAACGAAGCCTGTAGATCTTGAAAAGCTGGTGACGCTCAATGTGACCGTGCCAACTCTTTTGGCAGCGGCAAGCGGGATGGCCCGGCGGGGTACGGGGACGATCATCAATATCGGTTCCGTCGTCGGCTTCATGCCCGAGCACTTTTCGGGAATCTATGCTGCGACCAAGTCTTATATCTTGACCCTCTCGCAATCTCTTGCCACCGAGCTTGGGTCCGAGGGTGTTCACGTGCAGGCCGTGGTGCCCGCAGCGACACGCACGGCGATCTGGGAGCGGAGCGGGGTGGACGCAAACACACTGCCCAACCTGATGGAGGTCGATGATCTCGTCGATGCGGCACTGGTTGGCCTCGATCGCAAAGAGCTCGTGACCATTCCGCCGCTTGGCGACGAGGCACTGTGGCAGAATCTAGAAAGCGCCCGTCATGGACTCTTGGGCGGTCTCGGCGGCACAAAGCCGGCCGAACGCTATCGTTTGGAAAAGTGAGGGTACGCCCATGAAAACGGTAATAGTGACCGGAGCTTCATCCGGCATCGGCCGAGCCACCGCTGAAGCGCTTGCGAAAGCGGGTTTCACGGTCTTCGGTACTAGTCGGAAGACGGGTGGGATTTCGCCTGCCGGATTAGAGATGCTCACCTGCGATGTAACCGACGATGCTTCCGTAAAGGCTCTGGTAGACACCGTCCTTGAGCGCGCAGGCCGGATCGATGTCGTGGTGAACAATGCCGGCGTCGGCCTCCTCGGTGGGGCGGAGGAGTCTTCTATCAGCCAAGTTCAGGCGCTCTTCGACGTGAACCTCTTTGGCGTTCTGCGGATGACCAACGCGGTGCTGCCAACAATGCGTAGGCAGAGACAAGGCCGGATCATCAATGTCAGTTCAGGTCTCGGCTTCGCGCCTGCGCCTTATTCGGCCCACTATGCGGCGACCAAGCATGCATTGGAGGGTTATTCGGAATCGCTCGACCATGAAATCCGCGCCTTCAACGTCCGGGTCTCCCTGATCGAACCCGCTTACGTGCGCAGCCCATTCGACCAAAACTCGCTCGAGCCGGACAGGAAGCTGCCGGAATATGACGAGGCACGTTCGAGAGTTCTTGGCTTCGTTCAGGATGTCATGCCCACGGCGGATACACCTGAAATGGTGGCTGAGGCAGTGCTGAAAGCGGCGACGGACAAGGATCAGAAGCGTCGCTACACCGTCGGTAAAGTTGCCGGACAGATCAGCCTCCTGCGGCGGCTGATGCCTGCAAAAATCTTCGACAAAGCCCTGCGCCAGCAATTGCGCCTTCCCGCGTAATTCCAGACAGGACATCCATGCCATGTACGCCTATTTTGTCGATGCCTACAAAAAGGGCTCGCTCCTCCGTCTAAGGGAGGCACCAGAGCCAGACGTTGGGCCCAACGATGTGCTGGTGCAGGTTCATGCCGTCAGCCTTAACCTCCTCGACTCCAAGATCCGCGACGGTGAATTTAAGCCCATTCTACCCTACAGGCCGCCCTTTATCGCCGGCCATGATGTGGCGGGCACCGTCCTTCGGGTTGGCGCCCAAGTGCGAAAATTCAACGTCGGTGACGAGGTCTATTCGCGGCCGAGCGATGGCCGCATCGGCACTTTTGCAGAACGTATTGCCATCGACCAGAAAGACCTGGCGCTCAAGCCCAAGACCCTGAGCTTTGCCGAGGCCGCCTCGGTTCCACTCGTAGGCTTGACCGCCTGGCAGGCATTGGTCGATCGGGCAAACCTCAGATCTGGCCAGAAGGTCTTTATCCAGGCCGGATCTGGCGGGGTCGGTACGTTCGCCATCCAACTCGCCAAGCATCTTGGCGCCAAGGTCGCCACGACGACGAGCGCTGCCAATGGTGAGCTTGTGCGGAACCTTGGCGCCGATGTGGTGATCGATTATCGCCAGCAGGACTTCGAGAAGGAGCTCTTGGGCTACGACGTGGTGCTCAACAGTCAGGATACGAAAACGCTGGAAAAGTCCTTGCGCGTTCTCCGCAGGGGTGGTGTCGCCGTTTCCATTTCCGGTCCGCCCGATCCCGCTTTCGCCAAGCAGAAGAAACTCGGTCCGATCATCGGACTGGTGTTTCGACTGCTCAGCCGAGGCATCCGTAAAAAGGCCCAGCAGGCTGGTATCCGCTATACGTTTCTTTTTATGAACGGTAGCGGAGCGCAGCTCGACCAGATCACCAAACTCATCGAGGCAGGCGCTATTCATCCCGTTATCGATAAGGTGTTTGCTTTCGAGGCGCTGAATGAAGCCATGGCCTATCTCGAAACCGGCCGGGCCAAGGGCAAGGTGGTCGTTACTCTCCGATAAGGCCAGCGCACCCGTTGTCTCGGCGATACCTGACAACCGGTAGATCCACGCCGTTCTGGTTTTACCGTAACACGACGATGGCCTCGACTTCGAAGAGCATGGTGTCGATGGCGAGCTTGGGAACGGGGACGAGGGTCTGGGCCGGAAGCTTGTCGCCGAACAGGGCGATGACGTTCTGGGTGAGCACGCCGAGCTTGGACATGTCATGGTCCACGACATAGACGGTCAGTTTAGCCACCTGGTCTGGCTTGGCACCGATGCCTTCGAGAGCCGCGCCGAGATTGGCATAGGCTTGAGCGACTTGCGTTCCAAAGTCGGGCGAGAGAGCGCCGGTCTGATCCTGACCGCCTTGGCCGGAGATATAGGCGATGCGCGCATTGGCCGGCGCCACAACCGCCGTGCTGTACCCATTGGCGGTTGGATCGCCCAGTTTAGGGGGATTGATGAGGGTGAGGTCTTGCGCGGCAGCGGCGGCGGAAAATTGCATGATGAATAGTCCTTTTATGAGTAACGGTTTGATCGCCCGAGACATGACCGGTGGTCCTTCTGACACAAGGCGGTTTGAGTTGCTGATGGGAGAAGAATAGGCGACCATACCTGTCATCTGCTGTCAGGTTGGTTGGGGCCATTTCGAATTTATGCGTGCAAGTCGGCTCCTCTCGATCCTCACTACACTCCAGGCCAAAGGGCAGGTTACCGCCCAGGCCCTCGCGGACGAGTGTGAGGTTTCGGTGCGGACGATTTATCGAGACGTGGATGCACTAAGCGCTTCTGGGGTGCCGATTTACAGCGTGCAGGGCAGCGCTGGTGGATATCGCCTGCTCGACGGCTATCGCGTGCGCCTTAATGGCGTGTCGTCAAGCGAAGCGCAGGCGCTGTTTCTCGCGGGCCTGACACAGCAAGCCGCAGATCTGGGAATGGGATCGGCGGCGGCAAGCGCGCGGAGCAAGGTGTTGGCGGCCTTGCCCGAAGAGATGCGGTCGGGTGCGGCGCGGTCGCGCTTTCATTTCGACGCGCCGGCCTGGTTTGCAGAACCCGAGACATTGGCCCAGCTTCCTACAGTGGCTGCTGCCGTCTGGAGCGAGCGGGCACTGCGCTTCCGCTATGCAAGCAGGACCGGCTTAGGTGAACGAGAGGCCGACCCACTCGGTATCGTGCTCAAAGGTGGGGCTCGGTACCTGGTTGCCGGGGTGAAGAGCGAAACCAAGACCTTTCGAATTGCCCGCATGAGCAACGTCCATCTGCTCGAGAAGGCATTCGACTACTCCAAGAGCTTCGATCTGGCTGGCCACTGGGCCGAAAGCATACGTCTCTACGAAGTTGACCTGCATCCCAACAAAGCGACCATTCGGCTATCGCCGGCCGGATTCGCAATGCTCGATGACCTATTGCCGCCCTACATCCGCAGCGGGGCCGTGATTTCGCCGGAGAACGACCGAAATGGCTGGAGGCAGGTGACCATCTCTGTCGGCTTGCTCGACCACGCCGCCGCCGAAATGCTGCGCTTCGGCACTCATGCTGAAGTGCTTGAGCCTCCGGAACTGAGAGCCAAGATGACCGAAATCATTGCTTCGTTGGCGAAGATGTATCGGTCGTCAGCGAAGCCGGAGGGATAGCGACCGCCGGAAGCCGCCCATTGTCCTGGCTAACGGATGCTGAACGGAAAATATTTGGCGTTGATCATGTTGTAGGTACCGTCTTCGGTAATCGTGGCAAGCGCGGCATTGAGTGCGGTTTTCAGGTCCTGCTCTTCCTTGCGCACCGCTATGCCTGCGCCATCGCCGAAAAAGGCCGCGTCCTTGATGTCTTCGCTGCGGAATTCGCAGCATTGGCCGGTCTTGGTATTGGTCAGCCAATCATAGGCAGCGAGCTTGTCTTCGAAGACGACATCGACTTCGCCCTTGGCAAGGCCGTCGTAGAGTTCGGGCGACGTGCCATAGACCTTGATGTCCGAGCGGCCATAAAGGCTCTTGGCATAGGCCTCTTGGGAGGTCGCAAGGCTCACGCCGATGCTTTTGCCGGCGAGATCATCCGGCGCAAAAGCCTCGAGGTCGGATTGCTTGTTGGTGATGAAGATGGACGGGCTGTCGTAGTAGCGCTCGGTGAAATCGGCGACCGCGCGGCGTTCGTCGCTCATCGACATGGAGGAGATGATGGCATCATATTTGTCGTCGAGAAGCCCGGGGATCATCTCGTCCCAGTCCTGCGTGACATATTCGCACTCAGCCTTCATCGCAGCGCAAAGGGCATCGGCAATCTCGACGTCGAACCCTTGAAGCTTGCCATTGGTATCGAGATAATTGAAGGGCGGAAACTGCCCCTCGATCGCGATGCGGATGGGGTTGTCCTGGGCGAGGGCCAGAGGGGGCGCAGCGAAAATTCCGACCGCTGCAACAATGCCCAATACCCAATGCGTCGTTCCGCTCTGCCCGTTCATTGCCGTCTCCCTAGCGCTGGCGCACGCACGCGCTCTTCGCCCATCAGCAAAACACAAAATCTACAATCACAACTTACGTCATCGGCCCATTTGTGGGCCTTTATGACAAGACAATCGTAATTGTTTGAGTAGAGCCTTTAGGCGTACTCGGCATGATTGGCCTTCCCTTGCTTCGTCCCGCCCTCAAATGGACCTCGTCCGGCGCGCTCCTCACCCTGATCGCCATTGGCGGTGTGGTGACCATTGGGCTCGTGCTGGCTTCGGCTATCTGGGCTAGCCGAGAAAGCGACCTTGCTGCGCTCGATCGACAGCGCGAACTTTCAAACACGCGGCTTTCGACACAAATCGAACGCGTTGCCCACGAACTCGACTTGATGGCCGAGGGCTATGCCAGCTCGATTTCCACTGTCGACGAAACCAATGTCAGCCCGCAGGACGGCAAGGGGTTCAGCCACCTCATCAAGTCGATCTTCGGATACGATCAGGTCTTTGTTATCGACGGCGACGGCAAGCTTGCCCTTGAGACCGATGCGGAAATCGCGTCGCGATATGACTGGGCGAAGCCGCTGCTGCTTCCGCTGCTGACAAGGCTGCGGCAGCAGGATGAGCCGCTGCCAGTTGTCGAACTGATGCGCCTTGAAGGCCGCCCGTCTATTGCCGGCATCAAGGCGATTACGCTTGGATCGCAGCCCGTCGCGCCGACCAATCGACTATATCTGATTGCCTATCGCTATATCGATGGTCCGGCACTCGATGCTTTCAGCCGCGAACAGGGCCTCAACGGCGCCCGTTTCGCGCGCGCTGCTGACCCGGATATCGAAGAAGTCACTTTCGAAATTCGTGCCACAAGCACGGGCGAGCCGATCGGCTTTATCATCTGGACGCCGGACTTGCCGGGCTCGCGCGTCGTCAGCCGGCTTCTCCCGGCCCTCGCCGCTTCCGCGCTCATCATTGCCTCGCTTCTGGCCATGCTGATGTTGTTGCTCAAGAAGTCGATGTCGGAACTGACCGACAGCGAACAAAAGGCCCGGCGCCAATCGCTCCATGACGCCCTCACTGACTTGCCCAATCGAATTTTATTTGGCCGTCGTCTCACTGATTGTCTCGAAGACCAGCGCCTCAATGTCACGCGCTCGATCGTGGCGCTGATCGACCTCGACAAGTTCAAGACCGTCAACGACACGTTCGGACATGGCGCGGGCGATGAATTGCTGACCGCGGTCGCCGATCGTATCCGTGCCCTGCTTGGGCCCAATGATACCCTCGCCCGCCTCGGTGGCGATGAATTTGCCCTGCTATTGCCTGATCGCGCCAAGACAGATCGATCGCATCTCGAACTCTTTCAGCGGATCATCACCTCGCTCAATGCGCCCTTTCCGCTGCTCGATGGCAAGGTGACGGCCACCATTGGCTGCTCGATTGGCGCCACGAGCCTGACGAGTGCACGCCAGACGACCAGCGAAGTGCTGCACCTGGCCGATATCGCGCTTTATGAAGCCAAGAGTACCGGCCGCAACCGTTGCGTCGAATATTCAGCACGGCTTGATAGCTCGGCGCAAATGCGCGCTGAGTTGAAGTCCGAGCTGCAGACATTGTTGAGCACTGGTGGAACAGATCCTCAGTCCGAATTCGGCCTTGAGGTCTTTTTCCAGACCATCCACTGCACCGCGCCGGGCCATGCAGTTTCGGGCGCCGAGGCTCTGGTGCGCTGGCGCCACGAAACGCATGGTCTCCTCACGCCCGATAAGTTCATCACGCTCGCCGAAGACAGCGGCATGATCCATGAGCTTGGCATGGTGGTGCTCGAAAGAGCCTGCGCCGCGGCGACAGGGTGGGACAGCACGCAATTCGTCTCGGTCAACGTGTCGCCCCTTCAGCTTCGCCGTCCCGACTATGTCGACGCGGTGGTGAAGGTGTTGAAACAAACCGGGCTTGCCGCTGAGCGTCTGGAACTCGAACTCACTGAAACCGCACTTCTCGATGCCGACGAGGCAGTGGTATCGGATACATTGGCGCGCCTCCGCGATGCAGGCATCAAGATCGCGCTCGATGATTTTGGCACGGGCTATTCGTCGCTCAGCCACCTTGTCCGCTTCGGTATCGATCGCATCAAGATCGACCGGTCTTTCGTTAAGCTCCTCGGCAGTCGCGCTGATGGCGCCGCGGTTGTGTCGGCAATCGTCGCCCTCAGCCACAGCCTTGGTCTATCGACAACAGCCGAAGGCGTTGAAACCGAAGGACAACGCGATTTTCTCGTCGCTGCAGGTTGCAACGATCTTCAGGGATTTTTGCTCTCAAAGCCCGTCCCCAACCCCGATATGGGCGTTGTGGATGAGGCGGCTACGGATTTGCGGTTAAGCGGCCCGTCAATCGCTTAAGTTAAACGCCGTTTCGGGAATTGCGTGATCAGTCGCCGTAAGAAACTTGATCATTCTATCTGCGTTATTACGCTCGCAGGCAGTGGGTGAATAAGCTTACATCTGACAAGCGCTGATGATTTCCGATGGACGAATAGATGACCGCTGACCCCCGAATTTCCACCGGAAACGAAGGCCTCGATATCGTATTGAATGGGGGCCTGACGCCATCGCGCCTCTACCTCCTCGAAGGAGCGCCCGGCTCGGGCAAGACAACGCTGGGTCTGCAGTTCCTGATGGAGGGTGTGCGGCAGGGCGAAAGATGCCTCTACATCACGCTTTCCGAAACCCACGAAGAATTGGCCGCCGTCGTTGCCTCGCATGACTGGACGCTGGACGGCATCGACATTTTCGAACTGTCCTCGGCAGAGGAAGTGTTGGGTGATGGTCGTGGCCAGACCATCATCCACCCCTGGGAAATCGAACTCAGTGCGACGGTCGACCTGATCATCAAGCGGGTTGAAGAGGTGCAGCCGCGGCGCCTGGTCTTCGATAGCCTGTCCGAATTGCGTCTCCTGTCTCAGGATCCGCTGCGTTATCGCCGGCAGGTACTGGCCCTGAAACAGTATTTTGCAGGCCGCAATATTACAGTGATCCTTGTCGACGATCTGACCGGAGAACATGGCGAGCGTGACGCTCACCTCCATTCGATCGCTCATGGTGTCATCACGCTCGAGCGCAATACGCTGGAGTTCGGCGCTGCCCGCCGCACGATCCAGATCCAGAAACTGCGCGGGGTTAGTTTTTCGGCTGGATATCATGATGTCCAAATCCTGCGGAGCGAACTCAAAGTCTATCCGCGGCTCATCGCTTCGGACTTTCATACGCCATTTGTCGGCGATCCAGTGCCGAGCGGCATTCCAGAACTCGATGCATTGCTCAATGGCGGACCGATGCGCGGCACGTGCGCCATCATGACGGGTCCCCCTGGTACGGGCAAAAGCTCGGTCGCCTTCTCCTATGCCCTCGAAGCCTGCCGGCGGGGCGAAAATGCCACCGTTTATCAGTTCGATGAGCGTATCGGCACCTTGATGGCCCGCTCCCGCTCTTTGGGACAGGATCCCGATGGGCCAATGGAGGCTGGCTGCCTCAAGCTCATCCAGATAGACCCTGCCGACGTGACGCCGGGGCAGTTCGCCTGGATGGTGCGTAAGGAAGTGGAAGAGCGTCAGGTCAAGGTCATCGTGCTCGATAGTCTCAATGGTTATCTGTCATCGATGCCTGAAGAAAAGCAGCTCATTTTGCAGATGCATGAGCTGCTCTCCTATCTGAACCAGCAAGGTGTGTTGACCCTACTGATCAATCCGCAGCAGGGATTGGTTGGTACGATGCACTCTGGCGCGCTCAACATTTCATACATTGCGGACGTCGTGTTCCTGTTCCGGTTTTTCGAAGCCCAGGGCCGTCTTCGCAAAGCTATGTCAGTGCTCAAAAACCGAGCCGGCGCACATGAGGATGCAATCAGAGAAATAAAGTTCGACAGTCACGGCATTCGTATGGGCGATCCCTTGGTTGCCTTCAGGGGCGTCCTGACTGGTACTCCGGAATATGTCGGTGATCGCGGCCCGCTTATGGAAAGCCGCCCCAATGATAGCCAGTGACGGCAAGGTCGTCGTTTATGCGCCATATGCGAAGGATTCCGCCAGCATAGTTGGGTTGCTGCGGGGCGAGCATTTGGACACGGATACCGCGTCTTCGCTGGCCGATCTGGTGGGGCATTTCGGCGAAAGCCTCGGCGCGGTGCTGATGAGCGAAGAGGCGCTGGTGCAGGCGGATTGGTCGGCCCTCCTCAAGGCTGTCCACAATCAGCCGACATGGTCGTCTTATCCCTTCATTCTGCTGATCAGCCAAAAGCGCTCCGCTGTTCAGACCGAAGCGGTCTATCGCTTGTTCCCGCCTGAAGTTGCCAATGTCATGGTGCTCGAGCGTCCGATGAGTTCGACTGCGCTATTGAGCGCGGTTCGCTGGGCATTGGCCGGACGGCGTCGCCAGTTCGTCACCAAGTCTCATCTTGATGAACTGGAGCGCCGGGCCCAACAGCAGCGCCTGCTGACGCGCGAACTGGCACACCGGGTAAAGAACACCATCGCCATGCTTCAATCCATCGTTGGGCAGACTATGCGGCCCCATCCTGAAATGGCCGATGTTCAGGAACAGATCGTCGAGCGTTTTTCGGCCCTGGCACGAACGCATGACCTGCTGTTCAGCACCGATTTCCAGGAGGCCGAATTCGGCGAACTGGTGCGGCAGACGCTCTCTGTCCATAGTCGAAATTTCGTCATTAAAGGACCCGCAATTCAATTCTCGCCACAGGCCGCATTGTCATTCGCCCTCGTCATCCACGAGCTGGCGACGAACTCGATCAAATATGGCGCGCTGTCCTCGGACCAGTCGGGCCAGGTTGACGTCATGTGGGAAATCCAGCCTGGCCCGAATTGCGACCAATTGAAATTCGATTGGCGGGAGAGTGGTGGGCCGCCGGTTTCAGCCCCGGCGCGCAAGGGCTTTGGCAGCCGATTGATCCGCGCGACCCTCGGCGGTCTGGGCCAGTCCGAGATCAGTTACGCAGAAGAGGGTTTTCGATTGGCCTTCACCGGCGATCTGGCAGGTCTTGCCCAGTCCGTTACGCCCACAGACTGACATCCACCGGCTATTCCGACGCGGCGAAACGCAAGGCTTCGGAGGATGAGCGGAGGCGTTGTGCCGTGATGATGGCGATCCAGGTGATGATGGCCTGGCCGATATCGGGCGCCTCGTGCGAGAGCGTCTCGAAGGCTGATTTGCTGAGATAAAGGGTTTGCAGCGGGCCGTCCGCGAGGAGATCGGCTGAGCGTGGATTGCCTTCGAGGAGGGCAAGTTCGCCAGCTGGGGCTCCCGCAGCGATGCCGGCGACGCGCAGCGCGCCGCTGGTCGAGGGAATGCGGACACTGATGCTGCCCGAGAGGATGATCCAACATGCCGTTCCCCGCATCGCCCATGCGGCAGAGGACATCGCCGGCGGCATAGGCGCGAAGCTCTACCGCCGCCGTGAAAATCTTGCGGCGGTCGGTGGATAGGGATTGGAGGAATTCGAGGTCGTCCTGCGTATGCGGCGCATTGAGGCGCTCGCCGAGCGACTTTTCCTCGAACCGCTCGAGGGCCGCATCGAGATCGGGAAGGGTTTCGATGGCCGGGCCGATGAATAGCGCCAACTCCGGCGTGAGCCCCGCGATGCAGAGGCTGCGGCCGTTCTTGGCGAGGCGGGCGCGCATGTCGTTGAGGAGCTTGTTGCCGGTGGCGTCGATATCGGTCACCCGGCGCATATCGAGGATGGCGGTGTCGAACTCTGGTTCGAGCCGGCGCAGTTCGGTATCGAGATCATCGCAATTGCCGAAGAACAGCACGCCCTGAAGACGGAGTACCAGCGTGCATTCGCCTTTCTGGCGCAAGAGGTCCATGTCATGCGCCGAACGGCCACGGCGGGAGAGGAGGGTTGCGCCGGTGGTGCGCGCGACAATCATCGGCCGCGCCATATCGGTGATGAACAGGAGGCAGGAGAGGACAACGCCGATCAGCACGCGCATCGTGGGGTGGACGAGCAGAATGCCGAGCATGACGGCGAGAAGGATGGACAGATCGCGCCAAGCGCAGCCGCGGAGGCTCGGATATTGCGGACGAATGGCGTCGCGCACCATGTCGATGACCGACCAGTTGATCGAGCGTACGACGAAGAAAAGGGTCAGCGCCGTCAAGCCCAGCAGCGGCATAGAGCCGATAAAGCCGGGGATGAGGGCAATGGCGAGGAGCGCGAAACACCCGACGATGCGCGTCAGCGTGGTGCGTCCACCGGCAAGATAGGCGGGGACGGCGACAGAGAGCGACGTTGTCATCGCCGCGGCACCGGACACACTTGCGGCCATATTGGCAAGGCCCAGTCCCGCTAGTTCGCGGCGCGGGGTGGCATCGATCTCGATATAGCCCTTGCTGGCGCGGACCGTGAGCAGCGTGTCGAAAATGCCGATGGCGGCGACGGCGACGGAATTGAGAATGATCGGCTGGATCATTTCGCGAGGGAGCGTTGCGAGACTGCCAAGAGCCGCGCCGACAATCCCGGCGAGTTCCCCAAGGGCATCACCGCTGGCAGTTCGGCCCAGCGCAATGCCGGGGAAGATCACGTGGAGGCCATGGAAAAATACGATGGCTGCGAAAAGACCGATCAGCGGCACCGGCAGGCGCGGATAGCGCCGAACGAGAAGCAGCATGCCGGCGATCAGGACGAGGCCGATCAGCGGCATGGCCAGTTCGGAGGCGCCGAAGGGCGTGGTGACCAATGCTCCGAACGAGGTGCGGCCAAAGAGCATGGGCATCTGGCCGATAAAGAGCAGGAGCGAGACACCGAGACCAAAGCCGGCAAGAACCGGATGGGGCACGTAGCGCACAACATTGCCGAGCCCCGCCAGCCCAAACAGCACCTGCCAGAGACCCGCCAGCGCTACACAGATCGCCATGGCGGCAATGGTGGCATTGAGATTGCCGGTGGTCGCCAGCATGGTTGTGGCGAAATTGGCCTGCAACAGCGCCACCATGACGCCGGGCGTGGTCGGGACCGGGCTCGGCGTGCGGGCCAAGGCACCGACAAGGCCGGCAAAGACGGCGCCTGCAAGACCGGCAATAGAGCCAGCGGCGGCCATTTCAGGACCCAGCGCCTGATAGGCGACGACCCCAGCGGCCATCGAGCTTGGGAGCGCAATGACCGAAAGGGTAACACCCGCAACGAGTTCGCTGCGCAGTGAAACGGGTGCGGCGGACGAAGTGGTTGGATTGGAAATGGTGTTCATCCAAGGTCAGGCCGCAGCCCGGTGGACTAAAGGGTCTTGATGCTGCCAGTCGACTCGATCGTTGCAGTCGGTTGGTTGCCGCCGCCGGCGACCTTGTCGAGCGAGGCGTCGGGCAGTTCGTCCTTGCTCGTCTTGGGTTTAATATCCTTGGTCTTCTTCAACGTGCAATCTCCATCTTTGGCGCTGATCTAACATGCGCTTTGCTGGTGTGGGCAAGGGGTTGTCTTGGGAGTGGGACAAAAGCGAGACATCGCGGGACGGAATATTGCGCTATGGCCGTCGCACAGGTTTTCGGGGACCGATAAGCATATCGGAGGTTTGAGGAGATGTGTGATGACGACCAAAACGAACAAGCCCGCGCCAAAGACCACTGCGGCCACTGACGAACTGCCTGACGCGGCGCTCGATAAGGTGGCAGGTGGCAATAAGCCACCCGAGGACGTGATCAAGGGGCGCGTATAGGCCCGCGCCAATATGCAGTTTGTTTCTCGAGCCGATCTGACCGCAGATCAACTTGAGGCGGCTAAGGGGATGACCTTTCCCGCCTATCGTGCCCTGCTCGATGGCGTTGAAAACATTGTCGCCCTGGCAGCCGTCGATGATGGCGCGGTGCTCGGCCTCTCGCTTTGGCGAGTGGTGGGCGCGGAAAAACAATCGGCCCGGTTGCTCTCCTTGTTGGTCGATAGCGACTATCGGCAGCAAGGCATTGGCGCTGCGCTGCTGCAGGCCTCGACGGAAGCCTTGGGCGACACGGTGAACCAGGCCTTTGCGTTCTGGTCATCTTCGCTGCCGGGGGCGGGAGCGTTCGAAGGATTGATCAAGTCGGCTGGTTGGGCAGAGAAGCAACTCGACCAATGCCGCGTGTCCGGCACGGCCGAGAGTGCGCGCAACTGGGCGCATCGGCGGCGCATGGACCGGATGCTGAACCGAACCGGTTGGACCTTTACATCGTTCGACCAGATTGGCGATGCGGAGCGCGCTGAAATAACAGAAGCGGTGAACGCAGCCGAAACGCCCGAGGGCTGGGCGCCGTTTGACCCCGTCACGGACAATCAGCCGATCGTGCCGGAGCTTTCGATTGTGATGCGCCAGCATGGTGCGGTGGTGGGATGGCTGACTACGTGCCGAGCGGAAAATGGCGATATCTGGTATTATCGGCTGCACAATATCGGGGCGGTGAAATCTTCAGGCGCGCTGATGCCGCTGATTGTCGAGGTCAACCGGCGGCATTTCGATCTCGACGGACCCAAGGCACGTTGGCGCTGGAACACGAGCAGCAAACGCCCAGACATGCTGGCGTTTCTGGCGCGGCATGCGAGCGAGTTCTGTGATTTTCACGACTATCACTGGGTTTCAAATCTGGTGCTGCGCGCCGAGGGGAATGATGCGGTCGGCGAAACCGAGCAACTCGCTGCGGTGGGTTGAGTAGATCACCATGGCGCCGCGCGCTCGGGCGGCGCCGATCATGGAGCGCACCGTTTCGGCATCGAGCGCGGACAGCGTTTCATCGAGGATCAGCAGATCGGGATTTTGCACCAGTGCGCGGGCAATCAGCACCTGCCGGGTGAGGCTGAACGGGAAGGCGCCGGCCACAAGGAGCGTCTGAATGCCCATGGGCATGGCGCGCACCACCTCGCCAAGGCCGGTTGCTTCGAGCGCCGACCAGGCATCGGCGAGATCGGCGCCGGGCGTATCCTGCAGCACGGCGGTGCGGATGGTGGAAAAGCCGAGGTCCTGATCCTGAAAGACGGTAGCGATGCGCGCTCTGTAGGCGGTGCGGAGGGATGGCGTCAACGGCGCGCCGTTGACCACGAGGCTGCCGGACGAGGGCGGGATAAGACCCATGACGACGCGCAAGAGGGTCGATTTGCCGCCGCCTGATGGTCCGCTGAGCGCCAGCACCTCGCCACGCTTGATGGTCAGCGACAGGTTTTCGAACAGCGGGGCGCTGTGGGGGTAGCGGAAGCCGATGTTCGAAAGAGCGATACTGTCGAGGCGGAGGGGGGCGGCGGTGACTGGTGTGAGGGGGTCGACTTGCGTGACCGGCTCGATCGCGTCGAGGGCCGGTTTTTGCGGGAGAACGGCGCCGTAGAGGCGGGCGAGTTCGGTGGCCGCGTGAAGTGCTGGGACGCTGAACAGGAGGACCGCGAGTGCATTGCGCGGGCTTGGGGTGCCGATGCCTGCAAGCCAGGCGAAGGCGACGATTCCGGTGCCCAGAATAAGAGCCCAGCCGGTGGCCATCATATTGGCCATCTGGGCGTGCTTGAGGCCGAGAGTTTTATCGAGGTTTGTCTCGGTGCTGGCACGGAGCGCGGCAATAAAGCGCGCGGCCGCGCCGAGGCTGCGGAGTTCGATCATGTTGCCAAGCGTCCAGCCGCGTTGGCGGTGGAGGTCGACCGAGGCTGGAATGGCGGCAAGGTGTCGGGAGGCGAGCGTTTTGGCGAGCAGGCCCGCAATGGTGGCGCTGGCGAGTGTTGCAGCCATCAGAACGCTTGCCAAAGCCGGATTGGCGAAGAGAGCTAGCGCTGTGGCGGTGGCAGCCAAGGCGGCAAGGACGGGGGCGCGGCGGAGTTCTGCATGGGCGAGCGCGGCGTCGAGGCCCGATGAGAGTGTGGCGCTTTGCTGCCGCGCTGTGCCCTGAAGGAGGCCGGGCGGCAGGTCGATCATTCGGTCCCAAAGCCGGCTATGGATCGCAAGGTTTTCGCTGCGCTGCGTGCGGAGGTTCGTAAAAGAGCCGGAGCGGCGGAGGGAGAGGACGGCGAGGCCAAGAACAAGCGCCAGAACCAGCCGATGGTCGCTCGGCATCAGGACGAGCAGGCCGGGGACGAGCCAGACAAGTCGCGTAGCGAAATCGAGGAGTTTGGCGCCGCGCGGCGTTTCGGTTTTCCACGGGGCGATCCACGCGCCAAGGTTGAGGGGGCCGGGGGTGGCCCGGGGATAAGGCGCAGCGAGTTCGATATCATCGCCGGGGGCAATGGTGGTAGTGCGATAGCGTGTCAGGCCAAAGCGCCACCAGGCGCTTTTTCCATCGCTGCGGCGGCGTGCGTGGAGGGTGCCAGCGTCGCGGTTGAGCCAATCCGGTTCGGTAGGGCGGATGCGGCGGAAGCGGAAGGCTGTCATGCGCTCCCCGGCTCCAAAGCGAGGGTTTGGTTGCCGAGCGCGAGGGTTTCAGGGCGCATGGAAAGAAGAATTAAAATAATGCCGGATACCTTGATCCGGGAAACGATCGCTGCGGCGAGCGTCGGCTCGACGCTGTCGAGTGTGCCATTGAGAATGAGAATGCGTGGGCAGCGGAGGAGCGCGCGGGCAAGGCCGAGGCGTCGGATCTGGCCGCCGCTAAGGACGCTGCCTTGATCGTCGAGCATCAGATCGAGACCGCCACGCGGAACGAGCGCGGTCCAGAGATCGACTGCTTCGAGTGCTGCTTGCAATTGCGCGTCGTCGAATGCTGCGCCGAGGGTGAGGTTGCTGCGGATTGTGCCGTCTATCAGAGCAGTGTGGTGCTCAAGGAGGATGGCGGTTTCTGGCGGTAGGTTGGCGAGAGGTGTTCCGTCGAATTGCACAGTACCCGTGCTGGGCGGCAGAAGACCAGCGCATAGGCGAGAGAGGGCAGTGGCGCTATTGCCGCTCGATGCGGGGACCGCAAGCACCTGGCCCGGTCGCAGGGTAAAGCTGACGTTCGAGAGGAGTGGGCCAAAGACGTCGGCTGGTCGCCAGCCGACTGCCTGAAACTCAAGGCCGTTCTCCGAGTCGGATCGTTCGAAGGGGAGCGGCTGTGCAACGTCGATCTGATCGGCGAGGCGGTAAAGGGCAGACTTGAGTGGCAGAACGTGGAGGCCGTGGCGGATGCGTTCGAGCGCGAGATGGGCGATGCCGGCGATGGCGAGGATGCCGGCGATTGGTGCGGCGTCTGCCGGGGAGGCGCTTTTGAGGAGCCAGAGGATGAGCGTGCCGTATAGGCAGAGATCGAGGAGGCGCAGAGCGCCATCGAGGTCGACCTGGGCGCTGGCGGCGCGCATGGTTTTGGAGGCGCTGAGGGCGTGATGGCCGGCGAGGCGAGTAAAAAGGCTTTTTCCGCCCTGACCGATACGCCACCAATCGGGATGGGCGAAGAGATGAGCCGGAAGGCTATGATGCGGTAATCCGCCCAGGCCATAGCGCGCAATGGCGCTGCCGCGGCGTGTCGAGATCAGCAGCAAGACTGCCAGTTTTGCGATGGAGAACAGCACCAAGACGAGGGCCGGCAATGGCGCGAGGATGAGTGCTGCAGCGAGAAGTGCTGCGAGATAAAGCGCGGCCAGCATAGCGACAAGTTGTTCGGTCGCGCCGAGGGCGAGGGGGGCGGATAGCCGGGCCGTGGACTGACCCGCATCGCGCAGCAGATAGATCGCGGTCGGCCAGTTCGGCAGGTCGCGCATCATCTCGCGGCTGCCGCGCCGCGCTGCATCGGTTGCGGCCGCGCTGACAAGCCGCAAACTCAGCCAATCGGCGTAAACCGCTGCCAGAAGGAGCATGGGCCAGACGAGGTTGGCGGTAGGATGGCCTTCGAGCGTGCGTGGCAACATTGGGACGAATTGGACGATGGCGCAGCTGACGAGTGCAGCGCCGCCGAGGCTGAGGGCGGCCGATAAAGCCAGCTTTGCTCCCTGCGCCCGAAATGCCGCGCAATAGTGTTTAAACGGCGAGATCGGCTCGCCCACAGCCGGTGCGCCGGCTTGGAGTTTGATGACGATGCCGGTGAAATCCTGGCTGAAGCGTTCGGGCGAAACGACTTCGGGGCCGGAACTGGGGTCGTTGATGTGAATGCCGGCGCTCGAGATTTTTTCGACGACGACGAAATGGATGAAGCGCGAATGAGCCACCAGCGGAAATCCGAGGTCCTCCATTTCATTGGGCTCGACGCGATGTGCGGTGGCGACAAAGCCGTGGTGCCGCGCCAGATCGCGCAGCACGCGGGCAGTGGAGCCATAAAGGGTGGAGCCCGCTTCGCGCCGAAGCTGATGAAGCGGAATGTGGACGCCGTGAAAGCCCATGGCGATGGCGAGAGCGGCGAGGCCGCATTCGGCGTGTTCGCCCTGCCGTTGTTCCGGCGTCCAAGTCGCGCCAAATAACCGTGCCCGCATCTGTCGCGCCGACCCCTACACCACGAGCGAGTGAATTAACCTAGCGGCCAAGTCGATAGCCGCTCAACCCTCTAAAGGCAGCCAAAGAAATGGCGCTGGGACGAAAAGCGTGGAATGGGGGACAATTGACGCTCCGCGTCTCGAATGTGTGTCTCGGCACGCTTGCTGCGGCAGTGTAATAAAATCGACAAGAGTGGGGATTGCGCCCGTGTTGGCGTGAGTTGAGGGGCAATGGTGGCTGGATTGATCAGGCAGGTGCTTGCCTTTGTCCTGTTGCTTTCGGCTCTGGCCGGTCCGGCGCTGGCCCAGCCCGCCTCGCCCAACAATGTGTCGCCCCAGGTCGATGCCGCAACGCTCCAGCAGCTTGAGGCGCGGCGGCAGGTGCTGTTCAAGCAGATGCTCGCCAATCCGGCCAATCTCGATGTGTCCTTCGAATATGCGGCGCTCTCGTCGCAGGTCGGCGATCTTGAAGGCTCGATCGCGACGCTTGAACGCATGCTCATTTTCGCGCCGGGCCTGCCGCGGCTGCAGCTTGAACTGGGCGTGCTCTATTTCCGGCTTGGCGCGCTTGATACGGCGCGCAGCTATTTCGAGGCCGTGGCCGCACAACCCGGTGTGCCCGACGATGTGCGCGCCAGGATTGCGAGCTATCTCAATTCGATCGAGGGCAAGGCAACCGGCCAGTCACTGCGCGGCATGGTCTTTATCGGCACACGCTACCAGACCAACGCCAATGCTGCGCCGGGCAGCCGCATCGTCAATCTCAACGGCCTCGACTTTGTCCTCAACGACGCAGCGGTGGCTGGCGGCGATGTCAACGTCACGGCCGGGCTCAATCTCGGTTTCAGCCAGGGGCTGGGAGCGCAGGGCGATCGTTTCGACGCGGTCTTGAACGTTGTCGGCACGCTCTATGCGCAGCGTAAGGAACTCGGTACGGGGGTGATCGAACTCTCGGCCGGGCCGAGCATCGATCTCCGCCGTATCGGGCTCGATGGCGCAAGCCTTGGGCTTTACGGCATTGTCGGCGCGGCCATGCTTGACAGCACGCCCTATCTCGCCACCGCCGGCGTGGGCGCGGTGGTATTGGCGCCGCTCGATGATCAGACACGCGTCTCGCTGCGCGGTGAATATCGGCGCGAAGCCTATGCCGATACGGCAAAGCGCCCCAACGCGTCCTCGCGTGACGGCGACCGTTTCCGCATCACAGCGGGTGTCGAACATCGTCTGAGCGAAGATGTCGTTCTTTTTGCCTCGACCAGCCTCGAACGTCGCGCCGCGCGGGTCGATTTCAACTCGCTTTGGGAAGCAAGCCTACAAGCTGGCGTTAACGTACAATATGAATCGCCCATTCCATCGCTCCCGGCGCCTTGGTCCGTCACGCTGGCCGGGACGTTTGCAACGCGGCTTGCCGACGGTCCCGATCGGCTGATCAGTACGAAGGCCGAGAACGGGCAGGATACCAGCCTGACGGCCACCAACACCATTCCGCTCCCCAACGATTTCTCGATGCAGGCGCAGGTCGGATATCGCTGGGTCACCTCGAATTACGACACCCGCCGCTTCGACAATTTCACCGCAGGCCTGACCCTGCAGAAGAAGTTTTGACATGATGGTCCGCTTCACCCTGCCGTTGATCGCCGCGCTGGCACTGGCCCCTATCTCTGCGCAAGCCCAGGATGTGGGTGTTGCAGCAGCGGTCAATCAAGATGCGCAGGCTGTCGTGCCCGGGAGCGGCGCCAAGACCATCCAACTCGGCGACAATGTCGTCTTCAATCAACGGATCGACACCGACGCGGCGGGGCTCGTGCAGATCCTCCTCGCCGATGGCACGGCTTTTACGGTCGGTCCGAACTCGTCGATGACGATCGACGCCTTCGTTTATGATCCGGCGGCCAATACGGCATCCGTCGCGGCGAGTGTGACCAAGGGTTTTGTGCGCTTTATCGGCGGGCGGACATCCAAGGGTGAGGGTGGGGTCACAATCGATACGCCGATCGGCACTGCCGGCATTCGTGGCGCCGTGGCCGATATCAGCCTTGGCGGAGACGGTACCGACCTTCCGCCCCATATTTCGCTTTTGTTCGGTGACCAGATCACGCTGAGGCCGCCCGGTGGCGACATGCAAAGTGTGACGGAGGCCGGCTATTCCATCGTCGTTGATGGCGGGAAAGCTTCCGTGCAGCAGACGCCGCCCGAATTCGTCGCCGCCATGCAGCAGGTGTTGGCGCCAAAGCCGGGGATGAGCGGCGGCGCGGCTGCCGGACCGACGAACCAGAGCGCGCAACGGAGCGGCCTCGCGGCCAGCAATTCAGGCTTTGGAACACCCGGCGCCGTTCAGTCAATTCGTGGCTACGTCGGCACCTATGGCGATTTCGACGCAGCCGCGGCTTGGGTCGAAATCAACAATCTCTACGGTGATCTGAAAGACTTTTTTGTCAGCAATCCGGGATATGTTGATCCCGATGCAACTCCTGAGTCGCCGACTTTCATGTTCGCACCGGTTCGGGTTCTGACAGCGCAGACCTATCTTGATCATAACAACAACGTCGTCCAGGCCGGCCCGGGTATCGTTGCAGTGCGTCCCGGAGATGAGGGCGCGTTCTACTACGGGTTCAATGGCGGGGACGGTCTGATCCAGTTCGAGGATGGTCGCGTCATCAGCGTGCCGTTCAAGGATGATCAGGACTATGGCACCTACGATGTGACTGGCCCATATGCTGGCGTTCTTCATATCGGACAGAACGAATTCCGTGCGTACTTGCTGCAGGATAGCGGCGGTAACCCGGTCTATGCGCTGACCGGCTATTCCGCCGATGCGGCGGCGGTGCTGCCGACGGCCGATATTTGGCGCTATCGACTGAGCGCGGATCCACTGGCGCCAATCCTGACACCCGATGGCGTCGCTATCCCATTTGCCGATGGTCTTCGGCTGGCGCAATTCTCCAGTGGTCAGGTGACCGCGGGCGACCTCTTTATCGCGGGTACGCCGGGCGCAAGCGATGGCGCGATCGGTCGCGGGCTACAGGCGTGGCTGGCGATATCCGGCACCGGGGTGGGCCAGATCAGTGCGATCAACCTGACGATTGGCGCGGTGCGCGACGATAATGGTCCGCACTTCTCGGGCACCCGCACGGGTAGCGAGCGCGTCTCGAATGGAACACAGGCCATGGTGTCGGGCGATGTATCGACCCAACCGAGCGGCGAGAACAATGGCGGTTTCTTCGGTGCAAATGGCGCCAATATCGTCATCGGCACCAACAATGCTTCGGACAGTGGTTTTGGCCTTCCGCCTGGCGAATTCGGTACGATCCATGTCGGCAATCGCACCGAGATTATCAGCGGACCGGCTGCGCAACGCAGCGACAAGACCATGACGGGTTTCGCGGCGGGCGTCGGAGACGTCGTCAATGTCGGTACGCGGACGATGCGCGGCGTCGTTGAGTTGAACTTCAATGCCGGCGAAGGCACCGTCACTGGCACGATCAACGTGCTCGCGAGCGATACCGGCGGGGAGACAGAGGCAGCCTTTTTCGATCAGCCTCAAAATACCGCTTACATCAACGATCAGATTTTCGCCGCCACGCGCTCCGGTTCGAACAGCTATATCGTGTCGAGCGCTGCAACCGGCGCTGGTGGCCCGACCGTCTGCACCAGTTGCGATTATCTCAAATGGGGCTGGTGGGGCATTGCGCCAGGCGAGGCCGCGATTTCTGGCGTTCATATGGGCAATTGGATTATCGGCGATGTGACCGATGCGGCCAATATGCCGATGACCGGATCGGCGACCTATGCGGGCGATGCCATCGGCACGGTACTCAATGGCGGGGCGCAGTATATCGCAACGGGCGCGATGAATGCGACGGCCGACTTTGCGGCGCAAACCGGCACCGTTGCGGTGACTGGTTTTGATGGCCACGATTTCGCCAGCACATTTGACTCCACCGGTTCTTCCTTCGCGGGCACGAACGGCAATACGTCTGTCAGCGGCGCCTTTGCCGGTCCCGCGGCCAATGAAATCATGGGCAGCTTCAAGACCGTCGACGGCGCCTGGTCTGCTTCGGGCATTTTCGGAGGTGCCCAGTAAAGGCCAATGACATCTGGGGGCAGGGTGGGGCAGGTGCGCGCGTCTCGGCGCCAGACCAGATTGGTCTGGGGCTTGGGGCTTTTTACACTTGTGGTTTCCCTTCTGATTGTCAGCCTCGGGCGCAATGAGATCAGCCGGATTTCCGATCTGGCGTTCGATGCCTATCAGCGCGCCCTGCCCCGAATGGCGGGCGAGCCAGCTGTCGTTATCGTCGATATCGATGAAGCATCGATCGCCCAGCTCGGGCAATGGCCCTGGCCGCGCGCGACAATCGCGCAGATGGTCGATCGCCTCGGCGAAATGGGCGCCGCTTCTATTGGCTTCGACGTGGTGTTCCCCGAGCCCGATCGCCTGTCTCTCGCACAGGCGGCGCGCGAGCTGCAGAACCTCGGCGCGAGCGTGACCTTGCCGGCCGATAGCGTCAGCCTTGATGGCGATGCGCAATTGGCGGCGGCGTTTGCGCGCAATCCGGTGGTATCGGGCATTGCCATCACCAATGAAACTGATGCAACCCTGCCAACGCCCAAGGCTGGATTTGCTTTCGGCGGCGCTGACCCCAAGACCTATTTGCTACCCTTCAAGGGCGGAATTTCCAATCTCGCACCCTTGGGTGACGCGGCAGTCGGCATGGGTTTTTTCTCCTTTCCGCCGACGCGCGACAATATCGTGCGCACCATTCCGCTTGTCGCCCTGGCACAGGGCCAGCTTTACCCGGCGCTCAGCATCGAGTCCTTGCGCGTGGCGCAAGGGGCGGGTTCCTTTGCCATTCGCTCGACCGGCGCAAGTGGCGAGGCGGATACGGGCGAGGCGGCGATGACCATGCTGCGGGCCGGTGCGCTGGATATCCCGACGGGACCGCTCGGCGAGTTCTGGGTCTACTTTTCCGGCCTGCCGCAGATGCGGACGATTTCAGCGGAAGACCTGCTCAAGCCAGACGCAGTGACGCAGCTGGGGCCCGATGTTGAAGGGCGGATCGTTCTGGTCGGGACCAGCGCCGTGGGGCTGCGCGATCTCGTCGCGACGCCGGTCGCCAGTGTTATGCCCGGCGTGCGTGTCCATGCCGAAATCATCGATCAGATCATCGGCCAGAGTTTCCTCGTGCGTCCAGATTGGGCGCCGGGCGCTGAAATTCTGGTGGCGGCGGTGGCGGGCTTGATCCTCGTTTTTCTCGCTGCTCAAGCCGGTCCGCTGGTGACGACGGGCGGGTTCGTGGTGTTGGCGGGGCTTATCGCTGGCGCGTCCTGGTGGGCTTTTGCGACGCAGCGACTGCTGCTTGACCCGATCGGGCCTGTCCTGCCGATCGTCGCGATTTTTGCCGTGACCATGCCGCTGCTGCTGGTGCTCACGAGTCGCGAGAAGCTTTTTGTGCGCAATGCGTTCGGGCGCTATCTCTCGCCCTCTCTGGTCGAGCGGCTGGCGGACAATCCAGCCGCGCTGGAATTGGGCGGCGAGATCCGAGAGCTGACTGTGCTATTCTCCGATATTCGCGGCTTTACCGCGATGTCTGAAAAGCTCGATCCCAAGGCGCTGACTGCGCTCCTCAATTCCTTCCTGACGCCGATGACCGATGTGCTGCTCAAGCGCGAAGCGACGATCGACAAATATATCGGCGATGCGATTATGGCATTCTGGAATGCGCCACTCGATATTGCCGCCCATCCGCGTAAGGCCTGTCTTGCTGCGCTGGAAATGGCTGGCGCGGTTGAACGGCTCAACCGTGAAACTGGCAGCGATATCCGCATCGGCATTGGGCTCAATACGGGGCCAGCTTGCGTCGGCAATCTCGGTTCGAGCCAGCGATTTTCCTATTCGGCCATCGGCGACAGCGTGAACCTTGCCTCGCGCGTCGAAAGCCTCACTAAGTTTTATGGCCTCGCCATTGCCGTGACGGAACACACGCGCAAGGAAGCGACAGATCTCGCTTTTCTGGAAGCTGACCGCGTGCGCGTTGTCGGCCGCACCAAGCCCGTGGCGCTTTATGCGCTATTGGGGGATGCCGATCTCTCAGCTACCGACGCCTTCAAGGCGCACCAGCTAGACCACGAGGCCTTCTGGTCCAACTATACGGGGGGGAGCTTTGGGGCGGCCGTCGAGAGCCTTGCGCGCGCGCGCAGTCATGGATGGGCCGGGTTCGAGAAGCTCTATGATCTCTATGCCGAACGCCTTGCCGTGCTGATCGAGGGTCCGGTTCCAGACGGGTGGGACGGCACGTTCACGGCGCAATCGAAATGAGCATCACATGAGCCAGTCGGGCGATAGTCTTTACCGCAAGGAAGCGCTGGATCGTCTTTCTTCGCCCGAGCAATTGGACGAGATGATCTCGATTTCAAGCACCGGCGCTTGGGCCGGGTTGATCGGCGTTCTGTTGCTGGCCGCGACCTTTGTGGCCTGGGCGATTCTCGGTTCGATTCCGACGCGCATCGAAGGGCAGGGCATGCTGTTTTCCGGTGGCGGGCAGGTGGTCGATGCCGTCAGCCTTGCCTCGGGGACATTGACCACAGCGGGTTATTCGATCGGCCAGTACGTGCCGCGCGGCGCGGTGCTGGCACAGGTTGAACAGCCGGAGGTTGTGCTGCAACTTTCGGCGGCGCAGGAGCGCGTTGCTGCGCTCTCGGATGCCTTAAACGTGCTTGAGGGGGAACAAGCCCGACTGAGCAGTGCCAGAGCCAGCAATGCCGAAGCGCGGCGCGCGGCCTATGCCGATCAGGTCGCGGCCGCCGGGCAGCGGCAGGAGGCTTATGCGGCGCGGCTTGAGGCGCAGGAGAGGCTGGCGGCCAGCGGTAATGCGGCTAATGCAACGGTGCAGCAGGTGCGGGAGCAGTTGGCGTCGGCCAATCAGGATCTCGCTTCGGCCCGCGCAGGGCTTCTGACTATCGACGCTGATCTGTTGGCGGCGCAGGCGGTCGAGCAGCGCGACTTGCGCAGTTCCCAGCAGCAGTTGGCTGCGGCGCAGGCGGAGGTCGATCAGCTTACCTTGCAGAACGACCAGTTCGGCAAGGTGATCAGTCCCGTCGATGGCGTATTGGTCGAATGGAAGGCGCCGTTTGGGACACAGGCGGGGGCCGGCCGGCCGGTGGCGAGCGTTGCGAGCGGAGAGGGTCAGCTCCAGTTCATGCTCTATGTGTCGCCTGGCGAAGGCAAGCGCATTACGGCCGGCATGACGGTCAATGTGGAGCTGGAGGGCTTCAGGAAGGAACAGTGGGGCACGCTGGTCGGTGACGTTGTCTCGGTTTCGCCGTTTCCCGCGACGCCTGAGGGCATTTTGGCGGTGACGCAGAATGCCACTCTGGTCGGTAAATTTTCGCAAGGCGGCGCGCCGTTTGCCGTCGTTGTGCAGCTTGTACCAGATCCAGCGAGCCCGAGCGGCTACCAGTGGTCGGGCGGCTCGGGCGCGACGACGCCCCTGAGCGCCGGAACCCTCGGCGGCGGCAAGGTGACCGTCGAAACCCGCAGCCCCCTCAGCTTTGTTCTGCCTTTCCTGCGACAGGCGGGCGGCGCGTGAGCGAAACAGTCTCCTTTGCGAGCCGGTTCAAGCTACCGCCGCGCCGGCGAAAGACGCCGAGCATTTTGCAGATCGAGGCGGTCGAATGCGGCGCAGCCTCGCTGGCCATGGTTCTTGCGCATCACGGCCGCTGGGTATCACTCGAAGATTTGCGGCTCGCCGCGGGCGTCTCGCGCGATGGCACCAAGGCCAGCAATTTGCTCAAGGCTGCGCGCAGCTTTGGTCTCGTCGCCAAGGGATTTCGCAAGGAAGCAAGCCAATTGCACGAGGTGCGGTGGCCGGCGATCCTTCACTGGAATTTCAACCACTTCGTCGTGCTCGAAGGCATCGTCGGTAAGAGCGCCTTCATCAACGATCCCGCTTCGGGCCGCCGGACAGTGTCGCTGAGCGAATTGTCCGACGCGTTTACCGGCGTGGTTCTGGCCTTCGAGCCGGGCGAGGGGTTTGTCAAAGAAGGCGCCAAGCCGCTGGCCCTGCCGCTGTTGCTCGACCGGCTACGGCATTCCAAGCTTGGTTTGCTCTTTGTGCTCGTCGCGTCGCTAGCCCTGGTGCTGCCGGGGATCGCGCTGCCGATTTTTTCGCGTGTTTTTATCGACGATATTCTCGTTGGGCGGCAGGAGGATTGGTTCGTGCCGTTTATCCTTGCGCTCGGCATCGTCATTGCGCTGCGCGGGGTGATGACGCTGATCCAGCAATGGGGACTGGTGCGGCTTGAGGCCAAGATTGCCGTGGTGCCGGCGACGCAATTGCTCTGGCGCATGCTGCAATTGCCGATGGCGTTTTTCATGCAGCGCCATCCGGGAGAACTGGCGAGCCGGCTGGGGGCAAATGACCGCATTGCGCAATTGCTCTCCGGGCAGTTGGCGACCAATGCCTTCAACCTTGTCTCGGTGCTGGCTTACGGCGCCATCATGGTGTTTTTCAGCCCGATGCTGGCGCTTGCGGTGTTCGCGGTGCAGCTGGTTTATGCCTTTGTCATCACCTGGGGCGGCAAGCGGCAACTGGCTGGCGCAATCAAGCAAAGCACCGAAGTCGGGCGTCTCGTCGCGGCAACGCTCGGGCCGATCCGTGCCATCGAGACGGTCAAGTCGTCCAATCTCGAAACGCAGTTCTTTCATCGCTGGGCAGGCCATCAGGCGCGTCTCCTAAACATCCGGGCTGAGCTTGGCGTCACCGAAGTGATCATCAATGCCGTGCCGGTTCTCTTGCAGGCGCTAACGGTCGTGTTGGTGCTTGGGCTCGGCAGTCTCCAAGTGATGAACGGCCAGATGTCGTTGGGGACGCTGGTGGCGTTTCAGGGTTTGGCAGCGAGTTTTGGGGCGCCTGTCCTGGGGCTTGTGTCCCTCGCCGGGCAAATGCAGATGATCCGTGCCGACCTGTTGCGCGTGGCCGATGTGCTGCGTGCCAAGCCCGATAGCGAGGCGGGACAGGATGGCGTGCCGCTTTCCGCCGAGATCGAGGTTCAGTCCATCAGCTTTGGCTATAGCCCGCTCGATCCGCCGCTGATCGAAGACTTTTCGCTGGTGTTGAAGCCCGGTGCGCGTGTGGCGCTGGTTGGTGGATCGGGCAGCGGCAAGAGTACGGTGGGGCGTTTGCTTGCGGGGCTGGCAAAGCCTTGGGAAGGTGACATTGTCGTCGGGGGCGTGCCCTCCGATCGCCTCTCGCATGCGCGGCGGTCCGAACTTCTCGGCTATGTCGATCAGGAAATATTCCTCTTCGAAGGCACGGTGCGCGAGAACCTGACGCTCTGGAATGCCAATGTCGATGATGAGCGTATCGTTGGCGCCTTGGCCGATGCCGCTGTTCTGGACGATATCGTAGCTCGGCAGGACCAGATCGATTGTCAGGTGGACGAAGGCGGCACCAATTTCAGCGGTGGTCAGCGGCAACGTTTGGAAATTGCCCGGGCGTTGGTCGGCAATCCGAGCTTGCTTATTCTCGATGAGGCGACGGCGGCGCTTGATCCGGTTACGGAAAAACTGATCGACGATAATCTCCGCCGTCGCGGCTGCGGTTGCCTGATCATCGCGCATCGCCTCAGCACAATTCGCGACGCCGACGAGATCATCGTCATGAAGGCAGGGCGTGTCGTGGAGCGCGGGGATCATGAGACGCTGATGGCGCTTAACGGCGAATATGTTGCGCTGGTGGGGAGTTACTGAGCATGGCGCCCAACCTCACCCCGCTGCGCGCCATGCCACCGGCCCTGCCGATCGAAGGCGGCAGCAACCGGCCTCTGAGCCTCGATGATCCGGCGATCGCCTATCGCATCGTGAGCGGCTATGCCGATATTTTCGTGGCCGATGCTGGGGGGAATGGGCGTCGGCATCTGTTCCGGGCCAGCGCTGGCGCGACCATGTTTGGCGGTGCCGCGACGGGCGGGACGCTTATCGCAGTTGGCTCGCTAGGCTCGGCATTCGAAGCCATTTCGGTAGATCTGGCATTGGCCGAAACGGCGCAGGTCGAGCGCTGGATCGAGGATATGAGCGCGGCGACTAGCCCGCGCGGCGAGGACTGGCCTGGATACCTAATCGAGGCGACGACGGCGCTTCAGCCTGGCAGCGATTACGGTGTGCCTGCGCGGCAATTGCTTTGGCTGCGGATCGATGACGGCGTTGTCCGCTGGCAGCGGATGGAGCTAAAGGCTCGCACAATGCTGCCAGCGATGGCGCCCGCGCGGTTCGATACGCCATCGGGCGGTCGATTGATGCTGATCGAGCGGCCGAGTGCAGTTCAGCAGCAGGATGCCATTGCCACGCTCAATGCGGGTGTCGTGACGCTGATTGCACAAAAACTGCAGGCGGAGCGGCATCAGTCCGAAGCCGGGTTTGCCGGCCGGCAGCAGGTTTCCGATGCGGCGCTGGCCGATGCCATGACGGCGCTTGTCGGGCGATCGGAGGCGAGCCGGCCACTGCCGCGCGATCCGGCTTTGTCGGCGATCATAACGGTGCTGGCGGCTGCAGGGCACAAAGCGCCTGAATTGCCGAGGCCGCTGCCTATTTCGGACGGTGGCAATCGGCTGCTGCAGGTGCTCGGTTTTCTCGATTTGCCCTACCGCCCGCTGCGGCTCGCAGGGAATTGGTGGAAACGCGATGGGCTGCCTTTCTTGGCCGAGACGCGGGACGGCAGGCCTCTGGCGATTGTCCCAATCGGCGACGGTCGCTGGCGCGCGCGCGGGCCGGGTGTCGACAGCGTTGTAACTGCCAAGTTGGTCGAGACGATTTCAGCCGGAGCGCTTCAACTCTATCCGAGCCTTCCCGACCGGGCGCTCGGCATGCACGATCTCCTAGGGTTCGGGATCAGCGGGGCGGGGCGTGATGTGCGCCGCATTGGCCTGATGTCGGTTTTTGCGGCGCTGACACTGATGGCCATGCCCTTCGCAACAGGCATCATTTTCGAAAGCGTGGTGCCGCTCGGGGATCGCTCGAACCTCGTGCAGATCCTCGTCGCGGTCTGTGCCTTGGCGCTTGGTCAAGCAATGTTCGAATTTGTCCGGGCGCTTGGGGTCGCGCGGCTGGAAGCGCGGCTTGATGCTAAGCTGCAGGCGGCCGTGGTGCATCGATTGCTGCACCTGCCCGTGACGTTCTTCCGCAAATTTTCGGTCGGCGATCTCGCAGAGCGAACTTTGGGGTTGCAGGAAATCCGGCAATTGGTCAGCGGCAGTGCGCTTGCTGGCCTCTTTGGAGCCATCGGCATCATTTCGGGCGGCGTTGCCATGGCGCTGCTCGATTGGCGCATGGCGCTGATGGCCATGGTGCCCATTCTTGTGATTGCTGCGGTATCCGGCTTTTTCTCCTGGCGGCAGTTGCGTCATGAGCGCGAGCGCGTGCGTATCAATGGCCGCGTCGAAGGCTTTGTGCTGCAGTTGATGGTTGGCATCGCCAAGCTGCGCGGCGCGGCGGCTGAAAAGCGTGGGCTGGCCGAATGGGCCTGGCGCAGTGCGCCGCAGCGGCATGCCTTTGTGCGCGCCCGGACCTGGGCTGGGCGGCAGGCGGTGGCGCAGGCCGTGCTTTATCCGCTGGCACTGCTATCGATCTTTCTTATGGTCGTGGCGCTCACCAAGGCCGATGCTGCGGGCGCAGCCCTGGCCGCTCTGTTGCCGGGCGGCGCTGGTGGAGCTGTCGCGGGGATAACGGCAGGCAAGTTCGTCGCTTTTATCGCGGCTTTCGGCCAAGTCTCAGCGGCTATGGCAACGGCGGTCGGCGCGACCACGCAAATTTTGACTGTGGAGCCTTTGCTCGAACGCACCAAGCCTTTGCTTGAAGCGACGCCCGAAAAGCAGGAGCGCGGCGAGGATCCGGGCCGCCTGACCGGCGCGCTCGAAGTGCGGCAGGTGCGGTTTCGCTATACCAGCGAAAGTCCGCTGGCCCTCGACGATGTGAGCTTTTCGGTGAAGCCGGGCGAGTATGTCGCCATTGTCGGGCCATCGGGCGGCGGTAAATCCACCATTCTGCGCCTGCTGCTGGGCTTTGATCGGCCGGAAAGCGGCGAGGTGTTTTTCGATGGCAAGCCGGCCGAGCGGCTCAACCGGGCCCTGCTGCGCTCGCAGATAGGCGTCGTTCTGCAGAACGGGCGGATTACCGTCGGCTCGATGTTCGAAAACATCGTCGGCGCGTCGGGACTTGGCATCGACGATGCCTGGACGGCAGCGCGGCTCGTCGATCTTGCCCGCGATATCGAAGCCATGCCTATGGGCATGCACACGGTGCTTACGGACGGCGGCGGTACGCTCTCCGGCGGGCAGAGGCAGCGCGTTCTGCTGGCGCGCTCATTGGTGCGGCGGCCCAATCTCCTGCTGCTCGATGAAGCGACCAGCGCACTCGACAATCGCACGCAGGCCATCGTCACCCAGACCTTGGCGCGCATCAACGTGTCGCGCATCGTCATCGCCCATCGCCTCAGCACCATTCGCGAGGTGGATCGTGTGCTGGTGCTCGAAAAGGGCAGGCTGGTCGAAAGCGGCACCTATGACGACCTCATCAATGCCGATGGCCCGTTTTCCATTCTGGCCAAGCGCCAGCTGATCTAGGACATATCCATGCGCAAGGTTCTCTACATTCTGGGGCAGCTCAACGATGAAGATGTCGAGTGGATGGCCCGCACCGGTCGCCGTATCGAGGCGCGTCAGGCGAGCGTGCTGATCGAAGAGGGAAGGGCGACCGATGACCTGTTTTTCGTCATCGGCGGCGAAGCGGTCGTCAAGGTCAGTGGCGTTGGCGAAGTGGCGCGGCTCGGGCGCGGCGAAGTCGTGGGTGAGATGTCGCTGATCGATAGCGCACCGCCTTCTGCAACCGTCGAAACGACGCCTGGCTCCCTGATCCTTGCCATCGACAAACGCGCTATCGAGCTGCGTCTTCGCGACGAGCCGGGCTTTGCCGGGCGTTTTTATAAGGCGCTGGCGATCTTCCTTGCCGATCGCCTGCGCAGTACCACCAACCGGCAAAAGAGCAATTCGGGCATGAAGGCGGGCGCCATCATGGATGATGAGCTGGACGAAGGCATTCTCGATCAGGTGTCGCTGGCCGGCGCGCGCTTTGAACACATGATGTCCATCCTCTCCGCTGCACGCGCCTAGCCCTCCGATCACATTTCACGCGACTATCTTCCTCATGCGAATGAATTTAGTCATTCTCATCCATCCGCTGCGAATTGAGACGATAGAAAGCCCCCATGGCAGACAGTGCGGCGCCCAGCCAGGCCATCCATTCCAGTGCGCTGTCGCGAGAGGAAAACTACGAGCAGTGGCGCATAGGGCTCGCGAGCCTTTTTGAGGCCAATCCGCTTGATGGCGAACTCGATACGTTCAGCGCCGATATGGCGACCTATAATCTAGGTAGCTTCCTGATCGGCA
The DNA here is from genome assembly GCF_032907385.1 of Devosia sp. BK. NCBI lineage: Bacteria > Pseudomonadati > Pseudomonadota > Alphaproteobacteria > Hyphomicrobiales > Devosiaceae > Devosia > Devosia sp. BK. The sequence goes on from NZ_JAIMBX010000002.1 coordinate 662,822, forward strand.
AGACCAGCGCCTCGCCGCAAACCTTTCAGCGCGATGCCAATCTGGTATCGGCTGTGGGTGTCGATCATCTGCTGGTGCAGCTCTACGTCAATGGTAGCTGCGAATTCGATGTCGAAGGCTATCAGACGCGCGGCAAAGCGGGCGATCTCGTCTGTTTCGATCTATCGCGGCAGATGAAATCGGCGACGACGCAACTCGATACGATCAGTCTCGTTGTGCCGCGCCAGCTTATCCGCCTGTCGCCGACGACGTTCGATACGCTGCATGGGGCCGTTCTGGATGGCGAAACCTCCCTTGGCATTTTGCTGCGCGAACATTTGCTCTCGCTCGCCAAGGTGGCGCCGCGGCTCGGTGGTCCCGATGGCAAATTGGCGACGGAAGTGGCGGCGGTGCTGATTTCAGCGGGGCTATCGGCGGCTGTGACGGGGCAGGCGTCCGAGGCAGATCTCTTGGGCACGGGCGTCCAGGCGATACAGGGCTTTATCGAAAAGCATCTCGTTGACGAAAACCTGACGCCCGAGATGATCATGCGCCATTTCGGTTTGTCGCGCTCGGCGCTCTATCGCACGTTCGAACCGTTAGGCGGGGTGGCCGATTACATCCGCGACAGGCGGCTCAATCGGGCATTCCTCCGGCTATCATCGGTCGGGAGCAATCGCGGCGTCGTCGCCAAGCTTGCCTATATGAACGGCTTTTCCAATGAGGCTGCATTTTCGCGCGCCTTCCGCCAGCGTTATGGGATGAACCCGCGCGAAGCGATCATCGAGGCTGGCCGCCGGGCGGCCAGCAAGAGCGATGTGGTGGAGGCAGATAACAACTGGATGCAGGCCTGGCTCACGGGTCTCAATGCCGCCAGCGCACGCTTCTAGTCACCGAAAGCGCCGCGTTGGGGACGAAAACACGGCGGTTTGGGATGAAACCGAATGAGCCTCCGCTCTCGGAGGGTCAGGCAAAATGGTAGCTTGGCTCATCATTGAGGGAGCGTAATGATGGCAAACGAAACCAAGAAGCCTACAGCAAAGACGCCAGCGAAAGACGAAATGCCCGACAGCGTGCTCGATAAGGTCGCTGGCGGTGACAAGAGAGAGGGTGGCAGCAAGGGTTATGGGACCGAACCTGACGATCAATACGGCAAGTAAGACCGCGGCTGAGTCTTTGCGCCGGTCGCGAGGGTGGTGCTTATCTCCTCGCGACCTGTGCATCCAATTCTATGAAGCCTGACTAAATACGGAGACGATTGTGACCCTGAAGCCGAAATCGAAGCCCGCCGTGACCGGCAAGACGGACGAACTGCCAGACTCTGCGCTCGACAGGGTGGCTGGCGGTGGTCAACCTCCTGCTCAGGGCGGCAATCCGACAGACTCCGATTTGCGTCCTCCTCCTCCAGAAAAGCCACTCTAGCGCAATCTGTAACCAGTCGGGCGGCGGCATTTACCCGCCTGCTCGGGGCACCAAACCAACAATACCCGACTCGTGCCCGAGGTGGGTTGATCGGATCACAGTGTTCGACAAATGACCGAGAAGACCGGGATGAAACCCAACACGAAAATTTCAAAGAAATCCAAGGATGAATTGCCGGATAGTGCCCTGGATAAGATTGCTGGCGGAGGAGGAGGCCTCAACTCTCAAGCCACTGAAACGGTTACCTACAGTCGCGGCACCGAGATCAAGGACACTTAAGGCGTCCACACGACCAGCATAATCAGCCAGATAACCTTGCAGCCGACGTGCAGGGCCTGATCGATGTTGAAGGAAATCGCCCCGCGGCATTTCGTGTCGTCGATGATGGCGTGGACGATGGTTTCCAATACGCCGAGGATCAGGCTGCCTGTCGCGAGAAACACCAGGCCGCCGTGGATTACGGCGTGCGCCGCCAAGGCATGATACCATGGCGTGCCGGGTAGGGGATTAAACCGGTTCTTGGCCTTCGCCAGGAAATCGCCCTGAAGCGGATAATCGCCCAGCATGTGCCCAAAGATCATGAGGGCAAAAATCTCGACCGGACCGAAGGGCATGGCGTGTTTCCCCGGCCCGCGCTGACGTTTTGAGGCCGTCCGGTTTGGATAGCGCCTCGGCCGTAAAAAACCTAGTCGCCTGCCCCGACGCTTCGTCCCATTCTTCCGCGTTTTTGTTTTGCACTGCTATTGAGCATGCAAGGAAGGGCTCCTTCTATATCCGCCTCCCACGGGCACACCTCGTTGCGGTTGGCTTCGAGGCATCTTTTGAAAAACGAACGAGGTGTTCGGCATGGCCAAGCGCATCGAGAAAAGCGATCTGCCGGTGAAGACTTGCTTGGTCTGCAAGCGCCCATTCGTCTGGCGCAAGAAGTGGGCCAAGGTTTGGGATGAGGTCAAATATTGCTCTGACGCTTGCAGGGCCCAAAGAAATAGCAAGGTGGGATAGCGGCGTAATTCGGCGTGCCATTCATCCGCAGCGGCGCCTGTCAGCCCGATGGTGAAGGTCGTTCGGCAGCTTGCTCTTGCATGCATGATTTGAGGCAGAACGTTTCCTACGAAGCTATATCAACAAAAGCAGCCGCTTCCGCCGGTTGTAAGACGGGAAAAAGACTTGCCATCTTCAGGTCCCGCAATCCCTAAGCTATTTATCTATAAAAATACTAGACTTATGCTGGCGCCCTGTACCAAGGGGATCATGCATGACCTATCGCCTCAGCCTGCTCGACAAGAGCCCGATTGCCAAGGGCGAAACCGCCCACCGGGCTTTGCAGCGGACGATTGCCTATGCGCAACGGGCGGAAACGCTGGGCTATCATCGGTTCTGGGTCGCTGAACACCACAACGCGCCCGAGCTTGCGAGTTCGTCTCCCGAGATCCTGATCGCCGCTTTGGCGACCTCGACCAAAACCATCAGGGTCGGGTCCGGCGGGGTCATGATGCAGCACTATAGCCCCTACAAAATCGCCGAAAATTTCAATCTTCTCGAAAGCCTCGCCCCGGGACGCATCGATATCGGGATCGGCAAGGCGCCCGGCGGCTTGCCGCTGTCGACCAAGGCGCTGCAGGCCGGCCGCGACGCTGCAGTCCGTCCCGACTTTGCAACCCAACTGCGCGAGTTTAACGCCTATCTGGGCGAGGGCACTGGCGATCGCGTGGAAGGTCTTTCCGCGACGCCTCAACCGGCCAGCACCAGTGAGCGCTTCCTGCTCGGGGCGAGTGTCGAAAGTGCCGAACTGGCCGCGAGTCTTGGCTGGAACTTCGTGTTCGCCCGCCACCTCAATGGTGATGATGTCGCGCTGGCAACGTCCATTTCGACCTATCGCGATCTGAACCATCGCACTCCGATCGTGGCACTGGCAGCCATCGTTGAGAAGGATGGCAATAAGGCGCGCGAAACCGCAGCCGGCTTCACGCCCTTCCGCGTCACCATCCCGGGCGGTCAAAGCGTCACCGTCGGCAGCGAGGCGCAGGCCGCCGAATATGCTCGTCAGGCCGGCGTCACCGACTTCAAAGTTGAAAAGCGTAAGGCCAATGTCCTTGCCGGCGATGGCCACGACATCGTTGCGGCGCTCGATGCGCTCGCCCGCCAATATGGCATCGAAGAATTCATTCTCGATCTTTTCAATCCCGGCGATAGCCGCCTCGACGCCATCGGATTGATCGCCGATGCGCGTGAGCGCGCTGCCGCGCCGACAGCACTTTCCGCCTGATTTTTCGGAGATAGACCATGACCAAGACCCGCATTCCGTTCGGCCTGATGCTGCATGGCCCGGGCGGCCATATGAATGCCTGGAAGCATCCAAGCGGCCCCGCCGATGCCTCGGTCAATTTCCAATTCCTGCTAGAGCAGACCAAGAAGGCCGAAGCGGCCGGCATCGCCTTCGCTTTCGTGGCCGATGGGCTCTACATCAACGAGCAGTCGATCCCGCATTTCCTCAACCGCTTCGAGCCGATCGCTCTGCTTTCTGCGCTGGCGGCAACGACCACCACGATCGGCCTCGTCGGTACGCTCTCGACCTCCTATAGCGATCCGTTTACCGTGGCGCGGCAGTTTGGCTCCATCGATCTCCTGAGCCATGGCCGTGCCGGTTGGAATGCGGTGACTTCGCCGCTCGAAGGCTCCGCCAAAAATTATGGCCGCGTCCAGCATCCCAACCACGCCCTCCGCTATGAAATCGCGGCCGAGCATATCGAGATCGTCAAAGGGCTCTGGGATAGCTGGGACGACGGCGCCTTTACCCGCGACCGCGCCAGCGGCCAGTTTGCCGATTTCGCCAAGCTCCATCGCCTCGATTTCAAGGGCAAGTTTCACTCCGCTGAAGGCCCACTCAATATCGAACGCTCGCCACAGGGCCAGACCGTGCTGTTCCAGGCCGGTGGATCGCCGGCCGGTATCGAGCTTGCCGGTCGCCATGCCGATGCTGTTTTTGCGGCCTCCACATCGATCGACGAAAACCGAGTGCTGACCCAAAAACTCAAGCAAAGCGCCATCGCCCACGGCCGCGGGGCCGATGCCATCAAAATCCTGCCCGGCGTCGGCATCATCGTCGGCTCGACCGATGAGGAAGTCGAACGCAAATATCAGGAGATCGCGGGTCTCGTGAACATCACCGAAGCGCTGCATTATCTCGGGCGCTATTTCGATCACCACGATTTCAGCCAATACGATCTCGACGCGCCATTCCCCGAATTGGGCGAAATCGGCCGCAACAATTTCCAGTCGGGCACCGATCGGATCAAGACCCGAGCCAAGGAGCATGGGCAAAGCTTGCGCGAGGTCGCTCTCGAACAAACGACGCCACGCAGCGAATTTCAGGGCACTCCGGAACAGATCGCCGACAAGATCGAGGAATGGGTCGATACCGGCGCCGCCGACGGTTTCGTTCTCGGCTTTCCGGTCTCGGCACAAGGCTGGGCGGACTTTGAAGAACAGGTCCTGCCCATCCTTGAAAAGCGCGGCCGCCATAACCGCGAGCAGATCGGCACGACGCTGCGCGATCATCTCGGCCTGCCGTTCCGCGAAAGCCGCTATGCATTGCCTGCGGAACAGGCAGCCAGCTGACCGACCAACCGCGGGGGGCTTTGCGGCCCTCCGCCCCCACTTCATAACCATCAGCGCGGAGGCCCGGTCGTGACCGACAGCTTTCTCTATACGCTTCCCACCGATCCCGTCGCCCTGCCGCTCGTCGAGCAACTGACCGAAGAGTACCAAACCCGCTACGGCAGTTATTTCGAAGAGGGCGGCGCGGCTCAGGAAATGAACCGCTATCCGCCAGAACGCTTTGGCGCGCCCGATGGCGCATTTGTCCTGCTTCTGCGGAACGGAAAACCCATCGCTGGCGGCGCTTTCATGCGCTACGACGAGACGACGGCCGAGTTCAAACGCGTCTGGACCGATCGTGATCATCGTCGCCAGGGCCTCGCGCGGAAAATTCTCGTCGAGCTCGAAGGGCAAGCGCTGCGCCAAGGATATGGCCGGGTCTATCTTACGACCGGCTTCCGCCAACCCGAAGCGCGCGAGCTTTATCTGCGCACCGGCTACACCGCGCTTTTCGATCTTCAAGCCGATCCGGAAAGCATCCAGATTCTGGCATTCGAGAAAGCGCTCGTCGCACCGCGTGCAGCATTTGCGAATGAAAAGGGCAGTGCGCTGCAAGCCGCCGTCGCGCGCAAATAGTTTCCTCTCCTCTCCAAACACAGAATGGCGTCGCTTCTCAACGCCACCACTCTCAAACTAATATCTACTAATTCTGTAGATTAAAGGTATGGCCATGGCTTCGGTTACTGACATCGGTTTGGAGAGCGCCCCCAAGCGCACCGCGCCGCAAGACCTTCACCGCCTCAAAGTGGTCGAGGCACGTCATCCCTGGCGCGTCGCCGGAACCATTTTTGCGGCTGCCGTCATCCTCATCACGCTCCACTCGGTGTTCACCAACGAGCGCTGGGGTTGGCCGGTCTTCGCGGAATATTTCTTCTCCGCCCCAGTGCTTTCAGGCCTCGGGCGAACCCTGATGCTTACTGGCATTGCCGCCGTCATCGGCTTTATCCTTGGCGGCCTTCTGGCTTTCGCCCGGGTATCAAAGTCGCCGCTGCTCTCTGGGCTTTCCTGGGGCTATATCTGGCTCCTGCGCTCGATCCCGTTGATCGTGCTGCTGCTCGTGCTCAACAATCTTGGTTATCTCTACGCCAGCATCAACCTTGGCGTGCCCTTCACCGATATCCTCTGGGCCCAGTTCGATACCGTTCAGACGCTCAGCCCCTTCGCCGTCGCGATTATCGGTCTGAGCCTCAACCAAGCGGCATTCTCGTCCGAAATCATCCGCGGCGGCATTCTCTCTGTTGATCAGGGGCAGCATGAAGCCGCTGCCGCTCTTGGCCTCAGCAGTTGGCGCCAAGCAGTGCATATCGTCCTGCCGCAGGCCATGCGCGCCATTCTGCCTTCGGGCTTCAACGAAATCATCGGCTTGGCCAAGGCGACGTCCATCGTCTACGTGCTGGCGCTGCCCGAGCTGTTCTACACCGTGCAGGTGATCTACCGCCGCAATCTCGAGGTCATCCCGCTCCTGATGGTCGCGACCGTCTGGTACCTCGTGATCATGGTCGTGCTTTCGGGCTTCCAGTATCTCGTCGAGCAATATTATTCGCGCGGCGCCAAGCGCGAGGCTCTGCCGCCGCTGGTCGATCGCTTCTTCCGCGCCATTGGCTCCAAGGCGCCGGATGCAGCCCCCGCCGCGCCCGTGTCGGTGGTCGCCGATCGCAAGCCGCTTGCCGGTTTCGAAAGCGGCCGTATCGGTGGCGAAGTCTCGATCCACGGCGTCAACAAGTCCTTCGGCGCGCTCAAAGTGCTCGATAAGATCGACCTGACCGTGCATTCTGGCGAGGTCGTTGCCATCATCGGCCCATCGGGCGCCGGCAAATCGACGCTTCTGCGCACCATCAATCATCTGGAGCGCGTCGATGCCGGTATCGTCGCCATCGATGGCGAGCTCATCGGGTACGAACGTCGCGCTGATACGCTCTATGAACTCAAGGAGCCCGCCATTCGCCGCCGCCGCGCCGGTGTCGGCATGGTGTTCCAGAACTTCAATCTTTTTCCTCATCTCACGGCGCTGGAAAACGTTATCGAAGCGCCTGTGTCGGTGGCCGGCGTTCCAAAGGACGAAGCCCTGGCGCAGGGCAGGGACCTCCTCGCGCGGGTCGGACTTGCCGATAAGACCGACGCCTATCCCCGTCACCTCTCTGGCGGCCAACAGCAGCGCGTCGCCATCGCTCGCGCTCTGGCCCTGCGGCCAAAAGTTCTGCTCTTTGATGAGCCTACATCGGCACTCGATCCAGAGCTCGTCGGCGAAGTGCTCGACGTGATCAAGGAGCTGGCAAAATCCGGCACGACGCTCGTGATCGTCACCCATGAAATCGGCTTTGCCCGCGAAGTCGCCGACCGCATCGTCTTCATGGAAAACGGACGGATCCTAGAAATCGCGCCGCCGGAACGCCTCTTTAGCGCGCCCTCGCACAGCCGAACTCGCGAGTTCCTCGCTAAGGTTCTCTAGCCACCCCCAACTCTGCGCCCTCCTCCCTCTTTCCATGCCGGTCAGCGGCAGGATGGCGCACGTCCCGATCTCAACCCCGGTTTTATCATGCTTCTCAGACGTTCATTCATTATCGGCGCCACGGCGCTTCTTCTTGCCGCCTCGCCAGCTGCCGTCTTCGCTCAGGCCTTTGATCTCAGCCCCAATCCGCCAAGCCGGCTCCATGCCGAAAAGGTCGACGCAATCGCAGCGCTCCTGCCGGCCGATTTCGACTATGCCAAGGACGGCGTTCTCAGCATCGCCATCGCCGCCGGCGCCCCGCCGATTTCGACCTATGCCACCGATGGCGCAACGGTCGTCGGGTTCGATCCCGATCTCGGCCGGCTCGTCGGGGAGGTGCTCGGTCTTGAGGTCGAAATCGTACCTATCGCCTGGATCGATTGGCCGCTGGGTCTCAGCAGCAGCAAATATGATGCCGTCATTTCCAATGTCGGTGTGACCGAGGAGCGCAAGGAGAAGTTCGACTTCTCGACCTATCGCAAGGGCCTGCACGGTTTTTACGTCAAGGCGGATAGCCCGATCACCTCGATCAAGGAGCCCAAGGACATCGCGGGCCTCCGGATCATTACCGCATCGGGCACCAACCAGGAGCGCATCACGCTCGAATGGGATCGGATCAACCAGGAAGCGGGGCTCGCACCGGTCGAGATCCAATATTACGACGATGATGCCGCCTCGGACCTCGCCATCGCTTCCGGTCGCGCCGATGTCGAACTCAACCCCAACGGCCCGCTAGCCTATAAGGCGGCGCTGACCGGCAATACGAAACTGGTCGGCACGATCAGTTCCGGTTGGCCCAATCCGGCCGAGGTTGGCGTGACGACCCGCAAGGATAGTGGTCTTGCCAAACCTTTCACCGCCGCCATCAACCACCTCATCGAGACCGGTACTTACGCCGAGCTCCTCGAGCAGTGGAACCTGACGCCCGAAGGTGTCGAGCAATCTCAGACCAATCCACCGGGCCTGCCAAAACCCTGACCCAGTTCAGGGGCCGATCGACCCAACGACGATCGGTCCCTCGCGCGGGCGGTGGCTTCCCTCCTTCCCTGTTCCGCCCGCGCGCTTTCCTCAAGCGCACCTTTTCCGACACCTGGATGAAATCATGAAAGCTACTCTTCTTGCCGGCTTTGCCATTCTGGCGCTTGCGACTGCCGTGCACGCGGCCGAGTTCGATCTGAGCCCGGAGCAGCCGGCCCGCCTCAAGGCCGAACCCAACCAGGAAGCCATTGCGGCGATTCCGGCTGATTTCAAATTTGCTGCCGAAGGCAAGTTTACCGTCGCGGTTTCGCCTTGGGACCCACCGATCGCCACCTATGCGACGGACGGCCAAACGGTAGTAGGTGCCGACCCGGACCTCGCATCGCTAATCGCCGACTCCCTAGGCCTCGAGCTCAATCTCGTCGCCACCGCCTGGGCCGATTGGCCGCTCGGGGTCACTTCGGGCAAGTATGATGCGGTGATTTCCAACGTCACGGTCACCGAAGAGCGCAAGGAAAAGTTCGACTTTTCGAGCTACCGCCAGGACGTCGTAGGTTTTTATGTCCGCAACGATAGCCCCATCCAATCAATCACCGAGCCCAAGGATGTCGCGGGGCTAAAAGTCATCACCGGCGCCGGGACTAATCAGGAAAAGATCATCCTCGAATGGGATCGCCTCAACCAGGAAGCGGGCCTCGCACCGGTTGAAATCCAGTACTACGACGACTCCGCGGCCAGTACGCTTGCCTTGCAATCGGGCCGTGCCGATGTCGAGTTCAACCCCAATCCAACGCTGTCCTACTCCTCGGCGGTCAGCGGCGACACGCGCCTCGTCGGGATTCAGAGCGGTGGGTGGCCGGCAAAGGCGGAGATCGCGGCAACGACGCGCAAAGGGTCAGGTCTTGCAGAGGCCGTGACCATCGCCATCAATGGCCTGATCGAGAATGGCCTTTATGGCAAGACGCTCGAACGCTGGAACATCAGCGCCGAGGCCGTGGAACAATCCCAGAGCAATCCTCCAGGCCTGCCCAAGACCTGATGCATCAGAACGGCGGCCGGCGCGAGAGCCAGCCGCCACATGCACTCAACCTAAATGGAGTTCACATGGCGCATGACCGGCTTTTTCTGATCGACCCCGGCTTTGAGGTTACGGGTCGGGACGACGGACCTTTTGTCTGTCCGTTCTGCAATCAGATTGAAGGGCTGCTCGCCAGCTTTCCGCAGCTATCGCTCGATATCGAAGTGGTCCGGGTTGCCTTTCCGCGACCTCGCCGAGAGATCATGGCCTTGGTCGGCTAGGAAAACCAAGGGCTTCCGCTGCTGATCCTCGGCGATAATCCACCCGGTGATGCGCGCGTGGACGATGGTCTGCATTTTGTTTCCGACACCGAGCGCATTCTGGAATTGCTTGCCGAGCGGCATAGGTTTCCGCGGCTTCTCCGACCAGCGGCGGGGGCGAGCAAGGTCGCCTGAGCTCAGGCTGCGAAAGTGGCCTCAAGGCTCGTTGCCGAGCGTTTGGACAGCGTGCAGGCATGACGCTCGGCCGTGCCCTTGATGACCAATTCGAATTCGTCGGGGACGATCATAGGCAGGGAGACGGCAAACTCGGCGCCGCCGTCCCAGAGCGATCGGATGGTGCAATCATATGTCGATCGGCCGCCATCGAAGATGACCTGGCCGGCCTTGAGCACGCGGCGCCGGTTGGGCTTTGGTGGTTCGGTCGGCGCGTCCGACCCGCACACCTGGTTGCGGCCGGAGCGCTTGGCGACATAGAGCATCTGATCCGCGCGTTCGAGCAGCGTATCGAGATCGTCGCCCTCGCCGATGGTCGAGACGCCGAAGGATGCAGTGACTGCAATCGGCGGAAATGTCCCAGGAAAATCAAGCCCCTTGACGATGGCGCGGAGTTTTTCGGCGGTCGCCATCGCCGCCTTGTGCTCGGTGCGGGGCAGAATGATCGCGAATTCTTCGCCGCCGACGCGACCGACGAGATCGCTCTCACGCAACCCGTCCTTGAGGGCCTTTGCGACCGACGCCAGCACACGATCGCCTGCCGCATGGCCATAGGTGTCGTTCACCTGCTTGAAGTGGTCGATATCGAAAGCGATGCAACTGAGCGGCGCAGCATAGCGGACGGCGAGGGCAAGGTGTTTGCCGGCTTCATCCTTGAAGGCGCGCCGGCTCCTTGCGCCTGTCAGAACGTCCGTCGATGCCTCCTGTTGCAGCTCCAGTTCGTGCATGACGATGGCCGCAAGATGGGTGAGGATGGCGGTGTCGCGTTCGCTGAACTCGCGAGCGGTGCCGTCGATCGCGCAGACAGTGCCGATGGTCTGGCCGTCGCCTGTCGTGATCGGCGCACTGGCATAGAAGCGCACTTTGGGTCCGCCCGTGACATGCGCATTGTCGAAAAAGCGCTCGTCCTGACTGGCATCGGGCACGATCAGCGGCCTGCCCAGTTGCAGCGTGTGCTTGCAAAACGTGCTGTCGAGCGAGACTTCGGTATTCTCAAGGCCATCGACGGCCTTATACCACTGGCGATGGGCATCGATCATGGACACGATGCCGATCTCGACCCCGAAGATTAGTTTGATCAGGGCCGCAACGCGGTCAAAGACTATTTCTCCCGGCGTGTCCAAAATGCCAAGCCGCTCAAGGGCATCGAGCCGGTTGGGATCGGCGGCGGCTTGACGATAATCGGGGGTGAGGGATGTGGGCATAGTCTTGTCCTGACGCTACGGACATTGAAGTTTCGCCATCAAGGGCATGACGGCATTCTGCGCGCTGTCTGGGCCAAAAAATGTTCAGCGACAAGGGGCTGTGCGAATTTCCCTCCCTCTCAGACGGGCCGCACCTCGGCCAGTCTTTGTTCGGCATAATCATCCTTCCAGCAGACGGCAGCCTCCCATGCGGCAGAGGCTTGGGCCGCTGCATCACCCTCGGCGCCCTCCAACTTGCCGCCATTAAACGGCAGGACGAGATCGAGGAGGGGCACATCGACATGGGCTTCATCCCAATCGACAAGGCCGACCCGATCGCCTGTCATGAGGATATTGGCCGGGTTGTTGGGATTGCCGTGGACGACGCACATTTCGTGCCCCGCAAGACGGGCCCAAGCCGCGCGGCAGCGTTTGACGGCTTCGTCCGGCATGGCGGTGAGATCGATGCGGGTGCCGTGATTGGCGCGCAATAATTCGAGCGACGCCTTCCAGCCCGGGCGTTGAGGCCAATTCGCTGTCAGTCGATGAAGCGTGCGCAGCGTCTCGCCTACGCGCCGCCAATCGCTGGCATCGGCCGGTGGTCCGCCCTCGATAAAGGTCATCACCATCAGCCCATGCGCGAACGGGCGGCCATCTTTTGTTGGGATCGGTACCGGCACGGTCAGGCCGGCGCGATCGAGGTGCTGCAGCAGCGCGGCCTCCCAGGCGAGATCGTCATCGCTTCGCTTGCCCAGGCGCGCGACCGCGATTGTGCCGCCGATATCGACGCTCCACACATCGTTGGACGAGCCGCCGGTGAGCGGTTTTATCCGCGTCGCGTCCCAAAGTGTCAGCGCATCCCAACTCACTTGCGGTTCAAATCATCAGCCCTTGCTGGCGATGAGCATGCCACAGGATTGGAGGGCCGGGAATAAGTCGGGAGGCGGCGCGGAAAATGCCATGCGCCGGGGCGGGGATATCTGGTTACGGTTTGGGATCTTTCCGCGGGACGTCCTTGAGCTGATCCATGAGAAAAGCGTGGGTCGCCGCATTGGCGACGATCAGGGTGCCGGTCTTTTCAAAGACTTCCGGGCCGCGCCCCCACCAGTCGGTGACGATGCCGCCGGCCTCTTCGACGAGCAGAATCCCGGCGGCGGTGTCGACGAAGCCGGTTTCCTCAAAGTAGCCGGTGAGGCGCCCGCAGGCGACATAGGCGCAGGAATTGGCGGCGCTGCCGACGATGCGGACGGCGCCGGTCGGCGCGCGGATGGCGTCGAGCCGGCTATAGGCGCCGGGATAGAGCTGCAGGTTCGGTGTTGGGAGGCCTGTGCCGATGCACATCATGGCCACATCGGTCGAGCGGCTGACATGAAGGAGCTCGCCATTGAGAAAGGCGCCGCCGCCCTTGAGCGCGGTGAACATCTCGTCGGAGACGGGATTGTAGATGAGGCCGCACATGGTTTCGTTGCCCCGGCGGAGGGCGATGGTGATTGTATAATGCTGGCCATTGAGGAAATTGGTCGTCCCATCGATCGGATCGACGAGCCAGCGATGGGTCTCGTCATCACGTTCGGCCGGCGCGAACTCTTCGCCCGTCAGGCCCCAGGGATAGGCGGAAAGCAGGCGCTCGCGGATGAGGGTTTCGGAGTCGCGATCGGCATCGGAGACGAAGTCGCCCGGGCCTTTGACGCCGATTTCGAGATCGCGAAAGCGCGCGAAATGCTCAAGCGTCAGTGCGCCGGCTTCGCGGGCGGTGGCGACCATGTCGGCGAGAATGTTTGGGTAATCGTGGCTCATGAGGCAAAGGCTGCGGCGAGCCCCTCCGGATCGTCCGTCGTGATCTGATCGACTTTGAGCGCGAGAAGGCGCTCGATCAGCGGAATGGTTGAGGAATCGACCTGGCGTATGGTCCAGGCGTCGATGCGCTTGCCGGCCGCGTGGATGGGCGCGACGATATCGAAGCCGGACTTGTCCGCGGCGAGGACAATGTCATAGGCGAGGTAGATCATTTCCGCGTTTGGCGCGGTCGCCAGGGCCTCGGAAATGAAGGTTTGGTAGTCGCCGGTTGCTTGCAGCTTGGCGAGAGACTCCCCGTAGCAAGGGTCGTAACCGCTGCGCAGTTTCGGGGCCGAATTCGTTAGCATTCCGATAGCATCGAAGTCGCCGCCGGAGAGAATAAGGTAATCGGCGACAGGCGCTACACTCGCGCCGAAATTGGCGACGATACTTGGCGTGAGGGCGGCGTGGCCTTCCTTGAAATCGAGCTGCAGCAGTGCGTCGGGGTGCGGCTTCTCTTTGGAAAGAAGCGCACAGAGGTCTTCGAGCAGCATGACCTTGTCGGCGATCGGCTGGCCGTCATTGCCGCGAAGGTTCAGCTCGCGGAGGACGGGGGCCGGCGTTTCGCGGACGAGGCCCGTGCCGGTGGTTTCGGCATCGAGCGCGAAGTTATGAAGGATAGCGCAGCCGTGGTCGGCGTGGATAACGAGATCGACTTCGACACTGGCCCCAAGGCGCATGGCTTCGAGGATGCGGCTACCGGTGAACACCGGATCGGTCGGTTTGCGGCGGCCGCGATGCCATTTGATCCAAGTGCGGTGACCGTTCCGCTCAATGAAGAGAGGATCGCTCATGGGGCGCTCCGGAACACCTGGACATCGTCGCGATAGGCGGCGACGGCGCGGGGCATGAGATCGACGCCCTGACCGGGCTGGAATTGTCCGGGCTGATTGACCATGGCTTTGAGGCGCTTGCCGTCGGGCAGGTCGAAATCGACGAGGCCATGGGTGCCGTAATCGGTGACGCGATGGACTTTGCCGGCGCCGGGTTCGGCGGGAACGATATCGAGCGCTTCGGGGCGGACGGCGAGCGTGGCCGGGCCGTCGCCGATGGCGAGCGGATGGGAGAAACCGGCGCGGGTGAACTGGCCGTTGCTGACCGTGCCTTCGATGAGGTTCATCGTGCCGATGAAGCCGGCGACGAAGGGGGTCTGCGGGTTGCGATAGACGACGTCGGGGCGATCGATCTGCTCGGTGCGGCCATCGCGCATGACGACGATGCGATCAGCCATGGAGAGGGCTTCGTCCTGGCCGTGGGTCACGAAGAGCGTCGTGATGCCGACGCGCTGCTGGATGTCGCGGACTTCCTCGCGGAGGCGTTCACGCAAATGCTGGTCAAGGCTGGCAAAGGGTTCGTCGAGAAGGAGGATTTTTGGTTCGAGCACCAGCGAGCGAGCCAGGGCGACGCGCTGCTGCTGACCGCCGGAAAGCTGGGTGACGCGGCGCGAGCCATAGCCGCCGAGACCGACGAGCTCGAGCACGGCTTCGACGCGACGCTTGATTTCGTCTGCCGGGAGGCGGCGGAGTTTGAGGCCGAAGGCGAGGTTTTTGGCGACGTCCATGTGGGTCCAGAGCGCGTGGCTCTGAAACACCATGCCGGTCGGACGCTTTTCCGGCGGGGTGCGGGTGATGTCTTCGCCATCGATGGCGATGAGGCCCGAGGTCGGGGTTTCAAAGCCACCGACCATGCGGAGAAGGGTCGACTTGCCGGAACCCGATGGGCCGAGGAGGCAGACGAGTTCGCCGTCGGCGACTTCGAGGGAGAACGAGTCGACAGCCTTGGTGCCGCCGGGGAAGAGTTTTGTGACGTCTTTGATGGTGAGGACGGACATTTTTAGTTCCTAGGTCACGCGGTCGCGGGGAAGGGTCGCTGCGCGACTGGAGAACGGTGAGTTTGGCCACACCCCCTCCCGGCCTCCCCCATCAAAGGGGGAGGTGAAGGGACGGTGGTTTAGGCGAGAAGCTGCCTCAAACTGGATCGGACACCTCCCCCTTGATGGGGGAGGTTGGGAGGGGGTGTGCTGGACCATACTCACGCGCCAAACCCCTTGGCGAACGAACCGGAATTGACGACCCGCCTTGCAAACAAGAGGGCGATGAAGCTGGGGACCCAGAGCAAGACCGAGAGCACGGCGCCGTATTGGATGACGGGCTGGTTGTTGATGAAGGAAATCATCAGGACCGGGAGGGTGCGGACTTGCGGGGCACCGATGAGCCAGGCGCCTTCGGTTTCGTAGAAGGTGCCGACGAAACTGAGGAGAATGGCGGCGGCGATGGTCGGGCCGGCTTGTGGTAGGGTGATGGACCAGAAGACGCGGAAGGGTGAGGCGCCGACGTCGCGGGCGGCTTCTTCCATCTTGCGATCAACCGACTGGAAAGCGGCGACTGGGATCCAGATCATGAACAGCAGCGTGCCGACGAGCTGGATGAGGACGACGCCCCAGAATGTGCCGATGAGGTTCAGTTGCAAGAAAATGCCGGCGATGGCGACAAGAAGCCCGAACTTTGGGAAGGCGTGCCCGGCGAGAAACGAAAAGAACAGAATATCGCGGCCGGGAAAGTCGAGGCGGGCAAAGGCATAGGCAGCCGGCAGGCAGATGACGGCGGAGAGCACCGTCACCGTGGTGGCGAGCGTCAGGCTCATGGTGATCGAGGACCAGACATCGGCGCGGGCCAGGGTCTGGTACCAGAATTTGAGTCCGAATTCCTGCGGGATGACCGAAGGAAAGCGCCAGACATTGGTGAAGGCCCAGGTGCCGACGACGAGGAGCGGGGCGACGATGACGAGGGTCAGGACGACGGCGAAAAAGATGCCGGTCCAGTCGATCGGCGCTCTGATTTTTACAGCGGTGCTCATGTCAGGGCGTCCTGTTCTTGGCGACGGAGCGCACATAGAAGAGCCCGAAGACGATGCAGAAGCCGAAGGTAATCACGGCCTGGGTGATGGCATTTGTCGGATCGAAAAGATCGCGGAAGGTGCGCTGCATGAAGGGGCCCATCATTTCCGGAGCGGCAGGACCGAGCACATAGGGCAGGGTGAAGGCCGAGAAGATGCCGAGCACGGCAAAGGAAATGGCGACAAGGATGGAATTGGAAATGCGCGGCAGGATGATGTGCCAGAGGAGCGCGAAGCGCCCCGCGCCGACATCGCGTGCGGCCTCAATCGCCTGATTGGACACATTGCCGAGGCCTGAAAGAAGGATCAGGACGGTCAGCGGGATATTGTCCCAGACAAGACCGATTACCGGACCCCAGGGGGTCAAATAGGGCGATTTGATCTTGGGGAGACCTACCGAATTGAGGAGCAGATCGACGGTGCCGTTTGGCCCCAGCACGCGGATAAACGCGAAGCTGAGAATGATGGAGGGCACGAACATCGGGAAGATGGCGAGGCCCTGCACATAGGCGGCGATCTTGGAATTGGAAAAGCGCAGGTAAAGCGCGATGGGCAGGCAGATCACGAGGAGCAGCACGGCGCAGACGCCGGTGGTCCAGAGCGTGATGGCAAGGTTCGCCCGGCTATAGGGATCGCTGACGAAGAACTCGTAGCTCTCCGCCGAAAAGGTGCGGCCGCCATCGGGCGTCGGCAACCAGAGCGTCTGAATCACCGCCGAAATGATCGGCCAGATGATGAGCCAGAGAACGAGGAGAACGGGCACGGCCACGAGCAAGAGGCCGATCGGCCTCTTGCGTTGGGTGGGTGCGGGCGCGAGGGCGCCCGCTTCTGTCGATGTCACGAGGCAGGGTCCACATTCGGTGCAACGGCGCGGTACCAGCCATCATTGATGGCAGTTTCCCACTTGCCGCCCGGGAAGGTCGGGATCGATTCCGGAATGATGTCGGCGAAGCGTTCACGCAGGTCAGCTGCGACATAGTCCCAGGAGACGCCGGGGAAGCCGCCGAGTTCGGTGAGAATGGCGGACTGGATTTCCTCGGTGAGGAGGAAGTCGGCGAGCTTGAGGGCGGCATCCTTGTTGGCGCCGTTCGAGAGCACGGCGATATAGGTGAAGCCGCCGGGAAGGCCGAGATCCTGCAGCTGGACGAGGCCGGTGGTTTCCGGCAGCACGCCCTGCTCGATGGCCGAGAGGGCCTGATCGGACCAGGCCGGGATCATGGTGACGGCCGACTGGCCGAGCAGCTGCAGCGACTGGGTATTGCCCGAAGTATAGGCGCCGTTCTCAAAGAGCGACGGGGCGAGGTCGTTGAGCATGGCCCAGGCGGGGGTCAGGGCTTCTTCGGCAAATTCAGGGGTGAAATTGTCGACGGTGAATTTCTTGGGGTCATTGCCATTGGCTTCGAAAATGGCGCGACGGACGAAATTGCCACCCGAGCCGCCCTTGTTGGGACGGTTGTAGATGAACTGGCCCGGATTGGCCTTGATCCAGGTGACGAGATCGGCCCAGGTCTTGGGCACATTGGCCGGATCGAGCTTGGTCGTGTCATAGGCGAGGAGTACCTGCGACCCGCGATAGGGGAGGCGGGTCGGAATGTCGTTGGCGAGCGGATTGACCTTGGAATAGTTCGAAAGGCCAGCGGCGGAGAAATCAACGAAGAGGCCCTTGTCGATGGCCCCGGCATTGACGCGGGTGTCGTAGCCTTCGAAAAGATCGGCCTGCGGATCGGCGCCGCTCGCGAGGGCGGCAAGGGCACGGTCGCCGATGGCAGCAACGCCGGGGCCGTCGCCACCGTCAACGAGATTGAGCGTGATGCCGGAATTGGCGGCTTCGAATTTCGGTTTTACCACATTGGTCCAGAAGTCGATGACGTTCTGGTCCGAAGTGAAATAGACGTCGATCACGCCTTCGGCAGCGAAGGTCATGCGGGGCATCAGGGTCACGCCAGCCGAAATAGCGGCGGCGGAAATCAGGAAATGGCGGCGTTTCATCATACTCTCCCGTGTCGGCAGCTCAGGGCGAGCTAACCTTCGCTCTCGCTGGCGACGGAGTCCATGAACCGGCACGCTGGCCGATCAGCGGATGCGCGGCCAGCTCGCATCCACCCAACTCATGGGCTCCCCTCCTCATTGCGGCAGCGTGCGGAAGACAGCCCAATCTTTTGCCGGGTCAATCTTGTGCATCGTTGCAGCACCAGACAACACCGAAAGATGCTTGCACACAAGTGCAATTCCATCTCTTTCGGCTGTGCTCAATATTTTGCTTGGGTAACGCTTTGATGACAGTGAAAGGCTGCGCACGTGTGCAAGGTGTTTCCGTCTGTGCAGCACCCTTTTTAGAGTGCTGAGGCTCTTATACTTTTTCGCCAGATCGGGACGGGCTGAAAAATGCGGCGGCCGGGGACAACCGGCACTGGTGCAGCCAAAAGGTCGACCACGTGATCGCCCATTTCGGCAAAGGGCTGAGCGAAGGTGGTGAGCTTATACGATTCCCAGGCGCCCTCTTCGATATCGTCGAACCCGACAAGGCAAAGCTGATCGGGGAGGGTGAGGCCGAACTCGTGGCGGGCCGCATCCATGAAACCGAGCGCGAGCAGATCGGTGACGCAGAAGACGCCATCGGGACCATCGGAGCGGCCGAAGAGGCGCCGCGCACTTTCATAGCCCGAGGCATAGGTAGTGGGGCCGGCAGCCATGACGGTGACCGGGAGGCCGGCGGCTTCGGCGACGGCGACGAAGACGCGTTCGCGCTCGATGAGGCTTGCGGTATGGGCAGTAGAAGTGACGAGGGCAAGGTGTTTGCAGCCGGCGCGGCGGAGGAGAAAGAAGGCCTCGCGGCCGGCCATTTCATTGTCGACACCGAGATTGTGGCAGCCGGTCAGCGGGTCGTCGCGATTGATGAGGACGACCTGTTGGCCATTGGTGAGGCTCGTTTCGATGAGCTTTGCCGACGGCGTACCGGAAAGAAAGACGGTGGCATCGGCGCGATAGTTTAGGGTCTGCCGCATGGCCGAGGCGACGCTTTGCTCGTCCGTGCCGGTATTGATGACCATGGTCACCTTGCCGGCGGCCTGCAATTTGCGGGTTAAGACGTCGATCAGCCGGGCACGGATGGGCGTCGTCATGTCGGCGACGACGAGGCAGACGATATTGCTGCGTTCGCGCAGACCCCGGGCGAGGTGATTGACGTGGTAGCCAAGCTCACCGGCCGCTTCGAGGACCTTGCGGCGGGTTTCCTCGGAAACGCTGGCGCCATCGGTAAAGGTGCGGGAAACGGCGGAGCGGGAAACGCCGGCGCGCTCGGCGACGGTGCGCGCGCTGACGAAGGGGCGGCGTTCCTCAGTCATGATCGCGGGCCTCGAGTGTCGGGCCCGCGATGTTGCTTTCATTCCACGCCCCGTCAAGAGGCGTTGGTGATCAGTACTTGATCACCGAGCGGATCGACTTGCCTTCATGCATGAGATCGAAGGCGTGGTTGATTTCATCGAGCCCCATCGTGTGGGTGACGAAGGGTTTGAGGTCGATCTTGCCACTCATGGCGTCTTCGACCATGCCGGGAAGCTGGCTGCGGCCCTTGACGCCGCCGAAGGCGGTGCCCATCCACTTGCGGCCGGTGACAAGCTGGAAGGGGCGGGTGGAGATTTCCTGGCCGGCGCCGGCAACGCCGATGATGATCGACTGGCCCCAGCCGCGATGGGCGGATTCGAGGGCGGCGCGCATGACGTTGACATTGCCGATGCACTCGAAGGAGTGGTCGACACCCCAGCCGGTCATTTCGACGATCACCTGCTGGATCGGCTTGTCGTGATCCTTGGGGTTGATGCAGTCAGTGGCGCCAAACTCGCGGGCGAGATCGAATTTGCCCGGATTGGTGTCGATGGCAAAGATGCGGCTGGCCTTGGCCTGGCGCGCCCCCTGGATGACGGCAAGGCCGATACCGCCGAGACCGAAAACGGCGACGGTGTCGCCTTCCTGCACCTTGGCCGTGTTGTGAACAGCGCCGATGCCGGTGGTGACGCCGCAGCCGAGAAGGCAGACGTGCTCGTGATTGGCTTCGGGGTTGATCTTGGCGAGGGAGACTTCGGCGACGACCGTATATTCGGAGAAAGTCGAGCAGCCCATATAGTGGTAGAGCGGCTCGCCATTATAGGAAAAGCGCGTGGTGCCATCGGGCATCACGCCCTTGCCCTGTGTGGCGCGGACCGACGTGCAGAGATTGGTCTTGCCCGACTTGCAGAAGAGGCATTCGCCGCATTCGGCAGTGTAGAGTGGGATGACGTGGTCGCCGGGTTTTACCGAGGTGACGCCTTCGCCGACTTCGATAACGACGCCCGCGCCTTCATGGCCTAGAACGACGGGAAAGAGCCCTTCCGGGTCATCGCCTGAGAGTGTGAAAGCGTCCGTGTGGCAGACGCCGGTATCGGTGATTTTGATCAGCACCTCGCCCTTCTCGGGCGGAGCGACGTCGATCTCGACGATTTCAAGCGGCTTTCCTGGCGCAAAGGCGACGGCGGCGCGGGATTTCATGGCTGGCTTCCTCAAGTCGGTCTTGATCGTGAGGTACAAGCCCATGCTCCGGGGTGCAAGTCACCGCAAGAGTGGCTTCATCTGCGGCAAGTCGGCGCATCGAAAGCGGCGCAAAGCCAGCAAAACAGCCGATCAAAACACCGAGAGTCCTGAGATTTTGAGGAATTTCATCGGTTTAGTGGAACCAAATCAATTTTTGTTCATTTTTTGATCGCCTGTCTTTCGCCCCAATCGACCCTTAGCGAGGCGCTGTTCACGCATTTTTAAGGCGTGGAACAAGGCCGCCAGAAGGCGGAAACGAGAGCCGTTTGGGTATGCGTGATTCGCATGCCCGCCATGCAACAACTTTCCCACCTTGGCGGCGTTGCCGGAAATTGATGGAAAGCAAAGAACAACAAGCGTCACAAATGCTCACCGCTCATTCCCATCGCTTTTCCCGCCGCGCTTTTCTGACCAGCGCCGCGGCGACACTTGCCCTGCTTTCCACGACGTCGCTCACCGGCGCGGCGATGGCGCTCGAACCCGTTTCGGGCCAGTTCGACTTCGACAGTTTTTCCGCGCGCATGCGCGACCTTGCCGGACGGCCCTATCAGAGCCCCGAGCTGATCGATTCCGAGGCCTATACCGGCCTCAACTACGACGGCTACCGCCGGGTGCAGTTCAACACCAAGAAGGCGCGCTGGCTCGGCGATGATCACGGCTTCCAGATCCAGGCGTTCCCGCCCGGCTGGCTCTTCAAGGAAAAGGTCTCGGTCTACGAGATCACCGACGGGGATTCCCATCCCTTCGCCTTCAACTCGGACGATTTCATCTATCATTTCGATGACAAGGCCGAGCGCGAGAAGATGGAGACCGCCGAGTTTCCAGGGATCGCCGGCTTTCGCATCAACTATCCGCTCAACCGTCCGGATGTGGCCGACGAACTCGTCGCGTTTCTGGGCGCGAGCTATTTCCGCGCGCTTGGCCGCGGCAATATCTACGGCTCGAGCGCGCGTGGCCTCCTGATCAATTCCTGGCGCGATGGCCCGGAAGAATTCCCGCGCTTCAGCGAATTCTATATCGAGCGCCCAAGCGAGAAGGGCCCGCTGACGGTCTATGCGGCGCTTGAAAGCCAGAGCGTCACCGGCGCTTATCGGTTCGTCATCCATCCCGCCGGCGAAAGCCAGCAGGAAACCATCATGGACGTGACGGCGCGGCTCTATTTCCGCACCGATATCGCCGAAATGGGCATTGCCCCGCTCACCTCGATGTTCCTCTTTGCCGAAACCAACCGGCATGAATTCGACGATTTCCGGCCGCAGGTGCATGATTGTTCTGGTCTCGTCATCGAGCCCGAAGCGGGCCTGCCGCAATGGCGCCAGCTCAACAACAACGAGCAGCTTGGCAATTCCTACTTCTGGGACGCCAATATCCGCGCCTTTGGCCTTTATCAGCGCAATCGCGAATTCGAATCCTACCAGGATGCGGGCGCCCATTATGAACGCCGCCCCTCGATGCGTGTCGAGCCGACAGGCAATTGGGGGCAGGGCCAGGTTCGTCTCATCGAAATTCCGGCCAAGTCGGAAACCGATGACAATATTGGCGCGTTCTGGATTCCCAACGAGCCCCCGAAGGCAGGCGAAGCCCGTGAATATGGCTATCGGTTGATCTGGGGCGATCTGATGCCGCGCGACGATGATGCTCTTGCCCATGTGGTCGAGACGCGCATCGGGCAGGGCGGTGTCTCCGGTGTCGAAAATGCCGCAAGCCTGAGAAAATTCGTCATCGATTTCGATGGCGGCAGGCTCGCCGAACTTTCGCCCGATACGGTCTTTGAAGTCGAGGCGACAGCATCGGCCGGCGAGATCGTGGGATCGACCTTTTCTCAGATCGAAGCCAATGGCCTCTGGCGGTTGGTGCTCGATGTCGAGACCGAGGGGCAGAGCCTAATTGAATTGCGAGCCAGCATTGGATCGGGCGGAGAACCGCTGACCGAAGCCTGGCTTTACCAATGGCGTGGAGTACCCGCATGAAGCATCAGAATTTCCAGCCCCTAGACGGCTTGCCGAATGCACCCTTGTCCATGCCAAAGCAGGCGCTTGAGCGTCCTGCCGCATTTGGATCGTTTTGGCGTGCTTTCCTGTTCGTATGGCAGCGTGGCTAGGACAGTGAACGTATGAGCAATCGGCACACGATGGGGCAGGCTGAGTGGCTAAGGCTACTTACGCTGAGCTTTGCCGCGGCCGTGAGCTTGACCGCCGGCACGGTCTTTCTCGACTTGATCGGGGGCAACCGCCCGGTTTTCCTCGATTGGGTGAGGACAACCCTTCTGGTCCTCACCGGCTTTTGGCTCGTTTGGGGCGGCACGATCGGCCTACTGGGCGCGCTGTCGCCGGCGCCGAAACCGCGGCGCGATGTCGGCCGGCCCGAGGGCAAGACGGCCGTGCTGATCCCGGTCTACAACGAAGATCCGGTCGAAACCTTTGCGCGCATCGCGGCGATGAACCGCCAGATCGTGGCGCGCGGCTTTGGCCCACAGTTTCACTTCGTCATTCTTTCCGATTCGACCTCGCTTGAGGTGGCAGCGGAAGAAGCGAGCGAATTCGAGCGCCTGATCGTCGAGCCCGAGGCCGCTGGCCGCATCTTTTATCGCCGCCGCGACCGCAATGTCGGGCGCAAGGCCGGCAATATCGAGGATTTCGTTGCCCGCTCGGGTGGCGCCTATGACTATGCCATCATCCTTGATGCCGACAGCCTGATGGAAGCCGACACCATGGTGGCCATGGTGCGGCGCATGGATACCGATCCGGAAATGGGTCTGCTACAGACCGTGCCGGTCGTGATCGCGGCGCGTACGGTCTTTGGCCGCATGATGGCGTATTCCTCGGCCTATTTCTCACGCTATTTCGCGCGTGGCTCCGCCATGCTGCAGGGCGAACATGGTCCCTATTGGGGGCACAATGCCATCGTGCGCGTGCGGGCCTTTGCGTCCTGCTGCGGCCTGCCCGTGCTTTCCGGCAAGCCACCTTATGGCGGCCATATCCTTAGCCACGACTATGTCGAGGCAGCCCTGCTTGCCCGTGGTGGCTGGAAGGTCGAGGTCGACCCTGAACTCGGCGGCTCCTATGAGCAGGGTCCGGAAAACCTCATCGAATACGCCAAGCGCGATCGCCGCTGGTGCCAGGGCAACCTGCAGCATCGTCGCCTGATTGCGGCGCCCGGTCTTAAATTCTGGAGCCGGTTCACTTTCGTCCAGGGCATAATGGCCTATTTGGCCTCGCCGCTCTGGCTGCTGCTGCTGATCGCCAGCATTGCGGCCAGCATCTTGCCCGACAGTGGCGGTGACCGCTGGGGCGCGACGCCGTGGCTCATCGGTATCGGTGTTCTGACCACGCTGCTCCTGCCCAAATTCGCCATTGCCCTGCGCGGCGCCATTGACGGCACCAATGCGCGGTTTGGCGGCTGGGCCATTATTCCTTCGGTTTTAAGCGAGATTGTCATTTCGACCGTCATCGCTCCGGTGCTGCTCGCTTTCCAGAGCCGCGCCGTTTTCCAAATTCTGTTCGGGTTCGACGGTGGCTGGCCGGCGACCGAACGGGATGCCAAGGCTGTGTCGATGAAAACAGCCTTTGCTGCCAGTTGGTGGATCGTCGTGACGGCGTTGGCAACGCTCGTCTTCATGGCGCTCTTCGCTCTGGCCTATCTGCCCTGGCTTCTGCCCGTGGCAGCCCCGGCGCTCGCCGCGCCGCTCGTCATCTGGGCGAGCTCGCGCGGTGGCGATGCGCCGGTCAGTTCCTGGCTCTTCAGCGTGCCCAGCGAGCGGGCACCAAG
Organism: Devosia sp. BK; assembly: GCF_032907385.1. NCBI lineage: Bacteria > Pseudomonadati > Pseudomonadota > Alphaproteobacteria > Hyphomicrobiales > Devosiaceae > Devosia > Devosia sp. BK. The sequence goes on from NZ_JAIMBX010000002.1 coordinate 687,107, forward strand.
CGCGATTATCCGCGAAGCGGACTTGATTCTTGCCGGCTGGCGTGCGACCGCCCCGGTAAAGACATCGGGTCTTGCCGAAGTGGGTATCCATGCTCCAGCCTAGGCCTTCCTTCTGGGGGGCAATTCCATTCATGCGATCGATCATGGCGGGGCCGGCTCCGTTGCCGCCCGGCGCGCGCGACGAACGGCTCGACATGTTCCGCGGCCTCGCGCTGGTGATGATCTTCATCAACCACGTGCCGGGCACGGTCTTCGAATATTTCACCAATCGCAATTTTGGCTTTTCCGACGCGGCTGAAGCCTTTGTCTTCATGTCGGGCGTCGCGGCAGGGCTGGCCTATTCGGGCTCAATCCTCAAGAAGGCGCCGCTTTGGCTCTCGGTCGCCCGGCCCTGGGCACGGGCGCGCCAGCTCTATTTCGTGCACCTGACATTGACGTTCATCTTCCTCGGCACATTTGCCGGGGCGGCGCACTATTTCGGGCTCTACGAACTGCTCGAAACCAATAATCTCAAAGCACTGGCGCGCGATCCGCTGCCAACGCTGATCGGCATTCCGCTGCTGACGCACCAGTTCGGCTATCTCAATATCCTGCCGCTCTATCTGACGCTGCTGCTGTTCACGCCGTTCCTCATCATGGCGGCGTTGAAAAAGCCCTATTGGGTGCTCGCCGGCTCGGTCTTGGTCTGGGCCATCGCCGGTCAGTTCCGGCTCAATTTCCCGAACTATCCCAATTCCGGCGGCTGGTTCTTCAATCCGCTCTCCTGGCAGTTGATCTTTGTCATCGGGCTCATCGCAGGGATCGGCATGAAGACCTCGCGGCGGTTTTTCCCGGTCAATCCGCAGGCCTTCCTCCTCGCGCTGGGCTTCCTGATCCTCACCATTTTCTGGATGAAGGTGAGGCCGGTCGGCGCCATGGGCAATGGTTTCCTGACCTTCCTCTGGAAGTCGGGCTTTCCGTTCTACATCCACTCCTTCGACAAGACCTTCCTGTCGCTTCCGCGGCTGCTGCACGCCCTGTGTCTGTTCTATGTTCTCGCCTCGATCCCGGCCATGCAGACGATTGCGGCTTCGCGCTGGGTCTCGCCGCTCCGGGTCATGGGGCGACAGGGGCTTGCAGTATTCTCGACCGGCACGGCGCTGAGCCTCTTTTTCCAGGCCGTTAAGGCCGGGACGCCGGCGAGCACGCTGACCGACGCGCTGATCCTGATTGTGGGCCTCGGCATTCAGGTGGGGCTGGCTTACGCCCTGACCGGCACGGTTAAGATGCGGGCGGGCGAAGCGCGGGCCAAGGCTGTGCCAGTGGGGCCGGTTGCGCCCTAAACACTCCGCCAATGCGGCTGCGGTTCGGCAAGCGTCTGCAAGTCGGTGATAGGCGCGCCGTCGATGCGGCGGAGGAGGAGGCGGGTCAACTCGCCGCCGGCGCCAAAAATGTCCTCGCGTATGCTGTCCATCTGCGGAAAGAGCGTCGGCAGAATGCCGGAGGTTTGCTTGTAGATGAGGCTCACTTCCCGCCCAAGCACGACGCCGCCCTCGGTGAGTCCGCCCACAAGCGCGATGGTGCGCATTTCGCTGTCGGAGATGATGCCGTCTGGCCGGTCGGGCGCGGCGGCCAGTTTTAAGCCCACCTGGCGCATCTCCGCGGGAGGCAGTTTGGCCGTTCCTTCCAATACGCGCGCCTCGACGCCGGCGCGGGCGGCGTTTTTCCGAAAACTCGTGACGATATTTTGGTAATTGGTGGTGCTGTCATCGCCAATGACCAGCATGATGTCCTTGCGACCGAGGTCTACGAGCCGCCTGACGGCAAGCGCCGCAAATTCCTCGGACTTGAAATCGTGATAGGCGTGCGGCGTGTAAAACTCGGTGCGCCCATGGCTGACGAAGGGGAAGTCGGCATCGATCATCATCTGCACGCGCGGATCGCGCGGGCCGGTATGGGTGATGATGACACCATCAGCGGTGCGGTTGGAGAGGATGTAGCCGATCGTATCGGTGGTGGGGTGCTGCTCGAATTCGGGGATGACCGTCAGGTGATAGCGCGTGCCGCGAATGGCGTGGCCAATGCCCTGAATCATCGAGCGCGCAAAATCGATGGAGTCTTCGGCGCCATCGAGAACCAGCGCGATGACATTGGTCTTGCCGGTGCGCAGGCGTACCCCGGCACGGTCCGGCACATAGCCGAGCGAGCGCGCGGCCTCGTTGACCTTGTCGCGGGTCTCTTGCTTGAGCGTCGTACCGCCCCGCAAGGAGAGCGAGACGGTCGAGAGGCTCAGCCCCGTCATTTCGGCAATGGTTTTCAGCGTCACGCGCTGATTGCCGTTACTGGCTTTGGTCACTGTCGTCTTGGCTGTTCATGAAATATCTGGACCGCGAGTCTACACATGGCCGCACGGCCAATCCAATGCGAATTTTTTGTAACGTTCTATTGGCCGAACGGTTCGATGAAAACGATACAGCTCGGATCGAGCCGCTGATATCATTAGATAAAAAATCGGATAGGTCAGCAGGGATGACAAATAGCACGAGGCCATTGCAACGTTGCAGAGGTTGTGATTACCTCGGGCGGTGCTGGATATGGAGGTCCGGTGCAAAGCCGCGGTGCAAAGCGCGGCCAAAGAGCAGAGGAGGAGTTAATGCTCAAAACCGGTTTCCTGTCGACCGTTGCCGCCCTAACGCTGATGGCCGCGTCGACGCTGCCTGCGCGGGCTGAAATATCATTCATGTATGCCGATTGGATCGCCGCCTTGGTCGAGCCCGGCATTGCCAATTTCGAAAAAGAGACCGGTGAAAAGGTCAATGCCATCAAGCTGCCGGGCCAGGGCTATGATCAGCGCATCGCGCTCGATCTCAGCGCCGGCACTGCCGCCGATGTCGCCTTGATGGATTCGTTCATGGTGTCCGAACTGGCGTCCGCCGGTTATCTCGAGCCGCTTGGCGAACACCTCAAGGGCTGGGACCAGTCGCAATATTATCTGCCGGGCCTCCTGGAAGTCGCTTCCTATCAGGGCGAAGTCTACGCGCTGCCGACCGACACCGACGTGCGCATGCTCTGGTACGATCTGTCCAATTTCGAAAAGGCCGGCATCCCGACCCCATGGGAGCCCAAGAACTGGCAGGACATTCTTGATGCCGCGCAAAAGCTCAAGGATGCGGGCGTCCAGTATCCGTTCCAGCTTCCGGCCGGCACCAAGCAGGGCGAAGCGTCGACCATGCAGGGCGTCTATATGGCCCTCCTCGGTGCCGACGTGCCAGAGGGCGATCGCAATCGCCTCCTCAACCGCGAAACCAATCAGTGGATCGGTGACAGCCCGGCCCTGCGCCGCACGTTCGAGCTTTATTCCAAGGTTTATTCCGAAGATCAGCTCAACCCGGCTGATCTGAACTACGCCACCGATATCGGCGCAGCCGTTCGCGCAGCTCTCGCTGCCGACCAGCTCGGTATCCTCGCCTCCGGCTCCTGGGAAGATGCATGCCTTTGGGACTGCAACAACCCGCCGACCCGCGAAGTCCGCGATGCGGAAGTAGCCTGGACGCCATGGCCGGGTTCGGGTGAGCCGGGCACCAAGGCGACGACCAATATTTCGGGCGGCTGGACCATTGGCGTCAACGCCAAGGCTTCGGACAAGGAACTGGCTTTCAAGCTGATCACCTCGATCTTCGACGAAGCCAATTTCAAGGCCTGGACCCTTGAAACGCACCGCATGGCAGTCCGTACCGACATCTCGGATTCGCCCGAATATATGGCTGATCCGTTCCTTGCCAAGGCAACGGCTCTTGCCGCCGATACGACTGGCCGCGACACGGTTCCGGGCTATCAGACAGTATCGGCCCTGATCCAGCAGGCGACTTCGGATCTGCTCGATGGTGTGTCGGTCGATGAGGTCATCGAGACCTATCACAACGCTCTCGTCGACGAGTTCGGCGAAGAGAACGTCATCACCTACGAATAAAGAGTCCTCCCGACGCGGCGGCGCCCACTCGTCCTCCGGGTGCCGCCGTGACGGGAGTTTTATTCTCGATTGTCGCCCTCTTGGGGCTGACGCGGGATGCGTGGCCGATCTTCTGCCAGTGAGAAAAAATCCATGAAAAATCAGGTCAATCCTTGGCTCACCGGCAATCTCTATTTGCTTGTTATCGGCATGTTGCCAGCCATCGTCCTGATTGGTGCGCTGCTCTATTTCACCGCCTGGGCCTTTGCCTTTTCGTTCACCGATCTCGCACTGGTCGGGCGGAAGAGCGTTGAGTGGAGCTGGGTGGGGCTCGAGAATTTCGAGCGGCTGTTTACGCGCCGCGGTTTTCTTGAATCGCTCTGGACCACGGTTATCTTCGTGTTCTTCTCGGCCATTGTCGGCCAGTCGGTCCTGGGTTTCCTGCTCGCGGCGACGCTGCGCGGCACGCAATCGACGCTGCGCACGGTGGTCGAAGTGTGCATCATGCTCGGCTGGCTCTTGCCCGATATCGTCGCTGCATTCCTTTGGTCGGCAACGACGAGCCAGACGGGTCTGATCAACCAATTGATCGTCGTGCCGCTTGGCTTTCCGCCGATCAACTTCATCAACAATTATGCCCTACCGGTCGTGACCATCGCCAACATCTGGAAGGGTACGGCCTGGTCCTATCTGTTGTTTTCCGCAGCCCTCGACTCGGTAAGCCGTGAGGTGGTCGAGGCGGCCAAGGTCGATGGCGCGACGCCGCTGCAGCGCATTTGGCTTGTGCAATTGCCGATCATCCGGCCGCATATCGCGACCAATATGCTCTTCATCACCATCTGGACCTTCACCTATTTCCCGCTGATCTTCGCAATGACCGGCGGCGGGCCGGGGCGGCAGACGGAAACGCTCGCCGTGTTCCTCTATAATCAGAGCTTTTCGCGCGGCAATCTGGGCTTTGGCTCGGCGATTTCGGTCGCCATGCTGCTGATCGTTGGTTTCCTGTCGCTCTTCTATCTCCGTCTTCTGCGGGAGCCCAAATAATGGACAATACCGGCCCCTCGCGCCTGACCGCCATTGCGCTGACCTTCATGGCGGTGATCTGGGTCAGCCCCTTTTCCTGGCTGATCCTCAACGCCTTCAATCCGCTCTCGACCGGCCAGCTTGAAATCCCGCGGGCATTTGGCTTTGACAATTTTGGGCTCGCTGTCAGCGGCAATGCCGGGCGGCAGTTCCTCAATTCCTTCATCATCGCGGCGGGCACGGCGACGCTATCGGTCGTGGTTGGCATTTCGGCGGCCTATCCGCTGTCGCGCCTGCGCATTCCGGGGCGCAACGCCTTCCTCTGGACGCTCGTCCTCTTGCGCATGCTGCCATCGGCCGGCGTGCTGGTGCCGCTTTATTTTGCAGCGCAGCGCTCGGGCCTCCTCAATCAGCTCGGCGTCATCATCGCGCTGACCATTCTCAATTTGCCTTTCACGCTGCTGCTGTTGAAAAATTTCTTCGACACCGTGCCGATCGAGCTTGAGGAAGCCGCCTATGTGGAAGGCGCTACCCTTCTTCAGATTGTCACGAAAATCGTGTTGCCAATGTCGCGCGCGGGCATTGCGGTGGTCTGGTTCTTCAGCTTCACGGGAGCCTGGAACGAGTTCCTGCTGCCGCTGATCTTTGCGCGCGTGCAGGATGCCTTCCCGATGTCGGTGGGGCTTTACGCAGCGTTCGGCCAGCAGGGCGCCATCAACTATGGCTTCCTCACGGCCTTTTCCATTCTCTATGCGGCGCCTGCCATCGCCGTCTATTTCTTGTTGCGGCGGAACATGAACACAGGGTTCGCCGGTGTCGGAGTCAAAGGATGACCTATTCCAATCCACAATCCACCAAGCTCGGTCTTCTCGATGACGACCTCAAGATGGAAGGAAAGCTCCTCCGCCTCTGCAAGGACCTTGAAACAAAGATCCGCACGCCGCTCGCCAATGTGCCGTTCCAGTGGCACGTGCAGCGCGCCGACGGGTTTACAGCGGCAGAGGCGCTGAAGGCGGATTGGCGGACTTGGGAAAAGTTCGGCAGCCATTCTGTCTGGGCCAAGCATCAGGAACACACGTGGTTCGCCGCTGAAATTACCGTGCCGGCAGAAGCGAAGGGCAAGGTTTTTGTCGCCCATTTCACCAGCCAATGGCAGGACCGACCCGGTTCGACAGACCCGCAATGTCTCGCCTATCTCGACGGCAAGATCGCGCAGGCGCTGGACGGCAATCACACTGAACTCGTCATTGAGCGCAATGCCAAGCCAGGCAACAAGCACGTCATTCTGGTCAATGCCTTTACGTTCTTTGACCGGCCGCTTGTTGGGTTCGAAGTGGATTTCTTGGTGCGCAATGAGCGCGCGGAAAAACTCTATTATGACCTGCAGACCCCGCTCGATGTGGCGGTGCGCCTCTATCAGAACGATCCGCGGCGGCAGGCGATTCTGAACATCGTCGATCGCGCCCTGCGCGCACTTGATCGACGCGATGGGCATACGCCGGAATTCGAAGCGACCCTGCCGGCGGCCGAAAAGATCGCCAAGGAGATCTACGATCTGGTCGACACCGAAGTGCAGCCGCAAATCACAGCGGTGGGCTCGACCCATCTCGACGTCGGTTGGCTCTGGCGCGTGATGCATACGCGCGACAAGACCGGGCGCAGCTTTGCCACGGTGCTCAACCTGATGGAGGAGTATCCGCAGTTCGTCTTCATGTATAACCAGTCGGTGCTCTTCGACTTCCTGAAAAAGGACTATCCCGAAATCTGGGAGCGCATGCTCAAGAAGGTCAAATCCGGGCAGTTCGAGATCGAAGGCGCCATGTGGGTGGAGCCGGACGTCAACATCGCTTCCGGTGAATCGCTGGTCCGCCAGATCATGCGCGGGCGTCGCTTCCATATTGAAAACTTCAAGGTGACGCCGAAGACCGTCTGGCTGCCGGACACGTTCGGCTATTCGGCTAACCTGCCGCAGATCATGGAGAAATCCGGGCTCGAATATTTCGTGACGTCGAAGCTCTCTTGGAACGACACGGATCGGCATCCCTATGACACGTTCTTCTGGCGCGGCATCGACGGGACCGTCACGAAAGCGCAGCTGATCACCGCGCAAAGGTATGACAGCGAACAGATTTTTACGACGTACAATGGCGATCTCTCTGTTTCCGAGACCATGGGCGCATGGAAGCGCTATGAGCCCAAGGCGGCTTATGATCAGGTCGTCATGTCTTATGGTTATGGCGATGGCGGCGGGGGACCGACGCGCGCCATGATCGAGCGTGGCACGCGGCTCGAGCGTGGCATTCCCGGCGCACCCAAGGTCAAGCTTGAGGGCATCGTGCCATTCCTTGATCGCCTTGGCGCGGCGATGAATGCGAACCCCGGCAAATTCCCGACCTGGAATGGCGAGCTTTATCTGCAGTATCACCGCGGCACGCTGACCTCGGTCGCCAAGAACAAGGCCAATAACCGCAATGCCGAGCGCCGTTTGCGCGAGCTCGAATTTGTCGGCGTCATGGCGCTGACCCAGGCGGGCCATGCCTATCCTACTGAAACGCTTGCCGAATTCTGGGAGCTGGTGCTGATCAACCAGTTCCACGACATCCTGCCGGGCACATCTATTCCGGAAGTTTATGTCGATAGCGATGGCGAATATCACCAGATCTTCTCGACGCTCTCCTCGCAAAACGGGCCTTGGCATGCGGCGGCCCAGGCCTTTGCCAAGCCCGGCAAGGATCAGCTTCGCGTGCTCAATTTCACGAGCCAGAACCGCGCGGAACTGGTGAGCCTCGGCCAGGTTGCCGATGGCAATACGCTGGCGACGGCGAATGGCTCGGCACCGATCCAGACCATTACCCGCGCCGATGGCAGCACGGAATCCGTGGCGCCGGTGCGCAATATCGCGGCGCTCGGCTGGACCGGGGCGCAGGTCGTCGCAGGCCCGTTGGTGATGACCTCAAGCGTTTCGGTCTCCGAAAAGCACCTTGAGAATGAGCTGATCCGCGTCGACTTCGACAAATCGGGCGAGATCACCGGCATCTTCGACAAGACGCGGCAGCGCGATGTGCTGGCGCCGGGCAAGACGGCCAATCGTCTGATTGCCTATGAAGACAAGCCCATGGAATGGGACGCCTGGGATATTGACCGCTATTTCGAAGAGCAATTCTGGCCGCTGGCCGATAGCCCGACGAAGATTTCGGTCGTCGAAACCGGTCCGCACCGCGCGGCGATCCGGGTTGAACGAAAGTACCAGAAGTCATTGATCGTGCAGGTGATTTCGCTTTCCGCCGGTGCGCGTCAGGTGGAGTTCGACACCTTCATCGATTGGCAGGAGCGGCAGCAGGTCATCAAGGCGCAGTTCCCGTTCGATCTCAACATTTCCGAAATCCGCTCGGAAATTCAGTTTGGCCACGTCAAGCGCCCGACCCATCGCAACACCACCTGGGACCGCGCGCGGTTTGAGGCCTCGATGCATCGTTGGGTCGATATTTCCGAGTCCGACTTTGGCGCCGCACTGATCAATGACAGCAAATACGCCTATGATTGCCACGAGCAATCGGTGCGCCTGACACTGGTGCGGGGTTCGACCTTCCCGGCGCCCGACGCTGACCTCGGCGAACATCGCATCCGCTATGCGCTCTTCATCCATGAAGGCGTGGCGGATCTGGCCCAGGTGCATCGCGCGGCCGAACGCTTCAACAACCCCCTCGCCGTGATCGGCAATCTGACGCCTTCGGCGGCGAAGGCTGGTGAACTCGCCCAGTTTAGCTTCGCTCAGGTGGACGTGGATAACGTTACCATCGAGACAGTGAAAAAGGCCGAGAAATCCGACGCCGTGGTGCTGCGCGTCTTCGAGCACGCCAATATCCGGGCCGAGGCGACCATCTCCTTCGGGGTTAAGGTCAAGAGCGTGCGCACGGTCAACCTGATGGAAGAGGGGCCGAGCAAGCCTTTGGCAATCAAGGACAATAGCGTCACCTTGAAGCTGCGCCCCTTCGAAATCACAACGCTTCTCCTGGAAGTCTAAGGAGGTTTTCATGGCCGATGTCACGCTTCGCCAAGTCCGGAAATCCTATGGGAACCTCGAGGTCGTCCATGGGGTCGATCTCGAGATCAAAAGCGGGGAATTCGTTGTCTTCGTCGGGCCTTCGGGCTGCGGGAAATCAACACTTCTGCGCATGATCGCCGGGCTCGAACCGATTACGGGCGGCGAGATTTCAATCGAGGGCCGGGTGGTCAATGACGTGCCCTCGCCCCAGCGCGGCATCGCCATGGTGTTCCAGTCTTATGCGCTTTATCCGCATATGACGGTCTATGAGAACATGGCCTTTGGCCTCAAGCTCAAGAAGACGCCGAAAGAAGAGGTGGATCAACGGGTTAGGGAAGCTGCGCGGATTTTGCAGATCGAAGCCTATCTCGATCGCATGCCCAAGGCGCTCTCTGGTGGGCAGCGGCAGCGTGTCGCCATCGGGCGGGCGATCGTGCGCAATCCGAAGGTGTTTTTGTTCGATGAGCCGCTGTCCAATCTCGACGCATCGCTGCGGGCGCAGACGCGTGTCGAGATTGCAAAACTGCACGATACGCTTGATGCGACAATGATTTACGTGACCCATGACCAAGTCGAGGCGATGACCCTCGCGGACCGGATCGTGGTGCTCAATGCAGGTAATATCGAGCAGGTCGGTTCGCCGCTCGATCTCTATCGCAACCCGGTCAACACCTTCGTGGCGGGGTTCATCGCCAGCCAGCGCATGAACTTTATCTCCGTGACGCCAGAGGGCAATCAACTGCGCCTGCCGGGTAACATTCCGTTAACATTGAGCGGCGTCGATCTCGCAAAGGTTAAAACCATCGGGGCACGGCCCGAGCATCTGACTTTGGCGAGCCCGGAAAGCGCGCATCTGAGCGGGACGCTCGCCGTGATCGAACAGTTCGGCGAATATGCGCTGGCCTATGTCGAACTGCCGGACGGGGAAATGGTGACGGTGAAACTCGACGGCGCGCCAGACCTCGAATTGCACCAGGCGATGCATATCGCACTGCCACCCGACGAGGTGCATCTGTTCGATGAACAGGGACGGGCGATTCGCGCTTAGCCGTAGCGCTCGGTGCGGATGATCTCGGCGGGCATGCCGGCTTCGACGGCGCGGTCGGCGGCGACGTTGACGAAGGCGTTGCTGCCGCAGATGAAGACATGCTTTGGCGCGGCGCCGAGCGTTTTGATCGTGTCTGTGATGATCGGGCCGTCGATGCGGCGAGCGTAGTCGCTTGGGCGACTGGGCGTTTCGCGGGTGAGGGCGAGGCGCAGGGTGAAGTTTTCCCACTCAGCTTCGATGGCGAGGAGGTCGTCGAGGAAGGGTGCTTCGGCGGCGGTGCGAGCCGAGAAGAGAAGCACCACGCGGGCGTCGGATTTTTCGGCAAAGCCGTGGCGGATCATGGCCAGCAGGGGCACGACGCCGGAGCCGCCGCCGATGAGAAGGAGCGGGCCGCCATTGGTGGGGCTCCAGACGAAGTGGCCGCCGAGTGGGCCGCGCAGTTCGATCTCGTCGCCCACCTCGGCGACATCGTGGAAGAATGGCGAGACTTCGCCATCATCGAGCCGGTCGATGGCGAGTTCGATTTCGGGAACGGTATTGGGCGCCGAGGCGATGGAATAGCTGCGCAGGGCGACATAGCCATCGGGCGCCGTGAGGCGAACATCAACATGCTGGCCGGCGCGATGGGCGAAAGGCTCGGGCGGCAGAAAGAAGAAGCTCGAGAGCGTCTTTGTCCGTGCAACGATGCGCGTGATCCTCGCCTCTTGCCAGCGGATCTCGCGATTGATCGTATCAATCATCGGTATAGCGCTGCTCTTTCCAGGGGTCGCCATAAATGTGGTAGCCGCGCAATTCCCAGAAGCCGGCTTCGTCGCGCTCGGTGAATTGGAGACCATTGACCCACTTGGCCGACTTCCAGAAATAAAGATGCGGCACGAGAAGGCGGGCGGGGCCGCCATGGTCGCGCTCTAGCGGCTTGCCACCATATTTCAGGGCCACCATCGCCTTGCCGGTGAGGAGATCGGCGGCGGGGACATTGGTCGAATAGCCATCATAGGAATGGGCGAGCAAAAACTTGGTCGGCGGCTCGATAAAGGCGTCGGCAAGAAGATCGTCGATGAGGACGCCTTCCCAGGTGGTATCGAGCATCGACCATGTAGTGACGCAGTGGATATCCCGCACCATTTTGGTCATGGGGAGCGCGTTGAATTCGGCCCAGGTCCAGGTTTTGACCGGGCGCGGGCCGACCTTGAGGGTGAATTTCCAGCTTTCGGTCGCGATATGGGGCGTCGGGCCGGCGGTGAGTACGGGGAAATAATCGACGAGGTGCTGGCCGGGCGGGACGCGATCCTTTTGCTCGGGTTCGCGGGGGCGTCCGGTAAAGCCGCGTGTCGCCATGGTCGTTTCCTCCGGCGTGAAGCTGGACGGCAGTAGAAACCAGCGCGGCGTTTCAGGCAATCCGCGCTGGCGGGGAGGCGGGTTACTTCTTTTTCATGGCGGCGCTGAGGAGCGCGCCAAACGCGCCCTGGTCGTTGGCCTTGGGCGCGGGGGCGGGGCGCTGCTGGGATGGCCGGCTGTTGGCGGGCCGCTGTTGCTGCGGACGATCCTCGCGGGCCGAGGCGCCGCCGTCGCGGCGCATGGTGAGGCCGATGCGTTTGCGGGGGACGTCGACTTCGACGACGGTGACTTTCACGACATCGCCGGCTTTGACGACCTCATGCGGGTCTTTGACGAATTTATCGGCGAGCTGGGAGACGTGGACCAACCCGTCCTGGTGGACGCCGATATCGACGAAGGCGCCAAAGGCGGCGACATTGGTGACGGTGCCTTCAAGCTGCATGCCGGGTTTCAGGTGTTTGATGTCATCGACACCTTCGGCAAAAGTTGCGGTCTTGAAGGCGGGGCGGGGATCGCGGCCGGGCTTTTCGAGTTCGCCGATGATGTCGCAAACGGTCGGCAGACCAAAGCGCTCGTCGACGAAGACGCGCGGGTCCAAGGCCTTGAGCGCTGAGGGATCGCTCATTAGGGCGCGGACATCGCGGCCGCAGGCAGCGACGATTTTGCGGGCAACGCCATAGGCTTCGGGGTGGACTGAGGAAGCATCGAGCGGCTCGGTGCCATCGGTGATGCGCAGGAACCCGGCGGCTTGCTCGAAGGTGCGCTGGCCGAGGCGGGCGACGGACAACAGTTCTTTTCGCGTCTTGAAGGGGCCGTTTGCGTCGCGATGATTGACAATGGCTTCGGCGATCGAGCCGCTGAGACCGGAGACGCGGGAGAGGAGCAGGGCCGAGGCGGTGTTGAGATCGACGCCGACGGCATTCACCGCATCTTCGACGACGCCATCGAGCGATTTGGCGAGGCGGTATTGATCGACATCGTGCTGATATTGACCGACGCCGATGCTCTTGGGTTCGATCTTGACCAGTTCGGCGAGCGGGTCCTGGAGGCGGCGGGCGATGGAGACGGCGCCGCGGAGCGAGACGTCGAGACCGGGGAATTCGGCGGCGGCAAGGGCAGAGGCGGAATAGACCGAGGCGCCGGCTTCGGAGACGATGACCTTCATCGGCTTTGGCGCGGGCATGCTTGCGAGCATGTCAGCAACGAGCTTTTCGGTTTCGCGCGAGCCGGTGCCATTGCCGATGGCGATGAGTTCGACATTGTGGGCGCGGATGAGTTTGGCGAGTTCGACCTGGGTGCCCGAAACGTCATTGCGCGGCGGGAAGGGATAGACCGTCGAAGTGGCGAGGACCTTGCCGGTGCCGTCGACGACGGCGACTTTGACGCCGGTGCGGATGCCGGGATCGAGGCCCATGGTGGCGCGGGAGCCGGCAGGGGCGGCGAGCAGCAGGTCTTTGAGATTCCGGGCGAAGACGTGAATGGCTTCTTCGTCGGCGCGTTCGCGGAGATCGCGCATCAGATCGAGCGAGAGGTGCACATAGAGTTTGGTGCGCCAAGCCCAGCCTGCCACTTCAAGGAGCCATTTGTCGCCGGGGAGGGCGCCGCCGACCTGGTAGGCGGAGGCGACCATGCGGACGGCGGGTTTGACGGCAGAGGTTTCGTCGGCATCGACTTCGATATCGACGGAGAGCACTTCCTCATTGCGGCCGCGCAGCATCGCCAGCGCCCGGTGGCTGGGGGCGGTGGCCCAGCGTTCTGTGTGGTCGAAATAATCGGAGAACTTTGCGCCGGCCTCTTCCTTGCCCTTGATCACCTTGGCCCGGATGGTGGCGCGGTCTTTCATATAGGTGCGAAGGCGGCCGACAAGATCGGCGTTTTCGGCCATCTGTTCGACCACGATGTCGCGGGCGCCGTCGAGCGCGGCTTTTACGTCGGGAACATCGTCGGTGAGATATTTGGCGGCGAGATCGGCAGGGACAAGGCGGCGGTCGCCGAGGATGGCTTCGGCCAGGGGGCCGAGTCCCCGCTCGCGGGCAATTTCCGCCTTGGTGCGGCGCTTGGGTTTGAAGGGGAGATAGATGTCCTCCAATTCGGCTTTTGTGGGCGCGGCGGCGAGGGCTTGGGCGATCTCTGGCGTGAGCTTGCCCTGCTCGGTGATGGATTTGAGGATCGCGTCGCGGCGCGTGTCGAGTTCGCGAAGGTAGCCGAGGCGTTCTTCAAGCGTGCGGAGCTGGGTGTCGTCGAGCCCGCCGGTCACTTCCTTGCGGTAGCGCGCGATGAAAGGAACGGTGGCGCCGCCATCGAGCAATTCGATCGCGGCCTTGGCCTGATCGGGCTTGGCGCCGATTTCCTGGGCGATGCGGGTGGCAAGGTTTTGGGAGGGGAGCGCCATGGGTCAGCCAAGTTGAGTCGAACTGGCGCGACCATAGTGGGGAATTTGGCGAAAACACATGCGGCGGGTGCGCGGTTGTGGAAAGCGGGGACTGCTTCGCCCTGAGACCCGGAGACCGGCAGGCCAAAGCCTACCGGATCAGAATGGCGCGGAAATCATTCACATTGGTGCCGGTCGGGCCGGTGACAAAGAGATCACCGATCGCTTCGAAGGCGCTATAGGCATCGTTGTTTGCCTGGGCGGCCAGTGGATCTATCCCTGCCGCCCGCATGCGCTGGGCTGACGTGCCGTCGACGAAGGCGCCGGCATTGTCTTCGGAGCCATCGATCCCGTCGGTATCTCCCGCCAGCGCCGTGACGCCGGCGATGCCGTCAAGCGCGATGGCGAGCGCCAGCAGGAATTCGCCATTGCGTCCGCCGCGTCCCTTGCCGCGGAGTGTGACGGTCGTCTCGCCGCCCGAGAGCAGGACGACCGGCTTGGCAAAGGGTTGATTGCGCCCCGCGATTTCCTTGGCAATCGCGGCATGGACCAGCGCCACGTCCCGGGCTTCGCCCTCGATGGAATCGGAGAGGATGGCCGCGCCGATGCCGCGCTTGCGGGCTTCTTCTGCCGCTGCGGTGAGCGACAGGGCCGCCGAGGCGATGGTCACCACCGAATTGCCGACAAAACGCGGGTCGTCCGAACGCGGGGCTGGGTTGTCGTCGCCTGCGAGAACCGCTTGCACCGCTTCTGGCAGGACCAGCCGATAGAGATCGGCGAATTTGCGCGCTTCGGCCCGTGTGCCGGCCAATGAAATGGTTGGCCCGGACGCGACGAGGGCCGGATCGTCTCCCGGTACGTCGGAGACGACGAGCGTGGCGACACGCGCTGGCGCGGCCAATGCCGCGAGCCGGCCGCCCTTGATGGTCGAAAACTGATTGCGGATGAGGTTCATCACCCCGATCGGGGCGCCGGATGCGAGGAGCGCGCGGTTGACCGCCTGCTCGTCTTCGAGCGTCAGGCCATCGGCCGGTGCCGGGAGCAGGGCGGAGCCGCCGCCCGAAATCAGCGCGACGACGAGATCGTCCGCGGATAATCCCGAGACCAGATCCTTTAGCCGCTGGGCGGCGGCAAAGCCTGCGGCGTCCGGAACGGGGTGGGCGGCTTCGACGATTTCGATGCGCTGGCAGGCTTCGGCATAGCCATAGCGCGTGACGACGAGACCCGCGTGGATCTCGTGCGGCCAAGCCTGTTCAAAAGCGCGCGCCATCTGGGCCGAAGCCTTGCCGGCGCCGATGACAATTGTCCGCCCCTTCGGCGCCTCGGGCAAATGCCGCTCGACGGCCAGCGCGGGCTGGGCACGATCTACGGCAAGCTCGAACAGCGATTGCAGGATTTCGCGATCCATTTGGTCCTCCGGCCGTTTTCCCCGCGCCTTTGTGACGGGGGCATCCGTCCTTGTCCAGCCTTGCCAGCCTGTCAAAAGGTGGACACATAGAGGCAGTACCGGCAGGCGCAGGGAGTTTTATGTGACCGAACGATTCGCCATTTACTATGCGCCGTCCGCCAATAGCCCCCTTTGGGACCGGGCCTCGGCCTGGCTTGGGCGCGATCCGCTGACCAATGAACTGTTCGAGGGCGCGATTGCCGGGATCGAGCGCAATCGGCTGCTCAATCTCACCCAATCGGCCAATCGCTACGCCTTCCACGCCACCATCAAGCCGCCCATGGCGCTGGCCGATGGCGCGACGGTGGATGATCTTCGCGCAAGCCTTGCTGACTTTGCCAAGCGCCAATCGCCCTTTTCGATCGGCAAACTGACCGTTGCCTCGCTCGATGGCTTTCTGGCGCTGATCCCGGAAGCCGAAAACGAAGCGCTCGTCGATTTTGCCGCATCGGTCGTCGAAGAATTCGAGCCGCATCGCGCGCCGCTCAGTCTGAAGGATCGCGCCGCGCGCCTCGCGCGGGGTTTGACGCCGCGTCAGGAAGAACTGCTCGACGCCTACGGCTACCCTTACGTGTTCGACGAATTCCGCTTCCACATGACGCTGACCGACCGGCTGAGCCAAGAGGACCATGCCGAAGTCATGGCGGCAGCACAGGCTTGGTTCGCGCCGGACCTTGCCGAGCCGCTGACCTTTGACCGGCTCGTGCTCTATCATGAGCCAGAGCCCGCCTCCTATTTCCGCCGCCTTGAAGATTTTCGCCTGGGAGCCTGAGCGTGTCCGAACTGGTCATCAAGAACGCGCGCCTCGTTCTCGCCGATAGCGTCGTTTCAGGCAGCATCCAGGTGCGCGATGGCGTAATCACCGATATCGCCACGGGCCGGGCGCAGCAGGGGGAGGATTTCGAGGGCGACTATCTGATCCCCGGCATTGTCGAACTCCATACCGACCATCTCGAAACCCATTATCGCCCGCGTCCCGGCGTTTTCTGGGATCCGCTTGCGGCGCTCCATGCGCATGACGTGCAGATCGCCGGTTCGGGGATTACGACGGTTTTCGATGCTGTTCGCATCGGCTCGGATGTCGACATGCCCGAAATGTTCGAGCACTCGCGTAAAATGGTCGAGGCTATTCGCCAGGGACCCGAGCAGGGCTGGCTGCGCGCCGAGCATTTTTTGCATCTGCGCTGCGAATTGCCGAGCCATGATGTCTTCGAACACTTCGAGGCTTTTGCCGATCATCCGCTGACCAAGCTCGCCTCGGTGATGGATCATACGCCCGGCCAGCGCCAGTTCCGCTCGCTCGAGGACTATAAGCGCTTCTATTCCAAGCATATGGGCCAGAGCGAAGCGCAGATGCAGGCCTATATCGATGCGCGCCAGGCCGAGCACGAGCAGCACTCGGCCAAGAACCGCACCGCGATTGTTTCGCTGGCGCAAAAGCTCGGTCTCGCGCTTGCAAGCCATGATGACGCGACCATCGCCCAGGTCGAGGAAGCCGCGGAAAACGGCATTGCCATCGCCGAATTCCCGACGACGCTTGAAGCGGCTGCTGCCGCCAAGGATGCCGGGATTGCGGTTTTGATGGGTGCGCCCAATGTCGTCCGCGGCCGCTCGCACTCGGGCAATATTTCGGCCAGCGATCTCGTCGCTGCGGGGCTGCTTGATATTCTCAGCTCCGATTATGTGCCTTTTGCGCTTTTGCAGGCCGTGTTCCTGCTGCCTCAGCGTATCGATGATATCGGCCTGCCCGAGGCCGTCGCGCTCGTGACCCGCAATCCGGCTGCGGCAGCCGGGCTTGTGGATCGTGGCGAGATCGCCATTGGCAAGCGGGCCGACCTGGTGCGAGTGTCGGGGCAGGGACGTATTCCGGCGGTGCGGGGCGTCTGGAAACAAGGGGTGCGGGTCAGTTGAGCGAACGTCCGCCTGGACTGCTGGTGCTTGTCATTGGGCCTTCGGGCGTCGGCAAGGACACGCTGATCACAGGCGCCCGCCACGCCCTCGATGCCGATAAGCGCTTCAGCTTTGTGCGGCGGCTCGTTACGCGCCCGACTGATATCGATCTCGAGGACCATCTGTCCATTGAGCCGGAGGAGTTTTTCCGCGCCCGGACCGATGGCCGCCTGGCGCTCGATTGGGAAGCGCACGGGCTCAATTATGCGCTGCCGATCAGCGTTGATACCGATCTCGCGCTCGGGCGCATCGTCGTCGCCAATGTTTCGCGCCATGTGGTGGGCAAGGCGATCGCCAAATATCCCGCCTGCCGCGTCGTCATGATCACGGCCGAAATTTCGCTCCGCGCCCATCGTCTCTCCCAGCGCGGCCGGGAAAATCGCGATCAGATCACCGCGCGCCTGGCTCGCGAAGGAGCGTCCCTGCCGGAGGGCGTCTCGCCCATCGTCATCGACAATTCGAGTTCGGTCGGCATCGGCGTAACGGCTTTTGTCATGTCGCTCAGGGCCCTTGCCGAAGAGTGAACCCTTGCGGGGCTTCTGCGTTTGGAAGGGATATCCAGCGTCAGGAGTTTTTTATGAGCCGAAACGGACTTTACGCCCTGGTGGCAGTGCTTGCCATCGCGGTGATTGGCTTTGCGGTCTACACCTATCAGCAGCAGCAGGCCCGCCCGGGTGTCGAAGTGCGCATTGACCAGCAGGGAGTGTCGATCGATGGAAACGGATAAGGACCTGCAGCGGACTGCCGTCACCACCGCCATCACCGTCGAACTGCAGCGCCAGGCGGAAGCCGGCGCGCAGCGCATCGATGTCGAGGCATTGGCTGAAGCCGTGTTGCAATCGATCGAACCGACCGGCCCAGCCGCCGAGGGGCGCCGGCCCGAAGAGCTCAACTCAAGCAATGACGGCTAAGGGATAATCCTGAGGGGCCTCGGCAAAACCTCTAGGGCCCCTCCTCTTTCCCCCATATGGGCGGAAATTTCCCGCCAATCGTCACGGCGCACACTTGGGCATTGCCTCACTGATGAGGTGTGCTGTGTGGAGCCAAGACAATGGCGCGCTATATTCGCGTCTCCCCCGATCATATTCCGCTGGGCCAGACGGCCCTTTTGCTCTTTGTGCACCAGAACGAACTCTGCGCTGGAGCGCTCGAACACCGGGCTGATGGCCGGCTCGATCGCCGTGTGCCCGAGGATCCCTCGCCCCACGATTTGGTGCTCGGCATCTGCCGGCTGATGGCCGACCTCCCGGACGATGCCGACCTGCTGGTCGTCATGGAACCGCTGGCCTATTGGCCGGCTTCATTTCCGAAACTCCATCGCCAAGCGAATAGATAAAATAAAGAATCTCTTAGAATCAATTTTATTAAGTAACGTCCGAATAACCCAGTTCAATACAAGGCAATAATATACGTAGAGTATCGAATTTATCGTCAGCCGTGAGCGGCGCAACATCTACCTCAAGACAGCAAGAAGACTTGTTGTTCACCAAGGAGGTAACGATGTTCAGAATGAATAAGACTGCGATTGCCCTGAGCCTGACTGCCGCACTCTGGTCCAGCACGGCCATGGCGCTCGATCTCGGCGGCCTGGGGGGCACGCTCGATTCCGTCACCAGCACGGTGACCGAAACGGTCAACACCGTCACGGGCGGTGAACTGGTGACGATCAGCAGTGGTTCGGCCAGCGATAGCGGCCTCGTCAATGTGGGTCTTGGCGGCGGTGGCGGCAACCTGCTCGATGCTAATGTCGGAGGCGGCCTCGTCGATGCCAATGTCAATCTCGGCGGCAGCAACGGCCTTCTCGACGTCAACGCCAATGTCGGCGGTCTTGTCGATGCCAATGTGAATGTTGGCGGCTCTGGTGGCCTCATCGGCGTCGGCGTCAATATCGGCGGCGGGGGCCATGGCAACAATGGGGGCAATGGCGGAAACGGCGGCAATGGTGGAAACGGGGGCAACGGCACGAACGGCACCAATGGCCGCGGCAATAACGGCGCCATGGGGAATAATGGCTCCAACGGCAATGGCACCGTAATCAACCGCTCCGGCAACTCGGGCTCGAATGGCGGCTTCATTGCTACGGCGGCCTGCGCCGGCACCAATCCAAACCAGTTGGTGAACCTCTTTGAGTCCACCCGCATCCGCAACTGGGACCGTGCAACGAGCATCCAACTCGTTCCCGTGCCGGTCTGCGCCGAAGTGCGCAAGCAATTGGCAGGCTGGCTGGCCGGTAACCAGGATTTCCACCGCATGGTCGGCGCCGTGTCGTCCGATGCACTGATCAACGCTGCGCTCAGCCGCACCAAATATCAGCCGGGCAATGTCATCGGGGTGCAGTCCACCGGCTCCACCCTCACCGTCTACGTCTTCTGACCCCTGCGCCCCAGCTCCAGAAGACGACGAACCGGCTGCCGCAAGGCAGCCGGTTTGGTCATTTCAGCAAAGGGGTCAGCCCCAGAGGCGGCATGATGGTTTAGAGCGCGACGCCCTGCACGGCGTCACGCACCGCCTGATGGGCGATCTCAATCGAGGCGAAGTGCTGGCCATCGACCACGAAGGCCGGCAGCTTGACGGCGAGGAAGCGATAGCCGCCCTCGGCCGGCACGACGACGCCCTGCGGCTCGCCCGCCACTTCGATCACGGTTGGCCGAAGCGTTTCGGCCTTCTTGAAACTGTTTTCCTGCATGGGTGGAATCTCCACTTGCGCGACGATACGGAAAACACGGGCAGTGGACCTATCCACGCCGGTGAAGCCTGCTCGCTGCGGGTCTTATCGATACTCTGAGACGGTGGTGTGACTGCTGCCAGATTTCTCTTTGGCTGTTTCACACCGAGAACATGACCTCGGTCACATGGTAATGTGACGTGTCACATTCGTTTCGAGCGACAGAACCCTTGCCAGCGTTTGGCATGATATCGGCGGGATACTACGGTCGAACACACGGCATGGATGGTAATGGTTTGCGATGTCGTCATCGTCATTCCTCTCCTTGCGAGTGTTGACTGTATGGAAGCGCGCATTTTGCGGCGCAGCGATGGCAAGATAGGGGAGCTTTCACGGATTTGAAAGTCCACCAGCGTGCGCAAAGCGACAAAAAAACGAAAAAGCGTGCTCGACTTTCGTCGAGCACTAAAAATTTGAGCGTTTCGGTCAGGTTATCTGTGAGGCCTGGCGCAGATCAGCGCGTGAACGGCACGCTGGCTGTCAGCACATCACCCGAATCGTTGAACTCCACCTGGAATTCGACGCGGATGGCATCGCCCACGAGAAAGAGCCGCGAGCCGATCTGGAGGTCATTGCCGCCGCGATCCTTCTGCCGCTCGACGAGATCAAAACCGATCTCCTTGCTCGACTGACGGCCGACGGCAGTACCCGAGAAGCCGGCATTGGAGGTCATCACGGCCTCATATTGCGACTTGTCCGCGATATAGCCGATCGTGCCCGAAACCGAGAGGTTCATGTTCACAAGCGTGCAGCGGCCGGTATAATTGATCTTGCCCGAATTGCCCGGGCTCACCGACAGGCGGCAGCGGAAGGGTTCGGGCTTGTCGCCGCCCTGCAGCATGCTTTCGCCGCGCCAGTTGCCGACATAGCCGGCGAGCAAGGCTTCTTCATTTGGCCCGGCCAGGCTTGGCCCGGTTGCAAGCCCCAGAAGGACCAGCGCTGCCAGAATGGACTTTTTCTTGTCCTTAACCACGTCTTTCCCTCTTCTCCCAAGTGTCCGCCAGGGACCTCATGACTTTAGCATTTCATCCAACAATGCCAGTTTAATGTGATCCAGCAAATATGCAGCATCATAGTAAGCTAGAGCAAACGCCGGAGGCAGCGTGCAGTCGCCTGAACCGACCCAGACCATTCCGGGCAAGTCCGATATCCGCGAACGGGCGACGCCTTCTGCCGATGCGCTCGTTACGGCTCATAACGTCGACTATAGCGTTGAGGTCGCAGGCAAGCCGCTCAACATTTTGCGGGGTGTCGATCTGACCGTCCGCCCGGCCGAGGTCGTGGCCATTGTCGGACCTTCAGGCAGCGGGAAAACCTCGCTTTTGATGCTGCTTGCCGGGCTCGAACGCGCCAGCGCCGGCTCGATCACGATTGCGGGTACCGACATCACCAAGCGCGATGAAGACGCCATGGCCGTCTTCCGCCACCAGACGCTCGGCATCGTCTTCCAGAGTTTTCATCTCATCCCGTCCCTGACCGCGCTCGACAATGTCGGGCTCGCGCTCGAAATCGCCCGGCCCGACCTGCCGCTGGCCGAAGTGCGCAAGGAAGCTGCGGCTGCGCTCGATGCCGTTGGCCTCGGCAAGCGTTTGGATCATCGGCCCGCCGCGCTCTCTGGCGGTGAACAGCAGCGCGTCGGTCTGGCCCGCGCGCTCGTCACCAAGCCCAAATTGCTGCTCGCCGATGAACCGACGGGCAATCTGGACCAGAAGACCGGCGCCGTCGTCGTCGAATTGATGTTCAACCTGGCGCGCCAGAACGGCACCGCCATCGTCATGATCACCCATGACCCGCACCTGGCCGAGCGCACCGACCGCAAGTTCACCATGGAACAGGGTCAACTGACCGAAACCACGGGCCAGATCTGATGCGCGCCTTCTTTGCCGCGGCCCGCGTGGGCCTCAAGGAAATGGCGGGCGATTGGGCCCGCTTTTCCCTCCTCATCATCTGCCTTGCCGTCGGCACGGCGCTGATCGCGGGCGTGTCCTCGGTCTCATCGGCCATTACCCGCGCCGTCGACCAGAACGCGGCGCTGCTGATGGGCGGCGATCTCGAATTCACCCGCTCCGATCGTCCGGCCAATGCCAGCGAAATCGCCATTCTCGAACAGGCGGGCACCCTTGCGAGCACGGTCGAAACCAATCTCAGCGCTGAATCAGCGACAGGCGAAGCCTTTGTCGATCTCGTCGCGGCTGGCCCCAATTATCCGCTCCTCGGCGGCGTCTATACCGATAATGCGGATGCGCAGACCGCGCCTTTCACGGCGCTCGAAGAACGCGACGGCATGTTTGGGGCCCTGGTCGATCCGGTCATGCTCGACCAGCTTGGCCTCAAGACCGGCGACACCATCATGATCGGCGGCACCGATTTCGAGGTGCGCGGCGTTCTCACCGGTTTCCCCGATGGTCCCGTGCGCGGCTTCCGCCTCGGACTTGCGACGCTTTTGAGCACTGATGGCTTTGCTCATGTGTCCGATCGCACCTCGCCGCTGCCCGGCCTCGGCACCAACTTCCGCTACAAGCTGCTTCTCGCGAGCAGCGACACCGAAGGCGAACGCGCGCGGCTCGTCGGCGAGCTCGGTGATTCCGGTTGGGAGGTTCGTTCGGCGCTCGATGGGCTCGGGCCCATGCTGCGCTATTATGAGCTGTTCACCGGCTTCCTGCTCGTCGTCGGCCTCGGCTCGCTGCTGATCGGCGGCGTCAGCGTCTGGAGCGTGATGTCGGCCTATATCGCCGAGCGTGCGGGTGTCATCGCCGTGCTGCGCAGTCTCGGCGCTGCGCGCTGGCGCGTGCTGGTGCATTTCCTCGTTCAGGTGCTGGCGCTTGGCCTCATTGGAGTTGGCCTTGGCGTGGTGATTGGTGTCACCATCGGCCTCTTCGTGCTGCCGGCCGTCGGCACCGCCATCGGTATTCCGCTGGCGCGCGATATCGATGTGTTGGCTATTCTCGTTGCCGGCGCTGTGGGTCTCCTCACCGCCTTTGCCTTTTCCTATCTGCCGCTCGTTCAGGCGCAGATGGTGTCGCCTGCAAGCCTTTTCCGTTCGAAGGGGCTGGGTGCCCCGCGCATCCAATGGGGCCGCTTCCTGCGCTCGGCCGAATTGCTGCCGCTCGCCGTCGCTATCCTTTTGTTCTTCTGGCTGGCTGTTGTACTGACCGGCGATTGGCTGCTGGTCCTCGCGTTTGTCGGATCCGCCATTGGCGCGGCGCTGCTGCTGCAGCTTGGGAGCCGCCTTGCGCTATCGGGTCTGTCGCGCCTGCCATCGCCGCGTTGGCGGCCGCTGCGGCAAAGCCTCCGCGCCATCATTGGCTCGGCGGGCAATTCCTCGGCTGTTGTCACCGCCGTGGGCCTAGCCATGGTGATCCTCGTCGTCGTCCAGGTTCTGGCGATCAATCTCCGCAACGAGTTTTTGGGCGCCTCGGTGTTCGATGCGCCGACGCTTGTCGCCTCCGATCTCTTCCCCGACGAAATGGAAGCGCTGCAAGCCGATGTCGGACCGGAGCACGGCATTGCGCTCGTCACCTCGACCCCGATGTTGCGCGGCGCCGTCACCGCTATTGCTGGCACGCCGGTCGACAGCCTCTCGGCCAATGGGCCAGAAGCCTCGTTCCTCCTCTCGGGCGAAATCCCGATGACCTCTCGCGCCGTCCTGCCGCCAGCTTCGCGCCTTGTCGAAGGCACTTGGTGGCCGGAAGATTATTCGGGCGAACCGCTGGTGTCGCTGCATCAGAACCTGCGCCAGGGGCTTGGCGTCAAACTCGGCGACGAGATCACCTTTGAAATTTTTGGCGAAACCATCACCGCCAAGGTCGGCAATTTCCGCGACTATGCCTGGCAGGGCGGCATCGACTTTTTAGTGACCTTCTCGCCCGGCGCACTCGATGCCTATCCGACGACGCTGCTGGCCGCCGTCACGGCCGAGCCGGGCCGCGAAGAAGACGTCGAGCGATTTCTCGCCGGGGAATTCCTCGACATCAAATTCATTGAAATCGGCGCGACCCTGACCCGCATCACCGAGGCGCTGAGCCAGCTTTCTTTCGCTGTCTCGAGCGTTGGCGGCATTGCGGTGCTCAATGGCCTTCTCATCCTCATCGGCAGCCTTGCCGCCGGCCGTCGCCAGCGCGAATCCGATGCGGTGCTCTATAAGGTCCTGGGGTCGCGGCGCGGCGAAATCCTCGTCGCTGCGCTGTTGCAGTTCCTGCTGCTCTCGCTCTTTGCCGCGCTGATTGCGATACCAGCTGGCATCTTTACGGCCTGGCTGCTGACCCAGGTTCTGCTCAATGTCGCCTTCACCGTGGATGCTTCGACGATCGGCATCGTCGTTGTCGGCCTCATCGGCGTCACCGCAATTCTGGGCGCAACGACATTGCTCCGCGTGCTGTCCATCCGCCCAGCGCTGCTCTTGCGCGAAATGTCGAGCGTTTAGCCATGAGCCGGCTGGCCCTCATCCTACTCGCCTGCTTGTCTTCGGCGAGCGTAATGGCCAAGGATTTTCCGGCGGCCGGAGCGCAATATGATTCACAGCTCGGCGGCGCCTATACGCCGCCAGCGGGCACCAGGATCGTCAGCCGCGACCGGAGCGAAGCGCCTGCGCCGGGGCTTTATAATGTCTGCTACGTCAACGCCTTCCAGACCCAGCCAGGCGAAAACGCCTGGTGGCAGGCCAACCACCCGGACCTGATCCTCACCGCCGAGGGGCGGCCGGTCGAGGACGAAAACTGGCCGGGCGAATATCTGCTCGATACCAGCACCGCGGCCAAGCGCGGCGCCCTTGCCGACATTGTCGGCGACTGGATCGAGGGCTGCGCCAGGGATGGCTACGACGCCATCGAGGCGGACAATCTCGACACTTATTCTCGCTCTGACGGTCGCCTCAAGATCGAGGATAACCTCGCCTTTGTTGGGCTGCTTATCGAGAAAGCACATGATCTCTGGCTTGCGTTCGGCCAGAAGAATGGCGTGGGACTCCTCGATCGCGCGGACCTTCCGGCCTTCGATTTCGCCATCACCGAATCCTGCCAGGTATATGACGAATGCGGGCCCTATGCCGAGCGCTACGGCGCCCGAGTGCTCGAGATCGAATATACCGACACCGAAAGCCGCTTCTTCGAACAAGCCTGCGCTGCGCGTGGCGGCCAATTTTCCATCATTCTTCGAGACCGCAACCTGCAGCCGCCGGGCATGCCGGGCTATACGTATCGGTCCTGCTGAAAAAGGCGGATCTCATCGCGTTTTAGATGGGATCGTGCCAAGATCGGTGGGCATCAGCGGAGACTGGAAATGGCAAAGGCACTTGGCATTGGCGGCGTGTTCTTTCGGGCGCGGGATACGAAGGCGCTCGCGGAATGGTACGAAACCCATCTCGGCGTGCCGGGTTTTTGGAGCCAGGATGCGGGCATGACGGTGTTTGCGCCGTTCAAGGACAGCACCGATTATTTCCCGGCCGACAAGCAATGGATGATCAATTTCCGCGTGGACGATCTTGATGGGCTGATTGGCCAGCTCAGGAACGCCGATATCGCCGTCGAGACGCGGCCGGATGAGTGGGACACGCCCGAGACCGGGCGCTTTGCGCGCATCCATGATCCCGAGGGCAACCAGATCGAGCTTTGGGAGCCGCCGGCATCCTAATAAGCACTAAAATCATACTTTTGCGCGGCAGGGTCTTGGCGGCGTTTGCAGGCTCTGCTCTATAGCCTGCCGAAGGCTTTTGGAGACTGTTTATGGCCAAGCGCAAAATCGCGGTGATTGGTGTCGGCAAGATCGCTCAGGACCAGCACCTGCCGGTAATCGATGCTTCGGATGATTTCGAACTGGCCGCGACGGTTTCGACGCGCGGCGTCGGCCATGGCAGCGTGCCGGTGTTCAAGACGCCGGCCGAGCTTTATGCCGCCATGCCGGACGTGTCGCTCGTTTCCATCTGCACCCCGCCCGGCATTCGCCACACCTACGTTCGCGAGGCGCTCGACGCCGGCAAGGACGTGATGATGGAAAAGCCGCCGACGACGACGATTTCCGAGCTCGACGACCTGATCACGCATGCCAAGCGCCTTGATCGCGTGCTCTACCAGACCTGGCACAGCCAGTTTAACGCGGCGGTCGATCGGACCAAGGTGATCCTCGCTGAAGAAGGCGTGACGTCGGCGCGCATCGACTGGCGCGAAAGCGTGCGCAAGTGGCATCCGGGACAGGACTGGGTGTGGGAGCCCGGCGGGTTCGGCGTCTGCGATCCCGGCATCAATGCATTTTCGATTTTCACCAAGGTCATGCCGTTCCCGGTCTTTGTCGACAAGGCAACCCTGACCTTTCCGGAAAACCGGCAGACGCCGGTCGATGTCGAAATTGCCTTCAAATCGAGCCAGGCGCATCAGCCTGACCTCTCCTGCGGGTTCAACTGGCTGGAGGAGAATGGCGAGGTCTGGACCATCCGGTTTACGACCGGCCAGGGCAACGAGATCAAGCTGGAACGCGGCGGACGCACGCTGCGGGTCAATGGCGAGGTCGTGCTCGAGCATGGCGATCTCGAATATTCGGCCATGTATGACCGGTTCGCGGATCTGCTGGAAGCCCACGAAAGCGATGTCGATGCAGCGCCGTTGCGGCTGATGTCGGACGTGTTTTTCTTGGGCGCGCGGGTCAATGGGCCGGCGTTTGAGTGGTAGGGACTGGACGCCTGGCACTTGAGTAGCCAAGCATAAGTAGCCCTCACCCTGAGGTGCCGCGCAGCGGCCTCGAAGGGCGGGGGCGTGCCGCGATGATTTGGTGCCACGCCCTCGTGGTTCGAGGCTGCGCTGCGCTCCGCACCTCACCATGAGGTCTACTGGAATGCTGTCAGGGGCGGCTGATAGCAGTGATAGGCGGATCAGGCTCCGTCCAAAATCCGTTTGTGATCCAACTCGATGCCTGCCGCGAGATGGTCCCGTGCCGCATCTGCCTTTCCCGCCTCGATCGCCTGAATAACCGCTTCGAGGTTTTCGATGCTTTGTGCGCAATAGGCCTGCAGCGTTTCGGGTTGCCGGGTTAGCGCCAGCGCCAGAAGCAGTTCGACGACACCCACCACCCCGCGCAGAAGGGTGTTTTGCGAGGCTTCGGCGATTTGGCCGTGGATTTCTAGGCTTGCGAGGCCGAATTGTTCCACGCTGTCGCCCGCGGTGGCGGCCTGGTGTAGCCAGTATTTCATGATGCGGACGTCTTCGGCGGTGCGGTGGCGGGCGGCGCCTTCGACGGCAGGGAGTTCGAGGGCGGCGCGGACAGCGAAGAGATTGCTGTAAAAGACCGGGTCGGCTGGGGCGTGAAAATGCCAGGCGAGGACCTGGCTATCGAAAAAATTCCAGCGGCTTTTGGGCGAGACGCGCGTGCCGACTTTGGGGCGGGCTTCGACCAATCCCTTGGCTTCGAGCGTTTTGAGCGCCTCGCGGAGGACCGTGCGGGAGACGCCATAGGTTTCCATCATGACGGCATCGCTTGCCAAAACGGAGCCGACCGGGAACTCACCACTGATGATGGCCCGGCCGATCTCGTTGATCACGAACGTATGGAAATTGCGCGCAGCGTGCCGGCCGGAAAGGGACCGGATGAGGCTGCCAGCTTCTATCATGATGGCGTCTTTACACTAGGCCTTCGAGGTTTTCTCTCCGGGGGCAGAGGCGACGAAGATCAGGCGCTGTAGCACGATGAAGAGGAACAAGAGAATGCCGATGACGATCTTGGTCCACCAGCTCGATAGCGTGCCATCGAAAATGATGTAGGTCTGCACAAGGCCCAGCAGCATGACGCCGATAAATGTGCCGAGGACAAAGCCATAGCCGCCAGTGAGCAGGGTGCCGCCGATGACGACGGCGCTGATGGCGTCGAGCTCGACCCCGACTGCGGCGAGCGGATAGCCGGCCGAGGTATAGAGCGAGAAGACGATGCCGGAAATGGCCGCGAGAATGGAGGACAGCGCGTAGATCGCGACGGTGGTGCGCGCGACCGGCACGCCCATCAGGGAAGCGGAAACCGGATTGCCGCCAAGTGCATAGACATAGGAGCCGAACTTGGTTCGATGGGCGAGGAGGGCGCCGATGATGAAGATCGCGACCATGGTGAGGCCGATGACGCTAAGGCGTCCACCGCCGGGGAGGCGAATGGTGAGGTCGGAAATCCAGGCATAGAATTCGTGGTTGATCGGCACGGAATCGCGCGTGATCACCGAGGCGCCGCCACGGGCGAGGAACATGCCCGCGAGGGTGACAATGAAGGCGGGCACCTGCAAATAATGGATCGCGAGGCCCATGATCGCGCCGAACGCGCCGGCCACTATGATTGCTATGGCAAAGGCGAGGAGCGGGTGGAGCCCAAGCCAGGAGATCAGCACGGCGACGAGGACGCCCGTGAACCCGATGACAGCGCCGACCGAAAGATCAATACCCCCGGACAAAATGACAAAGGTCATGCCGACGGCCGCAATGCCGAGGAAGGCATTATCGGTGAGGAAGTTTCCGAGCACGCGGGTCGAAAACATCGAGGGGAACTGCATGACGGCCAGCGCATAGGCGATGGCAAAGATCAGCGCCGTGGCGACGAGGGGTCGAAGCGAGCGGTTCATTTCGCGGCTGCCTTGGCGACGGGTTTGATACGGGGCGGCGCGAGGCGGCTCGCGAGCGGCGACTGAATGACGAGGACGATGAAGATCAGCCCCGCCTTGACGATAAGATTGAATTCGGGCGGGAAGCCCGAGACCAGGATACCCGTGTTCATCGCCTGGATGATGAGGGCGCCGACGACCGCGAGCGGCACCGAGAAGCGGCCGCCGAGGAGCGAAGTGCCGCCGATAACGACGGCAAGGATGGCGTCGAGTTCGAGCCAAAGGCCGGCATTGTTGGCGTCGGCCCCGCGGATGTCACCGGCTACGATGATGCCGGCAATGGCGGCGCAAAGGCCGGAGAGAGAATAGACGAGCAGCAGCAGCATGCGGCTGCGAATGCCGGCAAGGCTGGCGGCGGCGCGATTGACCCCGACGGCTTCGATGAAGAGGCCGATGGCGGTGCGCCGGATGACGAGCGTCACGATGATCATCAGCACGAGCGCGATGACAGCGGCCATGGGGAAACCGAGGAAGGAGCCGGTGCCGATATAGATGAGCACCGGATCGGTGAAGGTGACGATAAAACCTTCGGTGATAAGCTGGGAGATGCCGCGGCCAGCGACCATCAGGACGAGCGTCGCGATGATCGGCTGGATATCGAGAATGGCGACCAGGATGCCATTCCAGAGGCCGCAGAGGAGGCCGACGACGAGGGCGGCGACGACCGCGATGGGCGCGGGATAGCCGGCGACGACCATGGTGGCGGCGACGGCGCCGGCCACGGCCATGACGGCGCCGACCGAGAGATCAACGCCCTTGGTGGCGATGACCCCGACCATGCCGACGGCGAGAATGGCGACCGGGGCGCCGCGATTGAGAACGTCGATCAAGGAGCCGAAAAAGCGGCCATCTTGCCAGGTGACGCGGAAGAAATTGGGGAAGAGGAGCCAATTGATCAGCAAGACGCCGATCAGCGCGAGGAGCTGGGGATTGGCGAGTTTGAGGAGCGAGCGACGGATCATGCCTGCACCCCGTCTTTATGATTGGCGATGGCCTGCACGATGACCCCGGGATTGATGTTTTCGCCATTGAGCTCGGCGACCAGTTCGCGATCGCGCATGACGACGATGCGCGAGGAATAGGCGACGACCTCGTCGAGCTCGGAGGAGATGACGACGAGCGCCAGGCCTTCATCGCGCAGGCGATTGATGGTGCGGACGATTTCGGCATGGGTGCCGACATCGATGCCGCGCGTCGGCTCATCCAGAATGAGGAAGGTTGGATCGGTGGCGAGCCAGCGCGAGAGGATCGCCTTCTGCTGATTGCCGCCCGACAAAAGTTTTATGGGCATGTCGAGCGAGGCGGCGCGGATATCCATGGATTCGCCATAGCGGCCGGCGATTTCCATCTGCTCGTCGCGCGTCAGGGCGCTGAACCAGCCGAGCTTGCCCTGGAGGGCAATCACGATGTTTTCGCGCACCGAAAGATCGCCAAAGATACCTTCGGCTTTTCTATCTTCCGGGCAAAAGCCGAAACCGTGGGCGATGGCATCGGTGGGCTTGGAAATGGAGGTTGGCTTGCCGGCGACCGAAACGGTGCCTTCGTCGGCTGAATCGGCGCCGAACATGATGCGCGCCATTTCGGTGCGGCCGGAGCCAAGGAGACCGGCGACGCCGACGACCTCACCCTTGTGGATGGTGAGATTGAAGGGCACGACGCTGCGCTTCTTGCCATAGCCCCTATAGTCGAGCAGCACTTCACCGAGCGGACGATTTTCTTCGAGCTGAGTGGCCCCGGAAAAGGCGATGTCCTTGCCCAGCATCAGGCGGACGACGTCGGTGCGCGTGAGATTGTCGAGGGATTTGGTGTCGATCAGCTTGCCGTTGCGGAGGATCGTTACGCGATCGGCGATGGCAAAAACCTGATCGAGGAAATGGGTGATGAAGACGACGGCGAGGCCCTGCGCCTTGAGGTCGCGAATGATGTCGAAGAGGCGCTCGACCTCGTTGCGATCAAGGGAGGCGGTGGGCTCATCGAGGATCAAGACCTTGCCTGAGAGTTCGACGGCGCGGGCGATGGCGACGATCTGCTGGACGGCGACGGAATGGGCGCCGAGTTCGCTCGATGGGTCGATGTCTAGGCCATAGCGCGCCAGAACGGTGCGGGCATCGCGCTCCATCTTGCGGCGGTCGACGAAACCGAACCAGGTCGGCTGGTGGCCGAGATAGAGGTTTTCGGCGACGGAGCGGTTGGGGAGGAGATTGACCTCCTGATAGACCGTGCCGATGCCATAGGTCTGGGCGTGTTGCGGATTATTGAGGGTGACGGGGGCACCGTCGACGATCACGTCGCCCAGCGTCGGCTGATAGGCGCCGGTCAGGATCTTGATCAGCGTCGATTTGCCGGCGCCGTTTTCGCCGAGAAGGGCGTGGACTTCGCCGGGGCGGAGGCCGAAATCGACCTTATCGAGCGCCACGTGATTGCCGAAAATCTTGACGATCCCGCGCGCTTCGAGCGCGTAGCCAGTCTCCGCCATTGCCTCTCCCCTGCCGCCTCTCGGACGGCGAATTCATTATTCATCACCGCGTCATTCCCGCGAAAGCGGGAATCTCCACCTCGGGAAAGGGATTCCCGCTTTCGCGGGAATGACGTCGTGGGTTTGGGCAGCGGCGGTGCGCCGCTGCCCATCCTGCGGTTAAGCCTTAGTAGCCAAGACCCTTGCGGCGGTCGTATTCGCCCTGTGGGTCATCAGCCGAGGTGTAAAGCTTGGATTCGGTGATGATGAACTTTTCCGGTTCCGTGCCGTCAGCCCAGAACTTGGCGAGGGCGTCGAAGGCGGGGCCGGCCATGTTCGGGGTCAGTTCGACCGTGGCATTGGCTTCGCCGGCTGCGATGGCGGTGAAGATATCCGGCACGCCGTCGATCGAGACGACCTTGATATCGGTGCCGGGCTTGAGACCAGCGTCCTTGATCGCCTGGATGGCGCCGACGGCCATGTCGTCATTGTGGGCATAGACAGCGCAGATATCGGCACCATTGTTGGTCGCCTTGATGAAGGCTTCCATGACTTCCTTGCCCTTGGAGCGGGTGAAGTCGCCGGTCTGGCTCTGCGTGATCTTGAGGTTGTCGTGGCCGGCGATGGCTTCCTCAAAACCCTTCTTGCGATTGATCGCCGGGGTGGAGCCGACAGTGCCCTGGAGTTCGACGATATTGCACGGCTCGGTGCCGACATCGCCAACGAGCCAGTTACCGGCAACGCGGCCTTCTTCGACCTGATCGGAGGCAACCGAGGTCAGGTAGAGATCTTCGGGCGCATCGACGCCACGGTCGAGCAGCACGACGGGGATTTCAGCGTCCTTGGCTTCGGCGAGCACATCGTCCCAACCGGTGGCGACGACGGGAGCGACGAGGATGGCGTCAACGCCCTGAGCGATGAAGCCGCGGATGGCCTTGATCTGGTTTTCCTGCTTCTGCTGGGCGTCGGCGAATTTCAGATCGACGCCGCGTTCTTCGGCCTGCTGCTTGGTGACCGAGGTTTCGGCAGCGCGCCAGCCCGATTCCGAGCCGATCTGCGAAAAGCCGACGACCTTGCCCGAAATATCCTGCGCGAAGGCGGCGGTAGACAAGGCGGTAGCGAGGCTTGCCGCGATGGCAAGCTTGGTGATGATGCTCACGATGGATCCTCCCAAAAGACCGCCCGGCGTTTTCGCTTCGGGCGATGGGAGGACGCTATTATAAAGTACTATTATATGTAAAGAGGCTTTCAACGGGAACGAAAACGGCGGCCCGAAGGCCGCCGCGAGGGTCGTAAGTCTCTGAATTTTAACGGCTTACCAGTCGAACTGCTTGGCGACCGAAATCTTGAAAGTGCGGCCGGTCGAGCGATCGATCGAGAGGTTCGGGCGGTAATCGGCGTTAAAGAGGTTGTCGATGCCGAGCTGCAACTCGGTGCCGGCGAGGGGGCCGGTCTCGGGTTTCCACGAGGCGAAGAGGTCGACAGTCGCATAAGCATCGGCCGGGCCATCGGCACCGAACGGACCGGAGGCGACAATGTAGCGGCCCTGATCGGCGATGGTCAGGCGGGCGCCCATGTCGAGATTATATTCGACATTGCGGATGCCCAGGGTCAGCGCCAGCTTGTTCTGCGGTACGGTGGTCAGCGGCGTGTTGTTGACGAGATTATCGCCCACCGTGATGCCATAGGCGAGGCTCGCATAGAGCAATTCCGCATCATAGGAGGCTTCGACCTCGACGCCATAAATGCGCGCCTTGCCGATATTGCCATAGTAGGGAACCGTGGCGCCGCCGAAGGGACGGGCGGTGTTGGACGCGATGAGGTTGGTCAGGTCGCTATAAAAGGCCGTGGTCTTGAGCGCAGCCGTGTCGCCGGAGGTCAGCAGATCATTGCCCGACAGCGAGAAGCCGGCTTCGATCGTATTGGCTTCTTCCTTGAGGAGGCCAAGGCTGGTCGACTTTGGTGCAGACCGGCCCGGCGAAGCGGCCGCGACGGAATAGAGCTCATCGATGGTCGGCAGACGTTCGGTATGGGCGATGGAGCCGAAGACGCCGATATTGTCGGTCAGTTCATAATGAGCGGCAAGCTTTGGCGAGAAGGCGCTGCCTTCGATATTGGCGGCGCCGGTGGTTGCATTGACCCAGTGGAAGTCGCCGCGTGCACCAGCGATCAAGGTCAGCTTCTCGGCCCAGATGAATTCATTCTGGGCAAAGATGCCGAGCTTGTTCTCGGTGCCCTGCGGATGCGCTGGCAAGGCAATGGCCGTACCGGGACGCACCACCGTCCGGTCCTGCGTCGAGGCGGCAAAGCCGGTGGTCAGATAGTTTTCGAACCCGTCGCCGATCCATTCGATCGTGTTGTCGGCGGTAAGCTGCCAGGTCTTGTAGCCATAGCGGGTATCGAGAAGGATGCTGTCGGCCGTCACGTTCTGGGGGAAGGCCGGATTGACTGGCCCGATCACGGTCCGCGGCGCGCCGAGGGCGTAACGGTGATTGGTCTGGTCGTTCTGGGTGTCCGAATAGCTGAGGTTGACCTTGAGATCGACCCAGGGATTGTCGGTCGCCGGGTTTTCCCAATGCAGCACGGCAGTCTGGTCGAGCACGGCGCGATCGGTGACGCCGAAGAGCGAGGACGTGCCGGTCTGGGCATAGGCCTGATCCTTGGCATCGCTGGTCCAGCGCTGGTAGGAGAGGCTGAGTTCCTGCTCGTTAGTGTCGCCGAAATGGGCGGTGCCCTTGATGAGCCCGGACAATGTGTCGAAGCCTGAGCCGGCGAG
Source organism: Devosia sp. BK (assembly GCF_032907385.1). NCBI lineage: Bacteria > Pseudomonadati > Pseudomonadota > Alphaproteobacteria > Hyphomicrobiales > Devosiaceae > Devosia > Devosia sp. BK. The sequence goes on from NZ_JAIMBX010000002.1 coordinate 720,836, forward strand.
TTCGCCACCCTTGGCGAGTTCGACATTTTCGCGACGGCGCCAATTGCCGGCGGCGAGAATTTCGAATGTGTCGGTGACCTGCTGGGCGAGAACCGCCGAGGTCAGCGTGCCCAAGCCATTGGTGTCGAGCGAAGTTTTGACCCGCAGCGCGCCGCTATTGCCGTCCCGCAGATAATCGGACGCGTCCTTGGTGGTGAAGTTGATCACGCCGCCGATGGCGCCTGCGCCGTAAAGCGTCGACGAGGCCGGGCCGCGCAGCACTTCGACCTGCTTGTAGAGCTCGGGATCGGAGAAGAACGAGCCCATGCGGTACTGCTCGTTGAATTTTGGCGCACCATCGATGTTGATGATGACGCGCGAGCCGTCCGAGGAGTTTTCCGTCGTACCGATGCCGCGGATATTGAAGGCCTCGCCGAACTGGCGCTGACTGCCGACGACGTTGACGCCGGGAACGGTGGCAAAAAGCGCACCGGTCGTGTCGGCCTGTTCCTTATCGATATCGGCCTGGTTGAGCACCGTCACCGCCTGAGGCGTGTTGATGGCAACTTTCGGCGCCCCCGCACCGATCACCAGACGTTCGAGAAGTGTAATATTCGTCGCGTTGACGTTCTGCGCCTGCGCTGCCTGCTGCGCGACGAGCGCCAGCGCGACGCCGCCCAAAAGCGCGGCCGCGCGTGACCTGACCAGCCCCATGTCTGTCTCCAGTTTTTTAAAAGTCTTTTTGTGATCGGCTGGCTGGCGGGAGGCGGGCTGACCGGTTGAAAGAATGCTGACTCTTTCATTCACCTATTGCGCTGATAATTTAATATGGCTATGTGAGTCAAGTTTAATTCTCTTGCCGAGGCATTCATACCGGATGACTTAAGGCGATGAAGTCGTTGGATAAATCATGCCGCCGAGTGGCTCTGACTCCGCCGTTTCCCCCATCAAAATTGTCTCGAGTTCCGAGATTCTAAATGGGGGTTCCGAGCTGCAGATCGAGCACAAGGGCATGATCTACCGGCTGCGCGTCACCCGGCAGGATAAGCTCATTCTCACCAAATAGGCCCGCGCTGTGACCGAACCGACATCCAAAACCGCCGAAGACATCCGCCGCCTGCGGGCTCTCAATCCGCAGATGCGCGAACGCGATTTTGCGCGCATCCATTCCATCAGCGAGGGCCAGTTGGTGGCCGCCGAAGTCGGCCATACGGCGACGCGGCTCAAGGTCGATATGTCGGCGCTGCTCCATGGCCTGACGGGCGTCGGCGAAGTCATGGCGCTGACGCGCAATGAAAGCGCGGTGCATGAAAAGATCGGCATCTATGAGGGCGTCTCGGTCAATGCCCATGCCTCGATCGTCTTGGGCGAACAGATCGACCTGCGCATTTTCCCAAGCCGCTGGGTGCATGGCTATGCCTTGGAAAAGGCCATGGAAGATGGCACGACCAAGCGCTCGCTGCAGTTTTTCGACCGTGCGGGCAATGCGGTCCATAAGGTCCATGCGCGCCCGGCGACCGATGTTGCAGCCTGGACCAAGCTCGTCAGCGAACTGCGTCACGACGAGCAGGTCGATACGCTCGAGGTCTCGCCCTATGTGAAGGCCGCGCCGGAAGCCGCGCCCGCGCCGCTCTCCGAGCTTCGCGAGGGCTGGGAAGCGATGACGGACACGCACCAGTTCTTTGGGTTGATCAAGAAGCTCAACTATCCCCGGCTCGATGCGATTGAAACCGTGGGTGAGGATCTCGCCTGGCAGCTCGATCATGCCGCCGTCGAAGGCATGTTCCGCAAGGTGGCGGGGACCGACCTGCCGATCATGGTTTTTGCCGGCAATGAAGGCTGCATCCAGATCCATTCCGGGCCGATCCACAAGGTCTCGCCCATGGGGCCATGGCTCAATGTCATGGATGAAACCTTCCACCTCCACTTGCGGATCGACCACGTCGTCGCGGCCTGGGCGGTGCGCAAGCCCACCAAGGACGGCCATGTCACCTCGGTCGAACTCTATGACGAGAACCGCGAACTGATCATCCAGTTCTTCGGCAAGCGCCATGAAGGCCATGGCGAGCGCGACGAATGGCGCGCCGTCGTCGAGCAATTGCCGCTGTTCTCCACCCCCAACGCTGCCTGAGATCTGTGAAACATGCGCATTTTATCCTCTTTTGCTGCTGTGCTGATGGCAGCTTCGCTCTCCGTGGCGCCTCTTTCGGCTGCGGAACTGCACAAATTTGCCGATGCGAGCCGCCTGGTGTCGATCGGCGGTTCGCTGACCGAAATTATCTATGAGCTGGGTGCCGAGGGCACGCTGGTCGCCCGCGACCAGACGGCGCTTTATCCAGAGGCGGCGCTGAGCCTTCCCGATGTCGGCTATATGCGCGCATTGGCGCCGGAAGGCGTGTTGTCGGTCAATCCGACCGGCCTCCTCGTCATCGAAGGCAGCGGCCCGCCGGAAGCGCTTGAAGTGCTCTCGCATGCAGGCGTCGAATATCAGACCGTGCCGGAAGGCTATTCGGCTGAGGGCGTTCTTACAAAGGTGCGGGCCGTTGGCGAAGCGCTGGGTCTTGAAGATAAGGCCGAGGCGCTGGCGAAAAAGCTCGAAGGCGAATTCGCCGCGCTCAAGACCCGCACCGATGCGGTGGAAGCGCCGAAGAAGGTGCTGTTCATCCTCTCCAACCAGGGCGGCCAGATTCAGGCTTCGGGAACCGGCACGGCGGCCAATGGCATCATCGCGCTGGCTGGCGCCGAAAATGCCGTCACCGAGTATGAAGGCTATCGTCCGCTCTCCGAGGAAGCCATCACTGCTGCGGCGCCTGATGTGATCCTCCTCATGGATCGCGGTGGCGACCATGGCGCGACGGAAACGGAGCTCCTCGAACACCCGGCCATCGCCCTGACCCCGGCGGGGCAGAACAAGGCGATCTACCGCATGGACGGCGCCTATCTCCTCGGCTTTGGCCCGCGCACGGCGGCTGCCGCCACTGAGCTTGCCGATCATCTTTACGGACAAGCCTCGCATTAAGGCGGTTTGAAATGGACAGCACCATGTCACTTGCCGCAAGCGGCGCACGGACCCGGCCCGACGGCGATCGCAGCCATATCGGCCGCATTACCGTCATTGCGCTGGTCTTCGCGCTGCTGGCAGCCATGGTTCTGTCCATGACCACCGGCGCCTCGGGCGCCTCGCTTGGAAATCTCATCGGCTCCTTGATCTCGGGATCGGAAGGGGCCGATGCACTGCGCGACTATGCCGTCATCGTCAATATCCGCCTGCCACGCATGGTGCTTGGCGTGCTGATCGGCGCTGGCCTGGCGGTGTCGGGCCTCCTGATGCAGGGCCTTTTTCGCAATCCGCTGGCTGATCCGGGGCTTGTCGGTGTGTCGAGCGGCGCCGCACTTGGCGCGGTCGTCATCATCGTGCTTGGCGGCACGGCGCTGGCGCCCTTTACGACCGCGCTCGGCATCTGGTCCTTGCCGGCTGCAGCCTTTGGCGGCGGCCTCGTCACCACGTTCGTGCTCTATCGCGTCGCGACGCGCGGCGGACAGACGGCCATCGCCACCATGCTTCTCGCCGGCATCGCCATCGGCGCGCTTGCCGGGGCTTTTTCCGGTGTGCTCACCTATATCGCGAGCGAAAACCAGCTTCGCGACCTGACTTTCTGGGGCATGGGGTCGCTCGCGGGCGCCACTTGGATCAAGGTTCTTGCCGCCGGGCCGATCATTTTTGTGGCGCTGGTTGTCGCCGGTTTCCTCGCCAAGGGGCTCAATGCCATGACGCTCGGGGAAGCAACGGCGTCGCATCTCGGCGTGCCGGTGCAGCGGTTCAAGCGCATCACCATCGTTGCCGTGGCCGCAGCGACCGGCGCCTCCGTCGCCGTCAGCGGCGGCATTGGTTTTGTCGGCATCGTCGTGCCGCATCTTCTGCGCCTCGCGATCGGGCCGGATCACCGCTATCTGCTGCCCGCCAGCGCGCTCCTCGGCGCCACCTTTTTGCTCTTCTGCGATGCCCTGAGCCGCACCATCGTCGCGCCGGCGGAACTGCCGATCGGCATCGTCACGGCAGCCTTTGGCGGGCCATTCTTCCTCTGGATCCTGCTGCATCGCCGCAGCGCCTTTGCCTGGTAACACCATGATCGACATCGATAGCGTCTCGGTAAAACTCGGCGCGCGGCAGATCCTCCACGACGTGTCGCTGAGCGCGCCATCGGGAAAACTGACGGCGATCATCGGGCCCAATGGCTCGGGCAAATCGACACTGCTCAAAGCGCTCTGCCGCGACCATGCCTATTCCGGCGTGATTTCGATTGATGGGCGCGACATCGCACAGATGAGCCCGCTTGAAATCGCGAGCCTCCGCGCCGTGCTGCCGCAATCGTCCAATCTGCCCTTTCCCTTTACTGTGCGCGAAGTCGTCGCCATGGGGCTGACGGCGGGGCGGCCGGGCGTCGATCGTCGGGCGCTGCAGCACCTGCCGGACGAGGCGCTCAATCGCGTCGATCTCGGCGGCTTTGGCGGGCGCTTTTATGGCGAACTATCAGGCGGCGAGCAGCAGCGCGTGCAATTGGCGCGCGTCCTCTGCCAGGTGTGGGAGCCGGTCATCGACGGCGTGCCGCGTTATCTCTTCTTGGATGAGCCCGTATCGAGCCTCGATATAAAACACCAGCTGATGATCATGGACGTCGCCAAACGCTTTGCCCGCCAGGGCGGCGGCGTCATCGCCGTGCTGCACGATCTCAACCTGACCGCGCTCTATGCCGATACGATCCTTGCCCTCCGCGATGGCCGGGTCGTCGCCAGCGGACGGCCGGAGGCGGTGCTGACGGACACGGTGCTTGAGAGCGTGTTCGATGTACCCTTGCGCGTTGGTATAGCGCCTCGGGCGGGGACATTCGTTCTGCCGCAATCGGTGCGTACCGATGCGATGAGTGCCGCTTAGGGCGATTGGCCTAGAGTTTTATCACCAAAAGGATCGGCGCAGTCATTAGGACTGTGCGCTCGAACTCTGTCATCCTGTGACTGAGCGAGCTGGCAGCGCATTGGCGCTGCAGCCTTATCCGCTCGGCGGGAACTATGCCCGGATCGGCGGCAGGCAAACCATAGGGGGCGCCATTCAGCGCCCCTCCATGTCGATCGCGAGATTAGAGCAGCTTGAGATTGACAGCCGACTCTTTGCCATCGCGGCCGGACTCAAGGTCATATTCAACCTTGTCGTTCTCGTAGAGACCGTCCAGGCCGGAGCGCTGCACGGCAGAAATGTGGACGAATGCGTCCTTGCCGCCGGTTTCTGGCGTAATGAAGCCGAAACCCTTGGTCGTGTTGAAGAACTTGACGGTGCCTTTGATAGCCATGATTTATTTCCCGATTAGAGGATCGGCAAGCTAACGAGTTTTCCGAATGTAACAAGTCCAATGTGTCCCCAAAGCCCGAAAAAAGCGGCTTTGGGGCCGAAAAACCACGCTGCGGCTGTCAGATTTTCGCCCCGGATTGGGCTGGACCGCGTGGATCGGGCTGCTGGGCGGTTATGGACCCGGAATTCATATCATTTTCGTTGGGACTTTGGTCGTCCGCAAAGGCCCTCATGGTGCGTGACCTGGCAAGGCAAGCACATCACCACGAGGGCTGAAGGAAGGATAAGGCGGAGCGCTGGTTTTATCGCCCCAGTTTCCCATCGACGAGCGAGGTCGCGAGTGGCGCCGGACGGGTGACGGGCGTTGTGATCTCAACGACCTGACCCGTGCGCGAAGAGGTTTCGAAGGCTTCCATCACTTCGAGCACGTGCAAGGCGAGGTCGCCATTGGCGCGGTGCGGGCGGTTTTCGACGATGGCGTGGGCCATGTCGGCGAGACCGATGGAGCGGTAATTGCCGTCGGCATAGGGTTGGTCGGTGTCGACATTGGTCCACTGGCCGCCCTTTTCCATGAGCTCGACCTGACCGCCGAAATTGTTGGGATCGGGGACGATGAGGGTCGCGTCGGTGCCGTAGATCTCGAGCGGCACGTGCTTGTGGCCGGCAACGTCAAAGCTCATCGAGATCTGGACGACGGCGCCATTGGCAAAGACCAGCGTGCCTGAGACATGGGTCAGGACATGAACCGGGATGACTTCGCCATTGCGCGCCTCGGAGGTAATAGTGCGCGTGTTGCGCAGCATGGTGCCGAAGCCGGACACCTTGGCGACGGGTCCGAGGAGATTGACGAGATCGGTGATGTAATAGGGGCCCATATCGAGCATGGGGCCGCCGCCTTCTTCATAATAGAAGGCGGGATTAGGATGCCAGCGCTCGTGGCCGGGGCACATGAAATAGGCGGTGCCGCCAACCGCCTGGCCCAGCTTGCCCTCATCGACGACGCGACGCGCCGTTTGGTGGGCGCCGCCAAGGAAGGTATCGGGGGCGGAGCCGACGCGGAGATTTTTGGCGCGGGCGGCTTCGACGAGCTTCTTGCCTTCGGCAAAGACGACGCCGAGCGGCTTTTCCGAGTAAACGTGCTTGCCGGCCTCGATGGCGCGGAGGCCGACCTCGACATGCGCCTTGGGGATAGTGAGATTGAGGATGATCTCGATTTCGGGATCGGCAAAGATCTCGTCGATGGTCACTGCCTTGAGGCCGAATTCATCGGCGCGGGCCTTGGCCGCCGCAGGGTTGAGATCCGCCACGGCCCTGATGTCGAGAACCGGAAAATCCTTGGCGGCCTTCAGATAAGCCGCTGAAATATTGCCCAAGCCGATAATGCCGATGCCAACCTTGCGCATCTTGTCTCCTCACGCCGTGCCAAAGCACGATCCTTAACTCCCACTGCCTTTGGCAGCATCCCGAACCACTTCTGCGGTGGCGGCAAAAGGCGGCGCACAGCAGGGTCAGATTCTTGTATGGTATGGTGACATACGTACGTCAGAATAGTCCAGACCGTGTTCGACCGGGTATTTGACGGTTTTCCGGCCGAATGCCATCGGGATGAGCCCGCGGATACGCGCTTTTTCTTGATCTATCTTGCCCAATCTGGTGTTGTTTCGGCCTTGGTGTCGTCCCCATGTGGACGGGTGAGGGGATAAACGTGTCGCAAGACGAAGTGCCGGCCAACGCTCGCGCCAAGCGCGGTGTAAAACCATCCGGCAAGCCCACGCTGAAAACGATTGCCCAGATGACGGGCCTTGCGGTGACCACCATCTCGCGCGCGCTCAATAATGCGCCGGAACTGGCCCAGGAAACGCGGGACCGCGTGCAGCGCATCGCGGCCGAAATCGGCTATCTGCCGGATCGCGCGGCTCTCCGCCTCAAGACCGGCCGCACCAATGTGATTTCGCTGGTGCTCGAGCCGGACGAACAGATCTATGGCTTCGGTACGTCGCTCGTGACAGGGATTACTGAGACGCTGCGCGACACCGCCTATCACCTCGTCATCACGCCGCTGTTCCGCAACATGCAGCCGATCGAGCCGATCCGGCATATCGTGCGCAATCGCATGGCTGATGGTGTCATCTTCTCGAAAGCCGAAGCCTTTGACGAGCGCATCCGCTTTTTGCTCGACAATGACTTTCCATTCGTCAGCCATGGTCGCAGCCAATGGCCCGAAGCTCATCCCTTCGTCGATTTTGACAATGAAGACTATGCCTATCACGCAACGCTGCGCCTTGCGGCGCTCGGCTGCAAGAAGGTGTCGATCGTGCTGCCCGATAGTGCGCTGACCTATACCGGGCATTTGAAAGCCGGGGTGGAGCGCGGCGCGCGCGAAGCGGGAATTGCCTTCGAGTTTGCCGCGGACGTCAATCTCAGCAGCCCCACCGATGCGATCCGCAACTATGTCATCAAGCGCTCGAAGCGCCCCGATGGCCCGGATGGTTATATCTGCGCCTCCGAAGTCTCGGCTCTTGCTATTATTGGTGGGCTCAATGAAGCAGGTCTTGTTGTGGGCAAGACGGCGCATGTCGTGACCAAGCAGTCGTCCTCGATGTTCATGCAGTTCCAGCCCGCAGCGGAAACAGTGGCCGAGGATTTCGTAGCCGCTGGCCGGCATCTCGGTGAGTTACTTCTCCGCCGTATTGCCGGGGACGCAGACGATCTCACCTACCTCGCAAAACCGCATTACGACTGGCCCCAAGGCTGATCCGAATCTGCCTTGCTAAAAGGGTTCAGCTTTTTGCGCGAATGAGCGCAAACCTTTGAGAGCGGTCATTTTTGCCGTTTTCGATGCGTTTTGCTCTGACACGTCCCAAATGCGGTTTTACATTTAGGCAGAATAAAGGCAGTCACTTTGCCTTATTTGGCGGCGGCCAAGAGCCGCTCGGAGAGCGGTTTTAGGCCCCCATTTGCGTCAAGACTGCATTAGCTGCGTTGAATCAAATAATATTGGCAAAGCTGGGACTCTGAATCAGCACAGAGTCTATTTGCCCGGATTCACGCTCCTCCCCTTTGGACTCTGAATCGATTCATGGGTTACTCTAGCGAGACTCATGTATTAACTCGGAAGTTATACTAAGAATTGGTGATCTAGACTGGTAAAAAACTTGGTCATGTAACCAATGATTAAGTCATCCATGAAATTATCAGTGTCAGGCCGGATGGGAATACGGCTTCGAGCATAGTCAGACATCTAGCCGGACGACCGCTCGTCGCCTGATTACTTCATACCGTTCATCGGTTGTTAACGACCCAAAGCCTGAGAGCATTATGACATCGCGGATCAACTACCCAGCCCGGTTTTTGGCATGACCGGGAATAGCACCTTCACGCTCGCATTGACCGGCGATCTCTCGGTCAAATCGGCCCAGGATTTTCTCGGCCAGCTCAAATCGGCCATTGCCGAGCACGCTGCAATCGCAGTGGACACGAGCGCCATCGGCCAGGCCGATGTCACGACCGTGCAGTCGCTTCTCGCGGCGCGCAACAAGGCCCAGGCGCTGGGCAAATCCTTCACTCTCAAGGGCACTCCAGGCCCAAAGCTGCAGGCCGTTCTCGACGGCGCGGGGTTCATGAACCCGGCCCAGCCGGCAGCGTCCTTCTGGACCGAACACTCTTAATCCCACGGGACTTGACGGCATGACCAAGACAATTCTGACAATCGACGATTCCGCTTCCATCCGTCAGATGGTCGCCATGACGCTGACCTCGGCGGGTCTCGACGTCATCGAGGCTGTCAATGGCCAGGATGGCTATGACAAGGCGACGACCAATACGGTTCATGCCGTTATCACCGACCTCAACATGCCGGTCCTCAACGGCATCGAATTCATCCGCAAATATCGCCAGCACCCCTCGAGCAAGGGCATACCGATCATCCTGCTGACGACCGAGTCCGACGAGGAACTCAAGCGCCAGGCCAAGGAAGCCGGCGCCACCGGCTGGATCGTCAAACCCTTCAAGCAGGACCAGTTGCTGGCCGTCATCAAGAAGGTGACAGGGGCATGAACATTTCCGATCCCTCCGAGACCTTCCGCCAGGAGGCGCGCGAGCTGCTCGACCAGCTCGAGGCCGGCCTTCTGGACCTGGAACAGGATCCGTCAAATTCCGACCTGATCAATTCGACCTTCCGTGCCCTCCATACGATCAAAGGCTCGGGCGCGATGTTCGGGTTCACGGCCGTTGCCGAATTCGTCCATGATTTCGAGACGGCCTTCGACCGCGTCCGCAAGGGCGAAAGCGAAGCCAATACTGCTCTCATCGGCGTGGCGCTCGACGCCAAGGACCATATCCACCTTCTTATCGAAGATCCGGATGCGCCCAATGAGGGTGGCGAACAGATCCTCGTTGCGCTCCGGGCGATCGTGAATGGTGTCCAGGTCGAAGCGCCGGCGCCTGTCGAAACTTTTGCGGCGCCAATTGCTGCGCCAGCGGTTGCCGTGTCGAGCGTGGCCGATAGCGCCAAACGCTGGCGGCTGGTTTTCTCGCTGCCTTCCGACGCACTGATCTACGGCACCAATCCCGAACTGCTTTTGCAGGAACTCGCCGGGATCGGGCCGATCGAGATCCTGGCGCTCACCGATCGCATTCCCGATCTCGACGTCATCGACCCCGAAGTCAGCCATATCAGCTGGCAGGTGGATATCGAGACCTCGGACGATCCAACTGCCGCGATCGACGATGTGTTCCTGTTCCTCCGCGACAATATGGAATTGACGCTGACCCCGCTCAGCGCACCGGCGGCAGCACCGGTTACCGTGGCAGCACCGGCACCGAGCGAAGATGCGATGCCTGAGGCGCCCTATGTGCCCGAGCCCGTCGTCGAAGCGGCGCCTGTGGCCAAGGCCGCGGCGCCGGTGAAGAAGGCCAAGCCTGCGGAAAAGGCCGAAGCCGAAAAGCCGGCAGCCACCTCGCTTCGCGTTCCGGCCGAACGGCTCGACGAATTGATGGACCGCGTCGGTGAATTGGTTATCGCTCAGGCGCGGCTCAGCCAGATCGCGGCGAGTTCTGCCGATCTTTCGCTGAAAACCATTGCCGAAGAACTCGAGCGCCTGTCTTCGGGTCTCCGCGATACGACCATGGGCATCCGAATGGTGCCGATTGGGACGATCTTCTCGCGCTTCCGCCGCCTTGTGCATGATCTCTCGGGCGAGCTTGGCAAGCAGATCGAATTCATCACGACCGGCGAAGAAACCGAACTCGACAAGACCGTCATCGAGCGCCTCGCCGATCCGCTGGTTCACCTGATCCGCAATTCGGTCGACCATGGTCTCGAAAGCGCGGAAAAGCGCGTCGCGGCGGGCAAGGATCCCAAGGGGACAGTGCGCCTTTCGGCCGTCTATTCGGGTGCCGAAGTCGCCATTTCGGTGGTCGACGATGGCGCCGGCCTCAACCATGAGCGCATTCGCGCCAAGGCCGAAGAAAACGGACTTATCGGTCCCGATGCCAAGCTGACCGAGCAGGAGCTTAACCACCTGATCTTTGCGCCTGGCTTCTCGACGGCCAAGGAAGTCACCGCCCTTTCGGGCCGCGGCGTCGGCATGGACGTGGTCAAGCGGACGATCGACGGGCTGCGCGGCACGATCGATGTGACAACGACTCAGGGCAAGGGCTCGACCTTTACCCTCCGCCTGCCGCTGACCCTCGCCATCATCGACGGCATGTTGGTTCGCGTCGGCGACGGCCGTTACACCATCCCGCTTGCCGCGGTCGAAGAATGCGTGGAACTGCCCGAAGGCATCGAAGCCAATGCCAAGGGCCGCAACTTCCTCGATATCCGCGGGTCGCTCGTTCCCTATCTGCGCCTGCGCGAAGTGTTCGGGATCAAGGGCGAGGCCGAAGCGCACCAGAAGGTTGTTATCGTCTCCTCGGGCGAAGGCCGTGTCGGGCTCGTCGTCGATCAGATCATCGGCAACAACCAGACCGTCATCAAGCAGCTCTCCAAGCTCCATTCGGGCATCAAGTCCTTCTCGGGCGCCACCATTCTCGGTGACGGCTCGGTGGCCCTGATCCTCGACACCGCCCATCTCGTGGCCTCCGGCCAATCCTATGTCGACCGCAACCTGGGGAGAGCCGCATGAGCGACGACCAGTCCTATATGACGGCGCTGACCATTCGCCTCGAAGACGAGCTCTTTGCCGTCGAGGCGAGCCGGGTCCGCGAAATCCTCGATCTCGTGCCGATCACCAAAGTGCCGAGCGCCCCGGCCTTTGTCGGTGGTCTGATCAATGTCCGCGGCTCGATCGTGCCGCTGGCCGATCTCCGTGTCATGTTCGGCATGGACCGGCCCGAGCCCGATGCCGATACGCGCATCGTGGTCATGGAAGTCGATATCGACGGCGAGCCCACCATTGCCGGCATTTTGGCCGACAAGGTGCACGACGTCACCGACATCGAAACGGCCTCGATCGAAGAGGCTCCCAAGGTCGGCATGCGCTGGCGCCCTGAATTCGTGAAGGGCATCGGCAAGCGCAATGGCGGCTTCATCATCATCCCAGACATGGAAAAGATTTTTGAATCACCGGGCGGCAGAAGTCCGTCCGCGGCAGCATCAGAAGAAAGGTCTGCAGCATGAGATTGACCATCAAGACAAAACTTGCGGCGACATTCGTCACCGTTGTGGCCACCTCTGCGGTGGGCATGTTCATGGGTATCCAGAACCTGGGCGCGCTCAGCAGCTCGATGGAAGCCATGGTCGACGGCAATGTCGAGCGCATCCAGATCGCGGCCGACCTCAACGCCCGGACGCTGCGTGTCGCTCGCGATGAGAAGAACCTCATCCTTGCTTCCGACAATGAGACATTCCAGCAGTTTGCCGGCCAGATCGAGACGGAAAAGGCCGCCATCACCGAGCAGACCGCAAAACTGCGCGATCTCTCGAGCGACGCGGGCAAGCCGCGGGTTGATGCCTTCAGCGATGCCTGGATGGACTATCTCGCCCAGCATGCAGAAGTGAACCGCTTGGCCGGGCTCAACTCGGACATCGTTGCGAGCGAGCAAATCGAAACTGCAGGCGCAACGCAGCGCGCCGCGTTCGAAACGCTGCGCGGCATCGAGTCCCGGCTCGAATCCAATATTCTGAACTCTGGCGACATGGCCGACTTCCGCACGTTCAGCGCGCTCAAGTCGCTTGATACCGCCATGCTGGAAATCTCGCGCGAAGTTCGGACCGTGGTTCTCAACATGAACCAGCCCCAGCGCCAGCAGACCTATATCGACGCTTTGATGGAAAAGAAGCAGACGCTGCTGAGCGCGATCGAAACGCTCGGCCGCTCCCTGCCTGTCGCCGAACGCACAGCCTTTGCGACCTATCAGCAGCAGATCACATCCTGGCTCGATGGCGTTGCCCAGGCACAGTCGACCGCCCAGACCAATGGCGAATATTTCGCTGCTGAGCTTGCCAATGGTGGTGCGCGTGAAGCCCGCTTGGTCTCGGTCGATGCGCTCAACGCCATAATCGATCTCAACAGCGAGCAGATGGCGCAGGCCAATACCGACGCGATCTCGCTCTACGAACAGAGCCGTATGCTGCTGATCGCGCTGATGATCGGCGCGGCCGTTATCGCCGGTATCGCGGCAACCTGGATCGTCGTGTCGATCTCGCGTGCTCTTTCGAGCGCCGTGCGGCTCGCCAATGATGTCGCCGGCGGCGATCTCAACGCTACGGCATCGATCAAGGGTGACGACGAAGTGGGCGACCTGATCAAGGCGCTCAATGCCATGGCCGCCAAGCTGCGCGAAGTCGTGGCGGAAGTGACGTCTGCAACCCGCAATGTCGCTTCGGGCAGCCAGGAAATGTCGGCAACGGCCGAACAGCTCTCCCAGGGCGCGACCGAACAGGCTTCGTCCACCGAAGAGGCTTCGGCGTCGATGGAAGAAATGGCGGCTACGATCAAGCAGTCCGCCGACAATGCTTCGCAGACCGAGAAAATCGCCCGCCAGTCCGCTGCCGATGCGATTGCTTCGGGTGAAGCCGTGAACAATGCGGTTTCGGCCATGCAGACGATCGCCGAGAAGATCATGGTGGTGCAGGAAATCGCCCGCCAGACCGATCTCCTGGCGCTCAACGCTGCTGTCGAAGCGGCTCGTGCCGGCGAACATGGCCGTGGCTTTGCGGTGGTCGCTTCGGAAGTGCGCAAGCTTGCAGAGCGCAGCCAGGCTGCAGCGGCAGAGATCTCGACGCTCTCCGGCACGACCGTCAAGGCTGCCCAGTCTGCCGGCGAAATGCTCGGCAAGCTTGTGCCCGATATCCAGCGCACGGCAGAACTCGTGGAAGAAATCTCCGCCGGCAGCCGCGAGCAGAATGCCGGTGCCTCGCAGATCAATACGGCCATCCAGCAGCTCGATAAGGTGACCCAGCAGAACACGTCGGCGGCCGAGGAAATGTCCTCGACGGCTGAAGAACTGGCGAGCCAGGCCGAGCAGCTCCAATCCGCGATCAGCTACTTCCGGCTCGATACCGCCAACGCACCAGCCTTCTCGGCGCCGTCGAGAAAGCCGGCCAAGCGCGATATTCGCTCGGCCGTTATGGCTTCCGCTCCACACATGAGCGCCACCAACCGCGCTAAGCCCAATGCCGGTGGGTTCGACCTCGATCTCGAAGGCGGCATGGACGACCTCGACGGCGAATTCTCCCGCCGCAGCGCTGCGTGAAGCCTAGCCTGCCCTGAACCTCGGGATGCCGCGATGGACAGCGCGGCATCCTTCCCCCCGACCGCCGCGAAGCGACGCTCAACCCCTGCCTAGAAGAGGCTCTAGAATGCGACTTACTATCAAGGCCAAGCTCGCGGCCACTTTTGCGACGATCGTCGCTTTGTCTGCCGGCAGCATGTTCATCGCCGTACAAAACCTCGGTCAGTTGAATAACTCTCTGAGCCTGATCGTCGATGTTCGATCCCCCAACACAGTCGCCATGGCTGAGATGCAGACCAGCCTCGAAAATGTCGGGGCGCGTTTGCGCGCCACCATCATGGCGAACGACGTCGAAACGATGCAGGGCAATATCGACCAGATCGACAAGAGCCTGGCAGCGATCGCGGCAAAGCGAGACTTCCTCGAAGCCAATGTCAAAGACACGCAGGTGCGTGCACTGCTCGAGCAGTTCGATACCCAGCTCGAAGAATATGTGCCGCTTCTCGAGGCGACCAAGACGTTTGCGCTCGCCAATAGCGACACCGAGGCATTCAAGATTACGACCACTGTGGGTAGCCCCGCATTGTCGAAAACCGAAGACGCCATGACTGCGATTGTCCGGGCCACGGGTACACGCCTGTCTTCCGGCGACCTCAGCGCCTTCTCTGCATATTCCGCCGCCAATTCGGCCTTCCTCGCCGTCTCTGACATTTTCAGACAGCAGCGCAACGTGCTTCTGGCAGCGACCAATCCTGCCAAGCAGGATGAATGGTACAACGACTACAAGACCGGCATCGCTGAAGTCGGAACGCTGTTCCCCAATTTGCAGCGCACCGTGTCGCCCGCTGAGCAACCCCTCGTTGCCAATGCAGAGGCGGCTTTCGCAGAGCTTGTCACCGCAATGGATAGTGCGGTCGAAATGGCCATCACCAAAAGCGACTATTTCGCACAACAGAAGTCGGAAGAAGCGGCTACAGTTCGCCGCGCTGCCAGTGAGACACTGGGCAATATGCTGGCGCGCAACAAGGAGTTGATGGAAGAGGCGAGCGTTCAGGCCGACCAGCTTTATAACTCGAGCCTGACCCTGCTCATTGGCCTTCTCATTGGCTCGGCGCTCATCGCAGGCATTGCGGCAACCGTTATCGTTCTTGGCATCTCCCGCGGCCTCAACAAGGTCAAGCAGGTGGTCTCGGCCGTCTCGATCGGCGATCTCGACCAGCGCGTCGAGATCAAGAGCAATGACGAGATCAAGGACCTCGTCGATACCGTCAATGTCATGACCGACAATCTCAGGGCTTCAGCCGCGGTGGTCGATCAGGTGGCCTATGGCGATCTCAGCGCCAAGCCCAAGGTGCTTTCGAACAAGGACGTTTTGGGCCAGTCCATGCAGCGCATGGTGGATGGTCTTGCCGCCTCGGCGGCTGTTGCCGAAAAGATTGCCGGTGGTGACCTCACAGTCGAGCCGCGCCGTCTTTCGGACAAGGACACGCTTGGCATCGCGCTCGAACAAATGGTCGAAAAACTGCGGGACGTGATCTCCGACGCCATCAACTCGGCCAATAATGTGTCGGCTGGTGCCCAGGAAATGTCGGCGACTGCAGAGCAGCTTTCCCAGGGCGCGACCGAGCAGGCCTCGTCCACGGAAGAGGCTTCAGCCTCGATGGAAGAAATGGCAGCGACGATCAAGCAATCGGCCGACAACGCCTCCCAGACCGAGAAGATCGCCCGTCAGTCTGCTGCCGACGCCATCGCTTCGGGCCAAGCGGTGGCCAATGCTGTGGGCGCGATGGAAACCATCGCCCAGAAGATCATGGTCGTGCAGGAAATTGCGCGCCAGACCGATCTTCTCGCGCTCAACGCCGCCGTCGAAGCGGCGCGTGCCGGCGAACATGGCCGTGGCTTTGCAGTGGTCGCTTCCGAAGTACGCAAGCTCGCGGAACGCAGCCAGGCTGCCGCTGCCGAAATCTCGACCCTGTCGGGGACGACGGTGAAGGCAGCGCAGTCGGCCGGCGAAATGCTCAACAAGCTCGTGCCCGATATCCAGCGCACGGCGGAACTCGTGGAAGAAATCTCTGCTGGTAGCCGCGAGCAGAATGCCGGTGCCTCGCAGATCAACACCGCGATCCAGCAGCTCGACAAGGTCACCCAGCAGAATACCTCCGCCTCCGAGGAGCTTTCCTCGACGGCAGAAGAACTGGCGAGCCAGTCCGAGCAGCTACAGACCGCGATCAGCTACTTCAAGCTGAACCATTCCGGCATGGCCGCGCAGGCCAACGCCGTGACCAAGAAGACCAGCCCGCGCGACATGCGCTCGGCCGTAATGGCGTCCGCGCCACACATGAATACGGGATCGGCATCGACCCGCACGAAGCTCAATTCGGGCGGTTTCGATCTCGATCTCGATGGGGCGTCCGACGACCTTGACGGCGAATTCACCCGTCGCGGCGCTGCCTGAATAAATCGGGCTGTGTGAGGCGCAGCCCCTACCCAATCAAGAGCCGGACGATGTGCCCGGCTCTACAAAGACCTGCCGGTGTGTACCGGCGACAACCATAGTGCGGACGCAGAAGGCGTTCGTGGGGACGATGGACAATCTCAAATGAGATTCACGATCAAATTAAAGCTTGGACTTGCCTTCGCTGCGGTCATTCTGGTCTCCGGCGCCATGGCGTTGTTTGCCATCTCAAATCTTGGGTCGCTCAATAACGCGATCACCAAGATCGTGGATGGTCCTTCGGCAAATCTGAAAGAGTCGAACGATCTTGCGAACGCGGTTCTCATGGCGATTCGCGCCGAGAAGAACGTCATTCTCAATTCCGACGCCACCCAGATCCAGTCCTATATCGACGATGTGACGGCACAACGCGCCAAGGTCGAGCCTATCCTGGCAAGCCTTGAGCAGGACATGGACACGACGGTTCAGTCGATTGCGGGCAAGTTCCGCACGGTCTTGCCGAAGTGGGTTTCGCTGCAGGACCAGATTGTTGCGCTCGGCAAGCAGAACACAACCGAAAGCAATTCGCGCGCAGCAGCCCTTTCCATGGGACAGGCTGCCCAGATCAATGACGAGATGATCAGCCTGCTAGATGAGCTCAACGGTCAGATCACTACGACCTTGGCGCAGATGGATAGCGAGACCAACGCCCAATACGATGCGTCGAGCATGCTGCTACTGGTCGCGGCTGGCTTCACGCTTATCCTGTCGCTGGCCGTCGCTTTCTGGATTTCGATGACCATCAGCTCCGGCCTCCGCCGCGCGATTGGCCTTGCCGATGCCATCAGCATTGGCGATCTCAACCAGAAGATCGAGCACAAGGCCAATGACGAGATCCGCGATCTCGCCAATTCGCTGACCGTGATGACCGACAATCTCCGCGCTTCGGCCAACATCGCCGACCAGATCGCCAATGGCGACCTGACGGTCCAGCCCAAGCGTCTGTCGGATAAGGACACACTCGGCATTGCGCTCGAACGCATGGTCGAAAAGCTGCGCGACGTGATCACCGATGCGATTTCTTCGGCCAACAATGTTTCGGCCGGTGCGCAGGAAATGTCGGCAACGGCCGAGCAGCTCTCCCAGGGCGCCACGGAACAGGCTTCGTCCACCGAAGAAGCCTCGGCGTCGATGGAAGAAATGGCCTCGACCATAAAGCAGTCGGCCGACAATGCGTCGCAGACCGAAAAGATCGCGCGCCAGTCCGCTGCCGACGCGATTGCTTCGGGCAATGCCGTCAACAACGCTGTCTCGGCCATGCAGACGATCGCCGAAAAGATCATGGTCGTGCAGGAAATCGCGCGCCAGACCGATCTTCTCGCGCTCAATGCGGCGGTGGAAGCGGCACGCGCCGGCGAACATGGCCGTGGCTTCGCGGTGGTCGCTTCCGAGGTGCGCAAGCTTGCCGAACGCAGCCAGGCTGCAGCGGCCGAAATCTCGACGCTCTCCGGCACTACGGTAAAGGCAGCCCAGTCGGCGGGCGACATGCTCAACAAGCTCGTGCCCGATATTCAGCGCACGGCGGAACTGGTGGAAGAAATCACGGCCGGTAGTCGTGAACAGAATGCCGGCGCAGCCCAGATCAATACCGCGATCCAGCAGCTCGACAAGGTCACCCAGCAGAACACCTCTGCCTCCGAGGAGCTTTCCTCGACGGCAGAAGAACTGGCGAGCCAGGCCGAGCAGTTGCAGGCTGCGATCAGCTACTTCCGCCTCGGCGGGGCGGCCAATGCCAATCTCGCGGCAAAGCCGGCCAAGCGCGACATCAAGGCGGCGGTGCTCTCTGTCTCCCCGCATATGAACAAGTCCGGCGCCAAGCCCAAAGCCAATAGGGGCGGCTTCGATCTCTCGCTCGATGGCGGTGACGATGACATGGACGCGGATTACACCCGCGTAGCTTAGGAAAGAGGAAGATGGCCGATCACAATCAATTCGTGACTCTTGGTGTGGCGGACGAACTTTTCGCCGCACCTGTCACCAAGGTGCAGGAAATCCTCGACATGCGGGCCATTTCCCGCCTGCCGCGGGCGCCGCAGAACTTCCTCGGCATCATCGATGTCCGCGGGCAGGGCGTGCCGGTGCTTGACCTGCGCCTGACGCTCGGGATGGAGCCGGCGGGCGACACGGAGACGACGCGCATCGTCGTTCTCTGCGTCCAAAGCGCCTCCGGTCCCGTGACGCTCGGTCTGCGGGCCGACCGGGTCTTCGAGGTGACTGTGCTCGACAGTGAAAGCCTCGATCCGCCGCCGGCCGTCGATGCGCGCTGGCAGAACCACTGCATCGAGGGCATTGGCCGTCGCAACGGCCAGTTTGTCACCGTGCTCGATCTCGACAAGCTCCTCGGCGGCGAGACGGCAGCGCTGTCGGCCGCCTGAGGCGACAAACCATCCTGCCGCTCGGCGCCACGAAGGCATCGAGCGGCTGAACGATCATCACACCCAAGTTCTGGCCCAGAAGGGCGCAGTTGGGACGACCGGCGCATGCCAAAAGCGTGGACCGGCCAGGGAGACAAGAGTGGCTTTATTAGCGCGTGCCCCCATTGTTGAAGCCGATGGCGAAGACCACCTCAGCGTTGCCGACTTCAGCAAGATTTCGACGCTGATCGGCAATGAAGTGGGCATCCGCCTGCCGCCGGCCAAGCGCCTGATGGTCGAGGGGCGCCTGCGCCGTCGCCTTCGCGCCCTGCAGATCCCGACCTTTGACGCCTATTGCGATCATATCTTCCGCGGCGATGGCATGGCTGCGGAACTGACCTATCTCATCAATGTGGTGACGACCAACAAGACCGACTTTTTCCGCGAGCCGGAACATTTCGAACTGATGCGGTCAAAGATGATCCCCGAATTGCTGGCCGCCCGCACGGGCGAGCGCAATCCGATGGTCAAGGTGTGGAGCGCGGCGGCTTCGACCGGCGCCGAGGCCTTCACCTGCGCCATGGTGCTTGCCGACATGGTCAAGGAAAGCGGCGGTTTCCGCTTCTCGATCCTTGGCACCGATATTTCGACCGATGTGTTGGCGCAGGGCCAGCGCGGGGTCTATCCCGCTGACCAGATCGTGCCGGTGCCCCAGCAGATGCAGGGCAAATACCTGATGTGGGCGCGGAAGCCCGGCCTCCGGCCGGATGTTCGCATCGTGCCTGAGCTGCGCAAGCTGGTGCAATTTCACCGGCTCAACCTGATGGACGAAAAATATCCCTTCGATCGGGACGTCGACATCATCTTGCTGCGCAATGTGCTGATCTATTTCGACAAGGCAGACCAGGCCAAGGTGATCAGCCGGCTGGTCAACCATTTAAGGCCCGGCGGTTATCTACTTCTTGGTCATTCCGAGTCCATGGTCGGCACGTCAATTCCAGTGCGGCAGGTTGCGCCTGCCGTATTCCAGCGAGCGTGAGCCAAAAGTCATGAGCAAGATCCGCGTTCTCATCGTGGATGATAGCGCTTCGGTGCGTACGACGCTGAGCGAGATCATCTCTGCCGATCCGGACCTCGAGGTCATGGCGACGGCCGCCGACCCCTATGTCGCGGTGGAGAAAATCCGGCATGAAATTCCGGATGTGATCTTTCTCGACGTCGAAATGCCGCGCATGGACGGCCTGACCTTCCTGCGCAAGATTATGTCGCAGCGGCCTATCCCGGTCGTCATCTGCTCGGGCGCGGCCCAGGCGGGCTCGGACACGCTGATGCAGTGTCTTGAGGCCGGCGCGGTCGATGTCGTGACCAAGCCGCGCATCGACACGGCGCAATTCCTGCAAGAATCGCGCATGCGCATTTGCGATGCGGCCAAGGCTGCGGCTCATGCCAAGCTCAAAGGCCTCAAGAAGGCGGCGCCGGAACTCAAGGTCGAAGCCAAGCTCAATGCCGACGCGATCATTCCGCCGATTTCGGATACACGCCGCGAAAGTCTGATTGCCCGCATGCCGGTGACCGAGCCGATTATCTCGATTGGCGCCTCGACAGGCGGAACCGAAGCTTTGCGCGAAGTGCTAGAAGCCCTGCCCGAAAATAGCCCCGCTATCCTCATCGTCCAGCATATGCCGGAGAAATTCACGGGCGCCTTTGCGCGCCGGCTCGATTCTACCTGCGCCATTGCCGTCAAGGAAGCGGAAGATGGCGATCTGGTCATGGCCGGGCGGGCGCTGATCGCGCCGGGCAATGTGCATATGCAACTCGTGCGCAACGGCTTGCGCTACACGGTGAAAATCGTCGAAGGGCCGCATGTGTCGCGCCATCGGCCGTCCGTCGATGTGCTGTTCCGCTCGACGGCGCAGGCGGCTGGTCGCAATGCGCTCGGCATGCTGCTGACCGGTATGGGCGACGATGGCGCGAGAGGGCTCCTCGAAATGCGGCAGATGGGCAGCCCGACGGTTGCACAGGACGAAGAAAGCAGCGTCGTCTTCGGCATGCCCAAGGAAGCCATCCAGCGCGGGGCCGCGGTGCGCGTCTTGCCGCTCTCGCGCATGGCCGGCGAAATCAATGCCTTTGGCCGCAATGGCAACAAATCTACAGGAGGCCCGGCATGATCAAGAACAAGACCCAAGCCAGCACCGTTTCCGCCCTTTCCGCCGCCGTCGCCAAGCCGCGGCAGGATATCGAAGAATCCTTCGTTTCCGTCGGCGCGCGCCTCAGCGAAGGCGCCATG
This sequence comes from Devosia sp. BK, assembly GCF_032907385.1. NCBI lineage: Bacteria > Pseudomonadati > Pseudomonadota > Alphaproteobacteria > Hyphomicrobiales > Devosiaceae > Devosia > Devosia sp. BK. The sequence goes on from NZ_JAIMBX010000002.1 coordinate 741,973, forward strand.
ATGCTCAACAAGCTCACTCGCCTGTTCGAGGCGTTGCCGGCAGCCTTGCAGGGCGAGGAAGTCAGCGAGGCCAGCAGCCAGTTGCGCTCCGTCGCCAGCACGGCGCGGCAACTGACCGAAGACTTTGGCAAGGAAAAAGCCAATCTCAACCGGCTCGTCGAGGTGGTGTCGGCGGCCAATGGGCCGATCAACGAATTGCGCCGTACGGTCAAGATGATCGGCATCGTCTCGATCAATGCGCGCGTCACGGCGGCGGGCATTATCGGGGACAGCGACGATTTCGATGTTTTCACCACCGATATCGCCACGCTCTCCAACTCGGCGCATACGACGATCCACGAATTCAGCCAGGTCTACCGGCAGTTGACGGCGGAGGTCGATCGGGCGGCAAGCCAGCGCGAACGCTTCGACAAGGCGCATGCCCATACGCTGACCGAATTGGCCCAGCAGCTTGACGAGACGCTCGAAGCGCTCGATCGGCAGCGGTTGACTGCGGTCGAAGGCAGCGCCGAAACCGGCCGTGTCTCGCGCCAGATCGTCGGGCGGATCGGTAGCGCCGTCATGGCATTGCAGGTCGGTGACTCGACGCGTCAGCGGCTCGAACATATCGAAACCGGGCTCGATTGCCTCGCCGATATTATGGCGGGTAAGCCGGTCGATGGCGCAGTGCTGGATGACGCTGTGACGGCGGAGGCTCTGGCGGCGTTGTCGACGCTGGAACAGGAACAATTGCGCGCCACGGCGTCGAGCTTTGCCGATGAAGTGGGCGAAGCGGAAGGCGCGCTGCAGGCGCTGGCGATCGATGCCAGCACCATCATGACGGCGAGCCGCAATCTCTATGGCGGCAAGGGCGGCGACGCTTCGGCGCTCTCGACATTGAGTGCGCAACTACGCGAGGCCGCCGCGATTTTGCGGGACTGCGAAACCGAGCGCAACAAGCTCGAAGCGCTCGCCGCCGCGGTGCAGCAGACCGTTTCCGTGCTGCTCGGCCATGTGGCGGCGGTGCAGGAAATCGAATCCAATATGCGCCTTGTCAGCTTGAACGCTGCGGTGCGCTGTGCCCAGCTTGGGCCGCGTGGCGCGTCGCTGACCGTGATTGCAGCGCAGTTGCGCGAACTGACCACCGAGACCGTCGTGGCTGCAGAGGCTGCGATGACCCGGCTCGATGAAGCCTCGGCTTTGGCTGGTGCCTTCGTCGAGGCCGCAGGCGGCGAAAATGCGGGCCAGATCGGACGTCTCGAACAGTTGGCCAACCACGCGATGACGCTGCTCACCGGCCTTGACGAGCGGCTCTCGGTCGCGTCGGCGAGCCTCAATGCCGATGGTCCAAAGGTTATCAGCCTGCTCCAGGCAGCGGCCAAGGGGATCGACGGTCAATCGCGGCTTGCCGAGACCATGGACGACATTGCGCTGCAAATTGCCGGGCTTTCGACCGACCCCATGCCCGACCCGATCTCTGAGGCGCTGGCGCCGACGCTCGAGGGCCTTCGCAAAACCTATACGATGGAAGGCGAGCGCCAAATCCACAACCGGCTCTTTGGCAATGCCGCGCCGGCCGTGGAGGTCGAGGATGCCGCCAATGACGACATGGACCTCGACGCCCTGATGTTCTGAAAAAAAGGCCCGCTTCGGCGGGCCTTTTCTTTAGCGGGTGCAGGTGGCCGAGACTTTGCCCCAGGCACCGAACGAGCCTTCGACCTGCTTGGCATAGCCCATGGGCGTTGCGACGCGGGCGCCGGTAATGATGACTTGGCCAGCGCGAAGCGGATAGCCGCGCTTTTCGGCGTGGGGGGCGAGCCAGACGAGAGCGGCGAGAATGTCGGACCAGTTGGCGCCGGTTTCGACGCTCTTTGAGACAGCGCTATCGTAGCTCAGCGACACGGCAAGTGTCTGGACTGCCGACTGGATATCGCCCGAAATGGCCGGACCGACGACGACCGCGCCATTGCTTTGGAGATCGCCGAGCTGCAGGTTGCGCGGGGTGGCATCGCGATCGACGAAGGGATTGCCGACGAACTCGAGCGCCGGATGCACCGAGGCGATGGCGGCATGGGCAGTTTCGGCATTCACAGTGCCGGTAAGATCGGCGCCCAGTTTCACCGCGACTTCGACTTCGGCGATGATGAAACGGTGCTTTGCCGCATCAAGCGTGGCGCCGTTTTCAAAGTAACGATTGGCGGGGATGGGTGAGCAGATGGGTTCGCCCTCGCCGCCGGCGAGGATTTTCCAGCCGCCCGAGGGACCGATGCCGGCCATGATCTTGTTTTGGAGCGCATAGACCGCCGCCATATCGGCAGGCACGTCTTCGGCCGCGACCGGGCCGACTGGCGCACCGCCATCGTGAGCGGAAATCAGGGCTTGGCTCAGGGCGTCGAGACGGTCGGTCATGGAGAGGGGCTTTCGCTTCTGGTTTCGATCAGGCGGATTTCGGCATCCGCGCAAAGCGTGCGGATGGAGTCGTGCGGGCAAAAATCGGTGATGAACGTATGGGCCTGGGAGAGATGGCCGATACGGACGGGGGCAGTGCGGTCGAATTTGCTGGAATCGGAGACGAGGATGACATGGCGCGCATTGGCGATGATCGCCTGGGCGACCTTGACCTCGCGAAAATCGAAATCGAGCAGCGCGCCATCAGCATCGATGGCCGAAACACCGATGACGGCGAAATCGACCTTGAACTGACGGATGAAATCGACGGCCGCCTCGCCGACGATACCGCCATCGGACGGGCGCACGACACCGCCGGCGATGACGACTTCCATCGAGGGCACGGTGCGGAGGCGGTTGGCGACGTTGATATTATTGGTGATGACCATGAGGCCGCGATGCTCGGCGAGCGCCTGGCTGACCGCCTCGGTCGTTGTGCCGATATTGATGAAGAGAGAAGCATCGTTGGGGATGAGCGCGGCAGCGGCGCGGCCGATGGCCTGCTTTTCTTCCGTCGCGATCTGGCGGCGCGCTTCATATTCGACATTTTCGACGCCCGAGGGGTGCATGGCCCCGCCATGCGTGCGTTTGAGCGCACCGCGATCGCAGAGGATATTGAGATCCTTACGAATGGTCTGGGGCGTGACGTCGAAGGCTTCGACCAGTTGCTCGACCGTGACCCCGCCCTTTTGCCGGGCGAGTTCGACGATCTGGGCCTGTCGCATCTGGGGGTTCATAAATGTGCCCTTGGCTTTCGTTTCGTGAGTAAACGAAAGCGGGGGCTGGGGGAAGGGCGCAGGACTACTTGGCAAGCGCCGACCACTTCACCTGGGGCACGAAAGTGAAATCGCGATCGAAGGGGAAGCTGGGGCGCGGGGTGTGGTTGCGGGTGGTGCGCTCGACGAACTGGTCGACGACACCGGGTGAGAGGGCCATGATCCCGGGATTGGCGATGGGGCCGAGTTCGGGTGAGAGATAGCCCGATTTCACCGCGATGATCTTTGCGCCATGCGGATCGAGGCCGAGCTTGGTGAAATCGAGGATATTGTGGAAGGGGCGGCGGCGGGCGGTGAGCACGAGGTCGATGCCGCCGATGCGGACCACAGCTTCGCGATAGAGCGGGTTTTCGGTTTCCAGGAGGAAGACTACTTCGGCTGACACATCGACTGGAGTCGAAGACGGGTCGAGGCTGGCGCCGATATGGAGCGGCAGGGTGGCGCCGACACCGGCTGCATAGGCGGCTTCGGTGGCGGCGCGATCGGCAATGCCGGCAAAGATGACGCCCCGGGCGTTCTTGGCGATGAGGGCGGCTAAAACTTCGGCGCGGTCGCCGACGCCGCCGCCCGTCGGATTATCGCCAGACTCGGCGAGGACGACGGGGTAGGTAGTGCTGGCAATGGCTCGATCGACGCAATCCTCTATCGAGCCGGTCTCCATGCCGAAGACGAACTTTTCGCGCACGTCCCAATAATCCTGGGCCAGCTTTGTCGCGGCCGCTTCCATTGTGGCCTTATCAGTGCCGGTGATAACGGCGCAGGCGGTCGCGCGGGGCTCGTCGGCCCAGACATAGCCGACCTGGAAGGAGGCGTCCCAGATGCCGGTCGGTTCTTCGATCTCGTGGAGTTGGGTGTAAAAGCTTTTGGCCGGTTCGTCCTGGGTGGAGGTGCGTTCGCCGGGGAGGAGAACGGGAACGGGCGCCCAGGCGAGCTTTGGGCGGACGCCAGTGCGGAGCGCCCGGACCAGCATGGTGACGGCGCGGCGCATGGTGTCGGGCACGTCGATATGGGGCGCGGTCCGATAGGTCGAAAAGATATCGAGCCCATCGACGATTTTCTGGCTGACATTGCCGTGGAGATCGTAGCTCGCGGCGATCACGACGTCGGGGCCGACGAGGTCGCGCACGGCAGCGATGAAATCGCCTTCGGCATCGAACATGCCGTCGACGAACATGGCGCCATGCATGGCGAGATAGACGCCATCGAGTGGCAGGGCGGCGCGAATGCCATCGAGAATCTCGGCCTTCCACTTGTCATAGAGCGCGCGTTCTACGGCCCCTCCGGCAATGGCGCGGGCGTGGAGTATGGTGATGAATTCGGCCGGGAAATGCGTCAGGAAATCAAAATATTGATCGCGCAGCATGGCGGGGCTGCGCAGCACGCGAAAATCGGCTTCGCGCGCGATGACGGGATTATAAGTTGAACATTCGGTGTGGAGACCGGCAACGGCAATGCGCATCAGAGCACTCCTGGAACTTCGGCTTCGGGATTATGGGTGCTTTTGACCGGCTTGGGCACGAGGCGGCCGGTGAGCAAGAGGCTGAGGAGGAGGAAGGGCACGACGCAGGCAATGCCGATGCGAATGCCGGCATGTTCGGCGACAAAGCCGATCAGCGGCGGGCCGATGAGAAATCCGGTGAGGGCGACGAAAGAGAGAACAGCGACATTGGCGGAGGCAGCACGATCGCCGAGCCCAGCAGCGGCTGTGACGGCGAGCGGGAAGCCGACGGAAACGCCGATGCCGATAACGCCAAAGCCAAGCAGTGCCAGTTCGACCCCCGGTGCGAAAAACAGCAAAATACCGCCAAGAACCGCGAGGGCGCCGCAGAGGCGGGCCGTGCCGACGGCGCCGAACCGGCGCTTGAGAAAATCGCCGCCAAAGCGGCCGGCGGCCACCATGAAGGCGAAGAGCGAATAGCCGAGGCCGACGAGCCCGCCTTCGGCCGAAAGGGCATCGCGGAGGAAAATGGCGGACCAATCGGCCATCGCGCCCTCGGTCATGGTGATGCCGAAGACAAAAAGACAGATGCCGATCAAGGCTGGGCTTGGCAGCGACCAGGCGGATTTTTGCGTCTGGCCTTCTGCGGGCGCGTCATGAAGTTTTGGCAGGGCGGTCGCAGTGGCGAGCGCGATGGGGAGGACCACGGCGGCAAGGAGCGGCACGGCGCTTTGCGGGGCAAGGCCGATGGCGGCAAAGCCAGAGCCGATGAGGCTACCGGCCATGATCCCCAGCGACCAGCAGCCGTGCGAGGTATTCATGATCAGCTTGCCGCTCGATTTTTCGACGAGATCGGCCTGCACGTTGAGCCCGAGTTCGACGAAGGAAATAGCGGAGCCGGCCAGCATCAGCGCGATGAAGAGGAGGATCGGGTGCGGCGCGAGGACCGGCAGGCTGACGGCGGCGGAATAGAAAACAAAGCCCCAGAAGATGGCGGCGCGGGCGCCGATCTTGGCAACGAGCGGACCGGCAAAGGGCAGGGTGATCAGCGTGCCGCAGGGCATGCCGAGAAGCGCGAGTGCGAGGCCTGCGGGACCGAGGTCCAGGCTCGCCTGGATTTCCGGGATGCGCGGCAGCCAGGAGCCGAACGCGACGGGCTGGAGGAAGAAGGCCTGCATGGTCAGGCGCTGTGGGGTGAAGTTGAGCATGTTCCCTGCCATTCACTGTATTTGCCGCTGCATCCCCCTCACCCGTCTCGGGCTTTGCCCGATCCACCCTCTCCCCGAGGGGGCGAGGAATAGAAGGGGCCGGAAGATGGGGGCCGCCCCGCCATTCGAGCATAGCTCTCATGGCCTTGCCGCCTCAAATCGCTCCACTGGAGCGATTTGCCCTAGCGGGACGTCGGCAAGCCCATCGGATAGGGCAGATAGCCCACAAACCCGGTGAGCTTCCACTGGCCCTCGACCTTGCGGCAGAAGTAGAGGGTTTGCCAGTTGAGGCGATCGGTGCCGCCGTCGCTTAGTTTGATTTCGCCGTTGAACTTCTTGTGCGCAATCGCGCGGGTGTCGGTGATTTCGATTGCGGTCAGGCTCGTCGCGCGGTGAATGCCGGCTTCGACATCCTCGGCATAGGATTGGGCCTGGCCCTCACGCGCTTGGCGCAGCCACTCGTCACGATAGTCGGCAAGGGTGATGGGGTGGACGCCCCCCCGGCGGCATCGATGTGCCAAAGTGGAGGTGTGAACACACCACTTGAGGAGGCGCCCATGTCGGAAGTTACCACAATCGGTCTGGATATCGCGAAGAACGT